>NZ_VWXJ01000001.1:0-601375 GCF_011752535.1 Pantoea sp. Tr-811
CCGTATGCCTACCTGAAGGATGTGCTGACGCGCCTGCCTACGCAGCGGGCGAGTGAGATTGCTGCGCTGCTGCCGCATAGGTGGCGTCCAGCTTAGTCGTGCAAGACGGTTTGCCCGTACGCTTACGATGTTCGCCCAGATGACCCTTTCGAAGTACTGTTGACCTTTTTTCACAACAGAAGCGAAGGTGCTCAAAGGGCTACCGCGGCAATGTGGTGGCTAGAGACATCCCCAGCGTCGTGGTGGCGACAAAGGAGGAGTCGCGTGAGGGGATTGGCCGCTTTCGCTGGATAAGCGTCTGGCGAACTTACTCTCAGATTCGCCTTTAGCTTCAGGGATTCCGTACGCCAGCCACCTCATATCCCAAACGAGGCAAAATATAGGTTCGAGTAGCGAAAAACGCTGTGAGTGCCTCGTTTTTGCTGCCGCTGAGCACGTGACTCCTGAAAATTGGCAGAAACAGCCACCATCGCCTGCGTCCGCCCACCTCACCATACGTAAGTCATGCCTGCACCTACCGATGTGGTGGAAATTATCCGATCACACTGGCTTGCTTCGTCGGCGGCCGCGCGGCGCATCTTTGAGCACGGGCAGCACATACTCCAATCGATAGCCGTTTTTTTCTCGTGACAATATTGATGAAGCCCCGCGTGGATATGGAACAGCGGCTCATATGAGAAAGATGCTCTTCGCTGATGGGTGAGTGCGACCTGATCCAATCGTGGTTCGGCTACAGTGACTTCGACTAGCTATGCAGGTAGCTGCTCATTCGCATGTGAAGGGTTGGCGAGGTGAGATCAAATGGGATGCCGAGGCGATGTAATAAAGCTGTCGGCCAAGCGTCGGCGTTTTGTTTGTGGCGGCTCAATAAGGAACTCAAGCGGTTGGCCTCCAGTATTGATTTCTCACAGACGGGGCATCGCCCTAGAAGCGGTACTCACTGGGAGTTGGTTACTGAGACGAGTACGCAACAGACGGAAAGCAGGGAGGAGGTGGGTTTGATGTTCATGCGATGAACTCTTTGTTTATGTTGATCGAAGCGAGGGCGCTTCGATCAAGCGCCATTATCGACTTTTGCCCGGGAAACTCGACGTTTGATTGTCTGCTTCATGCGATACGAGCGGTCGCCCGCTTAGTTTTCGCATCGCAACATAAAACACCGGTGTTAGGAATAGTCCAAAAAGCGTTGTGCCAAGCATTCCCGCGAAGACAGTAATACCAATGACCGAGCGTACCTCTGAACCGGCTCCGGCCGAGAATACTAAGGGGATAGTTCCTGCAATAAATGCGATTGATGTCATGACAATCGGCCGAAGGCGCAATCGACAAGCCTCCAGCGCAGCTTCTAAGATATTTTCCCCGTGCAACTCCAGCTCGCGCGCGAACTCAACTATCAGAATTGCGTTTTTGCAAGCTAGTCCCATCAGGACAACAAGGCCCACCTGTACAAAAATTCCATTATCCCCGCCTGTGATCCAAACTCCTACCAAAGCTGAAAGCATACACAAAGGCACGATTAACACTACTGCCAGAGGGAGAGTCCAACTCTCATAGAGCGCAGCCAGTACTAGGACGACGAGCATTACTGCCACTGGGAATATGATGATCGCCGAATTACTCTGGGTGGCTTGTTGATAGCTCATCTCGGCCCACTCAAATGCCATGCCCGCGGGCAGGACTCGCCCAGCCAACTCAGTCAAAACTTCCATCGTTTGTGCTGAAGAGTAAAACGCTGGGTTCGACTCGCCCAAGAGGTCCGCGGCAGGATAACCATTATAGCGTAGGACCGGATCTGGGCCAAAACTTTGACGAATGTTTACCATAGTCCCGATAGGAACCATTTCGCCACGGTCATTACGCGTGCGAAGGTTCGCAACATCTTGCACGGATTTACGAAATTGCCCATCAGCTTGGACCACAACCTGCCAGGTTCGTCCGAACCGATTGAAGTCGTTGACGTAGGCAGAGCCCAAATAAGTCTGCAGCGTTTCGTACACGTCCGTCAGTGCCACCCCTTGCGCCTTGGCTTTCTCTCGGTCGACGTCGACGTCGAATTGAGGAACATTCACTTGATAGCTGGTGACTGGCAGGCTTAATCCTGGAGTAGCCGCAATCGCCGAGCGCATTGCCTGGACGGCATCTTGAAGGGCTGCATAGCCTTGGTTTTCGCGGTCTTCAATAAATAACTGATACCCGTTACCGTTACCCAATCCTTGGATGGGGGAGGGCATAAATGTGAAGGCCTGGCCTTCAGTGTATGTAGACCATTCTTTGTTTAGATTAGCGACGATTTGCTCAGCACTTAGTGTCCGATCGGTCTTTGCTTTCAATTGAACATATACTGCACCCATGTTTGGCGTATTGATGCCCTGAAAAACATTCATCCCTGTGAAGGAGATTGTGCGAAGGACACCTTCCGCTTCGTTCGCTTCTGCGGTGATGCTCTTCACCAAGCGATCTGTTCTCTCGATTGAAGCACCTTCTGGCAGCTTGATGGTCGTGATCAGAAATAGCTTGTCCTGGACTGGCATGAAGCCACCGGGCACTACCTTAAACATGAGCCCCGTGGCGGCTAAAAGTACGATATAGGCAACGAGTGCCATCCCTCGCCGATCGAGGATCTTTGCAATTCTCTCATGGTAGCCCTTCGAGCTCTTGTCGAAAAAGCGATTGAAAGGCCGGAAGAACCATCCTAGCGCCAGCTCAATATTTCTTGTCGCGAGATCTTTTGGTGCACTGCGATGCCTTAACAGGCGTGCAGCCAGCGCAGGTGAAAGAGTCAGAGAGTTAATGGCCGAAATTACTGTGGAAATCGCGATCGTGACCGCGAATTGCTTGTAAAACTCGCCTGTCACACCGCTGAGGAATGCCATCGGGACGAACACCGCACAGAGCACGATCGCGATGGCAATGATGGGGCCTGAGACTTCTCGCATCGCAGTGTGCGCTGCCGCGAGCGGAGTTAGTCCACGCTCTATGTAGCGCTCGACGTTCTCGACCACAACAATGGCGTCATCGACCACAATGCCGATTGCAAGGACCAAGCCGAACAGCGTAAGCGTATTGATAGAAAAGCCTAGAAGATACAGGGCTGCGAAAGTTCCAACGACTGAGACCGGCACGGCAATGAGTGGAATGATGGACGCACGCCATGTCTGAAGGAACAGCAACACCACGATTACAACCAGCGCAATAGCTTCAAACAGTGTGCTGGTTACAGCCTTTACCGAGTCACGTACGAATATCGTGGTGTCGTATCCTGCCTCGAACGTGATACCAGGTGGGAGTCGTTTTGCCATCGAGGACATGCGCGCCACAACTTCATCGCGGACTTCTAGCGCATTGGCGCCTGGAGCTTGATACACGGCCATGCCGACTGCTTCGTGGCCGTTTACTAACGAACGCCGTGCATAGTCAACGGCACCTAGCTCAATACGGGCTACATCTGAAAGCTTGACCAGCTCGCCGTCCTTCCCGCCCTTAACCACGATTGAGCCGAACTGCTCCTCGGTCTGCAAGCGTCCCTGAGTATTCAGTAATGTCACGAAATCGCCACCGGGCATTGGCGCTGCACCGAGCTGACCTGCAGAGACCTGCACATTTTGCTCGCGCATTGCTCTCAATATGTCACCTGCGGTCAAGCCGCGTGCCGCTATACGCTCGGGATCAAGCCAGGCTCGCATCGCGTATTCGCCAGCCCCTTCAAATACGACATCGGCAACACCTTGGATTCGGGTGAGCGCGTCGCGCATATGAATGCGCGCATAGTTACGCAAGTATTGCGCGTTGTAGCGGCCGTCGGGTGATGTCAACTGAACGGTAATGAGGAAGGTTGGAGAGCGCTTCTGGGTCGTCACGCCTTGTCGCCGCACATCTTCAGGCAGACGCGGAAGAGCCTGGGCAACGCGGTTCTGCACTTTCACCGCTGCATCGTCTGGATCGGTGCCTGGCCGGAAGGTGACGGTCAGAAGCATGGCGCCTTCTGAGCTGGCCACCGATTTCATGTACATCATGCCCTCCACCCCGTTGATCGCTTCCTCCAGCGGGTTGGCGACAGTCTCCGCAATGGTCTTGGGGTTGGCACCCGGGTAAGTCGTCTGTACAAGGACTGAGGGCGGGACAACATCGGGGTACTCACCGATTGGAAGCAATGGAAGGGCAATCACTCCGGCTGCGAAGATGATGATCGAAAGGACCGCCGCGAAGATCGGCCTATCGATGAAAAACCTAGAAAAGTTCATTGGTAATCACGTTGTTCTCTGCTCGGTTCCTGTGCGGGCTTTCGAAGTCGCGGCGGCTAGCGAGCGCCGAGCCCGATTTCATCGAGACGTATTGGAGGGACCTGAACCGCTGCAGGGGCACCAGGCATCTATGCGTTACGGACGGGTTTTATCCGCGCTAGTTCGGTATGAAGTGATGCGTCGATGAAGAGGCTGAGGCCTGCTGAATTTGGGTAGCGGCGCGAACTTTGACCTTTGTTCCAGGGCCGAAAATTCGCTGTGTGCCGCTAATGACCACGTTCTCGCCGGCATTTAAGCCATGGGAGACTATGCGTAGCCCCTCCACCATAGCGCCCAGCTGGATGTCGCGCCGTTGTGCAGTGCCTTCGGTGTCGATTACATAGACGTATTTGCGATCTTGGTCAGTTAGCACTGCTTTATCATCGACTAATACCGCGTTGAGTGCTTTCCCAGCTTGTAACTGCACGCGCACGAACTGTCCGGGTGTAAAGGTGTTTGGACGGTTGTCTAAAGTCGCTCGCACGCTAATCGTGCCGGTCGTTCTGGCAATTTGATTGTCGACAAAGCTGACCCGTCCTTCATGTGGATAGCCTGCCTCCCCGCTGAACCCAACGCGGACTGCTGCGGCACGCGAAACGCTTTTCAGAACTGCAAAGCGTTGATACAGAGTTTCGTCGACGTCGAAGTACACGTACACCTTGTCCTGAGAAACAAGCGTCGTTAGTACGCTTTCTGCGTCACCCGCTTTGACCAGATTTCCGGCAGTGAAGCGTGCGCGGCCTGCGCGTCCGTCGATTGGTGATCGGACCTGAGTCCATTCAACATCGAGTTTTGCGCGTACCAAAGCGGCCTTGGCAGATTGTACATCTGCCGAAGCCTGTGCAGCCGCGGCCCTCCGCTGCTCCCAAACCTCTCTAGATATGGCCTGCACCTCATTGAGAATATTCGCTCGGGATGCCTCGTTACGTGTCTGATCCGCTTGAGCGATAGCTCTGGCGAGTGCTGCCGTAGCCTGTTGTGCACGTGCGCGATAATCTCGGGCATCGATGGTGAACAGCACATCTCCTCGCTTGACCTGCTGACCGTCCTTGAAATTAACGCTCTCTATGTAGCCGGAGACTCGAGGGATAACTGACACAAACTCTACCGGGTCGACCCTGCCGTTGAAGTCCTCCCAGACATTCACTGGCTTGACGGAGGTGAGGGAGGTTTCGACAATGGGGAGATCGACTGGGCCTGTGGTCTCAGGTTTGGAGTCACAAGCGGTCAACACTGTTGCCGCTAACGGTATAGCAAGCAATATCCTTGCTATGGACATTCGGCTCTTGTCACTATCGGTCATGTAGATTGATCTCGAAATACAATTGGAGTCATTCGTTTCATTGCTCAGACACCAACACAGGGCCGGTTGAGTCTTGCAGGTAACGCATGAGTAAGCTCCCAACCAGCCCGTTAAAGATCCAACTGCATTGCAGCCTGGTTAAAGATTTGACCCGCTGCTCTTAGGCAAGCCTTCTGAGGATCTGATTAGTCCTACTGATCCAGGCGAGCGGTAGCCAGCTGCTCAGTTGCAAACGTGCAAGAGCTGTCTACCGCTGACATTTCAAAGATCCTTAAAGGCCATCTGGCTAGACTTGCTAAAATATATGAGGCATTGGAGTAGCACGGTATTATCGAGATTTTTTCAAAAACCCGCCGTACTAACTACCTGATAAATACTTAAAGCGTTTATAAGTCAAGCTAATAAGTAGGGTCATTCTGGCGGCGAGTTACGGTGGACAAGAGCTTGCTACGACGACGTTCTGTCCACTCCCGGCGTGAAACGCAGCGGGTTTACGAACTCGAGACACCCACAAATTGTGGGTGCCGATGCGTTCTCAGAAATCTTTGCGATAGAGCAGATGGCCACTTGAGAGTTAAAACTCCTGAGGAAATTGGCGGTTATTGTGAAACCAGAGGTGACACAATTGGAAATGAGGCGTACCTGCCCTTGCTGGCGTCTTGATGTTTGCAGGTGGGCGTTAGGCTTGAGTTATATCCAAAAAACTATGATTAACGCAGCTATTTACTTGCGCGTGAGGCGAGGTTAAAGTGAGTGCTCATTGATTTTTTAGTTTATATTCGGTTAGTTAAGGCTGCGGAGCGTCCTGCGTTTCGACTATATGTCTGCTTCCCAGCCAAGCGCTCAGTGCTAGCCAGGCTAAAGAGAGTGGGATACCAACTGCAGCAATTTGACCCGTTCCTAAACCCATGCACATTAAACTAGCGTATCCCCAGCTACCAACTTGGTCTCCGCTGCGATAAATTACCGTATCTATGAAGGTTTTAGCCTTGTATCGGTCTTCACGTGTTCTTCCAGTGAATAGAATCTCCTTCGCTGGTCTGGTAAGTGCGAAATTTGTGACCCTGCGTACAACTTGCGCTATAATAAAAACGCATACAGTTGGGTTGGTGGCTAGTGCTGCAAATCCTAGTGTGCTGACAATAGGAAGTGAGCATAGAGTGACAAGTACTCCCATCTTTGCCATAAAGCGACCGGTCAGGAATATTTGGAAAAATAGGGTGGTCGCGTGTACCCATAACTCAATATTTGCAAAAAAAATTGTGCGTTCTGTACTTGTTGTTAGGCTGGCGTCCGCATAACTAGCTTGTTGCAAGTACAAGAAAGCGGAGGTTATGGAGTAGAGGAGGATGAAAAGGGCAAGTCCGAGTAGGTGCGGTGATTTAAATGTTCGCCCGATTCCTGAGAATACTCCTCCCCCAATGGGAGTGAACGCGATTTGCTGCTGCGCTACAGTGAGATGTTTAGAGCTTGCTAGAGAGGCTTTGCGAGATGCTAAGACTGCAAATTCTATCAGGATGATAGCGATAATTATTAGCCAAGTTCGACCTGCATTCTCGAATAGACTTGCGGTTAAGGCCGAGCCAAGAAGCCCCCCTATGGTTGAACCGGCTGCTAGGATTCCGAATAATCTTTTCCCCTGCTCGGAGTCGAAGATGTCCTGGATGAATGACCAAAAAACAGAAACGACAAAAAGATTAAATACTGAAACCCAGATGAAAAATATGCGCCCAGCCAAAATGTTGTGTGCATCGCTGCTTACCGCGAGTACGGCGGTGATGCCAGCTAAGGAAATGCTAAAGCATCTGTATGAGATTGAGATGACTTGTTGTCTTGTGAAGCGCCGGACGAGATACCCGTACATAGGGTTTAATATAATCATTGCTACCAAGGCACTGGTGAATAGCCATGGTAAACTGCTGACGCCGCTGGCTACACCGAGTTCGTCACGTATTGGGCGTAGCACATAGTAGGCGAAAAATAGTGAGCCAGTATAAATAAGTGACCACGTGACTGTGGATGCTTCCTCTGGCTTGATCCCGGCCAGAAATTGAGCTGGCGTAATGCCTCTGTCTTTAGTTTGCATGTTTTGCGCCAGTTCCACTGCAAAAAAAATATTTGGTTTCTTCTATAGCTTCGGAAACTTCACCGGCAACGTGCCATAGGACCATGTGAAAGATCCACGCTTATAGTGCTTGTGCCGAGCGTGCCTAGTTAGACCTTCAGGTTTTCTGATTGTCTTGAAGGGTTATCGCCACACTGCTCACACCGCTGGAAGGCTGCTTGTAGAAATTCGGACACAGGGAATAAGCCGTTGCTATGACTTGGTTCTTGCTGCTGTGGCCGTACGGGCCGTATGAGCTCGGCCTAACCAGAGGCCCAATGCCGCCCAGACGATGGCTGTAGGGATGACGATGCTTGCCAAGCCGCCTAAGGCAAAGCCAAGGCGCCCTAATACACCTTCGGCTTGGGCGCCGATTACATCGCCCGTTCGATAGAGAAACGTGTCGACGATCGCCTTAGCCTTGTACTTTTCTTCTCGGCTGACGACAGTGAAAAGAGCTTCTCTAGCTGGACGGGTCAGCCCCCGCTGAACGGCGCGGTTCGTCGCTTCCAGTAGTATGAGCACTGCGAACGAACCATAGATCGCGAGGCCAATAAATCCAATTGCCGTCGCTATGGGAAGAATGGCGAGTGCGGCGCCCAGTCCGAAGCGCTTAACGATGTGCCCCGTTAAGGTGAGCTGTAGAAGCAGAACTGCCGTTTGCGTCCACATATCGATGCTGCCGAGCAGAGCCGTTCGCGTGTCCAGATCAGTCGCCGCCGCAGCGACTATTTGAAGTCGTGTGAAGTAAATCAATGTGGCCATCAGCGTCATAAGCAGCACGTATGCCGCGACTCCCAAGAGGTAAGGGGAGGAAATGACTGCGCGTAAGCCGGCCCAGGCATCGCCACCGATGCGCTCAGCTTCTTCACCTTGGAGATTCGCTGGAGTATCGCCGAGCTCAGTGGATTGGTGATCTAGGCGTAGCCAGACCAGTATCCAAGCCGTGAGAATGGCGAGTGCTAAAAAGCATGCAGCTACCAAAAGCAGGCCTGGCGTACCAAGGGGCTTAGCAAGCTGAGATGACAACCATGGTCCGAATATGGCACCAAGGGTGCCCCCAACAGCAATGAGCGCAAAGAGTCGCTTACCTTGATCACCGGAGAAGAGGTCTGCTAAGAGAGCCCAGAAAACCATGGTTACGAATAGATTGAATACACTAAACCAAACGTAAAAGACTTGCCCGCTCCGTTCACCTACTGCTCCTGGAGCGAAGATCAATAGGCACCAAAAGCCGACTAGACTGAGCGCGAAGAAAGCGTAGGTGGCTGAAATGAAGCGCAGCCGCTGGAAGCGACTCACCATCCATCCAAAGACTGGGTTGACTAGCAGAGTGGCGACGGCGGTGCCTATGAACAGCCATCGGATGGCCTCGATGCCACGCTGCATACCTAACGCGTCTCGCGCAGGTCGCAGCAGCATGAGCGCTGTTAAAATAAAGAAGAAGAACAAACCTGCCACAATGACCGGCAGGATCTCTCCGCGCTGCACATTAAAAGTCTTACGCGTTAACCGCGATATGAGATGAGTCATGGAGGATAAGCCCAGTTGCAAGGTGTCGCTGGAAAGCATGCTGTCGCACTTCAGGGCGAACCTTTTCCAGAAGTGCTAGTTATTAGCGAGGTTGCAGCACGCAGGTACCGCTGGCTCTCACAAGGGCAAGGAGTCAGCGGGCCGCTTGAGTTATGGAACGTTGTGCCCTGCGGCTCGGAAAAGTCCGTACCATTCCCCGCGGGTCAATGGGAGATTTGATCCAGCCGCGGCTTCCGCGACGCGCTCAGGCTTTGTGGTGCCAAGCACAACTTGCATGCCAGCGGGGTGGCGTGTAATCCAGGCTGTAGCAATTGCCGTGGGAGTAACTTCGTATTTCGCAGCGAGTCGCTTCAACTCCGCATTGAGTTCTGGATAATCTGGTGAGTCGAGAAAAACCCCGTCCTGAAAGCCTTTCTGGAATGGCGACCAAGTCTGCAGTGTGATCTTATTTGCTCTTGCATAGTCGATTATGCCACCACCGTCGCGTGTGATGGAGTCGTCGAAGCCTGTCATGTTAGAAGAGAGACCCTGGGCTATGATTGGGGAGTGGGTAATTGACAGTTGAATTTGGTTGACCACTATTGGTTGAGTGACGGCTGTCTTAAGCAAGTCAATCTGGCGTGGAGTGTGGTTCGATACTCCAAATGAGCGGACTTTCCCGGAGGCTTTTAGGTGGTCGAATGCTTTAGCCACCTCCTCGGGTTCAACAAGTGCATCAGGGCGATGGAGCAGAAGTACATCAAGATAGTCAGTGCCGAGTGACCTCAATGATGCCTCCGCGGAACTTACGATGTGCTCATAGGACTGGTCATAGTGCCACGGATCAGTGACGATTCCAGTTTTTGTCAAAAGGAAAATTTGCTCTCGCTCTGAGTTGCTGAGGCTAAGTGCCTCACGGAATCGTCGCTCACAAAAATGGATGCCGCCTGGGGTGTTGAAACCGTATAGGTCAGCGTGATCGAAGAAGTTTACGCCGCTTTTTCTTGCTCCGTCATACAGCGCTCGAATCTGAGTGTCGTTAAGATCAGCTATCCGCATCATGCCTGCGGCAATATTTGGGATTTGTATCTCGGTCGAACCAAGTGGTATCTTTTTTATTGCGCCTCTCTTCGAGTTTAGAGCGGCGTTTCTAGGTCCGTTAGTTGACGCCGAGGCGCTGGGCAGAATGGAACTGCTCAGCGCAATCCCAGCACCCACAGCTCCAACTCCTGCTATAAAATCTCGTCGGGATACCATGTGATTCTCCGTTTTATCTGACAAGTCTCATATGTAAATTAGGGGCGCGTGATTCTGCTTGCGCTCCCGAAAGTCAATTGCGCGTTGTCTGATGATTTAGTTTTTTAGTGCCTGTGATTAGTGGGGTTGGGGCCATCAATAGCGCGCTGCCTCTTGAGTTAGTTAGCACGCTTTCGAACGGGTGTAGCTATGGACGAGATAACTGCGTGATAAACTGTGGTGGCTTTTCAATTTGTAGTCCTCATGCGGGCAGATTCTATGCATTGAGAATTTTTATCATATATTCTTCAGTTGAGTAGAGGGTGGAAGGTGAATGACCCTATAAGCTGAGCTAATTAGTAATCGTTAATTCATAAGGCTAATAATGATTTTTATGGTTTCTGTTGTCTGCAAGTGCGAGCTTTGCTATTCGCAATAGTGGCTGGGGTACTTTTTATAAGCGAAAAATTTATCGTTCCTACCGATGTGATAGATTATTGAAGGTATTAATTTTTATGCTGTAAGTGCGGTGGTTAAATATGTGGATTATGTGTGCACGGTATTTGGCATGTGTGGTTGTGAGGGGGGTATTGCTCGGGTTGTCCAAAAAAAAGGACGCCAGAAGGCGTCCAAAGGGAGGGAATATGACAGATGCGCTGTCTCACCCTGAAAATAAAATTTTATTGACTAGCCCCGCTTTGTACGGTCTTACTTATATTCTGTTAGGCAATGGTTGAGTGGCTTTCTGTGCAGCCTTCTCAGGATTTAGAAGCGCACCGATGTCTTTCTTGGGGGGAGAGCCAAAAAGTCGACCGTATTCACGGCTGAACTGTGATGGGCTTTCGTAGCCTACTTGGTATGCTGCACTGCTCGCATCTAAGCGCTCGCTGAGCATTAACCTCCTCGCCTCGTTTAAACGCAACCACTTCTGGTACTGAAGAGGGCTCATAGAAGTCAACTGGCGAAAGTGTTGATGAAATGTAGAGGGACTCATTTGAACCCTTCCGGCTAGATCGTCAATGCGAAAAGGCTTAGCGAAATGTTCTTTTAGCCAGTTGATTGCTCGAGCAACTCTTTGGCCGTATGCATCAGTTGACACGATTTGTCTGAGCAGAGGAGCTTGCTCACTTAGTAGCAATCGATAATGTATTTCTCTGAGAGCAAGTGGTGCAAGAATAGGAATGGATGATGGCTCGTCTAGTAGGCTTACGAGGCGAATTATAGGGTCCCAAAGTACAGATGATAGTGGTGCTGTGCCTACGCTATAATTTGCTATCTTCTCGATAGCGGTTGGGTGTGAAGTGTGAATAAATAGTTCAGCAAGCATGTGTACGTCTAGAGTAAGTGATAGCCCTAGACACGGATGCTCTTGGCTCGCAGATACGAGCTCGGAGATGGCCGGCACGTCCAGCGATACAATTAGAAACTTCGTTGGGTCGTAGGGGAGGGCGGCATCTCCGACGCGCATCAATTTCGCACCCTGGGCTAATACTACAATGCTGGGTTGAACCATGCAGTGATGTGGCGCCGCTAGTTTGTCTCGACGGAAAAATGTCAACCCATTAATTGGAGTGAGGCAATCGCCAGTATTTTTGTCTGCCCACAGGTCAATGATACGCAGTAAATCTTTGTGTCTGGCGGCTGGCTCGACGGTGTGCTCGATATGGGATAATTTTGAATTCATGGGTCCACCCTCTTCACTATAGCTTACTCCAATTAATTAGTGGTTACCTTTAACCTGCTGCAAAGACGCTGGATTAGGCAAAAAAATCATCGGATTAGCCAAGGCTGTGAGGTTCGCGTCATGGAAAATGTTGGTCGCGGCTCCATGCATCCTGAGTCTAGCCCGAATCTATGCTCTATGCGGTTACGTCTCTGAATGCATGTGGACTCTGCTCCGGAAGGATGTAGAGCGAGCCGTGACACCCTTCGCGAAAACTGTTGTGGACGGTTATATGAAACGATACTTTTTTGCCATTCTTCTCTCTTTCCTCTCCTGGGCTGCCTTGGCGCAGGACATGTCAAGAGGTGCGAATAATTTCTATAAGAGTAATGATGTTGATGTCGAGAAGGTTGCTTTTAATAATCAATATGGAATGAAAATTGTAGCTAATCTTTATCGGCCTAAAAGCGTTTCGAAAAGCACAAGACTGGCAGCTATCGTCGTTGGGCATCCGAACGGCGCAGTAAAAGAACAGAGTGCAAATCTCTATGCTCAGAAGATGGCAGAGCAGGGGTTTGTGACTTTGGCTCCTGATCTTTCTTTTTGGGGGGAAAGCGAAGGTGCTCGGAATGCTGTGTCTTCTGATATATATACAGAAGTTTTTATGGCTTCCGTTGATTTTCTCGGTACACGCCCTTACGTAGATCGAGCCAATATAGGTGCGCTAGGTATCTGTGGAAGCGGCGGTTATGTGATTAGTGCTGCTAAAATTGATCCGCGTATCAAAGCGATTGCTACTGTCTCCATGTATGATATGGGTGAGGTGAATCGTACTGGTTTACAACACTCACAGACTTTGGAGCAGCGGCGTCAGTTTATTGCACAAGCTGCCGAACAGCGCTACGTCGAGTTTCTAGGTGGCGCCAAAAAATATTCTGATGGAATGCTGGAAAAGTTGCGCCCAAATGCGAGCGCTATCGAAAAAGAGTTTTTCGATTTTTATCGAACCCCACGGGGTGAGTTTGTACCCAGCGGCCAAACTCTCTATCTGACCACTAATCGCCCAATTACTGCTGAGGTTAAGCAGATGAACTTCTATCCATTTAATGATATTGAAACTATCTCCCCTCGCCCTGTACTTTTCATTGCGGGAGAGTCCGCGCATTCTCGTGAATTTAGTGAGACCGCCTATAAGTTGGCAGGGGAGCCAAAGGAATTGTTTATCGTTCCCAATGCAGGCCATGTAGACCTTTATGATCGCACTGATGTCATTCCATTCTCAAAGCTGTCTAGCTTTTTCAGGGAGAACCTAAATTAACTAGCTATCAGTATTGCTGGTCAGTTGAGCACTCTGAGGTCTCGTTTTCGGGGTGCTTTTGAATTAATTGAGTGTTTTGAGTTTTTCAGTAGCTACACAGGGTTGATAAGGTGAGTAATATTTGTTTTGCATGTAATGGCTGCGGCCAATGCTGCCAGGGTCATCATATTCCGTTAACGCTGCAGGAAAGTAAGTGCTGGGTAATGGATGGTGGCCAAATTGTAATTTTTGTCGAAGGCTATTTCAAAGGCGGTGCAGGTGATGAAGATGATCCAATGTGCCATATAGCGCGGCGTTCCTATCCGGTGCCTTCCGGGACTTCAGTTGCTAGAGTGATCGCTACGTTTGCTGCTTTCAATCCTGGTCGATGTCGCTACCTAAAAGAAGATAACCGATGCGGGCAGTACGATAGTCGCCCGTTGGTATGCCAAATTTATCCGGCCGAAATCAATCCTTATATTAAACTTGACCCGGTAATTAAGGACTGCCCCTCAGATGTATGGAGTGGAGAGCTGCCCCTGATTTTGCGTAATTCTGAGTATGCTCCGGAGCTTCTTGTTTTGATTGAACGTTCTCGGCAAGCTGATCGCGATGATATTCAGAATAAGGTGGCCATATGTGAGTATTTGAACATTAATATCTCAGCCCTCAAGGGGCATGGTGTTACAGCCTGGCTTCCCGCAGCATCAATTTTTCTTGAGGCTTTTGATGTCGTGACGCAAGATTTAAGAAAGCCTTCGCTTTCCTGGAACTTTGACTCTCTGGATGACCAGGTTCGAGTAAAACTTAATTCCATTGGAGCGACCGTGAGTTCTAGCGAGTCTTGCGGTGGCGTGCTTATCAATTTTAAAGTTTAGGAATACGCTGTGTCTGGCTCGGTTTCAAGTGCAGTAGATACCATCTGCAGGTGGCATTCTAGTTTTGGGGCCACCAGGCGAATTTTCGAATTGCACTCTGTCAAGCAGATTTTCAGCTCCTTCGAGCATGGGGTGATTCAAACCGAGCGCTAATGTGGGGTTTGCTCCGCTGATTAGAAAGATGACCTCACTGAGCGAGCTATCGCGAGTGGTACTCAAGCCGGAGGTGGCGCCTCTTCCGAGTGATGCGACTCTCACCAAAAGACCTCTAGTTATTTAAGGCGTCATTTACTAAGCTAAGGCGGACACTTTGAGTGGTTTGTCGTTTCTTCGTTAGCGAGTGGAAATCGGAGTCAATTCTGCAGTGCCTATACTGTGAGCGTTCAATAGACCTCCTACCAATGCTCCACTGGAGTTGTTATCTATAGGGATTTTTTCCACGTCAAGCGCCCATACCTTAAACGAGTAGCGGTGTGTTCCATGCGGCGGGCATGCACCACCGAAACCAGGGCTGCCGAAATCTGTACGACCTTGTACTGCCCCTGACGGAAGTTTAGACCCATCTCGATTGCCCGCATCTTTAGGTAAAGCGTTTATGTTTTTGGGTATATTTACTAATGTCCAGTGCCACCAGCCACTACCAGTGGGGGCATCAGGATCATACACAGTGATTGCATAGCTTTGGGTTGAAGGGGGGGCACCAGTCCAGTGAAGTGCTGGAGAAATGTCGAGCCCAGAGCATCCAGAGCCATGTTGGATTTGAGCGATCCCAAGCTGTTTACCATCCTGTATGTCACTGCTTGATAATTTGAAGCTGTCTGCATGCGCCACTGAGCAAAGAAGCATTAAGGCTAAGCTGAAGGTTGATTTTTGCATATTGGTTTGTTCTCGTGTCCGGAATGCGTGGTGTTAGATTAAAGGAAGTATTTGGTCGGTTTTTGCAATTCTGCTTATCGAGCTATAATTTCCGAAGTGGGAAATTAAGTTGGTTGGAGCAGTGGTTGTATCGTGGCGGTGCTCGCCTTATATTTTTCTAAGTGTTGCGATGGTTTAGCTGATGTGTTATTTGATTCTACGTTCGAAATAAGTATTTACTACATGGAGAATTCTTAAAGGGGTTATTAGAATTTCTAATTAAAGCATTTTCGCGTCTGAGTGGCCATCCCTTGCATGATTTTGAAGGTCTCTCCGCTATGAAGGTGGCGGAATGGGTCTATCGGAAGTTACACCGTTGGGGTTCAGGTTCGTATTTGTGGTGTCGGCCGCTTATGAGTTCGGCGAGTTGGCCATGGTGTGAAGATCCTTCTGAGTGTCAGCCTGGATAGGGGGTGCGAAGCGAACGAGGTGTAACGCCTGAGTGACAGGGCACTGTCACTTCGCTGAATATTGATCGTCGCTCACTTTTTCCATCCAATTGACGTTCTTTCCATCAAGTACCGGAGTGACTGCGAGGTGGGTCATGGCAGTTTGCACTGCAGCGCCATGCCAATGTTTGACGCCGGGAGGACACCAGACCACGTCGCCAGGACGGATGATTTGCACGGGCTTGCCCCATTCCTGAGTCAGACCCACGCCGGACGTGACCACCAGACGTTGTCCGGTTGGGTGCGTATGCCATGCCGAGCGTGCACCCGGCTCAAAGGTGACCAGTGCGCCCGACGCATTGATATGAGCGTCCGCGGGCCATATGGGGTCGATACGTACACGACCTGTGAAGTTTTGCTCAGGGCCAGGCACTGAAGGCTGATGCCCGGCACTGATGATGTGCTGTGCAGTATCTGAAGTGCGTTCTGCCTCTGCCTCTGCCTGAGCGATCACAGTTGCCCATAGTACTGCTGCAAATAGAGGCAGTTTCAGATACTGCATCAGGTTCTCGGGACGATCACAGGTGCGGTGGAGTGGCGAGATACTGTTCATCGCTGACATGCTCCATCCAAGTGACGTTGCGGCCGTCCAGGGCTTCCTGAATGGCAATATGGGTCATGGACGTGGTTGGCGAAGCGCCGTGCCAATGGCGATGGCCCGGGGGACACCAAATGACGTCCCCTGCACGGATTTCTACCGTCGTCCCGCCTTCGCACTGAGTCCATCCGCATCCGGCGGTAACAATCAGCGTCTGTCCCAGCGGATGGCTGTGCCATGCAGTGCGCGCGCCAGGCTCAAAAGTGACGGAGGCGCACGAGGTGCGTGCCGGTTCTGGAGGGTTGTTCAGCGGGTCGATGCGCACCGTACCAGTGAACCACTCGGAGGGACCTTTGATTGACGCTTGAGAGCCAGCGTGTTTGAGTTCCATAGACGTTTCCTGAATGCTGTTTTGAACACGGCAAAAACTTTAAGCTGCGTAGTATTTGTTGGGTAGATGGCATTATCGGCATGCCCTGGTGCAGAAAACTCACCAGTCTCCAGAGCCGATGAAATTTGGTAAATCTGTTTCACGCCTCACGCGGCCAAAGACCCACTATGGCCTATCCAGCTCTAGTTAACATCAGACTATCTCCCGACTGCGCGAATATCACTTCAACGAATGGAGCCCAACTGGTGCGGATTAAGAAATTAAATTCATAGCAGCGATCATCCTGAGAGCTCTACGGCTTAGGGAACATTGCTAAAATGCGAGCGGACGCTGTGGTTGCCGTTGAGGCGATTCACCTTACTTCGCAACCCGGCGCACATATCTCATACACGCGGTAGGTGCTGGCTCCCATCGAATTTAAACCGTTTACTGAAAGGATGGGCGATCAAGCAGGCCCGTAATCACTCTCAGCCGCTGTAAAAGGAGTTAAGCCTATGGTTGATGATAAATGCCTGACGCGACGAACCTTCGTTGCGGGTACAGCTGTGACAGGTGCTGGACTGTTGTTCGCTGGACCGCTGAAATTGTTTGCCGCCGAGAATGGTCAGAATGTACGGTCCCATGGCTACGCTGCATTCGACGCGTCGGGAAAATTGGCCCCCTGGACATTCGAGCGTCGCCCGGTTGGTGATAATGACATCCTCATTGAAACGAAATTCGCGAGCATCTGCCATTCAGATATTCATCAGATGAAAGGACACTGGGGCGTGCAGAAGTATCCTCAGGTGCCCGGACATGAAACCGTGGGTGTGGTGGCAGCCGTCGGTAAAAACGTTACCAAGTTCAAGGTCGGTGATCGAGCCGGCGTAGGATGCATGGTAAATAGCAGCCTCAAGCAGTTCGACGCTGTGGAAAACGCGGAGCAATATAGCCCTGCAACAGTGTTTACTTACGGTTATCCTGAACCCGGTTCGCCAACGGGAATATCGCAAGGAGGTTATTCGAACAATATTGTGGTGCGTGATCATTTCGCGGTTCATATCCCGGACAGCATCAGCTTTCAGGATGCAGCACCTTTATTGTGCGCCGGAATCACTACGTACTCTCCACTCATGCGGGCCCAAATTAAAAAGGGAACGAAGGTTGGTGTCGCGGGGATTGGCGGCCTTGGCCATATGGCAATTAAAATCGCGGTGTCACAAGGGGCCGAGGTTTATGCATTTACTACCTCCGCCGACAAGGTCAAGGACATATTGTCGTTTGGGGCCAAGGAGGCCGTGGTCGTTGATGATCTGCAAGCGTTGAGGCGGTATCAGGGGACGCTTGATTACCTGATCTCCACTATTCCTTATCAATATGATGTCGCTGCTTATGCGGCGACCGTGAAACCTTACGGCAGTTTTACTCAGGTGGGCATGCCGGAACGTTTCGAGCTGACGCTCGGTGCCCTGGCGCTGGCTGCTTCGCGAGTCAACTTCAATGCATCGTTGATCGGGGGCATGAAGGAGACTCAGGAGGTGGTCGACTATTGTGCGAAAAACAAAGTGCTGCCCACCATTCAGGTTATTAAAGCGCCGCAAATCAACGACGCCTGGGCAAGCATCGTTGCCAAAGGCGCTCGGTATCGTTATGTGATCGACGCCTCGACCATTTAAACGCTAAAAGTCATCTTTCCGGTAGAGGTCAGGCGGAGGCGAGTAATCAGCCACACGTCTGATTGCCTCTCCTCCATGACGGTTCGTTATCCATGTCCCTGCGCCATTACGGACAGGGGCATGGTGATTGAGCCATTCATCACCATGCCCGCCGTGCTTGCAGGAAGGCCATGAATCCTTGAACACCGGCAACCACCAATTTTCGGGATGCGCTCAATAGGCCAGTGAGTGGCATGCCCCAATACAGAACGTTCATCAATGGACAAGCTCAGCCTCAACGACCTGCAGGCTTTTGTTATGGTTGCGCGCTTGCGCAGCTTCACACGAGCGGCGGCTCAATTAGGGATATCCCGGTCAGCACTCAGTCATGCCATGCTTGGCCTCGAAGCGCGTCTTGGTGTACGTCTACTGACCCGGACCACGCGCAGTGTATCGACTGCCGAAGCTGGCGCGCGTTTGCTGGAGGGCATCGCAACCCGCATAGACGATATCCAGGCAGAGATTGGCGCTCTGAGTGAGCTGCGTGACAGACCTGCCGGGACCGTGCGCATTACCGCACATGACCATGCCATCAGTACGGTGCTCTGGCCGCGCCTGAGTCCGTTGCTGATTCAATACCCTGACATACAGTTGGAGCTCGTCACTGACTACGGTATGACTGACATCGCTGCACAGCAATTCGATGCTGGCGTACGGGTCGGCGACAAGGTAGACCAGGACATGGTGGCTGTTCGCATCGCGCCCGATTTGCGCATGGGTGTGGCTGCGTCCGTCGACTATCTCCAGGGTAGGGAACTCCCTCAAGTACCCTCGGATCTGGTGGCGCATAGGTGTATCAATCTGCGCCTGCCCACTCATGGAGGATTGCATGCCTGGGATTTCGAGAAGGGCGGCCAGCCCAACAAGGTACGTGTGCAGGGGCAGGCCGTATTCAATAATACTTATCAGATGCTTCAGGCGGCTCTCGATGGTCAGGGGTTCGCCTACGTACCTTTCGATCTACTGAGCCCACACATCGAAAGTGGTGCGTTGACGGCTGTTCTGGAGGACTGGTGGCCGACCTTTCCGGGGTATCACTTGTATTATGCTAACCGGCGGCATTGCTCGCCAGCACTTGCTCTGGTGGTCGAAGCCTTGCGTTGGCGGCCGGACGCATAAACGAACGTGCGTCCAGGCACCAGCATTGCCTCGACATTTTCAGACCGCAACCGATAAGATCAGCTACTTGCCTCGCAAGTCGTCGACTCAAGGAGCACCGTCCGCCGTGACCCCAGTTACGGGCGACGCCATCTATATATGCGCTTTGGGGGAACCTGGCGATTTTTCTCAAGGACTTCCCTAATTCCGAAGGGCTGATCAGGTTAGGTCGCCTGGACTTAGATATAGAGCAACTGAGGCGCAAGGGGCCGTTGAGGGCGATGATCAGCCTGGTGGGTGATTAACAGGAAGCTGCAGGCAGCAGTCGCCGTACCAACATCATGTACATCGCTTACATGAGGTTCGTGCGGCTTTTTTTCAATCCTGATGCCGCAGGCCATCGATGAAAAGTTGCATCAGTCGAGAGGTCACTCGCTGGCTTGAGTAATAAAGGTGATAACCAGGGAAGGTGATCCACCACTGAGGTAGAACCGGGACCAGGCTTCCCGTGAGAAGGTGGTCGCGAGCTAGGTCTTCGGGGAGATAAGCCAGGCCTTGTCCACACAGGGCTGCGCTAAGCACTTGATAAATGCCATTGAAGGTAAGGCGCCCGCTTACCCTGACGTTCATCTGCTGCTTGTCATTTTCGAGTTCCCAGGCCCAGAGATTGCCGTTAGTAGGAAGGCGCAGGTTGATGCAGTTGTGCTGTGTCAGATCCTGCGGTTTTTCGACCCTTGGCCGGGAAGTGAAATAAGAGGGTGAGGCTACGATCGCAAACTGCAGGTCAGGACCAATTCGCACTGCAGTGATGTCTTTGGACAGCACGTCACCCAGGCGCACGCCAAAATCAAACCGTCCTTCGATTATGTCGATCAGCGCATAGTCTGAATGAAGCTCCAACTGGATGTCCGGGTGCCGGGTGAGCAACGGTTCGAGCTTAGGCCAAAGTAGAGTGTCAATGGCGTGATCGGTGGCGGTGATGCGCACCGACCCACTGGCAGCACTGCCCATATCAGCAATCGAAACCAGCTCTGCCGCGATGCTGTCGAGCCGTGGCGATACGGCGCGCAGCAGTCGCTCACCTGCCTCGGTCACCGCCACACTGCGGGTGGTCCGTGTGAGCAGGCGCACCCCTAGGCGCGCCTCCAACTGGCGGATTGTGTGGCTCAGCATCGACTGCGACATACCCAACTGAGCCGCCGCTTTGGTGAAACTGCGTTCTTGTGCGACAGCAACCAATGCCAGCAAATCACTGTAATGCTCACGAGCCATGAATCGATCCGATAGTCAGCAGTGGAGTCAGGCTTGCACACCCTCTGCAGATTGTTTGGTGCCCGGTTGCGCTTCTTGTTCCTCGCTACGGGCCGTGATTACGGTGAGAACTGCGGACACGATCAGTAAGGCAGCGCTCATCTCGAAAGTAGCATGGTAGCCGTAGTGATCGAACAGAACCCCACCCACTGTGGCTCCCAGCATGATCGCCATTTGAACGACTGCAACGAACAGTCCGCCACCGGCCTCGGCATCTCTTGGCATGATCTTCGCCACCCAGGTCCACCAGCCGACCGGAGCGGCAGTGGCGACCAGCCCCCATAAACCGAGGCTGATGGCCGTCAGGGGCAGGGAGCCGCCGATGATTGTATAGGTCAGACCGATTGCCAGCACAGCCATCAGCAACGGAATGGCCGTCAGCACACGATACACACCGTTTTTCAGCATCCCACCGATCAGCAGGGTTCCGACAAATCCGGCTACACCCACCAGAAGCAAGAGAAAGGACAGGGTGGTCACCTGAACCTGCGTCACGGACTCGAGAAAGGGGCGCAGGTAGGTGTACAGCGAAAACTGACCCATGAAAAACAGACTTGAGGCCGCCATGCCCAGTGCTACTGGTTTGCGCTTGAGCAATTTGAAGACATTGCTCGACCGCCGTTCGGCCTGCGCTTGCATAGATGGCAGGCTGAACAGTTTCCAGCAGAGCGCAATGATCGCCACGGGAACAACAGCGAAGAACGCCAGGCGCCAGCCAATGATTGAGCCGAGGAAACTACCCAAAGGTGCTGCAATGACGGTCGCTAGCGCATTGCCGCTGTTGAGGATCGCGAGTGCACGAGGCACTTTGTCTTCCGGCACCAGGCGCATGGCGGTCGCAGCCGACATCGACCAGAAGCCACCAATGGCAACGCCGATAAGCGCACGGCCGACGATGAACGTCCCGTAGTTGGGAGCAAACGCCACCACGCTTCCCGAGATAATCATCAGTAGTGTGAGCGCCGCCAGCAGTAACTTGCGATTCAGATGCCCGGCAACCGCCGATACACACAGGCTGGTGAGCAGTGCAAATGCACCTGACACGGCGATGGCTTGCCCTGCCTGACCTTCGGTCACCGAAAGATCAGTCGCGATAGGCGTGAGGAGGCTGACGGGCATGAATTCAGATGCAACGAGCGCAAACGCAGCCATTGCCATGGCCAGCACAGCACCCCAGGCTGCAGGCGGCGTAGCGTTGACTTTTGAGATGGGTGAAAGGTTTGTCATGGATGATTGCCTGGTAACGTTTCAGGCGCTGGTACGGCATTGCCGGGCCGCAGCGCGATTTGGAAATTTACGCAATAAACACCAAACAGATGACCTCGCCGGGGCGAGGTCATGGTTGCTGCGATGGTGCGTGGTATCGAGAGGGTTAGTCCGCGAGGGTCGATGAGTCGATAACGAACCGATACTTGACGTCGCCTTTGAGCATGCGCTCGAACGAACTGTTGATCTGATCGGCGCGAATCACTTCGATATCGGACACGATTCCGTGCTCCGCACAGAAATCGAGCATCTCTTGCGTCTCCGGAATCCCGCCAATCATCGAGCCGTTGAGTGAACGGCGTTTGAATATCAGGTTGAACACCTCAGGCGATGGATGCGGGGATGCAGGTGCGCCAACCAGCGTCAGGTTGCCATCACGCTTGAGCAATACCAGAAAGGCATTCAGATCATGGGGCGCTGCCACAGTGTTGATGATCAGGTCGAAGCTCTTGGCATGAGCGGCCATTTCTTCAGCACTGCTGGAGAGCACGACTTCGTCTGCACCGAGGGCCCGGGCATCCTCTCGTTTGGATTCGGAGGTTGTGAACGCAACGACATGTGCGCCCATCGCGTGCGCGAGTTTGATTCCCATATGGCCCAGCCCGCCGATGCCTACGATGCCGATTTTTTTGCCTGGGCCTGCGTTCCAGTGGCGCAACGGCGAGTAAGTCGTGATACCGGCGCACAGCAGTGGCGCGACCGAGGCCAACTGATCCTCAGGGTGACGTACTTTCAGAACGTAGCGCTCATGTACCACGACCTGTTCGGAATACCCGCCCAACGTCCAGCCTGGTGCGTCGGTGCTTGGAAAATTATAGGTGCCAGTCATTGCATCGCAGTAGTTCTCAAGCCCGGCATCGCAGTCGTCGCACTGCTTGCAACTGTCGACGATGCAACCTACTCCGACCAGATCTCCCGCCTTCAGGTGTTCGACATGGACGCCGACTGATGAAACTCGGCCCACGATTTCGTGACCAGGCACGCATGGGTAATGCGTACCCGGCCACTCTCCGCGCACCTGATGCAGGTCGGAGTGGCAGATGCCGCAATAAGCAATATCGATACGCACGTCATGGGCGCCGACTTCGCGACGACTGATATCCATTGACTGCAGGGGCTGCTCGCCGCTGTGTGCGCCATAGGCTTTAACGATCATGTAGATCTCCTAACATGGACAAAGGCCCGCACGGGCCATAACCCGCTTAGGCTAAGTCATGCCAGGTGATGCGATAAACCGCATAAAAAGAATGCAGATATGCAAGATATTGATAAATGGCTTTGATGCCAGCGCAGGCTCTCGCTATTGCTCCAGGCGCAATTCGGCAATCAGCAAGGCCATGGCCCCTGACGGTTGACGACGGCTGGGATAGTACAAATGGAGCCCGGGCCAGATGGGCGACCAGTCTTCGAGCATACGAATCAGGTGGCCGGATCTGATATACGGTATGGCGAGTTCTTCGGGCACGTAAGCAATACCCAACCCCGCAATGGCTGCATCCAGGCATTCAAAGGTACCGTTATGGATCAACTGGCCTTCGACGCGGACGCTGACCTCATTGCCTTCCTTTTCGAACTCCCACGCCCATAACCCGCCATGAGTGGGCAGGCGGATGTTGATGCAGTTGTGTTGCATCAGATCCTCAGGGTGCAAGGGAAGCTGACGACCTTGAAGATAATGCTTGGTCGCCACCACTGCAAAACTGGCGTCAGGTCCGATTCGTTGAGCGATCATGTCCTGAGCCAGAGACTCCCCCATGCGAACGCCGGCATCGAAGTTACCGGCCGCCAGATCCGCGAAGCCGTTATCGGAAAACAACTCGACCTGGATCCCGGGGTATCTGGGGAGAAACTTCTTCAATTTAGGCGTCAATATGGTGCGGATCGCATGGTCCGAGGCGGTGATTCGAATTCTGCCGGTCGGACTGTTGCCCAGTTCTGTGAGCGCGTCGAGCTCGGTATCGATCTCCGACAGTTGAGGCACCACGTTTTGCAAGAGACGCTCGCCGGCTTGCGTGGGGACCACCGCCCGCGTATTGCGTGACAATAGCCGCACACCAAGCCGTTTCTCCAGAGTGCGGATGGCGTGACTGACCGCGGTCTGCGAAAGCCCCAATCGTGCCGCCGCCTTGGTGAAACTCTGATCGCGGGCGACTGCCACGAAGACATTCATGCCTGCAAAGGCGTCTCGGAGGATTTTTTGCTGCATGGCTGCCTTGTCTCGTGCGTGCAGATGAGTCGTGAAGAAGGCGGTAGCTGATAGGCCTGAATTGCCGGAATGGCAACTTACACCATTATCCCATCGCCCATCCACGCAGCAGGCCTGCCAGCTGACTGATCATCGCGCCGACTATCCTATTGCAGCGCAGGCCCGAGTCGTTGAAAGCGCCTGACCACTTCGGTCGCGTCAAGCAGTTCACGCTGAGTGAATGCTTGCCCGATGCGAGAATAGTTACCGGGGGGAACGTTCAGGTTGGTGACGTATCCATCGACAGGCGCAACGACGCGGGTACAGACAAGATCGAGCTCTCCTTTCTGTGAGATTGCCGTAGAAGCAGCGCTGCAGCTCAAGGAAAGCGGGCAGGCCAGCGAATTCATCCCCGTATCGGGGGGCCGGAAACAGTCAGGAGCAACTGCGGACCGCGCTGGCAATGGGCACTGATCAAGAGCGATCAGGACCTGGAACCGCTGGCAATCGCCAAGCTGCTGTATGTCTTCTCTAAACGCGAGGAACCTGGACGCTGCCGTAGACGTTCTGGTCGCTGGCGAGTCCGCAGGATGCGTTGCCGAGCAGATTGCAGGTCATGTTGATATGCAGAACGTGGTCGTCGCATGTGATACTGACTATGCCGATCAAGGCGTTGAAAACCTGGCGGCATTGATCGTAGACAGCGTGAAAACCTTCGGCAACGAACATGTGATCACCGCATCAACGGCTTTCGGCAAGAATCTGTCGTCTCGGGTTGCCGCGCTATTGAATGTGACGCAGGTCAGTGACGTCATTCAGATCGTAACGAAGCATCTGTATTGACGAACTGAGCATCACCGTTCAGTTGCCCACTTTCGGCTCCTTTCTCTACCTATGCCAGGATTGTTTCAATTCTCTCTCCAAGAAGACGCCATGCTTCAGTCTTCTCCTTAGCATAATCATGGTGCAGGTAGTGCCTTCGTACTTTGGAGCCTGCCAGCAGGTGATTCTGACAGCGATCAATAATCTCTAGAGTGACGCCAAGTTCCTGCATCATGGTCGCCCCGGTACGGCGAAGGTCGTGTGGGGTCCATTCACCCTTTGTGCCGTTGTTTAGCACTAGGGAATCGTCATGGTGACGGCCTGATAATGGTTTACTGCGCTTCTTGAAGCGGCACTGCCGATCGCCAATCAGTTTACTGACTGTCTTGATATCAACATGGCATTCACCATTTTTGCTGGGGAAACAAAATGGGTTACTTCCAGTTTCTTTCTGCAAGCGTTTGAACTGTTCCAAAGCAAAGTTCGATAGAAATACATGGTGATCCTGACGCTTACCTTTACGTCCTTTCGTGGCTAGTGCTGGGATGAACCAAGTGCCTTTCTCCAGATCCAAATTTTTCCATTCGGCTTTGAGTAGCTCACCGATACGGCAGAGGGTACTCAGGCAGATCCATACCGCACGCTGTACTCGAGAGTTAACAGGACGGATGCCGGAGTATTTCTGCCCGGCGGGTAGGGTGTCATAGTCATGCTCCAGGCGAGCAAAGATGCCTCGTAGTTCACAGATTTCGTCGGAGGAAAGCACACGGTCACGTTCTTCTTGATAGTCGTGATCAAGCAGTGTCTGCACATTGACCAAGTCGATCGGATTGCCGTCAATCATCAACGATCGCCATGGTTTGCGCTTTTCGGCCCAGCGCAGCATCTGCCCAATGTCGTTGTATAGGATGACCACAGTACGGTTCAGACCACGCGTGCGAACTGCGCGTAGAACAGCTAGTAAGTCTTTTTCTGTCAGACTACGCAATGGCCTCTTGCCAATGACAGGCAGTATGTCTTTCTTAAAGCTGCGGCGCAGCTCCGCGTTGTTATCTTGGCGGGATACACCATCGCGCAGCCATTCGTCGAATAAATTTTCAAAAGTCTTGTTCTCCGCTGCCAGGCGTTCGGCTTCGGCAATCGTGGCAGCAATGGCGGTTTGGGCTTCAATTTTTTCTGCCTTCTTGGCGGATGTCGGATCAAGACCTTCTGCTACTTTTCGGCTCGCGTTCCTATGTTCGGATCTTATATCGGACAGGGATTTACTTTTGCTACCAGTCTTGGCCCAAGTACCGCAGGCGAAGTCTTTGAATTTTCCGTCCCACTTGAAGCGATAATAAAAGCTCACCGAGACGCCTTTCTGGCGAGCAATCACTTTGCCTATCAAGTTCCCGTCGTCGCGAAGGGTCTTTCCGTTATCTTCAGCGGTGAGCGATTCCAGTTCTCAGACGGTTAATTTGGCCATTCTCTACCCCTTGTACACGTGGGGGGATCAAAAAATACCCCTACTTATACCCCTACCATGGCGACGGCTCTCGGTGGAAAGCTATGGGCAGAGGTAGATAAAATTCTAGCCTGAGACCCCTGTGATTGCTAGGTTTGTGACGTGCTTCTGTGTTCTGCCCATGTCCACTGAAATCCAATAAATAATCGAATGGGGTGCAAGGGGTCGAGTGTTCGAATCACTCCGTCCCGACCATATATTTCAGCGACTTAGCCACCTTCGGGTGGCTTTGTTGTTTCTGGGCATAGTGACTTTACGAGTGACTTCGCCTTTTTCCTCATCCAATTCTCCTCTTCAAGATCGTCAGCACCGGGCCGCGCGAGTCGGTAGCCGATACCTTGTTTGCCGCATCGATCATTTGACCAATCTCCGCACCGGAGTAATGACTGGTCACGCTTCCGCTTTTGTGACCCAGTAGCGACTTCCGGTCTTCCAGGCTGACGGCTGCTGCTTTCAGTCTTCGTCCGAATGTATGCTTCAGGTCGTGAACCCTGATGGAAGCGAACCCTGGGTGCGCCGGCCGCAAGTGTTGCTCCTGCCAGAGCTTTGCCGCGCGCACTCGCGCTTTCTTCCAGGCCGAATCGTTCATCCGGTGCATGGCGGTACCGTTGTACGGGAACACCCATTCCCGACTTATCCCGCGCTGTCCTTCGATGATCGATTTGGCCACGCTGTTCAAAACGACCAGGCGCTCCTCTCGGTTTTTGACTCCAGAGTTCTCATGCCTGCCGCCGAAATCGGCTGGTATCAGAAACACGCTGGCGTCCAGCTCGGGGACGAAAATCTCCCAATCCCACCTCAACTTGCAGACCTCCTGCTCGCGGCAGCCGGTGTTCACCTTGAACAGGGCCATTCGCTGAAGGTGGTCTGGCAACTCGCCGAAGAGGATCGACTGCTCACGCAATCGCCGCAGTCGGCGATCATCCAGCCATCCGATGTGAGTGCTTTAACTCCATCGCCGCTGTCGGCGCCAAGACCGGTGAAAACCTCGGTTTCGTTCAGGACTTCCCATGGGCCGGGCGTGTGTTTTGGTTTCGTCATGGCAATAGCTCTCCATGCCCGCGCATATCGGCGGGCTTATGTGTTAAAAAAGTGGTCAAAAGGAGATTCGATATGGGCAAGACAGCCAAACCGTTTTACTTAGCCGCGGCGCCGCTGATAGCCGTTGGTGCTGCATTCGCAGCTGTAGGCGCATCTGGGCAGACTGCTTTCGGCTATACCGCAGTTGGCTTGTTGGTGCCCGGCGTTGTGTTATTGATTGTCGGGTACTTTCGGCGGGCTTGAGTTGTAGGGAGAGGGTTTAGTATTCGAAGTCGTATTCGGCGGAGCAGGGCGCGCACAGTGGGCGCTGGCTCCGCTGCGCCCATGCCGAGATCTTGAGCAGCCAGCGGCTCTTGTCGACGAACCGGCCACAGTCGCGGCAGTGAGTGTGATGATCTTCGGACTTGAGCAAGGCATATTGAGCGTTGCGCTGGCGTTCTGCTTCGGCGAGCAATTTCCGGAAGTGCTCCTGCTCTTCCTTCTCCGTCATGTGCGGGTAGATCGTGCTCATGCCGATCATCACGGCGCCTTCCATACCAGATAGGCCATGTACATCAGGGGCAGAGTCATGGTTGGGGCTCTTTGTTGGGCGTTGGGTCCGGTATCGGCTGGAACGCGACGATGTCGCTGCCGAAGTCCTTGCTGGTGAAGTTCATCTGGCCGAAGGGCCAGCGGTACTCGAAGGGGCCGGTGCGCGCGCAGCCTGCCAGCACGCTGCCGCAGCGCAGGCGCACATCGATCCATTCCGACTTGGGGTCATCGTCGTGACCTGCCGCCAGCCAGAGCCCCTTGAGCTTTTCCACTGCCACGATCTCGTCATGGATCTCAAAATCCCGCCCTGGGCCTGGCCCGACGATGCTATGGATGCCGTGAACCGCTTGCTCCCAGCGATCACGTGACTCGATCTCGTCAGTCTTCGGAAGGGCCACCACCACAGCCACACGGCTGGCCTACCAGGCCCAATAGACAAGGCGCACCATAGGATCGCGGTAATCTCCGTTCTTCTGTCGCCATTCGAGATTGGCTTTGGCGCGCTGGCGAATGTCCTCGCCGCAACGCAAAGCCATTTCCTCGACATACGCAGCCTCGAACTGCTCGCGCATCCTGTCCGTCACAGCTGATACCTCTCATCAATCCAGCGCCCAGGCGCCAGTGCGAGTAGTGGGACTGTAGCTGGCACGAGAAGCGTTGTAGCTGTAAGCGAGGGGGGAGAAACGAAGAAGGAGGCTTTTAGCCTCCTTCTCTTACTGGAACTCGTGGCTGACTTCAGACCACAGGCTCACTTTTTGATCGCGGGCTTTGAAGAACTCGATCTCGCGCTTGATGCCCGAGCTCAGATCCCAACCAGGCAGGTCGAGGATGATCAGCTCTTCCATGACGTCCATGAACACTGCATCCACTGGAGCCCAGAGCTTACCGATGGCAGCGTTGTCTTTGCCCTCGAAAGCCAGGTTGATCGGGTGGGACATCGACACTTGACTGAACACCGCGTTGCCCGATTCAACGATCGTGGCAGCTACCTTGTTGCATGCCAGGAACCGCTCGTGGGTCACGTTGGCATCGGTGTGGCTGTAAGGGCAGGCCAGGAAAATTTTACGCATGTTTACCTCTATTAATGGCGGCGAGTGATCGCCTGGTGGTTACCGGTCAGGCAGAGCGAAGTGCTGTCTGCGGGCAATCGAGCTCCTCCTGCTGAGCGTTTTCCTGAGCTTCATAGCGCAGGGCGGCAGGCACGGAAATCTTGATTGCGATGCCGACTGCCAGCAGGCCACCGAAGAGCTTGGCCAGCAGTACTGGCATGATCAGCGTGGGCTGGAAGTTGGCGGTGAATGCCAGGTGGTCGCCGATGGTTGCTTGAGCACATACGCCCAGCGCAACGCACAGCACCTTGTCGCGAGCATTCAGGTTTTTGAACATGTGGTAGACCGCGATGATGTTGGCGAACACCATGACGAAGGCGGCTGCACCAGGGCCTGAGAGGCCAAACTGTTTGCCCAGGACTTCCATCGGGCGGCGGCAGTATTTGTTGAACAGGAAACAGATGGGGAAGGTGCCAGCGAGCATGATGCCTATGTAGCCCGCGATCTCGATCGCGCGGAACAGCTCCTTCTGATCTGCAAACATTGGATCGAAGCCCCACACCCCGAAGTTCTTCATGAAGAAGCCGGTGAAGTGCTCCACGATGGCGAGTGCCAGGATGATCTTGATGAAGGCGTCCATGACCTTACCGAACACCAGGAAGCCGGTGACCATGAGATTGGCCCTATAGCGCAGGCCAGCCGCGAGTACGAAGCAGAAGATGAACAGCGGTGTCAGCAACTTGAGGCACGCCACGAAGTCCAGCGTCAGGTAGTGCAGGGCCGGCGAGTTCGTCGACACCATTTCACGCACTGGCAAGTTGAACGAGGTGATCATCACCAGGGACGCGAGTACGGCGAAGGGGATGCTGATCAGGCCGGCCATCGCCCCCAGAGCGAGGTATTTGTGATCCTTGCGATCCAGCATCATCAGGCCGACGGGGATCAGGTAGACGATGGTAGCGCCGGACGTGTAGCCGACAATCATGGCAGTGATCCAGACGTCGCGGTTTGCGGCGATCGCGTCAGCGAGCTGATAGCCGCCCATGTCCACAGCGATGATTGAGAGCGCAGCGATCGAGACGTCCGATCCCATCAGGCTGAAGTATGGGCCAAGGGCCATTTCGATGAACTTCGACAGGAACGGGATGGAGATCATGATCCCCGCCTGAGCGAGGAAGACGGGCCCAATGGAGTGAATCCCGTTCACGAACTCTTTACCCAGACCACTCTCAGGCTTGAGAACGGATGCGCAAGCACCGATCACCGCACCCATCATGATCAGATAGATCACAAAATTTCCAAACTCAGCCATGACTTCACCTTCATGTCCACAATGGCCTGGCGTATAGCCTGCCGGGCCTGGAACTTTGTTCTTGTTTAGCTCCCAACCGAGATCAGAAGCACCGTCAACGTGAATGTGAATCGCCGGAGTCTTCAGCAAATCGGCTGTGTGACTTCCGAGACGTTTCTGACCATTTACTAACCACATCACATGCCATTCGTTGTTTTGATGTGGTTTTGAGGATCAATTGAGCTGGATTCGGTCAAAATGGCGGCGTATTGTGACTGGAATCATCAACGGTGCGGGCTGCGAGGGCCGTGGGTAAGTTTCTGAAATCACAAGAATAATGGTGCGCGATGTCGGCAAGTGTTTGTCGTTGAGCGTTACCGATGCTTCAAGTGTGTGCGTCGGTAACACATACCGCTTCCTTTGGGGGCATCGGCACGTGACCAAGGAGTAGAGATGCGTCCGAGTGAAAGGCGACAGCACATACTGGAGTTGCTGCGGCAACGCGAGCGGATATCGGTCGAGGAGCTGGCTCGCTCGCTTAGCACCTCTCAGGAAACGATCCGGCGCGATCTGACGGTGCTTTCGGAAGAGGGGCAGGTCACCAAGTACCATGGAGGTGCATCCTTACCCCCTCGCGGGGAGCACGAGAATGCGTTCCAGACCCGCATGAACGAGTTCTCGGCAGAGAAGCGAATGGTCGCGCGCTACGCTGCGGGGCTCTACTCCCCAGGAGACAGCATCCTCATCGATACCGGCACGACAACGCTCTTCTTTGCGCGTGAGCTTGCGAAAATGAGCCGGATCACGGTCATCACGAACTCGCTAATGATTGCCGAAAGCATTGGGGCAAGCGGTAACCGTGTCTTCATGATTGGTGGGGAGTACCGCCCCGAGTCAGCTCAGAACACAGGGGCGTTGGCGATGGAGCAGATCGCCCGCTTCAACGCAGAGCACGCCGTGGTGACCATCGGTGCCCTCAGTTCAGACGGAGCGTTCGACTTCTCGATCGAGGAAGCGGAGATCACGCGGGCGATGATCGCGCGCACCCGCTACCTGACGGTCATCGCCGATTCCTCAAAAATGGGCAAGCGCGCCTTGTTCCAGGTGTTCCCGTTGGATCGGATTGACCGCTTGATCATCGACCGTAAGCCGGTAGGCGAGTTGGCGAAGGCCCTGGCTGAAGCCCATGTCGAGGTGCACGAAGTGCCTGCTAGCAACAGGCAGGAATGGGTGGAGCGCTGATAGATCAGATGGCCCGCCCAGCCAAGGGAGGGCCACTCCAACCACGCAGGTTACAGGTAGGTGCCCAGTGGAGGCATGCGTTCGAGCTGCTTCCTGCGGCGCAACCATACCGCTGCGAACACGACGACTCCCACGAGCATTGAAGCCAATACGTACATCTGCGCTACGCGGAAATCGCTTGGGATGATGAACACGCACATCTCCACGAAGAGCCACACGCTTGCGCCTACAACCACTGGCCATTCCCATTTGCCGAGGGTGAAGTCGTCAGGGTGATGGATATGCTTGTGACGGGTGAAGATGTAGAGCACCACGGTACCGCTGTAGAGCAGCGCCGGGAACAGCGTCGCGGCCCCCAGCAACTGGGTAAGTGCATCAGGTGAGCTGTAGAAACTCAGCACAATGCCAACCGATACGACACACGCCAAGAGCGTTGCCCACAGCGGCCCACCGGTTGGCCTGGGGACGACCGATAGTTTTTCCGAGAAGGGTAGGCGGCCATCTCGGGCCATGGCATGGATGAGCCGGCTGTTACTCGTCATGATCACGAGACCGCAGGCGAAGATGGCCACGCAAACCACCACCAATACCACCTTGCTGAAGGTTTCACCCAGGGTCATGCGAATGACGTCTGCTACAGGTGCTGAGCTTCGAGTGAGTTCGGCTACGTTGTCGCCAAGGCCCAGGCTCACCACGATCAGGAACAGTGTTCCGAGTACGCCACTGACCACGACGGCGTTGACCATCGCCTTGGGCACTACCTGCTTGGGGTTGTGGGTTTCTTCAGCCAGGTTGGCAGCCGATTCCCAGCCCACCAGCGTGAATGCTCCGAGCAGGCCAGAGAGCATGAATGGGCCAAGCCAGCCGTAGTAGTTGTCGCTGTGGACGATGCCTGTGGACAGCAAATTGGAGGTATTTCCTTTGCCGAAGAACGCCACGGCGACGCCGATGGCAATGATCAGTCCGAACACCGCGACAACTTCGGCGCCGACGGCCAGGTTGTTGATCTTGGTGAGAATCGGTGTTGACCAGATGATGAGAGCTGTCTGTACCAGGATCAGGATGAGCGTAGTCAGAGCGCCCGCTGAAGCGCTGTACTCCCATCCGAGTAGGGGGAACAGTGCGACCTGGGCTAGGCCATAATCTACTGCCACGGTGACGATGGATAGGAAGGCAAAGCTAGCCCAACCGAACCACCACCCGAGTACCGGATTTACCAAGCGGCTGGCCCACTGGTAGCTGAATCCGGAAAGCGGGATTTTGCTCGCCAGCAAGCCGAAGACGAGTGCCACGAGAATGGTGCCCAAGGTAACGATCGGCCATGTCCAGATACCAATGGGCCCGCTGGAAGTCAGCATGCTGCCGTAGGTCGAGAACAGACCTGTGGTGATGGAGATGAAGGAGAAGGCGACAGCGAAGGATTCGAACTTGCCTAACGTCCTTTCAAACTGGGCAGTGTATTGCTCTTCGGCGGGTGGGCCGTCGTTGAGTTGCGCCCGAGTATTCATTGCATTCTCAGACATATGGATGTCTCCTGAAGTGTGTTCACTATCAAGCAGACTCGTCCCGATCATGATCGTCAGGGTGAGTTATTGTTATCGACGCACGCGGTATGCCATGGACTTTAATGATGTGGTTTTGTGTTTTTTCCTCTTTTGGAACGGGCAAAAATGCGTGTCTCCAGGATGCTGTTGGCCACAGGGCAAAGTTTGAAAACTTTGCCCTGAGTGACCACTGATTACCTGGCCTGACTTACCTCCAGCTTCTGCACCGTTTTACGGCATCGGAGAAGGTCTCGCGCCACTGTTGGGCTTCGGTCGCGCTGATGCGTGGCCGGAACTTGGTGCTGGTGTTGCGGGGAGGTTTGAGCTCGATACCAATGCCTTTGGCCGCCAGGGCTGCGCAACCGAACGAGGTCAGTTCGTCGAATCGCTGGGTCACGATACAGCGCTGCAGCGCATCGGCCAGGAACTGCGCGAAGTACGGGCTGCGTGCAAGGCCACCATCGATGGACAGTTGGTCAGTCACGTTCAGGAATCCGTCCATGGCCGAAATCACTTCGACGCTGCGCAGTGCGACGCCTTCGAGAAGTGCCTGGCACATGTCCTGGCGGGTGGTGCCGCCACTCATGCCGACCCACAGGGCAGCAGCGCTGCGATCCCAGTGCGGACAAGCAAGTCCCGAGAGGGCTGGCACGAATGCAAGCCGGCGCGAAATAGCAGGCGGTTCACTGAAGGCGGCCAGCTCGGAGAAATCACTGAAGAGGCCGAGACGACCCGCCCATTCCACGGCGGCGCTGGCGTCATAAACACCCCCGTCCATGGCATAGGTAGGTTTGCCCGCGATTTGCCAGGCGATAGTGGCAAGCAGGCCTTTTTCGGGAGCCCGGATGATCTGATCACCCGTGACGGTCAGGGCGAAGGCGCCGGTACCGTAGGTGATCTTTGCATCCCCGCCGGCACGGCAGCCATGGCCATACAGAGAGGCCTGCTGATCGACGATCGAAGCGGTGACCGGAGTAACGCCGATTTCACCGAAGAATCCAACGGTGTCGCGGACCTCGGGAAGTGCCTCCATCGGCACGCCGAACAGTTCGCACAGCTCGGTATCCCACTGCCCGGTGGCCAGGTTCATCAGCGAGGTGCGCGACGCCGTTGTGACGTCAGTGGCAAACACGCCGGTGAGACGATCCAGGAAGTAGGCGTCGGTGGTACCCAGGCGCAGCCGTCCAGCTTTAAGTGCACTCTGGGCGGCGGGCAGGTTCTGGACAATCCAGGCCAACTTGCTTGCCGAGAAGTACGGGTCGAGGGCAAGGCCAGCTCGCTCCAGAGTCAGCGACTCAGCGCCAGTTGCACGCAGTCGGCTGATTTCAGGTGCGGTGCGATTGTCCTGCCAGACGATCACAGGCGAGAGCGGCTCACCGGTTTTTGCGTCCCAGGCCAGACAGCTTTCGCCTTGGTTTGCGATGCCGATGGCATCGACCTTTCCCGTTGCTTGAAGGCAGCTCTGGAGGTTGTTCAGGAGCTCGATTGGATCGTGCTCTACCCAGCCTGGATGCGGGTGATGTTGTTGGTGCCGAAGCGATTGCTGGATGTCGGCGGAGCCATTCTGGGTGACGACCAGGACACGGGTGCTGGTGGTACCTTGATCGAGCGCGGCGATACGCATGTTTTTGTTGTCTCCTCGGCTATCTTCTTACTCGCCGACAAAGTCGACTTCAATCTGCTGCACGCCCTTCGGTACATTCAACGATGCAATCGGGACGAGAATTCGGCGCTCTGGTAGCGCAGACGTGGTACGTGACCACAGCTCTTTACCGTCGGCGGTGATCAGCAGACGGCCACGCGTTGCGCGGTTCACTCGCATCTGCAGGTTCTTCATGCCTTCCACCGGTGACAGGGTGAGGCGCTGTGGGACACAAAGTTTGAGCTGCCCTTTGCAGAGGATCTCGATGTCCTGGCCTGGAGCCGGCAACTGCCCCCGCATGTCGCGTACGATCAGAGAAGCGATCTTGCGACCTTCCCGGTATGACCATCCTGCCGTCTCAATAGGGCGCAGCAGGTTGCCAGCAGCGAAGTAGGCCGGATCGGAGCACCTGCCATATTGATCAATGGCGGGGCCACCGCTTTTCAGGTCAAGCTTGAGATCGCTCAGCCTTACCAGGCTGGACTCAGGAACAAAGCGCCCGGTCAGCAGCACCCCGTCGCATTCAAACTCGCGGATCGAGCCATCTGCCAACTTCACGCTTGCGCCTTCGACGCGGCCAGTCCCGTGAATTTCCTGTAGCTGCGCGCCAAAATGCATAGGCACACCGCACAGGCGTGGGAACAGCGAGAGTGGCCAGCGCGCAGTTGCACGGCGGTTCGCCTCGATCATGGCCACAGGTTTGATGCCCGCTTTTCGGCAGCTGAGCACCGAGGACAAGCTGACCAACTCGGTACCCACAATCAGCGGGCGCTCGAACGGCTTCAAGTGCTCAAGGTAAACGTAGGACTGGAAAGCACCGGTGTTGATGACGCCCAGAGGGCGGTCGCCTCCAACCAAGCGCGCGGAGCGTGGAGTCTCACGTGCACCGGTTGCGATGAGTACTCGTTTTGCCTGGATCTGCAGAGCCCCTGCCGGGCTGACAACGTCCAGTTGGCCATTGGCTCCGAGACGGGTCACTGAGTGCAGTACTCGAATATCCACGCCTGCTTTCTTGGCCTCGCTCACGTTTCGCTTGGCATAGTCCGGCCCGCTGTAAATACGCCCGTATTCCCAGAACCCGAAAGGCGGGTGACCGCAATGACGAGGAATGCCACCGGCTTCCGGTTCGCGCTCGATTATTACAACCTTGCCGATGCTCTGCTTGCGCAGTTCGATGGCTGCAGAAAGTCCCGACGGGCCACCACCAATGATGGCGACGTCGACGTGTTCGATGTTAGTGGGACTCATGGCAAACACCTGTAGCAAGAGGAATGGCGAGGTGGCCGGCACTCAGCTCGGCGACCCTCGCGCCACAATAGAAACCCTGGCAGCGTCCCATGCACGCACGGGTTCGGCGTTTGAGGCCGCCGATATCTCCGGGCGGGAGAGGGCTGCTCAAGGCTGCTTTGATTTCTCGCAGCGTGACCATTTCGCAGTGGCACACAATCTCTTCGTAACCGGAGTTCTGGTAGTCACGGGGGAGGTGCTCGGCGAGGTTTGGCATCGAGGGCCACATGAGGCTCGTGGGCGCTTCGTGTTTGAAGTCGTACAGGCTGAATACGTGCTTGGCGATGCCGAGTGCCGCCGTCAGACCGGTCGAGCGGATACCGCCCACGGTGATCCAGTTCTTGCCTTCCACCTTGCGTACCCGGTATTCCTTTTTCTCGGAAGCAGGGCGCAAGGCTGCATACGTGGCGGTCACTGGCATGCCTTCGAGCGCCGGAATGCGTTCGACAGCGGCTTCGACCAGTTGCCCGAGAATTTCGCCGTCCAGTCGAGCATGGATACGGTCATCCTGCTCTTCGGCGGTAGGCCCTACCAGCAGGTTGCCGTACACGGTCTTGGTGAGCACGATGCCCTTGGTACGCTCGTTGGGTACTGGCAGCACGATGTTTGTGAGGTAGCGCGACGCAGCCTTGTCGAACACTACGAACTGACCCTTGCGCGGGTGAATCGAGAAGCTGGATTCACCCAGCAGGCTTTGCTCAAGGATGTCCCCGAACAGCCCGGCACAGTTAATGACGGTACGGGTCAGGAAAGTTCCTTGTGAGGTCTCCAATCGCCACAATTCACCGTCGAACTGGCCACCCAGGACTTCGGCATTGAACTGGGTTTTGGCGCCCAGCAGCATGGCTTGCTGAAGGTAGCCTAGCGGGGCAGACCAAGGGTCGATCAAGAACTCACCTGGCACCTCAGCGGCGCCGAGTGCATGTTTTGCCAGGTGAGGTTCGAGCGCACGTACTCGCGCACGGTCAATGATCTGAACGTCAGCTACGCCATTGTCATGCGCCTGTTGAACAATGCCCTGCAGTTTCGCTAGATCTTCTTCACTCCAGGCAACGACCATCGCGCCGGACTTGAGCAGCGGAAGGTTCATCTTGGAGTGGATATCCAGGTACTCCTGGTAACCATCCTGCATGCAGCGCAGTTCGAGGCTGTCGCGAGGAGCGTCGAAACCGGTATGGAGGATTGCGCTGTTGCCTTTACTGGCGCCCGACAGAATGTCGGAGCTCTTCTCCAGCAGAAGCACCTTGGCACCTTCCAAGGTGAAACGCCTCACCATCGCGCATCCCACAACGCCGCCGCCGACAACGACGACGTCGAAGACATCGGTGTGATTAGGTAATGGTTTCGTCATGTTATTGCCTGTTGGGATAAATCAGCTATGCCAAAGAGGGTGCATCCCACATGCCACTGACTGAATGGTTGGTTTTTTGACCGATTTTTCAGGTGGTTCGGTCGTTATTGCTCTGACCTGTGTTATGTGAAGAGCCATTGCTGTCTCATCGAAGTACCTTCGATATGAGGCTTTGCGGGCTTCAAGGCAACGCTTGGCGTAGGTCCGCCGTTGTTGAACAGAGTGCCCGATTTAAGTTGCGCACTGCCTAATCGGTCATTTTTTAAATACGGTCATTAAAATGTGGCTTCGGTCATACGCGCCCTGGTTGATACCGTGCTACACGTTCTAAGTGGGTGTGTTACGGATTCACACCCTTTGCTTTTGATAATTCAGAGGATTTACCACTTTGAACTGCTTTTGAAGGCACCGAACTTGTGGGAGTTCGAATTAATAGTCCACATTCGGTGGGCGCCTTAAAACAAGCGCTCAGTCAGAAAAATGCCTGATTGATGACTGAAATAGTGGTTTTCTCTGTAAATACCACAGCGGAAAGTGACATCGGCACAAATGGTGCGGCGTTTCATCACCCACCAGCCTGGGCTGTGCCCATTGAACGAGATGTCACTGCTATGCAACGCAGAACCAAAATAGTCGCCACGCTCGGCCCTGCCACTAACACGCCCGAAATGATCGAAGGCCTCATCGAAGCCGGTGTCGATGTCGTTCGCCTCAACTTCTCCCACGGATCTGCGCAAGACCATATGAGCCGCGCCTCACTGGTGCGCTCCCTGGCGGCGAAACATGGTCGCTTCGTCGCCGTCCTGGCCGACCTTCAAGGCCCAAAGATCCGGATCGCCCGTTTCGCCGACACCAAGGTCGTACTTGCCAAGGGGCAGACCTTTACACTCGATGCCCGGTTAGGCCGGGACGAAGGTGATGCGACCCAGGTGGGTATCGACTACAAGGCGCTGATCACTGACAGCCGTCCTCACGACATCTTGCTTCTGGATGACGGTCGAATCGAGCTGGAGGTGCAGGAAGTACGCGAGAGCTCGTTGATCTGCACCGTTGTGGTGGGTGGCCCTCTGTCGAACAACAAGGGGATCAACCGCAAAGGTGGTGGCCTCTCCGCTGCGGCCCTCACCGAAAAAGATCGCGAAGACATCAAGACAGCTGCGCTCATGCAAGCTGACTACCTGGCAGTGTCGTTCCCGCGGGACGCCGATGATATGCACCTGGCGCGCAAGCTGATGCTGGAGGCTGGAGGCCAAGCCGGGTTGGTAGCAAAAATCGAGCGCGCGGAAACCGTGCAAGATACTGCCATCCTGGATGCAATCATCGAGGTCTCCGATGGCGTCATGGTCGCGCGTGGTGACCTTGGGGTCGAGATCGGGGACGCCGAGTTGGTCGCTGTCCAGAAGCTGATCATCGATCGTGCAAGGACGCTGAATCGTGTCGTGATCACGGCAACCCAGATGATGGAGACGATGATCACCCAGTCGCTGCCTACGCGTGCGGAAGTGTTCGACGTCGCGAACGCCGTTTTGGACGGCACCGATGCGGTCATGCTTTCAGCTGAAACGGCGGCAGGCGCCTATCCCATCGAAACCATCGAGGCCATGTGCCGAGTCATCCTGGGTGCAGAAAAGCATCCTCTGGCTCACCGCTCCAAGCATCGTATGAACGAGGTCTTCCATCGCATTGATGAGTCGATCGCGATGTCGGCCATGTATGCCGCCAACCACTTGGATGGCGTGAAGGCAATCATCTGCATGACCGAGTCCGGCGATACCCCGCGACTCATGTCGAGAATTCGCTCTCACCTGCCCATTTTCGCGTTCTCGCGCAATGTGCGCACCCAGAATCGAGTAGCCCTGTTCCGTGGCGTCAGCACTGTCCCGTTCGATGCAGACAGCATTCCGACTGACGAAGTAAACCAGCGCGCCATTGATGAGCTGGTGAGCCGAGGTGTGGTCACCGTGGGCGATCACGTACTCATCACCAAAGGCAGCTACCTCAATGCGCAAGGCGGCACGAACACCCTGCGCATCGTTCGTGTCGGTGATCGCATCAACTGAGAGGAGTGCCCCATGACCGACCTGATTAGCAGTGCCGATGGGCACCGACGTCAGCAGGACTCACACGGCGCTGGTGAATGGCCGCGTGACTTTGACTTTCGTGTGCAAGTGGCAGAGCAGCAGGAACTGCTAACCCTGGATTCTGAAACCGCAACCTACAACGCTTCGTTGGTACCGCCTGTGAAAAAGAACACCCTGATCCAAAATGTATTCGCCCGCGAAATCCTGGACTCTCGTGGAAACCCTACTGTTGAAGCCGTGGTCACCCTGGAGTGTGGCGTGGTGGGGGAGGCGAGTGTTCCTTCCGGTGCGTCGACAGGATCCCGCGAAGCCTTGGAATTGCGTGATGGCTCCTGGCGCTATCAGGGTAAGGGCGTAATGCGCGCGGTGGAGAATGTGAACAATCCAATTCGCGAGCGGATTGTGGGGCTCGATGCTTTGAATCAGCGAGTGATCGACCAGGCCATGATCACCCTGGACGGCACTGATGCGAAATCGATTCTGGGTGCCAATGCGATTCTGGCGGTCTCCCTGGCAACGGCGAAAGCTGCTGCTGCCTCTCTGAACGTCCCTCTCTACGAGCATCTGGCTTCGCTCTACAGCGCGGAACCGCGTTTGGCCATGCCTGTCCCGATGATGAACATCATCAATGGCGGTGAGCACGCGGACAACAACATCGACATCCAGGAGTTCATGATTCAGCCGGTGAGTGCGACAAGCTTCCGTGAAGCCTTGCGCATGGGCGCTGAAATCTTCCACTGCTTGAAGAAGGTGTTGAGCGAGCGCGGCCTGAGCACCGCCGTGGGTGATGAGGGCGGTTTTGCACCATCCCTGGGTTCTAACGAAGAAGCGCTGGTGGTGATCAAGGAAGCCGTGTCCCGCTCGGGTTATGAGCTGGGTAAAGACATCACCCTCGCTCTGGATTGTGCCGCTTCAGAGTTCTACAAGGGCGGGCGCTACGTATTGGCCGGAGAAGGCAAGTCGTTCACTTCGAGTGAATTCGCTGAGTACCTGGCTGGCTTGTGCGATGCGTATCCCATCGTCTCCATTGAAGATGGGATGGACGAAAGTGATTGGGAGGGCTGGGCGCATCTCACCCAACGTCTGGGGCAGAAGGTTCAGCTAGTCGGCGATGATCTGTTCGTCACCAATACTCAGATCCTGCACGAGGGCATCCAACAGGGCATCGCCAACTCGATCCTGATCAAGTTCAACCAGATCGGCACCCTGAGCGAAACCTTCGACGCTATTCGCATGGCGCAGAAAGCTGGTTACACAGCGGTGATCTCGCACCGTTCCGGCGAAACCGAAGACACCACCATTGCCGACCTCGCTGTTGCCACCGGTGCTGGCCAGATCAAAACCGGTTCGCTTTGCCGCTCTGACCGGGTGGGCAAGTACAACCGTTTGCTGCGCATTGAGGAAGCACTTCAAGCGCGTGCGCCCTACAGCGCCGAATCCCTTCTTTCTCGCAGATCCTGAAGGGGTACACGAACATGGCCAACAAGCTTGTTATCGGCAACTGGAAAATGAACGGCTCCCGTCAGAGCAACACTGAGTTCCTGTCGAAATTTCTGGCACCTCTGGATCAACTGGAGAACGTCGACGTCGCTGTCTGCCCACCCGCCATCTACTTGGAGCAACTGGCAGGTTTGGTCGTCCAGTCACCGATCCATTTGGGTGCGCAGAACCTGAGTGAATCAGAGCAAGGGGCTTTCACCGGCGAGATATCGGGCTCAATGCTACGGGACTTTGGGTGTCACTACGTTCTGGTCGGCCACTCTGAGCGCCGTAGTCTGAACGGCGAAACCAACGCGTTGGTGGCGGCCAAATTCAAGGCTGCCCTGAACGCTGGGCTGACTCCCGTCTTGTGTGTCGGCGAGACGCTGGATCAGCGCCGTGATGGCGAGACCCTGAATGTCGTAAATGACCAGCTTCAGGCTGTGCTGGACGCCGTGGGGGTGGAGGAGCTGGGCAAGGGTGTCATCGCCTATGAGCCTGTCTGGGCTATCGGGACGGGGGAGACCGCGACCCCTCAGCAGGCGCAGGAGGTACACCAGCACATTCGCCGCTATATCGCCGAGATCAGCCCAGAGGTCGCCCGGACAACTCGCATCCTCTACGGCGGCAGCGTCAAAGGCGACAACGCCGCTGAGTTGTTCAGCCAACCCGACATCGATGGTGGTCTGGTAGGGGGCGCGTCCCTGGACGCCCATTCGTTCCTGTCCATCTGCAGAGCGGGCCAGTCCCGACAACTTTTATCGCATGAAGGGGGCTGCGTGCCGGCCCGCCAATTCAAACCATTCCAAGAGAATTCAAAATGACCAGTAACCGCTTAGCCAACCTTTTCCCTACCGTAAATGAGATCCCCGAAGCATATCGACTTGGGGAACCCGTCGAGCAGCGCGAGTACCTGGTAGGTGGCCAGCTTCAGCGCTGGGAAGGTAGCCTGCTCAAAGTCACCAGCCCGGTTTATCTCTCCACCCCCGATGGCGACCAACAGGTTGTGCTGGGAAGCTTCCCGGAGATGGATGCTGATGCTGCACTGGTCGCGTTGGATGCAGCGGTAAAAGCCTACGACAATGGGCAAGGTGAATGGCCTACCATGCGGGTGGCCGAGAGAATTCGCCACGTTGAAGCGTTCCTGGCTCGTATGCGACAGCAGCGCACAGCCGTGGTGAAACTGCTGATGTGGGAGATCGGCAAAAACCTCAAGGATTCCGAGAAAGAATTCGATCGCACCTGTGACTACATCGTCGATACCATCAACGCGCTGAAGGATCTGGATCGCCGTTCCTGCCGCTTCGAACTGGAACAGGACACCCTGGGCCAGATCCGTCGCGTGCCGCTGGGTGTGACCCTCTGCATGGGGCCGTACAACTACCCACTCAACGAGACCTTCACCACCCTGATCCCGGCTTTGATCATGGGTAACACCGTGGTGTTCAAGCCGGCCAAGTTCGGCGTCTTGCTGATTCGCCCGTTGCTGGAGGCTTTCCGCAACAGCTTCCCTGCTGGCGTGATCAACGTGATCTACGGCAGTGGCCGCGAGACCGTGAGTGCCCTGATGGCCAGCGGCAAAGTGGATATCTTCGCGTTCATCGGCACCAACAAGGGCGCCAGTGCGCTGAAGAAGCTGCACCCTCGTCCCCATCGGTTGCGTGCTGCGCTCGGTCTGGATGCCAAGAACCCAGGTATCGTTCTGCCTGAGGTTGATCTCGACAATGCCGTCAACGAAGCCGTGACAGGCTCCCTGTCGTTCAACGGTCAGCGCTGTACCGCGCTGAAAATCCTGTTCGTGCACGAAGACGTCGTCGATCAGTTCCTGGAGAAGTTCAACCACAAGCTGGCCTCGCTCAAGCCTGGCATGCCCTGGGAGCCAGGCGTTGCCCTGACGCCGCTACCAGAACCTGGGAAGGTCGACTATCTCAATTCTCTGGTCGCTGATGCCCAGGAGAAAGGGGCTCGCATCGTCAACGAAGGCGGTGGTGAAGTCCGTGGCTCGTTCTTCTTCCCTGCCGCCCTGTACCCCGTATCTGCTGATATGCGGGTCTACCAAGAAGAGCAGTTTGGCCCATTGGTACCTGTTGTGCCGTACCGAGATCTGCACACGGTCATCAACTATGTCCTGGATTCTGATTTCGGCCAGCAGTTGAGCATCTTTGGCACCAACCCAGGTCAGGTAGGCAGTCTGGTTGACGTCTTTGCCAACCAGGTAGGTCGCATCAACCTCAACACCCAGTGCCAACGTGGCCCGGATTCGTACCCGTTCAACGGACGCAAAAACTCTGCTGAAGGAACGCTCTCTGTGCACGATGCGCTTCGGGTGTTCTCCATCCGTACCCTGGTGGCTACCAAGTTCAATGAGAACAACAAGGAGCTGGTGAGCGAGATTATCCAGAACCGGAAATCGAGCTTCATCACCACTGACTATATCTTCTGAGTGAGTACCTGAGATGGCTACCTGCACACTGATCATCCTGGATGGGATCGGTGTGCGGGCGGAGGTAGAAGCGAATGCCTTTGCCGCTGCCCGCACGCCCACGCTGGACGGGTTGTTCGAGCATTACCCTCATAGTCTCATTGCCACCTCGGGCTTAGCGGTGGGTCTGCCTGATGGCCAGATGGGCAACTCCGAGGTCGGGCACATGAACCTCGGTGCGGGTCGGATTGTTTATCAGAACTTCACCCGCATCAACAAGGCCATTGAGGATGGTTCATTTGCCAGCAACCCAGCTCTGATGGAGCTGGTTAGCGGCACCAAGACCCGTGGCGGTGCCATCCATGTGATGGGCCTGCTTTCGCCGGGTGGTGTTCACAGCCACATCGACCAGATCATTGCTGGCTGTCAGATCCTGGCAGGGGAGGGAGTCGAGCGGGTCTACGTGCACGCATTCCTCGACGGTCGCGACACGCCTCCGAAGAGCGCAGCTGAGTCGGTATCAGCTCTGGAGGATGCGCTTGCTCTGCAGCAGTGTGGTCGGATTGCAACCGTCATTGGTCGCTACTTCGCCCTGGATCGAGACAAGCGTTGGAGTCGTGTTGAGTCGGCGTACCGCCTGATCGTTCAAGGTGAAGCAGAACACCATGCTCTATCCGCCAGTGACGCTCTGCAGGCTGCCTATGAGCGAGGGGAGTCCGATGAGTTCGTGCAGGCCACCGTGATCGGAGCGGCTGCGCCTATCGGTGAAGATGACTCGATCATCTTCATGAACTTCCGCCCTGATCGAGCGCGTCAGCTTTGCGAGGCTCTGATTTCGCCAGCATTTGATGCGTTCGCTCGTCCTCAAGTGATTGGTAAGGAACGGCTGCTGACGCTGACCCGTTACTCCGATGACCTGGATGGGCCTTGCGCGTTTCCTCCCGAGTCCATCTCGAACAGCCTGGGAGAGTACCTGGCAGGCCTCGGAAAAACTCAGCTGCGAATCGCTGAAACCGAGAAATATGCCCATGTCACGTTCTTCTTCAACGGTGGTCGAGAAGAGCCGTTCAACGAGGAGCGACGCATCCTGATTCAGTCGCCTCTGGTGGCGTCCTATGACTTGCAGCCGGAGATGAGTGCATTCGAGCTTACGGACAGGCTGGAGGAGGAAATCCTCAGCGGGAAAAACGACCTGATCGTTTGCAACTATGCCAATGGGGACATGGTAGGGCACACGGGGTTATTCGACGCGGCTGTCAAGGCGGTGGAAACTCTGGATCAGTGCTTGGCCAGGGTAGTTGAAGCGACGTTGAAGAACGGAGGTCACTGCTTGATTACCGCCGACCACGGTAACGTTGAGCAAATGCTGGATCCGGCTACCGAGCAGGTGCACACCGCGCATACCACTAACCCGGTTCCGTTGATCTATGTAGGCGGCCAGCCTGGCATCACGCTCAAAAATGGTCGGCTCTGTGATTTGGCGCCGACCCTTCTCAGCATCATGGGCTTGGCTGTACCGGAAGAGATGACCGGCCAGGTGCTGATCGCCCCTTGACGAGCAGCATCCGATCGACCTGGTGTACGCAGTGTCCTGATAGGCGCGGTATGCCAGGCAGTTTCTAGGCTCGGCTGAGTAGAGCCGATGCACCGCCCGAGTTCTTGATGGTCTGCAGAACGATTTCTGAGCGGATGTCGGTTACGCCGTTAGTTCGGTTGAGGCGGCTCACCAGGAACTCGGAGAAGTGCTTGAGGTTGCGCGCCTGCACCTTGAGAACGTAGTTGCTATGGCCCGTGACAATCCAAGCCTTGACGACCTCCGGCCAGTTGTTGACCTGCTCTACAAACCTTTCATGCCACCCATCCTCGTTCTGGCGCATGGACACGTGCACCAGTGCTTCCAGCTCGATACCCAGCTTTTCCGAGTCCAGGATCGGGCGGTAGCCCAAGATGATGCCCTGGTCTTCGAGCAGGCGTAGACGGCGCAGGCATGCGGAGGGTGACAATGCCACTTTCTCCGCGAGCTCTTGATTGCTGATGCGTCCATCCTGCTGCAGACACAGCAAAATCCGTACGTCGATGGCGTCAAGGCGAGCCTGCATAAAATTCTCCGTTATCTATCCTTCTGCGCATTTTCTGCGAAAAAATGACGGTGGCGCAACCGAGAATGCACGAAAATTCCGTCAGAAATGCAGCATCATTTTCCCGTTCTGAAGGGAAGAGATCTGCATGTTCGGAGACGCAAAAATTTGGGATATCAGCGCACCCCTGGATGTGAATACCCCAGTGTGGCCGGGGGATACCCCCTTTCAAGAAGAGCGCTGCTGGAAGATTGATGATCACTGCCCAGTCAATGTCGGGCGTATAACCCTGTCGCCTCATACCGGCGCTCATGCAGATGCTCCCCTCCACTACAGTGCGGACGGGCTTGCTATCGGTGCGGTGTCGTTAGAGCCCTACATTGGACCTTGTCGGGTGATCGATTGCACCCACGTCACAGGCATCGTCCAGCCCGAAGACCTGTTTGCTTCCATGGCGGATGTCCCGCGCAGGGTCATCATTCGTACTTTCAATCGCGCCCCCACTGCTGCATGGCCTGTGAGCTTTTCTGCCATTGCCCCAGCGACGATCGAGATGCTTGCTGTTGCCGGCGTGTGCCTGATCGGCGTGGACACCCCCTCACTTGATCCCCAATCGAGCAAAACCATGGATGCCCATATGGCCGTCGCCAAGTACGGCATGGCCATCCTTGAGGGATTGGTTCTGGACGACGTTCCAGTCGGAGATTTCGAGCTGATCGCCCTGCCACTCAAGTTTACCAACCTTGACGCCAGCCCTGTGCGAGCTGTGCTGCGTCGCCTTGCTTTTAAATAAAGGAAAATAATATGAAGAAGCGTGAACTCTACCTGGCCATGGACTCAACCGACCCGTTGGGGCGGTTCCATGAGCAGTTCAGTCTTCCCGAAAACGTTATTTATTTGGATGGCAACTCCTTGGGCGCAAGGCCGGTCAAGGCCTTGGAGCGCTCGCGCCAGGTCGTCGCGCAGGAGTGGGGGTATGGCCTGATCGGTAGCTGGAACGAAGCAGGCTGGCGTGCCCTGCCTGAGCAGCTGGGCAACAAGATCGCTGGACTGATCGGCGCCAACCACGGCGAGGTCGTGGTCACCGACACTACGTCGATCAACCTCTTCAAAGTCTTGGCGGCAGCGCTCAAGGTTCAGGCTGACGTTGATCCCTCGCGCAAAGTTATTGTCACCGAGCGCAGCAATTTCCCGACCGACATCTACATCGCTCAAGGGCTCGCCGAGCTGCTCGATGATGGCTACAGCCTGCGGTTGGTCGACTCTCCGGAAGAGCTGCCTGCAGCCATCCAGACCGATACGGCGGTGGTCATGATCACGCAGGTCAACTACAAGACCGGCTACCTGCATGACATGAAAGAGCTCACTGCACTCGCGCATGAGTGCGGGGCGTTGACGATCTGGGATCTGTGCCATTCCGCTGGCGCCGTCCCGATCGACCTCAACGGCGCCGATGCCGATTACGCCATCGGCTGCACCTACAAGTATCTCAATGGTGGGCCAGGCTCGCCTGCCTTCGTGTGGACGTCGGCAGCGCTGCAAGACAAGGTCAATCAACCCTTGTCCGGCTGGTGGGGGCACGCTCGCCAATTCCAAATGGAGCCAGGTTACGAGCCGGCAAGCGGGATCAACCGGTACCTCTGCGGTACGCAACCGATCACTTCGATGGCCTTGATCGAGTGCGGCCTGGACATCTTCGGGCAGACCACCATGGAGGCCTTGCGCAAGAAATCGCTGGCGCTCACCGACCTCTTTATCGAGCTCGTTCAAGAACGCTGTGCAGAGTTCCCTCTCACCTTGGTGACGCCGCTTGATCACCAGCATCGCGGCAGCCATGTCAGCTTTGAGCACCCAGAAGGGTATGCGGTGGTGCAGGCGTTGATTGAGAAGGGTGTGGTAGGCGACTACCGCGAGCCTCGCATCATGCGCTTTGGGTTTACTCCTCTGTATACCCGCTACGTGGATGTGTGGGATGCGGTCGAAGCATTGCACTCGGTACTGAGCACGGAGTCATGGCGTACAGACAAGCACATGACCCGGAAAAAAGTCACCTGATTGACTCCTAGTTTGCGCCGCGACCTGGGCAACCAGGTCGTGGCACTGCGGCCAACGGCTATTACAACGACAATATACCGAGGCGAATAAAATGCAGGATCAAAAAAGCTTTGCGGCTATATCCGATCGCGAGCAGGGCCTGAAAAGGCATCTCACACCTGGCCAAATGAGCATGATCGCCATTGGCGGCGCTATTGGTACCGGGTTGTTCATGGGGAGTGGCTACGCCATCAGTTTTGCCGGCCCCGGGGTCTTGATCAGCTATGGGATCGGCGCGGTGATCGCCCTGCTTCTCATGGGATGCCTGGCGGAAATGACCATTGCTCATCCGACTTCTGGCTCATTCGGCGCGTACGCCGAGTTCTACTTGAGCCCCCTGGCTGGATTCCTCGTCAGGTACTCCTACTGGGCCGCAATCGTGCTGGCGATTGGGACAGAGGTCACCGCGATTGCGATGTACATGAAGTACTGGTTCGCCGATGTTCCAGGGTGGGTTTGGATCATCTCGTTCTCGGGTCTGCTGGTCTTGACCAATGCGATCAGCGTGAAGGCCTTTGGGCATTTCGAGTACCTCTTCTCAGCAGTAAAAATCGCGGCAATTCTGGCCTTCATCCTGCTGGGTGCCTGGTTGGTCTTCGGGGGCAGCAATGCCGAGTATGGTTTCCATCACTATGTCGATCATGGCGGCTTCCTTCCCCGAGGATGGAGTGGCGTATGGGTCGCCTTGATTGTCGCCATCTTCAGTTATCTGAGCATCGAGACGATTGCCGTGGCTGCCGGCGAAGCAGAGGAGCCGAAGAGGGCAGTCAAGCATGCCTTCCGTGTGACCATGGCTCGGCTGCTTTTCTTCTACATCATCACGCTGGCACTGATCCTGGCGATGACTCCGTGGGACGTCGCTGCGCAAGGAACTGAGAGCCCATTTGTGTTGGTGATGAACAAGCTCGGCATTCCAGCCGCCACGGGAACGATCAACTTTGTGATCCTGGTGGCTGCGTTGTCTGCGATGAATAGCCAGCTGTATACGGCCACCCGGATGATGTTCAGCCTGTCCAGAGCAGGCTATGCACCGAAGAAGCTCGGGGAGCTGAACAAGCGTGGCGTTCCTATGAACGCACTGCTCATTTCATGTGCCGGTATTGCAGTAGCCACTTCGATTTACCTTATGTTCCCAGGCCAGTCGTTCATGCTGATGATGTCGATCGCCATCTTCGGTGCGATCTTCACCTGGATGATGATTTTTATCACCCACCTGAGCTTCCGCCGATATCAAGTAAAGCACGGCATCAAACTCGATTTTAAAATGTGGGGCTACCCATGGGGGACCTTGGTCGGTGCTGGATTGACTTTTGCCATCTTGGTGACCACTGCTTTTGTACCGCGTTTCAATATGACACTTACCTTCGGGCTGCCCTTCCTGCTGATTCTGACAGTTTGTTACCGCGTCTTCTTGCGCACGCGAACTAGAAAAGGTGAGGGCAGCGCGGTGGTCAGCGAGCCAGCCGCTCACGTGAGCCAATAAGCCTGGTTGTATATTTATTATTAGTTGAAAAATCAATGTTTGAGGTGATGTATGAGTCAGTGTCCTTTTAGTGCCTCATCCGAGTCGGGTGAGTGGCACAATGCCCAGCTGAATTTTTCCGATAGCATGAGCTATGGGGATTACCTGGGATTAGATAAAATTCTCACCGCTCAACATCCGCTGTCCGACAACCACAATGAGTTGCTGTTCATCATCCAGCACCAAGCGTCCGAACTGTGGATGAATCTCATGCTGCATGAGCTCAGAGCAGCGCGTGAGAAGGTCAAGCAGGAAGCGTTTCAGCCAGCTTTCAAAATGCTGGCGAGGGTGTCTCGCATCTTTGACCAACTGGTTCAAGCCTGGACTGTACTGGCCACCATGACTCCAAGTGAGTATGCCGAATTTCGAGAGTCCCTGGGGCAATCGTCGGGTTTCCAGTCTTATCAGTATCGTGAGATCGAGTTTATCCTCGGCAATAAAAGCACCCCGCTGATGAAGCCCCATGCGCATCGCCGTGAGCTTATGAGCAAGCTCGAAATTGAGCTGCAGTCACCTTCGCTGTACGACGAAGCTGTCAAGGCCATGGCTCGCCAAGGACTGGAAATTGACGCGGATCGATTGAATCTGGTCAGTGATAAACCAACCGAGTACAACGTCTCGGTCGAGAATGCCTGGCGAGCAGTCTATGAAGGTCCCAAGTGCTATTGGGATCTCTACCAGTTGGCCGAGAAATTCATTGACCTTGAGGACTCCCTTCGCCAATGGCGTTTCCGCCATGTCACAACGGTTGAGCGAATCATCGGATTCAAAACCGGTACCGGCGGCACCGAAGGAGTAGGCTATCTGCGAAAAATGCTGGATAAGGAGCTGTTCCCTGAGCTATGGCGTCTTCGTACCAACATGTAAGTCATAGCACCCGGTAGTGTGCCCGCCTTTTGCGGGCATATTTTTGGCTGCTTCTCGTGCTCAGCTACCGACGATTTGAATAATATTTCAATTTTCTGCGATTGGCTCGCAAAAAATTTCAATTCCAATGTGTTTGTTAGCAAATAAACAAGATAATTCGACTGTTTTTAGAGCATCATTCAACCACCTTGGAGACCTGCGCTAGTGACCACGGCGAGAGCTGTCGGTATGAAGCGTTGGGTGCCTTGAAACCTCTGGTATGGGGGTTTGAGTACTCAAATATGGATGGTGTTATGCGTAAGATGAAGAAAGCTGTTGTTGTGATGCTGGTATCAATCGGTTTATCGAATGCATGCGTTTGTTTGGCGGAAAATGCCAAAAACGAATTGGGCTATAACCAGCCGTGGCCTACCCCACGCTTCATTTGGAAGGACGGTAAGCTGCTGCCAAATCCTGAGCTACAGCATGAAGATGAAAATCAAAAAGAAGAAGCTTCGCAGGAAAAAAAGGGCTGATTTTCTAATTTGGTTTTGCCTGTGCTCCTTTGGGCGTTTGGCCAGCTTCCATAGAAGGGGTTGGTCTTTTTACAGCTGCAGCCCTGTGTCATCGCCTACCTTTAAAACTATGCTTTGCCAGCGTTTCGCTGGGTGCCTCGTTGAACAGCTTGCGATAGTCGGCTGAGAATCGCCCTAGGTGAGAAAATCCCCAAGCAGTTGCAATCTCCGCGATATTTCGATGGTCTTGGCTAAGTAGGATGTCGCGCCTAACTCCGAGTAATCGGAATTGCTTGAGATAAGCCATTGGTGAAGTTCCAATATATTTTTTGAAGCTTTCGAAAAGCTTGTACTTAGGTACGGCGGCAACGAGTTCAATATCTTCCAGGCAGATGTCATTCGTGGCATTGAGCTCTATGAATTTCTTTGCCTTCAATACGTAGTTTGGCAGGTGCTGGCTCAGCGCTTTGTCAATTTCGGGCGTATAGCTATTGGGTTGAGATATCAGCAAGCAGCGAACAAGAAATTCCGAGTAGTTCAGCGCGACACCTGGATGCCCCAGCAGGCCATCGTCACTGTCCATCTCCCGGAGCGCATTTTTTACCATGCGCCACCAAGACCCTGTTTTCCCTTCGACTGCGTTCATCATTGGGAGAAACTCAACTGGGGAATGGACTGGCTTTTTGATGATGGTTTCAAGGACGCTGCTGACAGTGTCAACAGGTATGGCTATTTGCAATTTTCGGCAATTTCCATCAATTGTGAGATGCTGTTCCCCGGTCGGGCCGAGAATGATTCCCGCGTCGGGAGTTGAGTGGACAGTCGAGCCCCGCACGTGCAAATCTTGAAATCCCTCATCCGGCAAGCTGAGACTATAGCTGTTGAGGGCATTCTCTCCTCTGATGTCTATCACCGCTTCAGTGCCATATTCGATGTGCCCGATCGTCAGGCTCTCCAGTCTTCTGCCCTGGTGCCTGAACCTCACATGGGCAGGCTTATCTACCCGCAGCATGTGGGGCCCGCAGATGGCGCTCATCCACGCCTGTGCCTCAGCAAGATCATGTATTTCGGTACGGACAGGCTTGCGCAGGGTATTGACCGGCATCACGGATACCTCGGCTATTGTTATTGGCTTATTAATAAGCAAAGTTCGTTCCAGCACCGAGACATAATTATCTGGATAGACGATCGCAATAAATCGGATAGCGCTCGGTAGGTTGGCGGATTTCCCTCGATCTAAAAGTGATTTGCAGCAGAAATGCCTAACTTTCCAGTTATGCCATTGGGGTGGGAAAGAGCATTGCGGCTGCACGGCGGTAACGTGTTACCAACCGAAACAAATTCTGAATAATGATAATCATTGGCATCTTGTTTTTTCACGTTCACAGGATGTGGATTATGATCGTTGAATATGTGGATAGACCGCTGCTGAGATGATTCTTTTAAATGGAGGCACACCTACAACAATGCCTAATGGCCAGAGGTCTTGCCGCGATGTCCTCCTACCGAACCGCAGAACAGTGGACGAGCTTTGTAGAAAGCTGCATCGATTTTCGTCCAGTAGAGGGTATTTTTCGAATTGCCCGAGACATGTTCACTGAGCCTGAGCTCTATGACTTGGAAATGGAGCTGATCTTCGAAAAGAACTGGATCTACGCCTGCCATGAGAGTGAGTTGCCCAACAAACATGACTTCGTAACGATGCGAGCTGGGCGGCAGCCGCTGATTATCACCAGGGATGGTGAAGGAAATCTGAACGCGCTGATCAACGCCTGCCAGCATCGTGGCACTACGCTGACACGTGTGATGAAGGGCAATCAGTCCACGTTTACTTGCCCCTTCCATGCTTGGTGTTACAAGAGTGATGGCCGCCTTGTAAAGGTGAAGGCGCCTGGGGAGTATCCTGAAGGGTTCGACAAAGCAACCCGTGGCCTGAAGAAAGCCCGCATCCAAAGCTACAAAGGGTTCGTATTCGTAAGCCTTGACAATGACGGAAAGGACTCTCTGGAAGATTACCTCGGTGACGCCAAGGTGTTCTTCGACATGATGGTCGCACAATCGCCTACTGGGGAGCTTGAAGTTCTACCAGGCAAGTCGGCGTATACCTATGAGGGTAACTGGAAGCTGCAGAATGAGAACGGGCTTGATGGTTACCATGTGAGTACGGTGCATTACAACTACGTGGCCACCGTTCAGCATCGTCAGCAGGTAAACTCTGCCAAGGGTGTTATGGCAAGCGACACGCTTGATTATTCGAAGCTTGGCGCCGGAGATAAAGAAACAGACGATGGCTGGTTTGCTTTCGAAAATGGCCATACCGTGCTGTTTAGCGATATGCCGAACCCCAGTGTAAGGCCAGGTTACGCATCCATTATGCCAAGGCTCATTCAAGAGTATGGCAAGGACAAAGCTGAATGGATGATGCACCGACTTCGTAACTTGAACGTCTATCCAAGTATGTTCTTCTTGGATCAAATTAGCTCTCAGCTTCGTATCATCAGACCGTTGGCTTGGAATAAAACTGAAATTCACAGTTTCTGCTTGGGCGTGAAAGGTGAGTCCGACGCAGATCGGGAGAACAGGATTCGCCAGTTCGAAGACTTCTTCAATGTCTCAGGTATGGGCACGCCGGATGATCTGGTGGAGTTCAAAGAAGCCCAGCGAGGCTTCCAGGCCCGTCTGGAGCGTTGGAACGATATCTCCCGAGGGTGCGATCGCTGGGAGAAAGGCACAATCAACAGTGCGAAAATCCTGGGCATTCAGCCCGCGATGACGGGTGTCGAGTTCACCCACGAAGGCCTCTATGTCAATCAGCATTCCAATTGGGCGAAGTTCCTGCTTCGCGGGTTGGAGCAGAAGAAGCATGCCGAATCCCAACTGATTGCCCGTGAGGTTTGAGATGAACAGTGAACTTCAGTACGAGATTGAACAATTCTTCTATCGAAAGTCCGCGCTGTGTGATGCCCAGTCCTGGGACGAATACATTGATCTGTTCACCGAGGACAGCGAGTTCCACCTGCCTCAGTGGGATTCGGAGCATGTGTACACCACGGATCCGAAGAAAGGCATGTCGCTCATCTACTACGCCAACCGTGGTGGTCTGGAAGACCGCGTGTTCCGTATCAGAACAGGAAAGGCGGCTTCGACCATCCCGATGCCCAGAACCCTGCACATGGTCAGCAATATCCAGCTCGAAGCCGTGGAGGGCGGGGACCTGAGCGTCAGCTTGAATTGGTTGACGCTTTACCATCGGCTTCAGATTTCAGAGCAGTTTTTTGGGCGGGCTGATTATCGCCTGCGCAAAGTCAATGGTCAGTGGAAGATCGCCAGGAAGTTTACCGTCCTGCTGAACGATACCATCAATTCGGTATTGGATTTCTACCATCTCTGACAGTGGGTCTATCATGTCTTATAAAATTGCACTGAGCTTCGCAGATGGTAAAACATTCTTCTGTGAAACCAATGGTGTCGAAAGTGTTTTAGATGCCGCTTTGAAAAATGGAATCAAGATACCGCTTGATTGCAGGGAGGGCGTTTGCGGCACCTGCCAAGGTCGGTGTGACTCTGGCAATTACACCCAGGACTATGTCGATGATGACGCGCTGAGCGCCGACGATCTTGCCCAAGGGAAGGTGCTGACCTGCCAAACGAAGGTCTCGTCAGATGCCGCGTTCTACTTCGACTTCGATTCGACCCTGTGCTCAGCGCCACCGACTCGGCAAATTGAAGGCGTGGTGGTTAAAGTCGACAGAGTCTCTGACACCACGGCGGTGCTGCACCTGGATGTGTCGTCTGTGGCAGCCTTGGTCGATTACCTCCCTGGCCAATACGCCAGGCTTCAGGTGCCGGGGACAGCGAACTGGCGCTCCTACTCATTCGCCTCCGCACCTGGTAGCACGACCCTCCAGTTCTTGATCCGTATCCTGCCCAGCGGCGTGATGAGTGATTACATCCGCGAGCGCTGCGCCGTAGGTGACTGCGTGATGGTGGAGGCACCGCTTGGGGCGTTCTACCTTCGCAAGGTGAAGAACCCCTTGATCATGGTTGCTGGGGGAACGGGGCTTTCGGCATTTCTGGGGATGCTCGACCAGATATCTCAAGCACCTATCGGCCAGGACGTCACGCTTTTCTATGGGGTGCGCAGCGCTGTGGATCTGTGTGAGCTGGATAGGCTGAACAGCTTCACAGACACCATCCCCGGCTTCGAGTATCACCTTGTTGTCAGCGAACCGGATGCTGAGTGGCAAGGCAAATCCGGCTACATAAATCAGCATCTCTGTGTCGATACTATTTCCAGGACAGAGCACGACATCTATCTCTGTGGGCCACCCCCTATGGTTGAGTCAGTCAAAGAGTGGAGGACTACGCACGGGTTGGAACATAGCACGCTCTACTTCGAGAAATTTACCGAAAGCAATACCTAGCGCTCGGTTTTGCAGTCGCTTGGTATTTCATTGAATTCTTGAGAGAGGAAAAGCTATGAGAGCTCCTGTTGTTCAGCGAATCGAAGTGTTGATTGTTGACTTGCCAACGATTCGTCCTCACACACTTGCCATGCGTACGATGAGGGGGCAAACCCTGGTGTTGCTGAAGTTCCATTGTAGCGACAGCATTGTAGGGATTGGCGAGGCTACAACAGTAAGTTCGTCGAAGCGCAGAAAGTGCAGCCCAAAGGCAAGTATGGCGTGGCGGCTGCTTCGACTTGGGCAAGGATGTCGTTTAACGCCTGGGCTCGCATTTCTGTCGTATCGGAGTCATCCGACGAATGTGCGTCGTCATCCCTGACGTCGCCGGTGGTGATGTTCAGCAAGGCGCACATCACGTAGCGCTTGCCGTGTCAGGAACCGCCCGGTCTGGCTACGCCCTCATGTGCAAGTACAAGCATGCGCTTCAACGCCTTCGTGCGCTTGATGGGTGGTACTAATCCACTTGAGGTTCTGACAGTTAAAATGATGAGTCGTTAGTGGCGTTTCTCGAAGATCAAGCATGAGCAACGTGACGCGACTGCGCCACGTCTTGCCGCTTCCTGCGAACGTGGTAGCCGCTACTAATGCGCTTGACGCCGCAGTGATCAAGGCGATCGATGAGGTCAAGGCCGCCGACCTACCTCAGCGTCTGCTCGACGCCATTCTGCATGCGCATGCCCACGCCGAAATGGCGGGGAAGGGTAGGTGTGCCGCAGGTTAGTGCGGCACAGATATATCACTTCACTTTCAGGGCTGCCTGAATCTGATCTGCATATTTCGAGATGCTTTCGACTTCGAGGTTAGTGGTCGGTTTCATCCTAAGCCCAGCACCACGCTGGGCTTTTTGCTTATCGAGCGTGATTTCTCCAAGCGATCGGCGGTATGGTTACCCCTTTTTCAGGGAAGACATATGGCCACTATCGCGTCGAACCGCTCACAAAAACACCTTGCTGTCCTCATTGACGCGGACAATGCACCTGCCGCGATTGTGGAAGGGCTTTTTGAGGAAATAGCAAAGTACGGCGTCGCGAGCGTGAAGCGGATTTACGGCGACTGGACTGGACCCCAGTTGGGAGGTTGGAAGAAGGTTCTGCTCGATCATTCCATTCAGCCCATCCAGCAGTTCGCTTATACAAAGGGCAAAAACGCAACCGACAGTGCACTGATAATCGATGCAATGGATCTCCTCTATACCCGCCGTTTCGATGGGTTCTGCCTGGTTTCCAGTGATAGCGACTTCACGCGGTTGGCTTCGAGGATGCGAGAGGAGGGGCTTACCGTCTACGGGTTTGGCGAAGAGAAGACCCCTAGGCCTTTTGTCGCAGCGTGCGACAAGTTCGTGTTCACTGAGTTGCTGCGTGAGGACATCCTTAGCCCCAGCGAAGAATTGCCAACTACTGAGGTTGACTCAGCTTCTGATGCGACCATTGCCAGCAAAACTACGGTCAAGCTGGAAGCGAGAAAGAAACCAAAAGCGCCTGTGAGCTTCATCGCCAAGATTCTTGACGACATAGCTGACGAAGATGGATGGACGAATCTAGGGCTATTGGGCGCGAACATCACCAAACTGAGACCAGAATTTGACCCTCGCACTCACGGCTTCAAAAAGCTGAGCGATCTGATTAAAGGGCATTCGCATGCATTTGAACTCCAGGCTCGCCCAGCCTCAGGGGGCGCGGGGGCGTTATACGTCCGGCATAAGCAGCCAGGTAAATAGGCCTGAAGGGGCGTCGAGCAAGCACCTCAGCCTGCCCGGAGACTATGAGATAAAGGTAGGGACGTTCGGCTATGGTAGGTGTGGGCCACAAAATAACTGAGCGCCTTTTCGTGGCGCACAGTTTCTTTTTGCCGCACCCTGCGGGCCTGGAATAGACATCTCAAGGAGAGAGGCACGTGAAGAGTTTGTATAAAGCGATCTGTCTGGGATCGTGGATGGCAATGGGCGCAGCGCACGCTGATGTTGGCCGGGAAGAAGCACTGGACGCGGCAGTGCGCCAGTTCGCGGCGAAGCTGGAAGGAGAGTGGCAGCAGTGTTTGAAGAGTCCAAATACACACACGACAAACGACAGCGAAATGTGCGCGTTGGCGATGCTTGAAACAGCTAGCGATGCCGTGACACAGAAATATCAGGGAAGGCTCGTTCGGACTCAGCAAGACGCTGAACAGGGCGTAGTTCCAGCAAGCGTTCCGGCCCTGCTTCCACAGGCGCAGGCAGCGTGGGAATTGTACGTCAAAGCAGACTGTGGTGTGGTAGGTGCCTTGGTTACCGGGACAGCGAGCTCAACCTATCAGCTTGTGTGCGAATACAAGCATCAAATTCAACGCCTGGATGCACTTGATAGGTGGTGAGCCTGCGGTCTTTTGCTCTTCAATCTCAGTCGTTACACCTAGGTGTCAAAGTCGAATCAGGCGATGCAATTTCTGCCGCAATAGTTCTGGACAGGCTAACGAAAGCCGGCGAGCGGGCGGAGGTTTCTGCCGACATGGCTGAGCGCAACAAGCGCCTTGATGGGCTGACCAGTAAGGCGGGAATGCCGCGACCAAGGCGTCAAAGGCAGCGCCCATCACCACCCATACTGTCGACAATGCTGATGAGGCCCTGAACAGCGTGTCGCTGTAGTCGATCTCGGCGACAAGGAGCACCCTCTCTGGCGAGAAACTTAATGGAAGCACAACGCCATCAGTGCCATTATCCCCAGTTGGCGGAAATGGACTTCGAGGCGACGTGATGGGAATGGCTTTATTTCGACTTGCCAGCGGCATTGCCTGCATTGTGTTCACGCTTGCCGCTGAGATGATCTGGGGAATTCCCGGACTTATTGGTGGGGTGCTGGTGCACTCGATCGTCTGGAAAGGCTTGCTTCCATTCGCAGACTTTGTGAGCCAGACCATTACATGGAACCGCAACAAGCGAGATCGGTTGCGCTGAGTGATCTGGCCTGACCTGGTGATGGTTGTCATGCTGCGACAGCCTCACCTTCTGATTCTTTCCATGAATTATTCGCTCTGGCCAGCGCCATCGGCGGCGCTCATGGCTGATTTCTAACGAGCATTCCCCGACGCCGCCTAACTCAAGGCGGCGTTTTCGTTTGGGCGAGAACGGCGCTGGCGGGCAGCGTGGAAAATTCGATGAACTTCTGAGCGGCCCTACTACTCTGATCGTGGCGCCGCGAATGCGAGGCTTTCCGGCTTACAAGATCAATAACTGCTAGCGGAAGCTTAGGAATGTTCTCGGAAGACTTTTACGGCGTGTACCTCGTGGCTGAGGTCGTGTTAGTTGTCGCGGCCCTGGCGATCGCTTTGCATTTCAGCCAAGACACGTAGCTGGGCGCTAGCGGGCAGCGCTGAAAGGCTAACCGGCAGCATGGCAGAAAACTCAGCGCTTCATGCCCAACTCGGCATCATCCAACAGCGCCTTGGCCATTGCGCAAAGGTAGTGGGAGGCCCATATCAACTGTGGCTTGTCTTCCATCAAACCATCGATGCTCAGGTCCCGTGCATAGCCCATCAACTCCGACGCTTGCTCCCTGGCAAACTGGCAAGGGATTCCCGCTTCGATACGGAAGAGGGGATGGGTTTGGTTTTCACCTTGGTAGAAAGTGGTTTGTCCGATAGTGAAGTGGGTGTCGTCTTTGCTCATCGCTCAATCTTCCTGACATTACGTTTTGTGGGCTGGCCTGTCTTCATGGATAGACCAGCGCAGGCATACCTTTAGTGCGAAGTCCGTGGCTCAGTGGGCGTCTGAACTTGGAGCAGCGCGGATTCGAGCAAAGCGCGCAGGGCCTCCATTTCATGCATCGAGGTCATCATCAAAATTGACGCTGGGGATTTAGGCTGCAGCAGCAAGGCCTGATGCACCACGGTAGCTGCGCAGAGCGCATAGTCCGTGGCCTGGATGAGGGTGTCTTCGAGGGTAAGCTTGTCGAGGGGCGGGTCGGGAACGATCTTTAGCATGGTATGGCTCCTGTCGTAATGGAGCTACCACCAACCGCGGCTAAACGAATTGGTGGCAGCTGTACGCGGGTTAGCCGACCGGGACGTCAGGCACCCGGCGCACCCGAAGGTGCCCCCCGTACAGCCGCCATGAAAGGTGCAACTGCCGACTACTCGGTGTTGCAAGGCTGTGGTGTCCGACGATTTCGGGCGGCTAAACCCGGTCGTTGAATGGCAACGACATGCCGAGACTAGAGTCCACATTTTGCACGTGCAACGGATTACAGCCGCCGGGAGTATCTTTGGGAAATGCCCTACAAGAAAGGGCCAAATTCTGATTTTTTCAGCCGTTAGACGTAACAGCATGTAACGCCTGGCCTGGCATCGAGCCGTCGATACACCCTTGAAGCGCGTTCCGCGTCACCGGCCAAATTGTGCGACCACATCGTCTGATCTGAATGCCCCGCCGCACTCACTCACCAGGAACTGCCGGACCTTCTGCGTATTTCGGTAGCGGGTGTCGATTGGTGTAGCGCGGGTGATTGGCCCAGCATGCCAGTCAAAGCTCATGTCCATTTCCTTGGTGGAGAAGTGCATGACTGGGGGCTCATACAAGAAGTCAGAGCCGAAGACCTGGTAGCTTCTGGTCAGCTAGGCCACTGGGTGGAGCACCTTCGAAGTGGGGCCATGCTCCACCCAGCATGGCAGAAAACTCAGCGCTTCATGCCCAACTCGGCATCTGCTCATCGCTCAATCTTCCTGACATTACGTTTTGTGGGCTGGCCTGTCTTCATGGATAGACCAGCGCAGGCATACCCTTAGTGCGAAGTCCGTGGCTCAGTGGGCGTCTGAACTTGGAGCAGCGCGGACTCGAGCAAAGCGCGCAGGGCCTCCATTTCATGCATCGAGGTCATCATCAAAATTGACGCTGGGGATTCAGGCTGCAGCAGCAAGGCCTGATGCACCACGGTAGCTGCGCAGAGCGCATAGTCCGTGGCCTGGATGAGGGTGTCTTCGAGGGTAAGCTTGTCGAGGGGGGGATCGGGGACGATCTTTAGCATGGTAAAGCTCCAACGTAGAGGAAGGAACTACCACAGCCATGCCGTCAAGCAATGGGTGGTAGCTGTACGCGGGTTGACGGACCGAGACGTTGGCACTCGGCGCACCACAGGGTGCCCGCACGTACAGCCACCATAAACGTGTGCACATGAGGACAGCGTATTCGGTCCGTCAAAACCGGTCGCTGAATTTGCAGCAACGAGCCGAGACTAGGATCTACGTTGGGCATGTGCAACGGATAACAGCCGCCGGGAGTATCTTTGGGAAATGCCCTACAAGAAAGGGCCAAATTCTGATTTTTTCAGCCGTTAGACGTAACAGCATGTAACGCCGGGCCTGACATCGAGCCGTCGACACGCCCTTGAAGCGCGCTCCGCGTCACCGGCCAAATTGTGCGACCACATCGTCTGATGTCGTGACCTGGGCATATCCGCTGCCGAGTATGGCGAGGGTCATCTCATACACGGTGAGGGCATCCCAGCACTGGCCATGTGGTCCAGTGACGGGCACAGCGGTGGTTGCATCCGCGGGCAGAATGATTTCATACCCAAGCGCTTTCCCGGCCCGGATGGTGGCATCCATGCTGTTGTGAATCACGACCCCCGTTAGCACAAAGCGTTTGGCTTGCAGGCTTGTGAGAAGGGCGTGCAACTGGGTTCCGATGAATGCGCAGTTCTCATGTTTAATGACGACGGCCTCGCTTTCTAATGGGGCTACCTCTTTCTTGATTCCATTCCAGGGGCCATGAACGTGGTAGGTGGACGTGGGTTTTTTTTCATCATGTTTTACGTGAAGGACAGGCCAGCCGTTTGACCGCCAATGCTGCAAAAGGCGTTGGATCACGGACACGTAGTTGGGGTGACTTTTGTTATTCCACACGGGCTGATCGATGGCATCCTGGACGTCGAGGATGACTAGAGGGATGGCAGGTTGTTCCTTCATATGAGGTTGTTTCCTTGAGATGGATGCCTGGAACGTGTGAATCAGGCGCCACGGGGCGAGCTGCTATTTGATTCAAAAAGGACTCTGTAGGAGCGGGCTTGACCCGCGAAGCAAGCGACGCGGTGCATGGCACCGGCTTCGCCGGTGTTCGCGGGGCAAGCCCGCTCCTACAGGGCACTTCGGCGCCCCAGTTGGCAAAGTTCCCTGCGCGACAGCGAAGCCCGACGGGCTAGGATATCTCCGGAAGCGGACGAGCAAACTCCGCTTTCTGATGATCGGCGTTAGTGTGGAGGTCCCGAATAGGATGCTGCCTCAATCAAGAATGCAGGCGCAGCCATTGATCTGCAACGTCACCCATCGTGGCTGGGGCGCCGCTCTTGATCCATGCCATAAAAGCCCGATCAAATTTGAATGCCCCGCCGCACTCGCTCACCAGGAACTGCCGGACCTTCTGCGTATTTCGGTAGCGGGTGTCGATTGGTGTAGCGCGGGTGATTGGCCCAGCATGCCAGTCAAAGCTCATGTCCATTTCCTTGGAGGGGAAGTCGCCCGGAGCGTAGCACTGCTCGCGCCACAATACACTGATGCGCTTTTGGGACCGACAATGGACAACCAGCACAAGAAGATCACCGGCTAAAAGGCCTGGCGTGCGAGCGAACCTATAATGCCGTGGGATCCAACGGCGTAATCAAGTCAGCACCTTGATTGCGCACATTGCCAACGGCTGTGCTCACGCGGTACCACTCAAAAGCCTCTGCCGGCTCACCCAGATTGAGCGCCATCTGCTCGGCATGCTCGCCAGGCATCACTGCTGTTATCCACGCTCGGGCCAGCTCTGGCGACAGTACGACAGGCCTTCGGTCGTGCACATCGACCATGCCGCCCTGGGCATCGGCGGTGATTATCACGAACCCGTCGTGCTCACCGCTCGAGAACTGCCCTATCGACGCGCACAGGGCAGGGCACCCGTCGCGGCGCCGGATGTAGTACGGCTGTTTCTTGGCGCCACCTTCGTCCACCCATTCGTACCAGCCATCAATGGGCGTGACTGCCCGATGCGGCCAGATGGCCCGGAAGAATGGGCCGTGGGCTACCTTCTCGACCCGGGCATTGATCGGCGCAGCGCGATCGGTTGCCCAATGCGGGCGCCATCCCCACCTCACCAGGTCTGCCCTCGGGCCTGCGTCATCCATCCGTAGAATTGCCACCGGCGTACTTGGCGCGACGTTGTACCTACCAAGCGCCTGGTTTCCTACGTTGTTGCGCCATACTTCCGGCATGCTCAGGGTATCCACGAAGTCGTGGATGCCTCGGTACTGCGTCAGCCTTCCGCACATACGCCCTCCCTAAGAAACTTCAGGATAGCCGCTGACCTGTTAAGCATCCGTAGCTACCCCTTAATTTGGATACCCCTGCAACATGAAGCTCAGCCCGTGCTGGGCTGTTGTATCTGGACTGCAGTTACCAGAAGTGTGTGAAATCGTTTTGCCTCTATCATTGGAGGCAGCGATGGAGCAGTGATCGCTGAGCCCAGCTTCGCGCTGGTAGTGGCGCCTATGGGAATGTTAGAAAATCTGGCGCAGATGAACACGGAAATGGATAACCAGGCGGAAAAATGAAAACGTTGTGCTTTGAAGATGTAATGTTCCTTTCTCCAATGGATGAGGAGTCGTTTTTTACTAGATTAGGAAATATCAAGTGTGTATCCGAGGTGTTAGGGGTGGGGAACGAAATAAGAATTTCCATAAAGTCGCCGGTTTCAAAAATGGACCTTCACGAACTGCTGGCGGTGAGCTACAGGTATGAAACTGATATGACGCAGTTGCAGTGCCTTATGACTAAGGCTAATGAGTCTTGGTTCTTTGGTAACAAGGATGCATACTGGTACGCTAGGGTTTTTGGTTAACTCACCTGAATATTGTCAAGTTCATAGCAGGCTGCGTAGTTAGGCGCCGCGGGGCGGCGCATCGCGAGCTGCGCTCGCTCCTACGGGGGGGAAGGGTTAGGCGCCTGACAGCGTTGTTCGAATAAAGGCCAAGGCGTCCTTGAAAACCTGATGCCATTGGTCAGACGGTTCGCTCATGAGCGGGTGCCAGAAAAACCTGAACTCATGGCCACCATCATCTTCTGCAAAATGCACCCAGGTGGTGGGCAGGTCCTGGGCGACATGGCATTCATGAAATGCCCATAGGTGGCCGGTAACGCGGGAGCGCCATTGCCCCAGATTGCGGGTGGCTGTGGATCGGATGCCGGCTTCTTCCTTTAACTCTCGCACAGCAGCCAGTTCGGTGGGCTCATCGGGTTCGACACTGCCTTTGACCAGTTGCAAGCCTGCCAGTGGGTGCTCGAACGCCAGGATTTCCAGCGCTTCGCGGGTTCGTAGAACGACGGGGCAAGCTTTATCGGCTTCCATGCTGTCAGGCCTGTTTGCAGAACATTGGTGGGGCGGGAAGCATAAGGGAAGCAGGCTGGGATCAGAACCAGAAGAGGGTTTGATTTGCAGGGCGATAGAGCGCCGCTGGGCGGCGCATCGCGAGCTGCGCTCGCTCCTACCAGGCCAGTGCAGCCTCGTAGGAGCGAGCAGCGCTCGCGATGCGCCGTTTGGCTCAGAAATGAACCGTGATACCTGCATTCACCGAGTGGAAGCGCGTGCCGGAACCGAACTGGCCCTGGTACGACAGCCCCACATCCGTCTGGCGGTTCAACTTCACTTTCGCCCCAAGCTCGGTCATCGCCACGTTGCGCGTCTGTACCAGGCCCTGCACCTCGAAGTCCGGGCCGCCGGCCAAGGCCTGGGTGCTGCGTGGGTCCAGGTCACCGTACGCACGGCGCCAGCCCAGCGAGCCGTACACCTGGGTGTCGTGGCTGGCCACGCGGGTGTGGGTTGAAGCGCGCATGCCCAGTGTAGAGAACCAGGTTTCTTGCTTTTCACTGGCCACGTTCAACGCCGCAGCACCGCCTTTTTCACGGAAGCTGTCGGCATCGTACTTCACATACGAAACGCCCACGAACGGCTCCAACGCCACCTCGCCCAAACCAATGCGATAGGCCGCTTCGCCACTGGCTTGCAAGGTGTTGGCGTCGCGCTTGCTCTTCAGGTGGTCGTCGAACCCGGCGAAGGCCACGTTACGTTTGCTGTCCAGCTTGTGCCAGGTGTAGCCAACGTCTGCGCTCAGGCGCAGGGCATCGAGTTGAGCGCCGGTGTACAGGCCCAGGTGGTAGTTGTCGCTGTGGCCCTTGGCATCGCGGTCGTCGGCATCGAACTTGGTGCGGCTGTAGCCACCATACACACCGGCACGCCAGTCCGGGGTAATGCTGCCGTCAGCGCCCACCAGCACACCGCCGGTTCGCTGGTGAAGGCCGCCGGCGCCATTGTTGCCGTCCAGCCGCGACCAGTTGCCGAACACCTGCGCCCAGGCACCGGCCTGGGAATCAGGGGTGGCGGGCATGAAGTTCGATGCACCCAGCGGCATGCGCACGGCCGTGCTGTCGAGCAGGCTGCGTAGGCGGGTGTTCAGGGCGCCGGAAACCACCTGGCTGTTGGCGATCAACGCAGTGCCGGTGCTGCCGTGGTAGTCGCCGGAGAGTTGGTCGATGGCATTGCGTGCGCTGTCGGCATCCAGCACCAGCAAGTTGTTGTACAGGCGCAGCGGGTCGCCGCTTTGCTGAAGCTCGCTAAGCGCACCTGCGGTGTTCCACTGGTTGCCGGTGAGCGCTACCGTCTGGAAGATGCCAGGGGTGGCCGGCCCGCCTGTTTCAGGCGGCTGGACCGGGGGCTGAACCGGTGGCTCTACGGGCGGCTCGACCGGAGGCTGAACCGGTGGCTCGACTGGGGGCTGAACGGGCGGCTCCACTGGCGGCTCCACTGGCGGCTCGACCGGTGGCTCTACAGGCGGTTCAACCGGAGGCTCCGGCGTAGTGGTTTTCTGCGCGATGGTCAGGTTCAACTCGTTGGCCGTGCGTTGCAAGCTGACGTTGAGAAACGCCGAGTTGGTGAACGCCTCGGCATAGGCGGTGCCGGCGGCAGCGCCGTCGACTACGCCGCCCTGGGCGGCCAGCAGAGTGTAGGTTTGGCCGGTCTGGTAGCTTTGTGCGTCATTGAGCGTGGTGACGTCGACCCGGGTGCCACGCAGGGTCGCCGTGCCAGTGACGTTGACGCGGTCGGCGCCGCCGTCGCCAGCGATGTCCGCAGCGTATCGCGAACCGGCGGCCATCTCCAGGTTGCCGTTGATCGAAAGGGTGCCCAGTGCGCCTTCACCCGGGGAGAGCGTACCGCCGGAGGCCACCTGGGTATTGCCGACTTGGCCGGTACCGGCCAACACGCCGCCGTCGAGTACTTCGGCGCGGTTGCTGTAATTGCCCAGGCTGTCGGTATGGCCGACGGTGCCGTTCACCACCAAGGTGCCGTTGCCGATGCTCAGCAGCGAGGTGCCGCGAGGGTTGGTCTGGTCGACGTCGCCGGCCAGCACCAGGCGCCCACCACGCACCACCGTGCTGCCCGACAGGCCGGTGAGGTCACCGCTGAGCGTGGTGTTGCCGCTGAAGGCATACACCCGGCCCGCGCCGCTGATGCTGTTGCTGACCTGCAAGTCGCTGTCGGTATGGTTGAACGCCAGCGCGCCGCTACCTGCGCCGAAGCGGATCGCCGTTAGCGGGTCGAGGCGGCCGGCGGCTTGCGCGGCACCGGCCGAGAGGCCGTCGATATCAGTGCGGGCCGGGTCCCGGGTGGCCTGGCCACCGATGCTCAGGGTGCCGCGTGCCGCTGAGTTGATACTGGTCAGCTCGCTGATGTCGATACCTTCGCTGCTGCTCAGCTCGGCGCCATTGGCCAGCACCAGGTTGGTGCTGTTGGTGGTGTTGCCCACCAGCAGCGTGCGGGTGGCCAAGCGCGTGCCTTCGCCAGACACGCTGACCACGGTTTCGCGGCCAAGGTTGGCCGAGCCCAGCTCCATCGAGTCGCTGGTCAGCACTGCGCCATCGCTCAGGCTGAGGTCGTTGCGGTTTCTGAAAGAACCGGTGTTGTCCCAGCGTGTGTTGGCGCCCGACAGCTCGCTGATCGAGTTGATCGCCACCCGCTCGCTGGCAAGCTGCCCGCCATCTTGCAGGGTAATGCGTGAGTCGTAGAGAAAGGTGCCGCCGGAGGTCACGTTGACTGCGTCCACCTTCGCGCCTTGGCCGCGCACCAGCAAGTTGGCCCGGGAAAACGCATTGCCGGTATTGCCATTGTCGCTGAGCTGAAGGTCGCGCACCGACACCAGCCCGCCGTCCAGCACGTTGAGCGTACCCTGGCCGGCGCCGCCGATGACGATGGTATTGCCCAGTACGGCCGTGGTACGTGGCACGATCCAGCGGGTGCCTGGGCCTGTGACCGTAACAGTGGCCAATGCAGCGTCGGCTGTGTTGGAGGATTGCCTGCCACCGATTCGCCCGCCCTTGGTGGTGACTTCAGCGCCGTTGTTGATGGTCAGGCTGGCGCTGGCGCCGTTTTCGGGGCGCAGCAATATCGAGCCATCGTAGGCTCGGTCGCTGCTGAAAGTGTCCTCTCCGCTGTTGAGCTCATAGTCCGCCGCGTGGGCGCTTGGCAGCAGGGCGAGGGTGATCGAAAAGGCGAGCGGGGATAATCTGAATAAGGGATTCATGGCGGTTCTGGATACTCCATTAAATGCCAAGCTCCGGGGGGCTTGGCGTTCCTTATGTGCAACGGATTAAGGCTGGAAGTATCGGGAGGGTTGGCCGCAATGAGAATAGTACGCATGTCCTAGGTTATGTGGACGGGGTGCGCTGGCAGCGTAATTAGTGATGTCCGCGGAACTAATTTGCTGTTATGAACGGTTTGAGCGGTAGCTCAGGATGGTGGCATATGGCCTTGATGTAAGTGTATGCTCGCTCCTTTTCAACACATCATGGAGTGATCATGCGTCATTACCTTTTTGCCCTAGCGGGTATCCTCACCCTAACAAATACTGCGCACGTTGATGCCTCGTCGATAGACGGAAACAAGGTTACTCAGGGTTTTTATCATGTCTACAACGACAAAGGCCGTGAGCGGATTGAGGTCGTATCCACTGATAGCGCGGGTCATGAGACTGGCAGAATGAGCGGCGACGTTACCCGTGATACCCGACTTGCTCGCTTCACTGCACTGTTCGGGGAGAATTGCCTGCTCGGATTCACTCCAGCGAAGATGAAGGTATTAGTCGTAGAGGATATCTCTGGAGGCACTGCAGTTTGCGAAATCATGCCACTGCCAACCGCACTTCGGGCCAAATAATACCGATTCGAATTCGTTGATTTTTAGTGGCCCTATTGGTTCTGTCTCAGCGAAATGGGCTCTTACACGCTCTTCCTCAACTAGGGGAACCTGCGTCAAACAGTGTGGGAGCCGTCATATGAGCGGATAGCTGGTTATCTAGCTCAATCCACCCACCGCCACAACGGCTCATCCAGCAACCCTACGCCCCGCAACTGCGTTTGCCCCTGGTGCTTCTCCAACTCCAGCACATTGCAGCCCTCGCACGCAGTGATTGCCTCGATCAGTGGCCGGCTGTGCGACACCACCCATACCTGGCTGCGCTGCGAGGCCCGAATGATCAGCCGTGCCAGGGCCGGCAGCAAATCGGCATGCAAGCTGGTTTCCGGTTCGTTCAGTACCATCAGCGACGGTGGCCGTGGCGTCAGCAAGGCGGCCATCAACAGCAGGTAACGCAGGGTTCCATCCGACAACTCGGCGCCGCCCAGTGGCCGCAACAAGCCGTGCTGATGTAGCCGAACACTGAACAGCCCGCCTGGTGGGGCGTCGACCTCAAGGCGGCTACCGGGAAAGGCGTCTTCCAGCGCGGCCACCAAGTCTTCCACTTCACCGATCTCGATGATGGTTTGCAGCGCCGAGGCCAGGTTGCGGCCGTCGTGGTGCAGCACCGGCGAGCGGGTGCCCAGTTGGGGCTGGCGGCACGGGGCGTCGCGGTCGATACGGAAGTGGTCGTAGAACCGCCAGCTGTTGATGAAGGCACGCAACTCACCGATCTCTGGCGCCTGGCGGGGCCGGCCGACGATGTTGAAGAAGCTCTCGCCGCTGTCGGCATGCTGGTCGAGCACCGCCCAACGGTTGCCCTCGCGGGCACGCACCAGGGCGTTCCGGCGCTCGACCAGCAGCGAGGCAGGGCGGTAGGCACCAGCGCCCCAAATGGCTTCGCATTTGATCTCAGGGTCGAGCATGAAGGCAGTCGGGTAGGGCAGGGGCATCGGCAGGCCGAGGGAGATCGAGAAACCGAAATCCTCGGTGGCGAAGCCCAGGCGCAGGCGTTTGGACTCGCTCGCCTGCTGCCCTTGAATGGGCACTTCGCCGCGCTTCATCCGGGCACTGGTTTGCGGCCCGGCCCACCAGGTGGAGTCCAACCCGCCTTCGCGGGCGAGGGCTTCGACCACGCCGCCCTGGGCGGTTTCGGCAAGCAGGCGCAGGGCTTTGTACAGGTTGGACTTGCCGCTGCCATTGGCGCCGGTGACCAGGTTGAGTTGGCCCAGCGGAAGCACCAGGTGGTTGATAGAACGGTAATTGCCGATGGCGAGGGTAGTGAGCATGCGGTGCGTCCCAGCGTGAACCAGGCGGTCGATTGTGGGCGAAGCAGGCCCGTGAAACCAGCCTTAAAGCCACGGCTGTGAAACCAAATATTTGATTGTGGGTCAGAGCATTCGCTTACTGTTTATCCACCGATAAGGACATCCTATGCGTAATTTCAAGTTTGCACTCGCGGCACTGCCGTTCCTGGTACTGGCCGGCTGCGGTAACGACGCCCTTGAAGGCACTTACGAAGCCACCACCACCGTGATGGGTTTCAAGGCGCCCAAACAAACCTGGGAGTTTTCCAAGGACTACATCATCGCCAACGGCAGCAAGGTCAAGGTTGATGAATGGGAGCGCAAGGGTGATGTGGTAGTTGCGCGCAACAAGGACGGCCAGGCGTTGATCAACGTTCGCGTGCTTGATGGCGGCAAGCGCCTGGAAGGCGTGGGCGGCAATGACATGGCCAAGAACGAGTTCGTGCGGGTGGACTGACCGTTCCGAGCTTTGCCTGTACGGGCCTCATCGCGAGCTTTGCTCGCTCCTACCGCGTAGGAGCGAGCAAAGCTCGCGATGCGATCTAGTAGGCGCAGCCGGCCCCAGGACAGCGCCCGCTCACCACTCGATCGCCTGCCCGTCCCACGCCATAAAGCCACCACTTTCCGCAGGCCCAAAGCGTTCCAACAGTGTGATCAGGCACTGCGCCGCATACGCCGGCTCGAACAGCTTCCCCGCCGCAACATTCCCTTGAAACGGTCGTGACAGCTCGGTATCCGTTGTCCCCGGATGCAGCGCCAACACCGTCGCAGCCGGGTTCAGCCGTTTCAGTTCGATGCTCGCCGTGTGCAACAATTGATTGAGCGCCGCCTTGCTCGCCCGGTAGCTGTACCAGCCCCCCAGCCGATTGTCGCCAATCGAACCCACCCTCGCCGACAGCGCGGCGAAGGTCGTCGGGCCTTTGCGCAGCATTGGCAACAGCTGCTTGAGCAACAGGATTGGCGCGAAAGCGTTGGTCGCGAAGCTTGCCTGCAACCCGGCCAGTTCCACCTGCAGCAACGACTTTTCGGCCTTGGCGCCTTCCTGGTGCAGGATGCCCAAGGTGCTGATGACCAAGTGCAGATGATCACAGGTTTGGCGCACCGCAGCCGCGAGCGCTGCCAGTGCCTGTTCGTCACGTGCGTCGCAGTCGATCAGCAGCAATCGGCCGCCGTGCGCATCGGCAAGCGTCAACAGGGCGGTGCTCTGGCTGGCATGCTGGGAAACGGCCCAGACGCGCGCCACGTCGGCACGGGCCAACAGCGCGGCGCACAGCGCCAGGCCAATGCCCCGGCTTGCACCACAGATCAGCGCATTGGCGTCGCCATTGATGTTGGGAATCAGGCTCATGCATGCACCTCATGCGATGTGCGTGGCTGGGTGTTTCGGGTAGACCACCTCGCGCCGATTAAACGCCGTTGAGCAGTGACACGTCGTCAGCCCTGGGCTCTGGCAGGCTATCAAGAAACGCCTTGATTTCCCGCTTGCCGCGCAAGTGCAGCGTAGGCACCTGCGGCCCAACCTTTTCGCGCATGGCCTCGATGCCGTGGCGGTAATCGCGGTCGAAGGTCCACACGAACTTGAGAAAGGCCAGTTCAAAGCGTTCCTCACAGCCGTCCGCGCGGTCCGGGCGCGGCTGGTTGCGCAGCAGGCGCTGCACCACGCGGGTAAAACAGGTCAGGCGGGGTGTGTCGAGCCAGATTATCAAATCCGCACGCGGCAAGCGCAGGTCGAAGGTGCGGCGGGCGTAGTTGCCCTCGCACACCCAGGCATCACCGGCGACCGCTTGGCGCACGCGCGCACGAAACTGCTCGGCGTCCGGCTCGGCCCAGTTCGGCTCCCAGAACAGCCGGTCCAGGTGGACCACGGGGAGCTTCAGGCGGGCGCCAAGGGCGCGGGCGAGGGTGGATTTGCCGCTGCCGCCGTTGCCGAGAATGACGATGCGTTGCATGGGGACTTCCTGTCGGGGTAAACGCGCAATTCTACCCGTCAGCCCAGGCAGTTCAAACAACTGCCTGCCGGTTTGCACGCCCCGCTCAGGTCTTTGCTACCGTGCCCGCACGCGGTTGGCATCTTGTGGATGGTTTTGTGCTGCGCGGGGCAGCCATCAGGCTTGCGGCGTTACGCCCAGCAATACCTGAACCTGGCGTTGCAGTTGGCTGACATGCTCACGCTCGGCGCGCAGGGCAGAACGCAGTTCGCTGTTTTCCAGTTCGTGGATACGTGCGCTGCGCTCCAGGTCGCGATCACCTTTGAGCAGGCTCCAGATTTCGCCCTGCCGGGCATGGTCAAGGCAGACCATGAGCAGCGTAAGGCCGGTGACGCCCAGCAATGTGATTTCAATGGCTTGCATCTGTTTCTCCTTGGGTGGTGGCAAATTGCTGCCAACCAAAAGATATGTCCTGTTAAACGACATGTCGATATTGGAGACTTGTACAGGTAAAGGAATGGTGCAGATCTGAAGCCAGCCCGGAGCTAGGGTGGAGAAGGCCTTGAGGCTACCTGGCTGGGCCAAAGCGCACGAAGTATTGTGCCGTGAGGGCTGTAGCGCATGGGCCACCAAACCGCATCTTGGCGCAATCGCTTATGATATGACCGGTTTATTTACATATCGCTGCTGGCTTGATTTGCATCGGGCTGGACACGTACGATCAGGCGACACGTCAGCCTTTTGACCATGAACAGCCACCCTGTCACCAGGAACCCGGATGAAACGCACACAACGAATGGAACAAACCCGTTGGGACCTGGCTTTGCGCTATCGACTCATTGAAACGGTGGTGTGGTGGGAAGGCAGGCTGACAACCAATCACCTGATGCAAAGCTTCGGCATCAGCCGGCAGCAGGCCTCCAAGGACATCAATACCTATATCAACGATTACGCCTCGAAAAACCTTGTCTACGACAAGCAAATCAAAGGCTATGTGCCCACCCGCCAGTTCAAGCCGCTGTTCATCGATGACAGCGCCAGTGCCTACCTGGACCTGCTGAACCAGAACAACGAGCGTGCCCCGCACATTGAAGGGCTGGCGCTGGCGTATGCACATACCGAGGTATTGAAGGTGCCGGACCGTTCCATCCGGCCCGAAGTGCTGCGGCCGTTGCTCAAGGCCTGCCGGGAGAAACGGCGGCTGGACATCGAGTACGTGTCCTTCACAAGCCCAGAACTGGAAGGCAGAACCATTGCGCCGCATACGCTGGTGTATACGGGTATGCGCTGGCATGTGCGGGCCTATTGCGAGAAGAACCGCAAATACCGGGATTTCGTGCTGAGCCGTTTTCGCGGGGAGCCTGAGTTGCGCGATGAAATCACCGACAATGGCATCGAGTTGGATACCGAGTGGAATACCCAGATTGACGTAATCTTCCGGCCAGACGAGCGCCTGAGCGCGGCGCAGAAGGTGATCATCGAGGTGGACTACGGAATGACGGATGGGCAACTGGTGGTGCGCAGGCCGCAAGCGTTGGTGAAGTACGTTGTGCAGCGCTTTCAGATCAACCCGAATGTGCATGAGCCCAAGCCCGAGGCGCAACAGTTGGTCTTGGCCAACCGCGCAGAACTTCGCCCCTGGCTGTACTCGGACTGAGCCATTGCGCCGGCAAGCCATCGACACAGTGGTTGACTTGCCCCGGCACCCAAACAGCAAGGCCTTCGCCTGCACGCAGACTGTGCGCAGACGATGGCCTCGTGGCTTGAAGGTTGTCAGTGGCTGGCGGGTGCCTCTGTGGCCACAACCAACTGCACTTCCACCCGCCGGTTCAATGCACTGGCTGGGTCCACTCCAGGCTTGGGCCGCGAATCACCATAGCCGGCAACCACCACCCGCAGCGCCTGCTGGGTATTGAGCGCCTGGATCAGCAGCTTGCGCGCCTCCCTGGCCCGTGCCGCCGACAATGTGTAGTTGTCGTCATACACGGTACAGAACCGCTCGAAGTCGGTCACCGGGCGCGATACTGGCAAGTTGTCGGTATGGCCTTCAACCAGCACCTGGCCTTGACCGTAGTCGCTGATGAAGCTCGCCACCCGGGCGCTGAGCAAGGTCAGTGCATTCCTGGCTGCGGGCGTAATGCAAGCACTGCCCCGGGCAAAGGCGTTATCGGGCAAGGTCAACCGACGGTTCTGGATATCAACGTCGACCAGGTCGGTTTCCCCGGTGCGGCGAAGGTCCGATTGCATGCTGGCCAGCAGCTCGCTCAGGCGAGCCCGTTGTGCGGCCTCGCCTTTGTTGCGCTGCGCCTGACGCGCGGCTTCCATCTGCTGCTTCTCCACCACCCTCGTGGCTTCGGCGGCCTTGTTCTGCAGTACGGACACCACCAGCATCAGCATCACCACGGCCATGACCCCCGCCATCAGGTCAGAGATCGAGACCCACTCGTTGGGTTTGTCTTTCATGGCCGTCTCATGCCGTCAGTGGTTCGTCGGAGGAAGGTCGAGGCTCGGGCTGGCGGGCCTGATCGGCCAAGCGCTGCAACAGGGCGACGGTGGTGCCGGCGGCATCTTGCAGGGGCAGCAGGTGGTTGGAGAACTGCTCGCCCATTCGCTCGGCCATGGCCTGGGGAAGCTCCGCCACCTGTTGACCACTGCGCTGGGCTCGCGCCGTGAGCGTGTTCAGTTGTTCGGAAAGCTGGGCCAGGTTGGCCACCGCTGCGCTTAGCAATTGCCCGTTTTGGTTCAGGTCAGCGCGTAGCTGCGTGGGCAACTGTTCGAGTACCTGGGATGTTTGCGCGCCTTGCGCCAGCAGTGCCTGGAAGTGCTCATGGAGCTTGCCGAGGCTTTCTGCAAGCTCTGGAAACTTCACCAGTTGCTTGCCGACGCGGTCCATGCGCTTGCTGTTCTCAGATACATCGCTCAAGCCTTCCGTGACCTTCTGGGCAATCATGCCCATCTGCTGTTTCATCTGTTCGACGGTCTCGTTCAGACCATCGTTGGTCGATACCACCATGGCACTGACCTTGCGCTGGGAAACGTTCGCCGACTCGATGTTCTCGCTGACCTTCTGCATCACATCCTGCACTTCCCCGGTCAGGCCATTGACCGCATGGGAGATATTGTCAGTCGCGCCCTTTAGGTTTTCGGACATCGCTGCGGTGTTGCGCGAGAAATCCTGGCTCATCTGGTCGACGTTGCTCATCAGGCCCGATTGCAGCTCGTTCATCACCTCGCTCAAACGGGCAATGTTGCCATCCAGGCTCTGCTGCATGTTTTGCAGGTGGCCGTGGAAATCACCATTGAGCTTGTCGATGGCACCGCCGACGTTCTGCTCCATCACCTTCACACCGCTCTCCAGTGCACCGGCAGACGCTGCCAGTTGTTCTGCGGCCTGGCCCATGGTGCTGCCAGCGTTTTCCAGTGCCTTGAGGTTTTCGCGGCTGGCACTGACGAACTGCTCAAGGCTCTGCTGGCTTGCCTGGGTGTGCTGGCCAACCGTTTCGAGCACCTGATTGGTTTCGGATGCCAGCGAGGTCAAGGTTCTGGCCTGCTCCAATTGCTGATCGGCGAGGCCGCGTTGAACTTCAATGTGCTGTGCATGTTGCTTGGCGAGCGCAGCCAGCAGGGCTTGCGCCTGGAGTTCGGCCTGCTGGCTGAAACCTGCAGCCTGCTGGCTGTTACGCTCGGCCTGTTCCTGCAGCCGAGCAAGGCCAGCATCGATTTGCTGCAGCGACTGGCCGTGCTGCTCAAGCGCTTCGAGCCGGGGCAGGTGGACGCTGAAACCGGCCAGCACTGCAAGGCTGGCGCTTGGGGCGTTGAGTTGCTGCAGTTGCTGCAGTTGCTCGGCCATCTGAATTGCCAACTGGCCGAACTGCTCATCCTGCTTCTGCCCGCGCTTGAATTCGATGAGCTTGAGTTGCTTGAGCTCGTTGCCCAGTACCTGGCTTTGTGCGGCCACGGCCTGCACCAGCTGCTTGCCCACGGCCTGCAGGTTCTCGCGGGCCAGGCGTTCACGGGTATCGCCCTGTGCCGTGAGCGTTGCGCGGGCCTGGTCGATCTCGCGCTTCATGCGGTCGACACACCAGCCAGTACGCCGGCTCTCCGCCGACCAGCGGGCTGAGTCCCACAGTTTCAGCACGATGAAGGCAATGATGCCCCAGGTGGAGGTTTTGAACTTGGTGCCCAGGTCTTTCATCATCCCTGTCAGTTGCGATAGGGAATCGCTCATGGCATTGAGCGAGTCGGCGTTGCCCTGGAGGATGGCCGAGGCCTTGTCCAGTGCCATGCCCAACCCCAGGAAGGTGCCCAGCAGGCCAACGATCAGCAGCAGGCCCGGCATATTGCCGACGATGCGTTCTGGCAGGGTTGCCACGGCCTGGCTCAGCTCGCCGATGGAGCCATGCTCGATATCCAGTGCGCCCTTGTGCGTGCCACCTTGCCAATTGCGCTCCCAGGCCGGCGCCCGCCCGAACAGCTCGGCGGTGATCAAGGAAACCAGCATGCCGCCCAGAATTACACTGCAGAACACGATTTCCAGCGGGTTGCCCAGGGAAGGGGAGAGAAAGTCCAATACGCCACCGCTCACGCTGCCACCTCCACCAGGGTGAATCGCTCGGTACGCTTGCGGCAATCGGCTTCGAAGATGTTGGCAAAGCTGATGATCAGCGATTGCTCGGCAGGCAAAAGGTTTTCCCACTTCTCGCCATTTTGTGCGCAGCGGATCAGCAAATGGCTCACTTGCGCACCGTCGTCGATCAAGTATTCGCGGTCCTCGTCGATCAATGTCTGCTGGTCATTTTCCAGCAGCTGCAGGAACCCTTCGGCGGCATACACATAGTTGCGTTTGGCGCGCACGTCGGCGCCGAGCTTCTGCAGTTTCGCTTCGTCGATGGGCACCAGCTTGCGCAGGTCGTCGAGTACCTTGGCTTCTTCGGCCGGCAGTGGTTCGAACTCAGCCTCAGCGGCAAGGCGGCGCAAGATCACCCGGTCGCGGGATAGGCGCTGGTTCAGCTCCTCCCAGGTATCCTGATGCTGCTTGAGGTCCAGGCCCCAGACGTTAATCATTTCCTCGAACACGAACGGAATCACCGGTTTGCCAAAGCGCTCGGTGGTCAGCCGGTCCAGGCGCTGCATGGCCAGGTCGTCGAGTTCGGCGTGGCCTTTGATCAGTTGGCTGGCCACATTGATGATGAACATCGGTTCACCCAGAACGCTGCCGATGTCCTTCACCGCCTCCATCTGTTCTTCGTAGAGGGGCAGCAGTTTCTGTACGGCGCGGATGCGCAGGTAGTGATCGAAACTAACGAACGCCTCATCTTCCACAAGGCGGTTGATGCGCGCGCGGACCAGTTCATAGCGGTTGCTCATCGCCAGGCCCTGCAGCGCCGGAAGTTCGGTTTCACCGACTTTGGACATGGCGGCTTCCAGGTCGGCTGCGCGCTGCTCGGCTTCAGCCACTTCCTGGTCGTTGAGCAGGTGGCGCTTGGCATCCCGGGCGCGGGCAATCACCCATTCGACCGCTGCCTGTATCTTGGCGGCAAGCGGGTGGGTATCCAGGTGTTCGAGGGTGGCCAAGGCCTTGTCCAGGGCCATACTGACACCCTGGACCCACGGAATGGGTACGTTCTGGGAAATCGTGCGCAGCACCACGCGCGCTTTGGAAATGTAGGGTTTGGCGGCTTTATACAGGCGCTTCACTTCGCCAACGAAGGTTTCCGCCTCGTCGGCCAACCAGTTCACAGCCGTGACGACGGTTTCCCTGACGACTTCCACCGCCTTGCTCACCCAGCCCTTGAATGTGCTGAACATACCCATTTATCCGTCACTCCTTGTATGAACGCCCAACAGTTTGCGTGCGATGTCGGTGCGCCTGGGTTCATCACCTGGCGCGCTGGTTTGAATGTCATTGCGTGCGGCTTGCAGTTGCTCGATGGCTTCGAGCACATGTGCCGGCTGCAGGATGCCGCAGCCCTGGGGCAGCAGCGGTTTTGGCAGCGCCAGCCGCAGGCAGGTGCGGATTTCCCGGCCACTGAGGCCGGCGGACGGCGCAACCAGGCTGTCGAGCAGGGCCTCGCGGCCTGCCCCCAGGGGGATGCCTGGCACCAGCAGCCTGGCCCAGATGGCGCGGCGCTCCTCATCACCTGGTAGTTCGAAGCGAATGTGCTGGGAAATCCGGCTGACGAAGGCGCTGTCATAGTTGCGGGCGAAATTGCTGGCGAATATCACTACCCCAGGGTGCTTTTCCAGTTCGATCAGCAGTGTCGAACGCATCGCGTTCACTTCGTTGTCGATGCCCTGGGTGACCGAGGACAGGCGGCGCCCCAGCAGGGTGTCCGCTTCGTCAAGAAACAGCACGGCGTCTTCGCTGCGCGCCGCTTCGAAAAGGCTGACGATGTTCTTCGAGGTGTCACCCATGAATTTGCTTTCAAGGTCGGCGATGCTGGCAAGTATCAGGCGTTTACCGATGCTCCCGGCGAAGGCCTCTGCGGTGAGGGTCTTGCCGGTGCCTGGGGCACCATGAAAGTTCAGCAAGGTGCCCTTGCCACAGGGGTCGACTGCGCTGAACCCCCAAGTGGTGTAGATGATGTCGTGGTGGCGGATCTTGCTCAGCGCTTCATCCAACTGCTGGCGGATGGCCGCTGAAAGCACCACGTCCCGCTCCAGGGTAAAGCGCGGCTCGGTACTGCGGCGCATAGCCCCGGGTGCAGAAGGTTCAGGCGTTTCGGGCGCCACGAACTCGGGGCGCAAGTTCTTGTACAGGTAGTCCCGTGAAGACATGTCGAAGTCTGCCTCAGGCGCATGCGCCGCCAGGGTAATTTGCCAAAAAAGGGGGGCAGATCGTGCTGGCCTGCTGGGCAGGGGAGGCAATAACAGTGCTCACACGATAAGTCCGTTTTTCGAAGTGATGGTTGCGCACATAGGTAGTGGCAACCTGCCTGTATCGACTGTTGTTACGCGTACTTGAGGGCTTAAGGAAAAATTTGGGTAGCCGGTGTGTTTGCGACCTCTGAACGCAAAGTGGAGTAGGGCCCAGCCTATATTGCTGTAAGAAGAATCCCGTGAATCCGATAAGTCAGCGATTTATCTGAAGTTCCGTTCTGAAAATCATCGCGGCGGACGCATATTGATTGCGGACCACCAAATACGCCCTCTAGTCTCGGCAACTGTCGCAACCCGAATGGTTCGGGCCCGCATTCCCCACTTTCTGTAAGGCCCAGCGCCCTGCAGTCAACCGAGCGGTGACCATGGAAGAAAAAGCGCAACATCACTCAGAACGCTACGTGTTCGCTCGCAATCAACACCCGGCCTGGCGATTGCTGGCTTCGCCTCGGGCACCCTTGGTACTGGGCTGCCTGCGGGCGTTGTTCGAGCGCTCGCATGACGGCATTACGATGGAAGACGCGCTACAAGCGCTGGCTGCCATGCTCGCGGCCTATGCCAGCGAAGAGCTGTATAACATCGACCCGGAGGCGACCCATGTGCAGGCCGGCCGGGAGCTGCGCGAGTGGATCAAGCGTCGCTTAGTGGTCGAGCGGGAAGGGCGTATTCAAGCAACTGACGCACTGCAATCGGCGATCCAGTTTGCCGATTCGCTGGACAACCGGATCATGACGTCCACCGCTTCACGGCTGTCGGTGGTGCAACGCGAGATCGAAAACCTCGAAACCAATCTCAATCCCAGCCCCACTAGCCGTATTGCCAGCCTGCGGCGCCGTATCACCGACCTCGAACACGAACTGCGCCAGGTAGAGGCCGGGCACGTGATAGTGCTGACCGAAGCCCAGGCGATCGAAGGCATTCGTGAAATCTTCAACCTGGCAACCAGCTTGCGAGCGGATTTTCGCCGCGTTGAGGATTCCTGGCGGGAAGCGGATCGTGCCCTGCGTCAGTCGATCATCAGCGAGCAGGCGCACCGGGGTGAAATCGTCGACCGGTTGCTGGATGGCCAGGATGCGTTGCTCAACACCCCTGAAGGCCGAGTCTTCGACAGTTTTCAGCAGCAGTTGCGCCAGTCCAATGAGTTGGTTGTGATGCGCGAGCGGTTGCGCACCATTCTTTCGCACCGCGCAGCGCCCAAGGCACTTACCCGACCGCAACAGCGCGAACTGCGCAGGTTGGCACTGCGCCTGATGATGGAGTCGCAAGCGGTACTGCAGGCACGGGCGCGAAGCGAGCGGGATGTTCGCGGCTTCATGAAAACCGGCCTGGCAGCAGAGCATCATCGGGTGGGCCATTTGCTCAACGATTTCTTCACCCTGGCACTGAAGCTCGACTGGCAGCGTCAGCTCGAACGCCGCCAACCGGTGCCCCTGCCGCCGGTCGGGGTAGCCATTATCGGCGTGCCGGCCATCGAACGATTGCGCTTCAAGGACATGGACAGCGATACCAACCCGCAGCCGGACATGCGGCAAAAAAGCACTGGCCTGGAACAGGTCGATGAGGATTTCTGGAATTCGTTCGACGGGTTGGACCGTGAAGCGCTTATTCAAAGCACCTTGGCCTTGCTGGCTGAGCAAGGCCGTCCCCTGAGCATTGCGGAGCTGGCGTCATTGCTTCCGCCCGCCCATGACCTGGAAACATTCGCGTTATGGCTGGCGATGGCGCGTGAGGCCGGGATCGAGGTGTTGGTGCAGGAGCGCCAAACCGTGGAGCTGGTTGACGAAGACGAACGTCGCTGGCGCTTTACATTGCCCTACGTCGCACTCGACGCAGAGGCGCTCAAGGATATCGACTGGGAGTTGTAGGCATGACAGGGATTTTTGATCGCATCACCGCAGCTGAAAAGCCGCACCACGTGGCACCTGAAGAGGTGGATGCCCAGGCAGAGGGCAGCCCGGGCCCGCAGCCCCAGGTATCGCATGCGCGGGATGAAGAATGGCGCACACCCCGCAAGGTTCGCGAGGCGGTTCAGGAAATGCTCAAATATGGATTGCTGGAGGAAAGCCAGAAACCCAACCTCTACCGTGCCGCATTGGCCGATACCGAGGCGGTGGAGCGGATTCTCGAACCGCTTGACCTGGCCATGGGGATCGATGATGTACGTGGCCTGCTGTTCGTCATGGTGCGTCAGGCCGGTCAGGGGGAAGACGACGACTGGTCGCACCCATTGGTGCGCCGGCAACGGCTCAACCTTGAGCAATCCTTGCTCATCGCCGTTCTCAGGCAGCACTTCATCGTTTATGAGCAAGAAAGCGGCACAGGAGCGAACCTTGCGCAGGTGGCGGTTGACGAGTTGATCCCGCAGCTGCAGGTCTACCTGGGCGAGCTCGGTAGCGAAGCGGGTGAGCGTAATCGAGTGCTGGCTTTGCTGGACCAGCTCAAGGGCCATGGCCTGGTGTCGGCCGTCGATGCTCACGACAGGGTCGTCATCCGACCTATCATCACCCACCTGGCGAATCCGGAAAACCTGCAGGCACTGGTGGCCTGGCTGCGTGCGCAGGTTCAGGGCACCGGTGCTGCGAATACGGGTGAAGCGGGGGAGCAGGCATGAACATGCAGCAGGCCTTGCCATGGCGCGACAGCGAGACGTTCATCCTGGCCAACCTGGAGCTTTACAACTGGGGTGGCTTCCACGGATATCACCGGGCCGAGATCGACCCCAGTGGCACTGCAGTCATCGGGCCGACTGGCAGTGGCAAGACTACCCTGATCGATGCCTTGATGACGCTACTCTGTGCCAACCCCCGCTACAACCTGGCCTCCACCGGTGGTCATGAAAGCGACCGCGACCTGGTGTCCTACGTGCGGGGTGTCTCTGGCCCAGGGGACGGCGGCGAGCAACAGTCGCACATCGCCCGCCAGGGCAAAACAGTGACGGCTATCGCTGCTACTTTCGAGTGTGACGGTAGCCAAGTTCGTATTGGCGTAGTGCTCTGGTTCGAGGGCACCAGTTCATCTGCAACGGACCTGAAAAAACTTTGGATGCTGGTGGAGGCTGCCGATCAAACCCTGGAGCATTGGCTGAATCAGCACCATGCCGGTGGCATGCGGGCGCTGCGCCATATGGAGAAAGAGGCCACCGGCGTTTGGTCTTACCCCAGCAAGAAGGCGTATCTGGCGAGGTTAAGGGAATACTTCGAAGTGGGTGAGAATGCGTTCACCTTGCTTAACCGGGCCGCGGGCCTGAAGCAGCTTAACAGTATCGACGAAATCTTTCGTGAACTGGTGTTGGATGACCGTTCGGCATTCGAGCGTGCAGATGAAGTGGTGAAGAGCTTTGATGACCTGACCGATATCCACCGGGAGCTGGAAATCGCTCGCAAACAGCAGCGCGCCCTGCAGCCCGTTGCCGATGGTTGGCAGCGTTACCAGCAGGTGCAAGTGCAGTTCGTCGACAAGCAGTCCCTTGAGAGCATCGTACCTGTTTGGTTTGCCGAGCAAGGGCATCATTTGTGGTTGCAGCAGACTCATCGGCTGGAGCAGGAGCACAACGTTGCGCAGGCGCTGCTCTTGCAGTGCCAGGAAGGCCTGGACGTGCAACGGGAGACGGTGGACCAGCACCGCCAACGCTATTTGCAGGTGGGCGGTGCCGGTATCGATCAGCTTCGGCAACGTATCGCTGAGCGTGACCAGGAATGCGTGCGCAGGGGGCGGCAGGCCGAGCAGTACCGCCGTGTGGTCGGCAGGCTGGGTATGCCAGATGACTTGACGGCCAGCACCTTCAACGCCAACCAGCAGCAGCTCAGGCAACGCCGGGAGCAGCATGACCAGGAAATCGAACTGGCCCGCGATGTGGCGTTTCAAGCCGGGGTGGCCGAGAAAGACTTGACCGACAAACGCCTGTTGTTACAGCAGGAGCGCGCAGAAGTCGAACGGCGCCCGGGGTCCAATCTGGGGGGCCACTACCATGGGTTTCGCAATGACTTGGCGCAAGCGCTGGGCCTGGAAGAGTCGGCGTTGCCCTTTGTCGCCGAGCTGGTGCAGGTAAAGCCTGACGAGCAAGCCTGGCGAGGGGCCATCGAGCGAGCCATCGGCAGCCAAAGGCTGCGCATCCTGGTTCCTTCGGCATCGATACAGGCTGCCCTGAATTGGGTAAACCTGCGGCACAACCGGTTGCACGTGCGTTTGCTGGAGGTGAAAACGCCAAGTTCGCCGCCGGTTTTCTTCGAGGACGGTTTTACTCGCAAACTGCATTTCAAGGAGCATCCCTATCGCGATTCGGTCAAGGCTTTGCTGGCCGACAACGACCGGCACTGTGTAGAGAGCCCGGAGCAACTGCGCCATCTGCCCCATGCCATGACGGCCGAAGGGTTGATGTCTGGTAAGGCCCGCTTTTTTGACAAGCAGGACCACAAGCGCCTGGAAGACGACTGGCTGACCGGTTTCGATAACCGTGACCGCCTGGCCTTCCTGGACGAGCAACTGCGCGAAGCCGATGCGCAGCTCAAGCCCGCTAAGCTTGCGAGGGCAGCGACGCGGGACAAGGTACGGGAGCTGGAGGATTCGGCCCTGCTGTACAAGCATCTGGAAGCGCTGCAATTCGAGGACATCGATTTGCCCGGCGCCCAGGCGCAGTTGCAGGCCCTGCGCGCGCAATTGGAAACGCTGACCCGGCCGGGTTCCGATCTGGCAATGGTCAAGGCAGAGCTTGACGAGGCCTTGCAGGTGTTGAAAAACCTGGAAGCACAGCTTCAACAGTGCCAACTGGCTTGCGTAACCCTCAAAGGCAAGTTCGATACTGCCGCCGCCGCCGCCCGCAAAGCCAACAACGCTGCAGAAAAAGGCCTTACCGACAGCCAGCGAGAACTGGCCAAGGCCCACTGCCCGGCGTTGACCGAAGCCAACCTGGAAGATATCTACGACCTTGAGCGCCAGCTGCTGCGTACCTTGCGTGACGAGCTGAAGAAACTGGCCGACATGTTGGGCGCGCACCAAGTGGAGCTGGCCAACCACATGTCCGATGCCTTGAAGGTGGACACCGGTGCGCTCGCGGAAACAGGTCGGGAACTCACAGATATTCCCAAGTACCTGGAGCGGCTTCGCGTGCTGACCGAAGAAGCGTTGCCGGAAAAACTCAAACGCTTCCAGGAATACCTGAATCGCTCATCGGACGATGGGGTCACCCAGCTGCTCAGCTACATCGAGCATGAAGTTTCGGTTATCGAGGAACGGCTCGATGACCTGAATAACACCATGCGTCGCGTCGACTTTCAGCCGGGGCGTTATCTGCGCCTGGTTGCCAACAAAGTCATTCACGAAAGCCTGCGCACCCTCCAGCGCGCTCAGCGGCAGTTGGCTTCGGCGCGGTTTGTTGAGGACCAAGGCGAGAGCCACTACCAGGCCCTGCAAGCGCTGGTTGTGTTGCTCAAGGACGCGTGCGATCACAGCCGCAACCTGGGGCCCAAGGCGCTGCTCGACCCACGTTTTCGCTTGGAGTTCGCGGTGTCGGTGATTGACCGCGAATCCCGGGAGATCATCGAGACGCGCACTGGTTCGCAAGGTGGGAGTGGCGGTGAGAAGGAAATCATCGCTTCCTACGTGCTGACCGCATCACTCAGTTATGCGTTGTGCCCGGACGGCAGCAGTCGGCCGCTGTTCGGCACCATCGTGCTGGATGAGGCATTCTCGCGCAGCTCCCATGCCGTGGCCGGCCGTATCATCGCAGCCCTGCGCGAGTTTGGCCTGCATGCCGTGTTCATCACGCCCAACAAGGAAATGCGTTTGTTGCGCCACCATACGCGCTCCGCCGTAGTCGTCCATCGGCGAGGGATGGATTCCAGTGTGGTATCGCTGAGCTGGGAAGCCTTGGACGAGCACCATCAACAGCGCAAAGGCCAGCCATGAAATCACCCTTGGAACTGGGCCATAAACTGGCCCGACAATGGCAGCAGTCCAGCACACGGGTTGCGCGTTTGCTCAACCCAGGCAGCTGGCCGCAGCGTCTTTCCATTGGGAAACCATCGGCAGGTGTTTTTGCACAAAGCCCCCAGCGTGTTCTGCAGCATGTGCAACGCTGGCGTGAAGTGAAGGTTGGCACGGTCGAGTGGGCACGGGTAAGTTACCGAGCAGGCCTTGAGCCTGTATCCATACCGCTGCGCTGGCAGCTGCGCAACCCTTCCGAGTGGGTCGCCGCAATTGGCGACGCGCAGGTCAGCCATGAGTATGCGCGGCTTGAATACCTGGTGGCGCACGCTGACAGCACGTTTCATTCGCTGCTGGTGGCGCAACGCAGCTTGTGGATGGCCAAACCCTGTGAGGAGGTGGTTGCCACCCTGCGCCTGGCCATGCAATTGAGCCCAGGATGCGCCAGCGGTCGGCCGCTTAGGTTACTTGCCGAGCATGGTGTTGATACCAAGTTTTTTGAACGACACTCGGCATTGCTTAGCCGCCTGCTTGATGAGCGCTTCGAGGGTGCTGTTTCGGAGCAGGGGCTGACAACGTTTCTGGATGCGCTCGAAGAAAGCAGCCATTGGGTGCTCGTCGTGCCGTTGGAGCCTGGGCTGTTGCCATTCAGACGGCTTAGGCTCACCACCGCCGAGCTTGCCCAAACCCCACTGCCAGGCACTCGGATCCTCGTGGTCGAGAATGAACAGTGCCTGCATCTATTGCCTGAGGTACCGGGCACGGTCGCAATATTGGGTGCAGGGTTGGATGTGCAATGGTTGGGGGCTGCGCACTTCGCTGATAAGTGCATTGGCTACTGGGGTGACTTGGACAGCTGGGGGCTGCTGATGCTGGCGCGGGCACGCCTGTCTCGCCCGGGCATTGAAGCGTTGCTGATGCACAAGGCGGTATTTGAGCAGCATGGCGCGCTCAACGCGGTCATCGAGCCCGTTCGCGCCCAGGCCACCACGCCGGATGGATTGTTGGAGGATGAGGGGGCTTTCTACCAGTTCTTGCTGCAGCAAACCCGCGGGCGCCTTGAGCAGGAGTATCTGCCCAAGGGAGAGGTCGCGTTCGCTATCAGCGAATGGGCTGGCCATCAGGGACGTTCCTGAAGAAACCCCGTCAGATAATCTCCGCCCGCCACAGGCCGGTGTCTTTGAAGGGCGGAGCCTGAACCTCAGCCGATGTCCAGCTTGCTCAGGTCCTTTGCCGTGAAGGCTGCAGCCTGGCGCTTGTTGGCCACGCCAAACGGCACGTGCACCATGGGCAGGTCGCCGGCTGCCGAATACAGGTGGCTGCGCTGGTCATCGAAGAACATGTGCGGTTTCAGAATCCGCAGTACCCGTTCTTTTTCCATGCCGCCCAGGAAGAACGACTCGTCCGGCGAAACGCCCCAGTTCTTCAAGGTGGTTACCACCCGTTCATGGGCCGGCGCGTTGCGCGCGGTGACGATGGCGATGCGCAGGATGCGCTGGTAGTCAGGGTCTTGCGCCAGCTTGCGGTCTTCAAGCTGGCGAATCAGCGACAGCTTGCGGTACAGGTCGGCCAATGGCCCCGGCTGATGGGGAATGGCCTTGCGGTCCTGCTCGTGGGCCTGGAAGTCATCGAGGTTGAGGTTCTGCTTGTAGACGCTTTCGGCCTCGTCATCGGCAATCACGCCATCGAAGTCGAAGGCCACCCTCAGCTCGGTATCGATCTCGTCGTCGTAGATGCGCGTGGGCAGCACCAGCCCGGCCGGGTAATTGGCGTCGATGGCGCGTTGCACGTCACCTTCGTGGGCGCTGAGGAACAGTGAGGCATTGAACGCGGGAATGTACTCGTAGGGCGAGCGGCCGGACATGAACGCCGCACGGGTGATGTCCAGGTTGTAGTGCCTGATCGAGCGAAACACCCGCAATCCGGTTTCCGGCGAGTTGCGCGAGAGCAGCACCACTTCCACCGGCAGTTGCTCGGGAAAGGCCTGGTTGATGCTCAGGAAGCGGCGGATGAACGGGAAGGCCACGCCCTTGGGGAACGGTACGTCGAGGTTCGCCTCCTGGTGCAGGCGGTAGGCTTCGACGCCTTCGGCCTGGTAGATGTCGTCGGAGACGGCCAGGTCGAACAGGGCGCTGGAGGCAACGCCGACAACCAGTTTATGCTCGATGGGGTAGGGCATGGCGGGCGTCTCCTGCGGCGCTTGGCAAAAGGTCGAGTGCCATCATACACGCCGCGTGCGTTTGGGCGTGACACTGGGTGACAGCCCCGCGATGCGCCGAAATCAATTCATCCGTCCTTGAGCAACTGCTTGTGCATGACGATGGTGCGTTCATTTCCATGCAACACCTCGCGCAGCTTCTGGTAGCCAAGCATTGAATAGAAGCCTTCGGCGGTAATGGAGGAGGGCACTCGCAAGCTACCGAGCCCGCCTGCGGTGGCGTGTTGCTCGATCACCTGCATGAGCTGGCGGCCAATGCCAAGGCCTTGATGATCCGGGCAGACGAACACGCTTCTGACCACATCGTTTTCAAGGCTGGCGGTCGCCACCACGTTCTCGTCGATCAGTGCCACGAAAACCTGGCGCTGAGTCAGCAGGGCGATGATGGCCGGCGCGCTGAACGAGGCCTCGACGCGAGCGATGGTACGCGCGTCGTAATCTGCGGCATTACTGGTGCGCAGTGCGCTGATGATCACCTGGCTGATGGCGACGGCATCATTGGGTAGCGCTTGGCGAATGTAGCAATCCAATCGTGTATCTCCTCTCTGCGCAGGCGAACTCCAGTGCAGGCTTCCCATCGCATTCACAATGCCTGAAAACGCCCCTCGAAATCGCTCGCCAGCTGTTCCAGCGTCACACTGCCCAGCCGCTCCAGCAATAGCGCCTGGGCCGCCTCGAAGGCATCGGTAAGTGCCGCATTCACCGCCTGTTCCACCAGGCAATGCGGGTGGTCGGTTGACAGGCCGATGGCAAAGATCGACGCGCCGCCCAGCGCTTCATGGATATCCAGCAAGGTGATCTGCGCCAGAGGCCTGGCCAGCGTCCATCCGCCACGGTGCCCTTTCACAGAGCTTACATAGCCTTGCTCCTTGAGCAGCCCCATGGTCCTGCGCACCACCACCGGGTTGGTCCCAAGCATCTGCGCAAGGGTTTCGGAGGTGGACGGTTTGTCATGGCGGGCCATGTGGATCAGCACGTGCAGCATGCGGGACAGGCGGGTGTCGTTTCTCATCTGAGCGAGGTCTGGCCAGGGTAGGTTGCCAGCCTCACACGAAACATCAAAGGTTACAAGACCATTGACGGGTCACTATCATGTAACTTACGTTGTGTCATAAGTGACATGAGCGGGTCGTGAACCCGAGGAGAAAGACCAGATGTTCGACGTGATCATTGTCGGCGGCAGCTATGCCGGTATTTCTGCTGGCCTGCAGCTGGCGCGGGCGAGGCGCAAGGTGTTGGTGATCGATGCTGGCGTGCGGCGCAACCGCTTTGCACGCAGCTCCCATGGCTTTCTGGGGCAGGATGGGCGTGACCCGGCGGTAATCGCCGATCAAGCACGCCAGCAGTTGCTGGCCTACCCCACGGTGCAATGGCTGGCGCGTTCAGCGGTGTCGGCGGCCAAGGAGGGCGACGGGTTCCGGGTCACGCTTGATAGCGCCGAGCAGTTCGGCGGCAGGCGCCTGATCCTGGCAACGGGCGTCGTGGATGAGCTGCCGGGCGTACCGGGCCTGGCTGAGCGTTGGGGCCATAGCGTCTTCCACTGCCCGTATTGCCACGGCTTTGAGCTCGACGGGGGCAAGATCGGCGTACTGGCGGCGTCGCCGGTGGCGATGCATCACGCCATGATGCTGCCTGACTGGGGGCCGACTACGTTTTTCCTCAATGGTGTGTTTGAACCCGACGCCGAGCAATTGGCCCAGTTGGCAAGGCGCGGGGTGCAGGTAGAGCGCGAAGCGGTGGTGTCGATTGGTGGGGAGCGCGCCGCTGTCAGCCTGGCCAGCGGCCGGGTCGTCGAGCTGGCAGGGCTGTTTACCCAGCCGCATACGCAAATGGCCAGTTCGTTGCCTGCGCAGCTGGGGTGCGCCTTTGAGGAGGGGCCGATGGGGGCGTTCATCAAGGTGGATGCCATGCGCGAAACCAGTGTGCCAGGCGTCTTCGCCTGCGGCGATGCGGCAGTAGCGGCGGGGAATGTGGCTATCGCGGTGGGCGAGGGGGCGCGCACAGGCGGTGCCGCCCACCATTCGTTGATATTCCGCTAGTCGGCGGCGTGCTGGGCGAAGCGTTTGCGGTACTCCGCTGGCGTCACCCCCACGTGCCGCACGAACGCCCGGCGTAAGGTGTCGGCATTGGCAAACCCGCACAAGGCAGCCACCTGCTTGGGTGGCTCGCGCCCACCCTCCAGCCGCGCCCGTGCAGCATTGACCCTGGCCAGCTCGACCCAGGCCGCCGGGGTCATGCCGACATCATGCTGGAACACCCGCGCGAAGTGCCTGGGGCTGAGCCCCACCCGGGCAGCCAGGCTGGCAATGTCGTGGGCCAGCGCCGGGTTGGCTGCAACGAAGCGCTGCAAGCCTTGCAGGGCTGAGCGCCCGACGGGTGAGGTGCCACCCTGGCGGCTGAACTGCAACTGCCCACCCGGGCGCTTGAAATACATCACCAGTTGCCCGGCCACTTGCCGGGCTACCTCCCGCCCCAGGTCTTCTTCCACCAGGGACAAGGCCAGATCCAGCCCGGCCGTCACCCCGGCTGCCGTGCGCAGCTTGCCGTCATGCACCTGGATGGCATCGGCCTCCACCTGTACCAGGGGATAGCGCTCGGCCAGCGTCTGCGCTACGGCCCAGTGGGTCGTTACCCGGCGTGCGTCGAGCAAGCCGGCGGCAGCCAGCGCGAATGCCCCGGTGCACACCGACCCAAAACGCCGGCAGGCGCCGGCACGCTGGCGCAGCCAGTCGAGGATGCCGGGCCGCAAATACTGCTCGGCAGCGTTCGGGGTTCCGGCGATCAGCAACGTATCGAACGCTTCCAGGTTTTCGCCTATCCAGCCATCGGCCAGCAGGCGGGTGCCGGATGAGCTCACCAGCGGGCCGGGTTCGCACGCCAGCAACAACAGGCGATAGGCATCGTAGCCGACCTGGCGATTGGCCTCGGCAAATACGTCGAGCGGGCCGCAGGCGTCCAGCAGCTGAACGCCGGGCATCGCCAGAATGGCCAATGTCAGTGAGGGTGTTGGCATGTGGGTTCCAGGTATCGGACGGCAAGTCCGTATTACCGCGACAATGGCAGGATATGGAGCTATAAGTCAATTGAGGACATAGGTGCACGCCAGCAGACTGGGTAGGTCATTCACCCACCCAGGAGCGATCATGTCTTCATCCATTGCTGGTATCGCGCTGCCCGACAGCGCCATGGCCCGTGAAATCACCGAGCTTGTGCGTGACACGGCGTCCCCTCTGTTGTTTCACCATTCCAGCCGGGTGTTCTATTTCGCCGCCCTGGCGGGAGAGCGGCTGGGGCTGAAGTACGACAGCGAGCTGTTGTACGCAGGCTGCATGTTCCACGACATGGGCCTGACCCACACCCACAGCAGCGCCTGTTGCCGTTTCGAGGTCGACGGGGCCAACGCTGCCCGCGACTTCCTCCAGCGCCACGGTGTCGACGAACGCGATGTCGAGCGGGTGTGGACGGCGATCGCCCTGCACACCACGCCCGGCATTCCTGAGCACATGCATCCGCTGATCGCGCTGGTGACCGCCGGGGTCGAAACCGATGTGCTGGGCCTGCACCATGACGGGTTCAGCCGGGTGCAGCGCGATGCGGTGGTGCAGGCGCACCCGCGCGGGGCGCAGTTCAAGGAGGCCATCATCCAGGCGTTCTACGAAGGGATTCGGCACAAGCCGCAAACCACATTCGGTAACGTCAAGGCCGATGTGATTGCGGACAAGGACCCGGCCTTCCGGCCGGGCAATTTCTGCAGCGTGATTCGCCAGTCGTGCTGGCCTGATTGACCGAGTTGGCACGGGCAGGATCGCCATGGCACCGGCAGCGCCTTTCCTATGATTTAACGTGTATTTCTGTAGGAGCGGGCTTGCCCCGCGAAGCAGGCGACGCGGTACGTGGCACCGGCTTCGCCGGTGTTCGCGGGGCAAGCCCGCTCCTACAGGGCATCGCCTACAGCACTTGCGGATTCGCCACGTTGATCGGCGCACCTTGGGCAAACGCCAGCACATTGTCGAACGCATCGCCAAAGTACAGCTCGTAGCCATTCTTCTCCACGTAGCCCAAGTGCGGTGTGCACAGCACGCGGGGGTGGCGCAGCAGGGGGTGGCTGGGGTCGAGTATCGGCTCCTGCTCGTAGACATCCACCGCCGCATAACCCGGCCGCCCGCTGTCGAGCGCCTGCAGCAGGGCGCCGGGGGCAATCAGCTCGGCGCGGCTGATGTTCACCAGCAGTGCGCTGGTTTTCATACGCGACAGGTCATCGCAGGTCACCCCGTGGCGGGTGCTGGGCGACAGGCGCAGGTTGAGGCTGAGGATATCCGACTCGGCGAAAAACGCCTCCCGCGAAGCCGCCGCCCGGTGCCCATCCGCCTCGGCCTTGGCGCGGCTGGCCTCGCTACCCCACACCAGCACCGGCATATCGAAGGCCTGGGCATAGCGCGCCAGGCGTTGGCCGATCTTGCCGTAGCCCCAGATGCCCAGCACCTGGCCGGCCAACGCCTGGCCCAGGTTGACCTGCCAATCGCCCTGGCGGAACGCATCGATCGCCGGCACCAGCTGGCGCCGGGCGTTGAGCATCAGCGTCCAGGCCAGTTCCGCCGGCGCCACCGGTGAACCGCGCCCCTCGGTCACGACGATGCCGCGCGCCGTGCAGGCGTCCACATCCAGATGGCCGGCAACCTTGCCGGTCTGGCTGATCAGCTTGAGCTTCGGCAGCCGGTCGAGCAGGGCGGCGTCGATGCGCGTGCGCTCGCGGGTGAGTACCAGTGCCTCGGCATCGGCGAAGCGGCTGGCCAGTTCATCCAGCGAGGCCGGGCGCTGCTGGTGGAACACCTGGACCTCGTGGCCCGCCAGCTTGCTGAAGCAGTCGAGGGAGCGGATTACGTCCTGGTAGTCGTCGGGGATGGCGATGCGCATGGTGGTCGGCCCTGGAGGTGGGTTGGCGATGGGGCTGTTGTTGGGGCAGCAAAGTCAATGATGGCAGACAACGGCCAGATGCACTTCTGGAAGATGTGCGTTAGGAGACCTGTAGGAGCGGGCTTGCCCCGCGAACACCGGCTTTGCCGGTGCCATGCACCGCGTTGCCTGCTTCGCGGGGCAAGCCCGCTCCTACAGATATTTGATTGAACAAAGAACCCGGCGGGGTCAGGCGGGCCTGGCCCGGCGCTGAACGACACCGGCCAGGCACTTGAGTACCAGGCCCAGGACCACCGCCACCGCGGCACTGACGAAAATCGTCTCGTGCCCGGCGCCCTGTTGCTGCAGGGCCACGAAGGCCGGCGCCAGCGCCGCTGCGGCCACCTGCAGGATGCTGACCCAGGGCGTCAATGTACCCCGTGGGTCATTGGTGGTGATCGCCCCCATGTAATACGTCAGCGCCAGCACCCAGCCGAAGTTCATCAGCAGCAGCGCCAGGCACAGCCAGTTCGCATCCGGCGTGAAGCGCGCCAGCATGCCGATCGACACCAGCACCAGCACCGACCCCAAACCGATCATCGGCCCACGGCTCACCCGTGCGCCCAGCACGCTGGGCAATGCGCCGCCGGGCAAGCCGCCAAGAATCCCCAGGCCAAATGCCCAGCCCACGTCCACTGCGCCAATGCCGCGTTCGCGGGCCAGCTGGTCGACGAAGCCCCAAATGCAGTAGATCGCCAACTGCAGGCACAGCATCCCCAGCAAGGCATAACGGCCCAAGGTTGCCGAGCCGAGCCCGCTGCCTGCCACCTCAGCTGGCGCCTCACGGTGCAGCCGATGCGGAATGGCCAGCGCCGCCAGGGCAATCAGCACGAACCAAAACCCCAGGGTCGCCACCGCGCCACGGTTGCCGAGCTGCTCGGCCAGCTGCGGCAGGCAGGTGGCATACAGGGCAAAGACGGCGGTCTGGATCAACAACGACAAACCGTAGGAGCGGTCTTGCCCGGGCAAGCGCCCCAGCCCACTGACCGCCCCGGCATACAGCACGCCGGCCGCCAGGCCACAGGCCAGGCGGCACAGCACCAGCGCGCCCAGCGAGCTCAGCGCGGCACTGGCCAGGTTCAGCGCCAATGCTGCCAGCGCCGCGCCAAGGTAAAGGCCGCGCCCGCCGAAGCGGCGCCCCAACACAGGCAGCAGCAGGCAGCCCAGCAGGGTGCCGGTCATTTCGCCGGACAGGACCCAGCCTTGCTGGCTCAGGTTCAGGCCGAGCCGTTCGGCCACCAGGCCGATGAAGATCGGTTGCACGCCAATGATGATCAAGGCCGTGGCGGCTATGTAGATCAGCGCGGCACGCAGCAGCAGGGTGTTGTTATTGTTGTGCATGGCAATTTTCCGGGTGAAGCAGGGCGGTCAGGGTCAGGCGTGGGGGAGGGTGCCTGCGTCGTGGGTGATGCGGCCGTTCATCAGGGTTAGCGCCACGTCGGTCTTGCCGATCTGGTAGCGGTCGAGTTCGAACAGGTCCTGCTCAAGAATGATGATGTCGGCACGCTTGCCAGCGGTGATCGAGCCGATCTCCTGTTCCAGCCCCAATTGGTAGGCACCGTTGAGGGTGTAGGCGGCAATCAGCTGCGGGATGCTCAGGCGCTCGTCGGCATCGGGCATCACCGGGGCATTGGGCTCGCCGCTGAGCTGGCGGGTATGGCCCGACTCGATGTGCTCCACCGGCTTGTGCTGGCAGCGGCATTGGCAAACCAGCCCGTCCATGCCGATCGACACGGTTACGCCCTGGTCGATGAAGGTGCGGAACTTGTACATCGAGGCCCAGCGCTTGAACCCGTAAGACTGCTGGATCGCCTCGGCGTAGGCATCGACCACGCCCCATTGCAGCTGGGTGTTGGCCATGACGCCGATGCGCCGAAAGCGCGGGATGTCGTCGCTGTGGGTGAGGAAGGCGTGGGTGATCACGTGGCGGCGATCACGGGGTGGGTTGTGGGCGAAGGTGCGTTCGAACACGTCCAGCGCCATGCGCACGGCGCCGTCGCCCACGGCATGCACCATCACGTCGATGCCGGCGGCGTCGGCGGCGCGCACATGGCGCTCGAACACCGCCTCGGGCATGGTCGTGGCGCCGCAGTGAGGTTTGTCGCAGTAGGGTTCGAGCAGGAATGCCGTGTGGTTCAGCTCGGTGCCGTCGAGCATCAACTTAAGGGTTTGCGCCTTCACCAGCGGTGAGTCGTAGCGGCTGCGCAGGTCTTGCAGGATGGGCAGCGGATCATCCTCGGTGCCCATGTTGATGTAGCTGCCGACCACGCGCAGCTTCAGGCGTTGCTCGCGCTCCAGCTGCTGCAGGGTTTCGTACAGCAGCGCCTGGTCGCCTGCCGGGTCGAGGAAGCCTGCGTCAAACACCGTGGTAATGCCGGCGGCCACCAGTTTTTCCTGCCAGAAGGGAATCGAGCGCAGGTACAGGTCGATACCGGTCGGCAGGTAGCCGGCTTCGCTCAGGCGCTGCATCAGCAGCGAATAGGCCGCGCAGTCTACGATCACTCCTGTCGGCTCGCCGCTGACCGGGTCTTTCTCGAACCAGCTGGCGCCTTCCTCTACGGGTGGGGTGTCGCGGTCGATGCCGGCGGCGTTCAGCGCGTAGGAGTTGACCCACATGGTGTGGTAGTCGGTGGACAGCAGGCACACCGGCTTGTCTGGGCAGATGGCATCGAGCACTTCGCGGCGCAGCAGCTCGGGTGGCATCAGCGGCTGGATCCAGCCCATGCCGGTAATGGCCTTTTCCTGCGGGTTGGCGTCCACATAGCGCTGCAGCAGGGCCAGCACCTGCTGTGGGTCTTCATGGTTGACCAGGGCCTGGAAGGCGAACGCAGTGCTGGAGAAGTGCCAGTGCGATTCGACGAAGCCGGGCAGCACCAGCTTGCCGCCCGCGTCGATCAGGCGCGTGGCGCCGGTGGCGTAGGCCATGACACGGGCGTGGTCGCCCACGCAGAGAATGTGCTCGCCTTGTACGGCGACGGCATCGGCCCAGGGCCGGTGCGGGTCCACGGTGTAGATGCGGGCGTTATGGATGATGAGGTCTGCTGCGGTGCTCATGGCGGCTCCCTGGGTCAAAATGCCGCGCTAGTGTTGTGTCGGTTAAAAACTTTAGTCAATAAAATATTTTTGTGAATTGGCTTTGCTGTATGCTGGGCAGCGAATCCACAAGACAGGGGGCGATGTGAGCGGATTGCGCGAGCAGCAGAAGGCGATGCGCCGGGAAACGATCAGCCGTACGGCGCTTGGCCTGTTCGAATCCCAGGGCTTCCAGACCACGACCATGGAGCAGATTGCCCGCCTGGCGGCGGTGTCGGTGCCGACGGTTTTTGCCTATTTCGGCAGCAAGCAGGAGATACTGCTGGAGAAGCTGCGCGAGGCTGACCACCGTGCGGTGGCCCAGGTGCGCCAGCGGCTGGCGGAGTTCGACACTGCCCTGGATGCCCTGTGCTGTTACGAGGCGCACCTGACCGAGTACGCCTTCGAGGTGCTACCGGCGCCGCTGTGGCGGGAGATCCTGCCACCGCTGTTGCCGTTGCTGGGCCCCCACCAGCAGGAGGTGCCGCAGGCGTATAAGCGGGTCAACGATGCGCTGGTGGCGGAGCTGGTGCGCCTGCTGCAGGACCTGTGTGACAGCGGCCAGCTGCGCCCTGACCTGGATGTGGCCTATGCGGCATTCCTGATCAATGACTACGGCCATTTGCAGCTGTTGCGCCTGTGCAATGCCGAGCCCCTGGACCTGGCGGGGCACCGCGAGGAGGTGCGGCGGTTCATGGCCTTCCTGCTGAGCGGCATGCAAGGGGGACGGTAGTTCCCGCACTCTCTGTAGGAGCGAGCGTAGCTCGCGATGGGGCGCGCAGCGGCCCTAGGATTTGAGCTTCGCGGCCGATAACGCCGGGGCTGCTCTGCAGCCCATCGCGAGCTTCGCTCGCTCCTACAGGGAGGCCTCGTTCAATCAGGCCCCTGCGCCCAACGGCCACCCTTGGTGATGCTCCACCAGAAAATCCACGAACACCCGCACCCGTGCCGGCATCGTCGGCCCACCGACGAACACCACATGCAACGGTTCCTGGTCCCCCGGGTTGTAGTCTTCGAGCAACGCTACCAACTGGCCGCTCTGCAAGGCATCGGCCACGGTAAACAGCCCGATCCGCGCCACCCCCGCACCCAGCAGGGCCAATTGCGCCAGGGCCTCGCCGCTGCTGCATTCGATGTTCCCAGCCACCTTTAGCGAAAAGCCCTCGCCATCGCGCCTGAACGGCCAGTCCATCGCCGCCCTGCGGAAGTTGAAGCGCAAACAGTTGTGCCGCGCCAAGTCTTCCGGCACCTGCGGCGTGCCGCAGCGCTCCAGGTACTGCGGCGACGCCACCACCACCTGCCCGGTATGGCCGATGCAGCGCGCGCTCAGCGAGCTGTCGGGCAACACGCCGAAACGCAGCGCGACATCGGCCTGGCCGCCGTGAATGTCAACGATCTCGTCGCTCAGGGTCAGGTCCACCAGCACCTGCGGGTAACGCGCGCTGAACGCCGTCAGCAGCGGCACCAGGGTCAGCCGGCCATGGCCCAGCGCCGCGCTCACCCGTAGCCGCCCGCGTGGCACGCCCTGGTCGGTGATCGCTTCTTCCACTTCAACCATGTCCGCCAGAATGCGCCGTGCCCCACGCAGGTAGGCCTCGCCTTCGGTGGTCAGGGTAATCGCCCGGGTGGTGCGCAGCAGCAAGCGGGTGCCCAGGCGCTGTTCGGCGCGGGCAATGATGCGGCTGACCGCCGACGGCGTCAGCCCCAGTGCCCGCGCTGCGGCCGACAGGCTACCGGCATCCACCACCTGGGCGAACACCTCCATTTCTCCAGAGCGGCCGTTGTAATCCATTTGTGCCTCATACGCAAAGGTGATTGCCGCAAAAGCGGTCTAGTGCGTTCAAGGCGCTGATCGTAGCATTCCCGTCATAGATAAGGAGCTTTCCCCATGCGTATAAATCCCCCTCTCGTGGCGCTGGCCATCGGTGCCTTCGGCATCGGCGTCACTGAATTCGCCCCCATGGGCATGTTGCCCAGCATCGCCGCCGACCTCGGCGTGTCGATTCCCGCTGCCGGCCTGCTGGTCAGTGCCTACGCCGTTGGCGTGCTGATCGGCGCGCCATTGATGACCCTGGCCACCGGCAAGGTTCCGCGCCGTTACCTGCTGATCGGCCTGATGGCGATCTTCACCCTGGGTAACCTGCTGTCGGCGCTGGCCAGCGACTACCAGAGCTTGTTGGTTGCGCGCATTGTCACGTCGCTCAACCATGGCGCGTTCTTTGGTGTCGGCTCGGTAGTGGCGGCCAGTGTGGTGCCGCCGGAGAAAAGGGCCGGGGCGGTGGCCGCGATGTTCATGGGCCTGACCTTGGCCACCATCGGCGGCGTTCCCCTGGCCACCTGGTTCGGTGAATTGTTCGGCTGGCGCACGGCGTTCTGGGGCATTGCCGGCCTTGGGCTGGTGGCCATGGTGTCGCTGTGGTTTGCGTTGCCCGACCTGCCGCTGCCCAAAAGCGGCGGGGCGATGGCCGAGATCCGTGTGCTGGGCCGTGGGCCGGTGTTGGCGGCGCTAGCGCTGACGGTGGTTGGCTCCAGTGCGATGTTCACCGTGTTCACCTATATCGCGCCGATTCTGCACAGCCAGGCCCAGGCCTCGACCCCCTTCATCACCGCCATGCTGGTGCTGTTCGGCATTGGCTTGACCCTGGGCAACCTGTGGGGCGGCAAGGCGGCGGACCGTTCGATCGAGCGAACCCTGTTGGTTTCCCTGGCGGTGTTGGTCGCGGTGTTGCTGGTGTTCCCGGCGACCTTGGGCGGCTCGCTGCCGACCGCGGTGGCGATCCTGGTGTGGGGTATTGCCAGCTTCGCCCTGGTGCCGCCGCTGCAAATGCGCGTGATGGAAGCCGCCAAGGACGCACCGAACCTGGCGTCGGCGGTGAATATCGGGGCGTTCAACCTGGGTAACGCGATTGGCGCGGCGCTGGGTGGGGCGGTGATCAGTGCGGGGCTGGGGTATCCAGCCGTGTCGTATGCCGGTGCCGGGATGGCGGTGCTGGGGCTGGTGTTGACCTTGGCCTGGCGCGCGCGGCCTGCAGTGGCTGTAGGGCCGAGCGCCGCGTAGCGGCGCATCGCGAGCTGCGCTCGCTCCTACCGGGGATTGCAGGCATACGCCGCCCCCGTAGGAGCGAGCGCAGCTCGCGAATGGCCCGCAAAAATACCCCCTTGGCTCCGTCCCTGCGCGTAAATTATAATCAGTCCCATTTACGCCGCCCCCTCGCCGAGCCGCCCTCCCATGATCGACACCGCGTCGCCTTCGCAGCCCACCCTGCCGGCCCTGTACCGCGAGCACCGCGGCTGGCTGGAGGGCTGGTTGCGCCGGCGCCTGGGCAATGCCTGGGATGCCGCTGACCTCAGCCAGGACACCTTCCTGCGCGTGCTTGCCAGCCCCCAGCCCCTGGCAGACATTCGCGAACCCAGGGCCTACCTGCTTACCATCGGCAAGCGCCTGCTGTGCAACTTCCACCAACGCCGCAGCCTCGAACAGGCCTACCTCGATGCCCTGGCGCAATTGCCCGAGCAAAGCCTGCCTTCTCCCGAACAGCGCTGGATCCTGCTGGAAACCCTGCACGCCCTCGACGAACTGCTGGACGGCCTCAAGGCCCCCGTGCGCAAGGCCTTTCTCTGGAGCCAGCTTGAAGGCCTGGGCTACGCCGAAATCGCCGAACGCCTGGCCATTTCCGAACGCACCGTCAAACGCTACATGGCCCAGGCGTACGAGCATTGCCTGCTGGCGCAGCTGTAATGCCCGCGCAACCCGCTGATGCACGCGCCGTGGTACGCGCGGCTGCCCGCTGGCTGGCACTGCTGGAGTCAGGTGGGGCCAGCCCGGCAGACCTTGAGCGCCTTGCCCAATGGCGTGCCAGCAGCAGCCAACACGAGAACGCCTGGCAGCAGGCGCAATTGCTGCGCCAGCGCTTCGCCGACCTGCCCGGCGAGCTGGCCATGGCCACCCTCGACCGCCCGCAGCCCAGCCGCCGAGCCTTGCTCAAGCAGGCCCTGGGGGTTGCCGCACTGGTGCCGACGGCCTGGTTGCTGGGCCGGCAATTGCCGCTGGAGGCCTGGCGCGCCGACGTGCACACCGCCGTGGGCGAGCGCAGGCAGCTGACCTTGAGCGATGGCACCCGCCTACAGCTGAACACCGACAGCGCCGTCAACATCGACCTCGCCGCCCGGCGCATCACCCTGGTGCGCGGGGAGGTGGCGGTGGACGTACCCACTGCCGTCAGCCTTGCGCTGCAGGTGCCGTATGGCCAGGTCACGCTCAGCGGCGCCGAGGTATGCGTGCGCCTGTTCGATGAGTCCTGCCGGGTGTCGGTGGCCGCAGGTAGGGCGACCGTGCAGCCCGGGCGCGGTGCTGCAACCACCTTGCAGGCAGGCCAGCAGGCCAGCTTGCGGGCAACCGGCCTTGGCCCGGTGAAGCCCGTGGACGAGTTGCTGTTGGGCTGGCGAGAGGGCGTACTGCGCCTGGATGACCGGCCCCTGGTCGACCTGCTGCTTGAGCTGCGGCGCTACCGGCCCGGCCTGTTGCGCTGGGCACCGGAGCTTGCGCAGTTGAAAGTGACCGGCACGTTCCGCCTCGACGATACCGACCGGGTGCTGGCGCTGCTGGCGGCCAGCCTGCCCGTGGAGGTGCATGCACGCACCCGTTACTGGGTAACACTGGCCCCGCGAGAAAAGCGTGCCTGAGTGTGTCCCCTTTTTTTTTCTCACCGGTCATTACCGGTAGAAGAACACAAGGGGAGCCGTCTTCAATGCCAGCCGTAACACCATTCCGCCTGATCCCGCTCGGGTTCGCGATCAGCCTTTGCCTGCAGGCACCTGCCTGGGCAGACCAACAAGCCCGCCGCCATTTCGAAGTGCCCGCCGCCAGCCTTGGCGCGGTACTTACCCGTTTCGCTGACCAGGCCGGTGTCAGCCTGTCGCTGGACCCGGCGCTGGTCAGCGGCCAGCAGAGCACTGGCCTGTCTGGCAACTACAGTGTCGAGGAAGGGTTCCTGCAACTGTTGCGCGGCAGCGGCCTGCGCCTGCAGCCGGTGGGCGAGGGCGCCTATACCCTGGTGCCGGCCGCGCACGGTGCCGGCGCCCTGGAAATCGCCCCGACCACCATCGTCGGCGGCCAGGCCCCTGGCAGTGATGCCCAGCCCTACGCCGGTGGCCAAGTCGCGCGCAAGGGCTCGCAGGGGCTGCTCGGGGCTCGCGACTTCATGGAAACGCCGTTCAGCATCACCACCTACACCAGCGACCTGGTGAAGAACCAGCAAGCCCGCACCCTGGGCGACCTGATTGGCGCCGACCCGTCGGTGCGCGCCACCAACCCGGCAGGCGGGCGCTTCGAGCAGTTCACCATTCGGGGTTTCAGCCTGTTCAACACCGATGTGTCCTACAACGGCCTGTACGGCATCCTGCCTACCTATTCCATCGACATGGAAATGGCCGACCGCGTCGACATCATCAAGGGCCCCAGCCAGCTGATCAACGGCATCTCGCCGCGGGGCAGCGTCGGCGGTGGCATCAACGTGGTGCCCAAGCGTGCCGGTGATACGCCGATCACCGAGTTCACCGGCAGTTATGCCTCAGGCAGCCAGGTGGGCGGAGCGCTGGACATAGGCCGGCGCTTCGGCGAAGGCGAGCAGTTCGGCTTGCGTTTCAATGGCGTGAAGCAGGCCGGCGATACCGAATGGGACCACCAGAGCGTCGACCGCCAGATGGCCGTGCTGGGCCTGGACTTTCGTGGTGAGCGCTTGCGCCTGTCGGCCGACCTGGGCCACACCGAGCGCGACACCGACGCCCCCCAGGAGCGCGTGTTGGTAGGGGCCAACGCCCAGGTGCCGAGTGCCAACCACGTGCGCCACAACTATGCCCAGGCCTGGAGCAAGGCGCGCACCGAGGACACCTTTGGCGCGTTCAATGCCGAGTACGACATCAGCGACTCACTGATGGCCTACGGCGCGGTGGGGGCGCGCAAGAGCAACCACGACTTCCTCAGGCACAATGTGTCGGTGGTCAACGATGCCGGCGATTTCACCGTGCAGCCTCGCGACTTCACCCGCGACGAGTCGGTACGTACCGCCATGGCGGGGCTGCGCAACTGGTTTCATACCGGACCTGTCAGCCATGAACTGAACCTCGCCGCCACCTACTTCTACATGGACTTCACCAACGGTGGCGCTCGCTATGCGTCGGCGCCGAGCAACCTGTACCAGCCAGTCGCAACGCCCACGCCCGGCACGCCGACCCGTACCGATGCCAAGGTGTACACCGAGAACCGTTTTTCCGGCGTCGCCCTGGCCGACACCCTGGGCTTTTTCGACGACCGCCTGCTGTTGACCCTGGGGGCCCGCTGGCAGCGTGTTCAGGTGGATGACTGGAGCAATGGGGTGAAAGGCGATACCGCCTATGACGAGGAAAAGGTGTCGCCTTCGGGCGGTGTGCTGCTCAAGGTCACCGAGCAACTGTCGCTCTACGCCAACTACATGGAAGGCCTGAGCCAGGGCAAAATCGCCCCGTCGACCTCGGTCAACGAAGACCAGATATTCCCGCCTTTCATCAGCCGCCAGGTCGAGATGGGCGCCAAGTATGACTTTGGCCGCGTCGCCGTCACGGCCAGTGCCTTTCGCATCCGCCAGCCAGCCTACGAAACCAACGCCACCTCGCGGGTGTTCGGCCCCAACGGCAAGCGCGACAACCGCGGTATCGAGCTGAGCCTGTTCGGCGAGCCGCTGGACGGCGTGCGCGTGCTGGGTGGGGTGATGTACATCGACAGCAGGCTGACCGACACCGTGAACGGCGCCTTCGACGGCAACCGCGCCCCGGCCACACCCGAATACAACGTCAACCTGGGCGCCGAGTGGGATCTTCCCGGGGTCAAGGGGCTGACGCTGACCGCCCGTGGCATTCACTCAAGCTCGCAGTACCTGGACCAGGACAACAGCAAGCAGATCGATGGCTGGGAACGCTTCGACGTTGGCGCGCGCTATGCCTTCAAGGTCGACAGTACCCAGGTGACCCTGCGGGCCAGCGTCGAGAATGTGCTGGATGAGCGCTACTGGGCCTCGGCGGGGGCCTCGGATGACAGCGAGCCAGGGCTGACATTGTCGACTCCGCGAACCTACCTGCTGTCGGCCACGCTTGGCTTCTGAATTGCGCGCCACCCCCTGGTAGGAGCGAGCAGAGCTCGCGATGGGGCGCGCAGCGGCCCCAGGGCTTCAGCTGCGCGGCCAACAACGCCGGGGGCTGCTGTGCAGCCCATCGCGAGCTGCGCTCGCTCCTACCGAGAGCTGCGTCGGCGTTTGGAAGTGGGTCAGGGCAAACCGTTGCGCCCGTGGGCAAGGTAGCCTGGGCGCGCACGGTGATCGAAGAAGCCCTACCCAGTATCCGTATCCTGCCCTCAGGAAAGGCGCGCCGTGCTCACGGTGATGAAGCCCTTGTTCTGCACGGCAATGCGGATCACCGTCTCGTCGGCTGGGGCCTTGCGCTTGCGCTTGATGCACACGCCTTCCAGGGCAACCGCCTTCATGTGATGGCTGATGGCACGCCCGCAGGGGTCGAAGAACATCTCGCTGGCCAGCAGCTCGATGCGCTCCACCAATTGCCGGGTGTGCTCGTCGGTGGCGCAGAAAAACATCACCCCGGACAGGTGCGGGTCGCCGTCGGGGTTGCAGACTTCATGGGCCATCAATTCGCGCAGGGTGCTGCGCAGTTCGGCGGTGGTGTGGGTGTGTGGGTGCATGCGCAGCCTCCTCAGAATCGCGAGTACCGAGCATGTGAGCACCGGCCTAGCGCGACAAGTAAGATGCGTCCGTGCTTGCCGTGGGAAATGTCCGAGCGTAGAGCACAGGGGCCGTCGAAGTATTGATACGGCACAAGGCTTGGGCAGATTTGCACGCCGGCCGGGGAGGGCCTTTAACCGTGGCCTGCGTATCCCTCATAAAAGCGTGCTTCCCTGCGCCTCGCCAGTCACGGATAATCGCCGAAATCCAAAAAATACTCCGTGAGCCCCCATGAGCAACCCCGTAGCCCCCCTCAGCCAGCCTGAACCCTCGGCTACGCGCCAACCGCGTAAGAACAACCCCGAGAAAACCCGCGAGGACATCCTCCAGGCCGCGATCAACGAATTCGTCCAGCAAGGCCTGGCGGGCGCCCGCGTGGACGCCATCGCCGAGCGCACCGCCACCTCCAAGCGCATGATCTACTACTACTTCGGCAGCAAGGAGCAGCTGTATGTCGAGTGCCTGGTCAAGCTTTACGGCGATATCCGCAAGACCGAACAGAGCCTGGACCTTGAATCGCTGCCGGCCGAACAGGCCATCTGCCGCCTGGCCGAGTTCACCTTCGACCACCACGACCGCAACGTCGATTTCGTGCGCATGGTCTGCACCGAGAACATTCACTACGGCGAGTACGTGAAGAAATCCCCGGAAATTCGTGAAATGAGCAGCCTGGTGCTGGACGCCCTGGGCAGCACGCTCAAGCGTGGCGTGGAGGCGGGGGTGTTCCGCCCAGGGATCGAGGTGATCGACCTGCACATGCTGATGAGCTCGTTCTGCTTCTACCGGGTGTCCAACCGCCACACCTTCGGTGACATCTTCCAGATCGACCTGGGCGCAGACGAGGTCAAGCAGCGCCACCGGCAGATGATCTGCGACGTGGTGCTGAGCTACATCCGCGCCTGAACCCGCCTATTCGCCCAGCCGTTGCTCACGTGACGGCGGGTAGCCGAAGTAGGCCGCATAGCACTTGCTGAAGTGCGACACCGAGACGAAGCCGCAGGCCACTGCCACCTCCATCACCGACAGGTCGGAGTATTGCAGCAGGCGGCGGCTTTTGGTGATGCGCAGCTCCATGTAGTAGCGCCGCGGCGAGGTGCCCAGCTGGGCCTGGAACAGGCGGTCGATCTGCCGGCGCGAACGGCCACTGTAGGCCGCCAGCTGGTCGAGGCTCAGGGTTTCCTCAAGGTTGTTTTCCATCAGCTCGACGATGGTGCGCAGGTGCAGGCTCATGGACTTCTTGGCGCCGGGGCCGACCTGGCGGTAGCGCGCGCCCGAGAATGAAAGAATTTCTTCAACGCCTTCGGCCAGGCCGTCGCCGTACAGGCGCCGCACCAGGCCGAGCATCAGTTCCATGGCGCCATTGGGGCTGGCGGCGCTCAGGCGGTCGCGGTCGAGGGTGAAGCTGGCCGGGGTGATGCGGGTTTGCGGGCTGCGCTCGGACAGGCTGGCGCGTTGCTCGGGGTGAATGCTGCAGCCGTAGTCGTCCAGCACACCGGCACGGCCGAGGAACCAGGCGCCATTCCACAACCCGCCCAGGGCCATGCCGTGGGCGGCGCAGTCGTCCAGCAGGCGGTCGAGTTCGGGGTACTTCAGCGGGGTTCGCAGGCCGCCGCAGACAATCAGCAAGTCAAGTTCCCGGAGTTCTTCGGCGGATAACTCGGTGGCGACCAGTTCCAGGCCCAGGTCGCTGAGCACGCGGTCGCCGTTCAGCGACAGCGGTGTGAAGCGGAAGCTGTCGGCGCGCAACAGATTGGCGGTAACCAGCACGTCCATGGCCACGGTGAAGCTGGCCATCGAGAAATGCTCAAGCAGAATGAAGTCGACCCGATAGGGGGCTTCGGGGCTGCCGGCGCCGGCCTTGAGCCGCAGCATGTTGCTGGTGCTGGTCTTCTTGCTGAACTGACGTGGGGTGGGCACTCTGAACTCCGCTTCCTGGCTGGCCCGCAGAGTGTGGCGGGAGCGTGCGGGAAAGACAATCACCCGTGGGTGCGTGTCGTATTGCAGGTCGTGTTGAGGCAAGTGGCAAATCGAAGTCGCAAGGCAAGCCCACCCCTGTAGTAGGAGCGGGCTCGCCCCGCGAAGAGGCGCGCACGGTCAGGCCAGGAAATCGGCAAACGCCTTGTCCTGCTCCAGCACGAACGGCAGTTTCTCGAACAGCAGCACCAGGTCGACACCCTCGAACAGCGGCCCCCCCAAGGCGTCGCGCGCCTCATCGGTTGGGCCGCCATGCTGCTCCAGCGCATCGCACACTTCCATGGCCTGGGCAATCACCCGTGCATAGGGCTGGCCGTCCGGGGCCTGGTGCGGTTGGGCCTGGTAGCGGATGGCCGTAAGGATGGTCAGCGGCAGGTTCCAGCGTTTTGCCAGTTCCGCGCCCACCTCCGGGTAGCCGAAGCCCAGTTGCTGGGTTTCGCTGGCCGCGCGGCTGGTGGTGCCACTGGCGCCTCTGATGCGTGCGGCGTAATCCGGCGCGCCGGTTTGGATCAACAGTTCGCCGATGTCGTGCATCACCCCGCAGGTAAACGCTACTTCACCGTCAAGCCCGGCCTGGCGCGCCAGCAGGCGGCTGATGCTGGCGACCTGGAAGCTGCGGCCCCAGAACTGCTTGAGGTTGAACCCCGGCGCCGACTTGAACGCCCCGGTCACCGCCGAGGCCAGCACCAGCGTGCGCAGCACGTTGAAGCCCAGGCGCATGGCGGCGTCCTCGATGCTGGCCGACTCGCGTGCTCCCTTGAAGCGTGCCGAGTTGGCCAGGCGCAGTACCTTGGCAGCGATCACCGGGTCCCGTTCGATGCTGCGCGCCACCTTTTCGAGGCTTTCGTTGGGGTTGTCGAATTGCTGGACCAATTCCAGGGCGACCTGGGGGATGCTGGGAAGACTGTGCAGCTCTGCAAACAGCGTAGAGATATCCATGGCTAGGCGCTCTTCGTCCGGTGGAGAACTTTAAGATAGGCAATTTTTCGCTGTCTGCACGCCGGTTCACGCCTGCCTTGGTCCTGCTAGACGCGGCAAATCCGAATGAACCCTCGCCGTTTGCTATAACCATAGTAATGACACGCCAACGGGAGAGTGCTCATGGAAATCGGAACGATCTGGATCATGGTGGCAGCCTTGGTCATCTTGCTGGAAATCTTCGCCATCTGGCACATCATCGGCAGCGAACGTCGGGCCGAACGCAAGATGCTGTGGATCGTGTTCGTGGTCTATGCGCCGTTCCCGGGATTGTTGTTCTGGATATGGCGCGGGCCGCGGGCGGTGAAGGGCAGGGCGGTGCTGCACGAAAAGTGAAGGCTCGGCATCAGGCGCACAGCGCCTGATGCGCATTGGGTTTACTCAGGCAGGATGTTCAGCTCCATCGCCGGGGCCAGGCCGCTGACCAGCAGGCTGCTCTTGAACGCCACGTGTTTGTCCACCGCCAGCTCCTTGAACGCCTTGCGGATGCCGTTGCGTACCAGGGTACGCGCTTCGCGGCGCTTGGTTTCGCTGTCGCCGGGCGCCAGGGTCACCTCGCCAAGCAGGGTGGTTTCGATATGCTCGACCGTGTCCCAGCCCATTTTGTTGCGCATATGGCTGCGGGCTTTTTCGGCGTGGGGCTCGTCCTGGTGGGTGAGCGGGTTGATGGTGTAGGAGAGTTGGAAGGAGTAAGACTTGCTCATGGTGGTTCCTTTACAGTGCGGTAATTGGCCTCCGTGCCGGAACCTGCACTGTACGAGGCCAGGGGGCCTGTGCCTACAGACGCGGTGTTGAAGCGCACAGGCGCCGGCTGCGAAATTTCCTACAACTGGCCTTGACCTCGACTTAACTCAAGGTCCCAGACTCGGGCGCTCAATCACACCAAGGAGCGTCCCATGACCCAGGTTTTCCAACTGTCCAACCCGCCGGGGCTGTACGACCCCAGTGGCAATGCCTATTCCCATGTGGCCGAAGTCACTGCCGCCAGCCGGTTGCTGTATGTCGCCGGGCAGGGCGGTGAGGATGCCCAAGGGCGGCTTTCGCCAGACTTCGGTGAGCAGGCGCGCCAGGCGCTGGCCAATGTGCAGGTGGCACTGGCGTCGAAAGGGGCCGAGCTGTCCCAGGTGTTCAAGTTGACCTTGTTGATCGTTGACCACAGCGAGGCACGGTTGCGGGCCTGGGTGGCGGAGGCGGACCGGGCCTGGGCTGGGCACATGAAACCGACCTGCACCTTGATCCCGGTGCCGCGCTTGGCACTGGATGGAATGCTGGTGGAGATCGAGGCGGTGGCGGCTATCGTGTAAGGCAGGGCCGGCCTTTTCGCGGGGCAAGCCCGCTCCTACAGTAGGGGAGGGGTGATCCTTTGTAGGAGCGGGCTTGCCCCGCGAAAGGGCCATCAATCCCGGCGAAAAGCCTTAGAATGGCACTTTGACCCCGAGCCACCCCCATGCCCCCCATCGAGCTGCTGCAAACCACCCCCGACCAGGCCGAACTGATCCGCAACCTCTACCAGTTCTACGCCTACGAATCCTCCGACTGGGAGCAAGAGGACGTGGAGGTGGACGGCCGTTTCTATATCCACGAAGACCATCTGCAGCGTTACTGGCACAGCCCTGGCTGGAGTGCCAACCTGGTGCTGGTCGATGGTTTCATCGCCGGTTTCGTGCTGGTCGAGGGCTGCGAACTGCCTGGCATCGACGCGTTGGAGCTGGCCGACCTGTTCATCCTCAAACGCTATCGCCGCCAGGGCATCGGCCGCGCCGTGGCACAGGAGTTGTTGGCCAGCCCCGGCGACTGGCTGCTGCGCTGCTATGCCCAGGACCCCGTAGCAGCAGCCTTCTGCAGGGCGGCAGTGGCCGGCTTGCTGCGCCCGGTGCAGCAGGTGGTGCTCGACGATGACCCGCAACTGCTCACCTTCCGCATCACCTCGGCCTTGCACTGACGTTCCAGTAAAATACTGTGAACCACTTCACAAAATACGCTCACCCGGCATAATGCCAGCACCGCTTTTCAAGGCCCGGCCGCGCTGGCACGGGGTTCTTATTCGTGCACGCCGCAGGTTCAGGTAAATTTCATGTCGCTAGTCGCAAGCCCCGACATCATGTACCGGCTGTTGATCCAGAGCGTGGTGGACTATGCCATCTACCTGCTCACCCCCGAGGGTATTGTCGCCAACTGGAACCCGGGCGCCCAGCGCGCCAAGGGCTACCGCGCCGAGGAAATCGTCGGCCAGCATTATTCGCTGTTCTACAGCGAGGCCGAGCGCGCCGCCGGGCTGCCCGCGCAGAACCTGGAGCAGGCCCGCAGCACCGGCCGCTTCGAAGAAGTCGGCGCACGCCTGCGCAAGGACGGCACGGCCTTCCATGCCCATGTGGTGATCGAGGCCGTGCGCGATGACCACGGCCAGCTGGTGGGCTTTGCCAAGGTCACCCGTGACATCTCCGAACGCCGCCGACAGGAGCTCGAACTGCTGCAGGCCAAGGAACTGGCCGAGCAATACAGCCAGGAAATGGCCAACCTGTCGCAGTTCCTCGATTCGGTGATTGCCAACATCCCCGCCAGCGTCATCGTCCAGGACCTGCAAAGCCAGCGCATCCTGCTGGCCAACCAGCAGGCCGAGCGCCTGTTCGGCGGGCGTGGCAAGCCGATGATCGGGCACACCCCGGGCGAGTGCCTGGCACCGGCTGCCGCCGACTACCTGGAAACCCAGCTCAGCCGCGGCGCCCGCAGCACCAAGGGCTTTGCCGCCGAAACCCGGGTCGACACCGCCTGTGGCCCGCGCACCCTGCGCAGCCGCGCCCTGCTCAGCCAGAATTGCGAAGGCCAGGCCGACTACGTGCTGTTCGTCGCCGAGGATGCCACCGAGGAGCTGGCCGCCCACGCCCAGATCCACCACATGGCCCACCACGATGCGCTCACCGGCTTGCCCAACCGCACGCTGTTCAACGAACGCCTCAAGCAGGCCCTGGTGCGTGGCCACGAGCATGAAAAGCTCACCGCCGCCCTGTGCCTGGACCTGGACAATTTCAAGAACATCAACGACTCCCTTGGCCATGCCTTCGGCGACAAGCTGCTGCGTGCCCTGGGCAAGCGCCTGCGCCGCGAGCTGCGCGAGCACGACACCCTGGCGCGCCTTGGCGGTGACGAGTTCGCCGTGGTACTGACCCACCTGGACAACCGCGACGCCGCCTGTAACACCGCCCAGCGGCTGATAGACGCCATTTGCCCGCCGTTCCAGATCGAAGGCCACCAGTTCTCGGTTGGCGTCAGCATCGGCGTGGCCATTGCCCCGGACGACAACGACCATGCCGAGCAGCTGCTCGGCTATGCCGACATGGCGCTGTACGAGGCCAAGCGCAATGGCCGCAACCGCTACGAGTGCTTCAACGTCGAGCTGGATGTGGCCGCACGCCAGCGCCGCCTGGTGGAAACCGACTTGCGCACCGCGCTGCACCTGGGCCAGCTGCACCTGCACTACCAACCGGTCGTGGACCAGCAGACCAACAGCGTGACCGGCTACGAGGCGCTGCTGCGCTGGGAGCACCCCACCCGCGGCATGGTCATGCCGATGGACTTCATTCCGATTGCCGAGGAAACCGGGCTCATCCACGAACTGGGCATCCGTGCGTTGAACCTGGCGTGCCAGGAAGCGGCCAGTTGGGGCACCGAGCAAACCGTGTCGGTGAACCTGTCGCCGGTGCAGTTCAAGAATGCCAACCTGGTCCATACCGTGGCCCTGGCCCTGGCCGACTCGGGGCTGGCGCCCCAGCGCCTGGAACTGGAAATCACTGAATCGGTGCTGCTGGGCAACAGCGAAGAGAACGTGCGGACCTTGCGCGCCCTCAAAGACCTGGGCGTGTCGATTTCCCTGGACGATTTCGGCACCGGCTATTCGTCGCTGGGCTACCTGCGCTCGTTCCCGTTCGACCGGATCAAGATCGACAAGTCGTTCGTGCATGACATGTGCGAGAGCCGCGAGGCGATGTCGATCATCCGCGCAATCACCGAGCTGTCCAACAGCCTGATGATCAAGACCACGGCCGAAGGGGTGGAGTCGGAGGAGCAGATGCGCCGGCTGAGGGCCGAGGGCTGCTCGCACTTCCAGGGCTACCTGTATGGGCGGCCGGCGCCGGCCAGCGAGCGGTTGAAGCAGGTGGTGGGGCCTGACTGACGGGCCTCTTCGCGGGGCGAGCCCGCTCCTACAGGGGCGTGTGTAGGCGCGGGCTTGCCCCGCGAAGGGGCACGGTCAGGCCTCAGCTATTCCAATCAGGCGCAAAATCCGGGCTGACCACCCGCTGATCCTTCGGCAACCCGGCAATCACCGCGCGGTCCTGGTCATCCAGCCGCACCTCAAGCGCCGCCAGGTTGGCCAGCTGGTTCTCGCGGCTGCTGGCCTTGGGAATTGCCGCCACGCCGTCCTGGTCCAGCAGCCATTTCAGTGCCACCTGGCTGGGCAGCACCCCATGCTTGCGTGCGATCGCCTGAATCTCTGGCCGCGCCGCCGCCTGGCCACGGGCCAGCGGGGTGTAGGCGGTCAGCAACAGGTCATGCTGGCGGGCATAGTCGAGCAGCGGCTTTTGGCCCAACAACACATGGTATTCCACCTGGATGGCCGACAATGGCGCGCCCAGTTCCTCGACCACCTGGCGCAGCAGGCCGAGGGGGAAGTTGGCCACGCCGATCTGGCGCGCCTTGCCTTCGTCGCGCAGGGCCACCAGGGCCTCGATGCTGCGCGGCAGGTCCCAGTCCTTGCCCGGCCAGTGGATATGGAACAGGTCGACCTGCTCGGTGCCCAGCGCGCGCAGGCTGTCTTCCAGTGACTGGCGCATGGCCTTGGGCGCCAGGCGGTCCCACCAGACCTTGGTGGTCAGGTGCACCTGTTCACGTGGCACGCGGCTGTCGCGCAGGGCCTGGCCCACGGCGGCTTCGTTGTCGTAGGCGGTGGCGGTATCGATGTGCCGGTAGCCCAGTTCCAGGGCCTGGTGCACAGCGGCCGTGCATTGGGCACCGGTCATCGGCCAGGTGCCCAGGCCGATGCAGGGCAGGTCCAGGCCGGTGCGGGTGGTGAGCCTTTGCATGAAAACTCCTTGTTCGGGTGCGAGGTTGCCTGGCCGATGGTGCGCGCTTTGGCGAGCGGCAGCCATGTGCCAGCGGGAAAAAGTGGTCGATCAGCGAACGAAATACAAAACACCCCCGGCAACCTGGGCTTTTGATCTTCCTTAAGTCGTCGTATCTCTTCTAGAATTCCGCCTGTCGCACCTGCCCCCTGGCGCAGCCTTTCGCCGCGCCGCCATCGAGATCGCCATGAGTTCCAGCACACCGCTGTCCGGAGTCAACCAACCCCTGCGTGGCATTGCCCTGGTGGTGGTGGCGACGTTCCTGTTCGCCAGCCACGATGCCTTGTCCAAGTACCTCGGTGGGTTGTACCCGATCGTCATGGTGGTGTGGGCGCGCTATGTGGTGCATACCCTGCTGATGGCGGGCATCTTCTTGCCCAAGTCCGGCCTCAACGTGCTGCGTACCCGCAGGCCCGTGCTGCAAACCCTGCGGGCATTGAGCCTGCTCAGCACCAGCCTGCTGTTCACCACGGGCTTGCAGTACCTGCCACTGGCCGAGGCCACCTCGGTCAACTTCCTCGCCCCGGTGCTGGTGACTGCGCTGTCGGCGCCGCTGCTCAAGGAACGGGTCACCACGGGGCAGTGGGTGGCGGTGGTGCTGGGCTTTATCGGCGTGCTGGTGGTGGTGCACCCGGGCGGTGCGATGTTCACCCCGGCGATCCTGTACCCGTTCGGCTCGGCGCTGGGGTTCTGCTTCTACCAGTTGCTCACGCGCATCCTGGCGGCGTATGACAGCCCGACCACCAGCAATTTCTATGCGGGGTTGTGCAATACCTTGGCGATGAGTGCGCTGGTGCCGTTCTTCTGGGAAGTGCCACGCTGGGACCATGCCTTGCTGATGCTGGCGCTGGGCGGCTTCGGCATGAGCGCGCACCTGCTGCTGACCCAGGCCTTCCGGCATGCCGCGCCGGCCTTGCTGGCACCGTTCAGCTATTGCCAGATCGTATTTGCCGGGTTGCTGGGGTTCGTGATCTATCGCCAGGTGCCGGATGATGCGAGCTTGCTGGGCATTGCCATCATCTGCCTGAGTGGGCTGGGCGCGGCCTGGATGCAGCGCAGGAAGTAACATTTGCTGCGCCTGTAGGAGCGAGCAGCGCTCGCGATGGGCTGCAACGCAGCCCCGGCATCCTATGCCGCGAAGCCGAAAACCTGGGGCCGCTGCGCGCCCCATCGCGAGCTACGCTCGCTCCTACCAGGGCCGGCAACAATCCGCGAAAGGGCGGTCAAATCCTACCCCTTGATCAGCCCCTGCAACGACCTGTCGAAATCCCGCAAGGCTGCAGCCTGCACCGCCTGTTCATCTTCCACCACCCGGGCGACATCCCCCAGCGGCTTCTGGGCCCGCCCTTCGGCGCGGCCGATGTAAGTCAATTGGTCATCGAAGAACCGCGCCACCACCCGGCTTTCGATATCGCTACTGGCCAGCCGGCTCTGGGTATCGAGCAGCACGATGACATCCGGGTGGTCGGCCAGCAGGGTGTCCAGGTCCTCATAGAACGTCACCTCGGCAAACCGCTGCGCCAGCGACCGAGCCAGCCAGTCGTAGGCTTGGCTGCCGCCGTTGAGGGTGGCGACCGGGACCTTGCCGTTGGCTGGCTGTTTGGCTGCATCGCCACGGTGCTGCTGCAGGTAGTTCAGCGTCGCTGCGCTGTCCCGGCCCAGCAGCACGGCCACATGCTGCCCCGGTGCCAATGAAACATCGGAAAGTGCCGTGGCCGAGTAGAAATGACCAGCGGGCTGGGTGCCCACTTGCGGGGTAGGCGCTGCGCATCCGCCAAGGGCAGCGAGCAGGGCCAGCAGGGCAGCGATCATGCCGGATTTCATGGTGGACGCCTCGTCGGTCAGTGAATGCCAGCATCTTCCGCCGCGCCGGCGCCGGGCGGAACTTGATGGCCTTCATGGTGGTTATCGACGGGATCGATGCATCACTGGGTGGCCATGAAATGCAGGATACGCTCGCGCAACCAGCGTTCGGCCGGGTCGTTGTCCTGGGCGCCGCTCCATACCATCGACAGCTCCGCCTCGGTGATCTCGAACGGCGCCGGGTCGGCCCGCAGGCTGCCATCGTCGGCCAGGGCGCAGGCGGCGTAGTCCGGCACGGTGGCGATCAGTTCGGTGTTGCGCAGCAGCGCCCGCAGGCTGCCGAACTGCGGCACCGCCAGCACCACCTTGCGGCAGCGGCCAATGCGGGCCAGGTCCAGGTCGATGTTGCCGCTCATGTCGCCGGAGAACGACACCATCACATGGGGCCGGGCGCAGTATTCGTCGAGGGTCAACGGGCCTGGGCGGTCGTCGGCGCGCAGCACCCGCACGCCGATATCGCGCAGCTTGCGGCGCTTGGCGGTGGCGGGCAGGTCGGTGGTGTAGCTCACGCCCACGGAGATCTCGCCGCTGGCCAGCAGGCCCGGCATCAGCAGGAAGTTGGCCCGGCGCACCACCACGCTGATCTCGGGGGCTTCTTCACGCAGGGCCTGGAGCAGGGCGGGGAACAGGCCGAACTCGGCATCGTCCGAAAGGCCCAGGCGGAACTGGTTGCAGCTGCTGGCCGGGTCGAAGTCGCGGGCGCGGCTGATGGCCGAGGAAATCACGTCCATCGCCGGGCCCAACTCGGCGAATATCTGCATCGCCCGCGGCGTCGGTTCCATGGCGCGGCCGCTGCGAATCAGCAGCGGGTCATCGAACAGCTCGCGCAGGCGGGCGAGGGCGGCGCTGACGGTGGACTGGGTGATGAACAGCTTTTCGCCGACGCGGGTCAGGTTGCGTTCGATCATCAGGGCTTCGAAGAGCACCAGCAGGTTCATGTCGACGCGGCGCAGGTCGTTGCGGTTCATGGGCGCTTGGGTTCCGGGGGTGAAGGGTTGGCGGTGTATTGAAGCACGGCGCTGGCCTGCTTGCCTTGTATGGATGTGCCGGCCCTGTCGCGGGGCAAACCTGAAAGAGCCAACCTATCACCCCTCAATACTGCCTCTATTAGACCTCTGCCCAAGCTCGGCTAGTCTTTCCCCTGGCCCCGCGATTTGCGCGTGCGGGCGGCGTGCCAGCACCTACGTGCAAGACCCCGCCGCCTTCAGCGTGACAGCTTCGCAAGCCCCACGTCGGCACAAGACCGACCCGACCTGATGAGGGGTAGGCACGAGCCCCAGCGCTCGGCTGAAAGAACACCTGGCATAGACCGGAAATCTGGATAACCGACCCAAAAGGTAACAGCAGATGTCGAACGAATCGAAATGCCCGTTCCATCAAACCGCAGGTGGCGGCACCACCAACCGTGACTGGTGGCCTGACCAGCTCAACCTCAGAATTCTCCACCAACATTCGTCCAAGTCCAGCCCCGACCCGGACTTCGACTACGCCAAGGCGTTCAAGAGCCTCGACTTCCAGGCCTTGAAGAAAGACCTCACCGCCTTGATGACCGACTCCCAGGACTGGTGGCCTGCCGACTTCGGCCACTACGGCCCGCTGTTCATCCGCATGGCCTGGCACAGCGCTGGTACCTACCGCATCGGTGACGGCCGCGGTGGCGCCGGCTCCGGCCAGCAGCGCTTCGCCCCCCTCAACAGCTGGCCCGACAACGTCAGCCTGGACAAGGCCCGACGCCTGCTGTGGCCGATCAAGCAGAAGTACGGCAACAAGATTTCCTGGGCCGACCTGATCGTGCTCACCGGCAACGTCGCCCTGGAGTCGATGGGCTTCAAGACCTTCGGTTTCTCCGGGGGCCGTGCCGACGTGTGGGAGCCTGACGAAGACGTGTACTGGGGCTCGGAAAAGGTCTGGCTGGGCGGCGACACCCGCTACGGCAAGGAGCAGGTCAAGGCCCAGCCGCCAGGCCAGGGCGACCTGGTGGCCGAACCTGCCAAGCACGGCGAAGAACAGAACCGCGAGCTCAGCGCCGAGCGCAACCTGGAAAACCCGCTGGCAGCGGTGCAAATGGGCCTGATCTACGTCAACCCGGAAGGCCCGGAAGGCAACCCCGACCCTGTGGCTTCGGGCAGGGACATCCGTGAAACCTTCGGCCGCATGGCCATGAACGACGAAGAAACCGTGGCCCTGATCGCCGGTGGCCATGCCTTCGGCAAAACCCATGGCGCCGGGCCCGCCGACAATGTCGGGCCCGAACCCGAAGCCGCAGGCCTTGAGCTGCAGGGCCTGGGCTGGGCCAACAAATATGGCTCCGGCAAAGGTGGCGATGCCATCACCAGCGGCCTGGAAGTGATCTGGACCTCCACGCCAACGAAATGGAGCAACGAGTACCTGAACAACTTGTTCAACTTCGAGTGGGAGCTGACCAAAAGCCCGGCGGGTGCACACCAGTGGCGGCCTAAAGATGGCAAGGGCGCAGGCACCGTGCCGGATGCCCACGACGCCGGCAAGCGCCACGCTCCGTCGATGCTCACCTCCGACCTGGCGCTGCGCTTCGACCCGGTCTATGAACCGATCGCCCGGCGTTTCAAGGACAACCCCGACCAGCTGGCCGACGCCTTCGCCCGCGCCTGGTACAAGCTGATCCACCGCGACATGGGCCCGCTGGCGCGTTACCTGGGCCCGGAAATGCCCAATGAAGAGCTGCTGTGGCAAGACCCGATCCCCAAGGCCGACCACCCGCTGGTGGGCGAGCAGGACATCGCCGCACTCAAGGCCAAGGTGCTGGCATCGGGCCTGAGTGTGGGTGAGCTGGTGTCCACCGCCTGGGCGGCGGCCTCGACCTTCCGCGGTTCCGACAAGCGCGGTGGCGCCAACGGTGGCCGCCTGCGCCTGGCGCCGCAGAAGGACTGGGCGGCCAACCAGGGCACCGACAAGGTGCTCAAGGCGTTGGAGCAGATTCAGGGCGAGTTCAATGCCGGTGGCAAGAAGATCTCCCTGGCCGACCTGATCGTGCTGGCGGGCGCCGCCGCTGTCGAGAAGGCCGCCAAGGACGCCGGGCACACCGTCAGCGTGGCGTTCCGCCCAGGCCGTAGCGATGCTTCCCAGGCGCAGACCGACGTTGAGTCGTTCGCCGTGCTGGAGCCGCTGGCCGACGGTTTCCGCAACTTCACCAAGGCCCGCTACAGCGTCAAGGCGGAAAAACTGCTGCTGGACAAAGCCCAGTTGCTGACCTTGACCGCGCCCGAGCTGACCGTGCTGATCGGCGGCCTGCGCGTGCTGGGGGCCAACCATGGCGGCAGCAAGCATGGGGTGTTCACCGACAAGCCCGGCACCTTGAGCAATGACTTCTTCCGCCACTTGCTGGACATGGGGGTCGAGTGGAAATCGACCTCGGCGGACAACGAGGCCTTCGAGGGGCGTGACCGCAAGACCGGGCAGGTGAAATGGACCGGTACGCGGGTCGACCTGGTGTTCGGTTCCCATGCGCAGTTGCGGGCCTTGAGCGAGGTGTATGGCAGCAGTGATGGCAATGACAAGTTCGTCAGGGACTTCGTCGCCGCCTGGGAGAAGGTGATGGAGCTGGACCGTTTCGACCTGAAGTAACCTGAGGGCGCCTTGCGCCCATTCGCGGGGCAAGCCCGCTCCTACAACACAACCCTTGTAGGAGCGGGCTTGCCCCGCGAACGGCTGCAAAGCAGCCCCTTACGCCCCTGCCAATCCCGCCAATTCCAGGTCGGATAGATACAAAAGCGTCCTCGTTCGTTCTGCTGCAATGCACCTCAGGCAACCGGCCTGAAAGCGTGCTCACAACGACAAGGAACACCGACCATGCAAATGCCCCAGACCCTGAAGATCCGCAATGGCGACAAGGTCAAGCCGACCTTCTCCGCACAGGAGTACGCCGCCCGCCACGCCCGCCTGCGTGCCTACATGGCCGAACAGGACATCGAGGCGGCGATCTTCACCTCGTACCACAACGTCAACTACTACAGCGACTTCCTTTACTGCTCGTTCGGCCGGCCTTACGCCCTGGTGGTGACCCAGGACAAGGTGGTGACCATCAGCGCCAACATCGACGGCGGCCAGCCCTGGCGCCGCACCGTGGGCACCGACAACATCGTCTACACCGACTGGCAGCGCGACAACTATTTCGTCGCCATCCAGCAGGCCCTGCCGTTGGCCTCGCGCATTGGCGTTGAGTACGACCACTTGAACCTGCAGAACCATGCCAAGCTCGCCGCCTGCTACCCCCGGGCCGAGCTGCTGGATATCGGCGCACCTTGCATGCGCCTGCGCATGATCAAGTCGGCCGAGGAACAGGCGTTGATCCGCCATGGCGCACGGGTGGCGGATATCGGCGGCGCGGCGGTGGTGGAAGCGCTGCGTGACCAGGTGCCGGAGTACGAAGTGGCATTGCACGCCACCCAGGCGATGGTCCGCGAGATCGCCCGCAGCTTCCCGGACGGCGAGCTGATGGACACCTGGACCTGGTTCCAGTCCGGGCTCAACACCGACGGCGCGCACAACCCGGTGACCAGCCGCAAGGTTGGCAAGGGCGAAATCCTCAGCCTCAACTGTTTCCCGATGATCGCCGGCTACTACACGGCGCTGGAGCGCACGCTGTTCCTCGACCACTGCCCGGATGAGTACCTGCGCCTGTGGCAGGCCAACGTCGAGGTGCACGAGGCAGGGCTCAAACTGGTGCGCCCGGGCATGCGCTGCTGCGATATCGCCCGCGAGCTGAACGAAATTTTCCTGCGCCACGACCTGCTGCAGTTCCGCACCTTCGGTTATGGCCACTCGTTCGGCACCTTGAGCCACTACTACGGGCGCGAGGCCGGGCTGGAGCTGCGCGAGGACATCGACACGGTGCTGGAGCCGGGCATGGTGGTGTCGATCGAGCCGATGATCATGCTGCCCGAAGGGCGGCCGGGGGCGGGAGGGTACCGCGAGCATGACATTCTGATCGTCAACGAACAGGGCGCAGAGAACATCACCCGGTTCCCGTATGGGCCGGAGCACAACATCATTCGCAAGTAGCGAGCGGCGTCGCCTGCGTTCGCGGGGCAAGCCCGCTCCTACAGCGATAGCACCGGCCTGATGGCCAGTGAAACTCCTGTGGGGGCGGCTTTAGCCGCGAAGAGGCCGCTGCAGATAACAAAAAACTGTATGACCAGCAGACCCTGCCGCCAATTAGAAGAATCAGAGGGTACCCGTCATGTCCAGCACCACTTTCAACGCTCCCACCCTCGACGGCGCCGCCCCCAGCGCCGAACGCCAGGCCCTGCGCAAGGCCGCGCGCGCCAGTTTCATGGGCAACTTCGTCGAATGGTTCGACTACGCCGCCTACGGCTACCTGGCCACCATCATCGCCACCACCTTCTTCCCGCAAACCGACAAGACCAGCGGCCTGCTGGCCACCTTCGCGGTGTTCGCCCTGTCGTTTCTCGTGCGCCCGCTGGGCGGCGTGGTGTGGGGGCACCTGGGTGATCGCCACGGGCGGCGCAATGCCCTGTCGTGGTCGATCCTGATCATGTCGCTGTCCACCTTCTGCATCGGCCTGTTGCCTGGCTATGCGCAAATCGGCCTGTGGGCGCCGGGCCTGCTGTTGCTGATTCGCCTGGTGCAGGGTTTTTCGGCATCGGGCGAATACGCCGGTGCCGCGGCCTTTCTTGCCGAATACGCGCCACCCGGGCGGCGCGGGCTGTACACCAGCATCGTGCCGGCCAGCACCGCCGCAGGCCTGTTGTTCGGCGCGGCGTTCGTTGCCGTGCTGCACGAGCTGCTCAGCAGCGAAGCCCTGCACAGCTGGGGCTGGCGCCTGCCATTCTTGTTGGCCGCACCCTTTGGCCTGGTGGGCCGCTACATCCGCATGAGCCTGCAGGACACGCCCAAGTTCCTGGAAATGGAACAGCGCCTGGAGCATAAAAGCGGCATGGCCCCGGCGCCGATCCGTGAGCTGCTGGGCCAGCACCGGCGCAGCCTGGCCATCGGCCTTGGGGTCACTTGCTTGAATGCGGTGGCGTTCTACCTGCTGCTCAGCTACATGCCCACCTACCTGTCCAGCGAAATGGGCATGAGCGAGCGCGATTCGTTCATTGCCTCGACGGTGTCGCTGGCCACGTACATCGGCCTGATCTTTCTGATGGGGCGGCTGTCGGACCAGTTCGGACGCAAGACCATGCTGGTGGTGGCGTCGTTGCTGTTCCTGGGCCTGACCGTGCCGTTGTTCACGTTGCTCGATGGCCAGCCGTTGCTGGTGATTCTTGCAATCCAGATTCTGTTTGGCGCGATGCTGGCGATGAACGACGGAACCTTGCCATGCCTGCTGGCGGAGATTTTCCCGACCCGTGTGCGGTTCAGCGGCTTCGCCTTGAGTTTCAACCTGGCCAATGCACTGTTTGGCGGCACGGCGCCGTTCATTGCCACCTGGTTGATCCAGGTGACCGGCAGCAAGCTGGCGCCGGCCGGGTACCTGCTGGCGGCGGCGCTGGTGGCACTGGTGGCCATGGTCATGTGCCGGGAAACGGCCCATCTGGAGCTTGAGGAGTAGGGGCACTGCACTGGCCCTGGTAGGAGCGAGCGTAGCTCGCGATGGGGCGCGCAGCGGCCCCAGTTTTTCAGCTTCGCGGCACAGAATGCCGGGGCTGCGTTGCAGCCCATCGCGAGCTGTGCTCGCTCCTACCAGGGGCTGCGCCAGCGCTAGTGCAGTGATGCCTGGCGCCGCTCGCCCAGCGGCGACAGGCCGAAGAACCGGCTGTAGCTCTTGGAAAAATGCGCCGGCGAGCTGAACCCGCAGGCCAGCGCCACCTCGCGCACCTGCACATCGCTGCGCAACAGCAACTCCCGCGCCCGCGATAGCCGAAGTTCCAGGTAATACTGGCTGGGAGTGCGCTGCAGGTACTTGTGGAAAAGCCGCTCCAGCTGGCGCACGGTCACCTCGTTGAGGCTGGCCAGCTCTTCGAGCCCCAGCGGCTCTTCCAGGTTGGCCTCCATGATCGCCACCACCTGGCTCAACTTTGGCTGGCCACTGCCCAGCAAGGTCCGCAGCGGTACCCGTTGCCGTTCGCGCTCGCCACGCACGCGGTCGCACAGCAGCAGCTCGGCGGCCTTGGCGGCGATGGCCTGGCCGCCGGGCTCGCGGGCCACCAGTTGCAGCATCATGTCCATGGCCGCAACACCGCCCGAGCAGGTGTAGCGGTCGCGGTCCAGTTCGAACAGCTGGCTGGAAATCACGATGCCGGGGAAGTGCTCCTGCAGCACCTGCAGGTCTTCCCAATGGATGGTGCAGCGGTAGCCCTTGAGCAAGTCGGCCTTGGCCAGCAGGTAGCTGCCGGTACAGATGCCGCCCAGTGGCAGCTGTTGGCGAGCCAGCTGGCGCAGCCAATCGCCCAGCGGGCGGGTGGCGCGGCTGCGGTCGATGGGGTTGGCGCCGACCACGAACAGGGCATCCAGTGGCGGGGCGTCGGCGATGCTGTGGTCGGGCAGCACGCGCATGCCGTTGCTGGCCACAACCGGCTCATGGCTGGCGGCAATCAGCACGCTGCGGTACAAGGTGTGGCGCGCCGCCAGGTTGGCCATGCGCAGGGTTTCCACCGCCGAGGCCAGGCCAATGGTGGTGAAGTTGGGCACGATCAGGAAACCGAAGGTTCTGACAGGGGAAGGCGTTACCATTGATGTCGCGGGGTGGACCATTGCGATCTTCCTGTGCAAGCTGAGGCTTAGTTCGTCAGGGGCAGTGGAAAAACCGGCCTCGCATGTTTCTTGTTGTTATGGGTCGTTACCCGGTGGATCTTACACCCCGGCACATCGGCCAGGAATGGACCTGACCGCACATAGAAGGTGAATGCACGTGAACCCCGAATCCCTGCTGGCGGCACTGCCAGGTGTTGCCATCGCCCCCGAGGCGATCCAGGTGCTGCCCGATGCCAGGGCTTATCGCAATTGCCTGCTCGAACGCATTGCCGCGGCGACCCGGCGCATCGTCATCGTGGCCCTGTACCTGCAGGAAGACGAGGCTGGCCAGGAAGTGCTCGACGCCCTCTACCAGGCCAAGGCCGCACGGCCAACGCTGGAAATCACCGTGGTGGTCGACTGGTTCCGCGCCCGCCGTGGCCTGCTCGGCGCTGGCCGGCAGCCGGGCAACGCCGCCTGGTACCAGGCCCAGCGCCAGTTGCGCGGGCTTGAGGTGGCGATCCACGGGGTGCCGGTGCAAACCCGCGAGCTGTTCGGCGTGCTGCACCTGAAGGGCAGCATCATCGATGACTGCGTGCTGTACACCGGTGCCAGCCTGAACAACGTCTACCTGCACCGCTTCGACCGCTACCGGCTGGACCGTTACCACCTGTTCGAATCAGCGGCCCTGGCCGATGCCATGGCCGGGCTGGTGCAGCGCCTGCTGCACCCCACCGCCACACCGCGCCTGGACTTGCCGCCGGCACCCGCCCCGCGCGGCTTGCGTGGCGATATCCGGCGCCTGCGTGCGCGGCTGCGGCGCATGGCCTATGAGGTGCCGGCAGCGCCAGGCGAGCCGTGCTTGCGCGTGGTGCCGTTGCTTGGCGTCGGCCGTGGCAACCCGCTCAACCGTAGCCTGTGCGCGTTGCTGGCGGCGGCGCGGTCGCAGATCGTGATCAGCACGCCCTATTTCAACCCGCCGCGGGTGGTGATGCGCGAGATCGACCATGCCCTGGACCGTGGCGTGCGCATCGAGCTGATCGTTGGCCACCGCACCGCCAACGACTTCTACATCGCCCCCGGCGAGCCGTTCAGCGCCAGCGGCGCCTTGCCGTACCTGTACGAGGACAACCTGCGCACCTTTGCCCGCCGGCGCCATACGGCCATCGCCTGTGGCCAGCTGGTGGTGCGGATCTGGAACGATCCGGGGCATACCTTCCACGCCAAGGGGGTGTGGGTCGACCAGCGTTATTCGCTGCTGACCGGTAACAACCTCAACCCTCGCGGCTTCAACCTGGACCTGGAAAACGGCCTGCTGATCGACGACCCGCTGGGGCAGTGGCTGGTGCCGCGAGCCGTGGAGCTGGAAGGCATCCGCCGCCACGCGCCACAGATTGCGGCTGCAAGCGACTTGGGTGAAAAGGCCGAGCACCCCAAGGATGTGCGCAAGTTCCTGCGGCGCTTGCGCTACAGCCGCCTGGAGCCGCTGATCAAACGGGTGCTCTGAAGGGTCAGGCGGCCGCTTCGCCAGCCGCCTGCGCCTTGGCCTTGGGCTTGCCGGGCTTGAGCCGGGAGATGGCGAACAGCACCACCGCAAGGCCGGCCACCTGGTACACGGAAATGTCCTCACCCAGAATCGCCCACGAGGCCAGCACGGTGAGCACTGGGCCCAGGTTGCCCACCGCTGCAGTCTGGGTCGGCCCCATGCGCTGGATGGCCAACGCCACCCAATAGATGGGCAATACCGTGGAAAACACCGCCATCATCGCCGCGTTCGCCCATACGGCGCCGGGTAGTTGCCACAGCTGGCCGACCGGGGCCACCAGCAGGTAGTGCCCCAGCACCATCAGCGAAGAGGCAGTGCCGCACAGCCCGGCCAGGCGCATGGAGCCCATGCGCTTGAGCATCATGCCGGTGCCGGAGTAGTACAGCGCGTAGGTCACGGCACTGGCAAACACCCACAGCGAGCCCAGCACCACCTGCTGGCCAGCGCCGCTGACGCTGACATCGTGCACGAACGCGATGCCCAGCCCCACGTAGCACAGGGCCATCGCCGTGAGCGTGCGCGTACTGGGCTTCTCGCGCAGGGCAATGGCCTGGAACACCAGCACCAGGGTGGGGTAGGTGAACAGGATCAACCGTTCAAGCCCGGCGCTGATGTACTGCAGGCCATAGAAGTCGAACAGGCTGGCCAGGTAGTACCCGAACAGCCCGAGCAGGGCCACGCGCACGCCATCACCCAGGTTCAACGGCGCGCCGCCCTGGCCCCGGCTGGCGAACACCAGCCAGGCGAACAGTGGCAGTGACAGGCCCATGCGCAGGGCCAGCAGGCTGATGGCATCGACCGGGCCGGCGGCGTAGGCCAGCTTGACGAAAATAGCCTTGAAGCTGAAACCCAGCGCGGCCAGCACGGCATAGAGGGCGCCGCTTTGCAACTGGCGGTGGATCAGGCGGCTCAATGCGTTCATGGGGGATCCGTGGTGAAGGAGGGCAGGGCTTATTCTGAACAGAACGCCGCTGCGCTAGAATCGCTTTTTATCGAACATGGCGTTCGCTTTTGGAGAAGGCCAAAATGCCTTTCGATCTTCCCGACCTGCGCCTGCTGCTGGCCATCGCGGCCACGGGCAGCCTGAGCAAGGCGGCGGCCACCTTCCCGGTGGCGGTGTCTGCAGCCAGCAACCGCTTGCGCCTGCTCGAAGCGCGCTGCGGCGTCACCTTGTTTACCCGCACGGCCGAGGGCATGCAGGCAACGCCTGCAGGGCGGCTGGTGCTGGAGGGCGCGCGGGCGGTGCTGGCCCAGGCCCAGTCGCTGCAAAACACCCTGCAGGAGCTGGCTGGGCAGCGGCGGGTCACTCTGCACCTGGCAGCGTCCACGGTCAGCACCAGCACCTTGTTGCCGGCGGTGCTCGGGCCGTTCCTGGCCGATTACCCGGAAGTGGACCTGCAACTGGCCGAACACAAAAGCGCCGATGTGTTGCGTGCGGTGCTGGCCGGTGAGTGTGAAATCGGCGTGTACGACAGCTTGTCGATTGATGCCGATGTGGTGACCTTGCCGTTTCGTACCGAGCGCCTGGTGATGCTGGTGCCGATCGACCACCCGCTGGCCGGGCGCGAGCAGCTGTGCCTGGGCGATGCCTTGGGCTACCCGTTCATTTGCTTGCCCAGCGAGCGGCCCATGCAGCGCTTCGTCGAGGGGCTGGCCATCAACCTTGCCCGGCCGTTGAAGGTCCGGGTGCGCGCCCCCAGTTTCGAGGCCATTGCGCAACTGGTGGCGCGCCAGGCCGGGATTGCCATGGTGCCGGAAACGGCGGCGATGCGTGCCGAGCAGGAATTGCCGGTGCGCCGGGTGGCGCTGGAGGAACGCTGGGCTACGCTGGAATTGCGTTTGTGTTTTCGCGATTGGGAGCAGCTGAGTTCGCATGCGCGGCAGTTGGTGACATTTCTGTCGGGGCAGTGAGGGTGCCTGGGCGGGCCTCTTCGCGGGGCAAGCCCGCTCCTACACACGCATCCACGGCGGTTGCACGCCTGTAGGAGCGGGCTTGCCCCGCGAAGAGGCCGGCACCGGCCAAGCACCAGTCGTCAGTTGTACCGATCATCGCCAGCCCAGGCCAGTCAACCCTGACGAACCCTTGGAAAAGGCTCACATGAATGGACGCAATCCTCGGCAATGGTTCGCCGCGCAGCCAGGTGGTTCGCCAACTCATTCTGGTGTTTTCCGGCTTGCTCATCGTGGCCCTGCTGTTGGGCCTGGTGTCGCTGTACCGCATCGCCCAGACCCTGGACGAGCGCGAACAGGCGCAAAGCCGCTTCTACGCCGAGTCCGCCCTGGCCCAACTGCAGAAGAACGAGCGCAACTACCTGCTGACCCACGCCTTTTGGCAAGCCGCCTACGATCACCTTGCCGGGGCAGCAGACAGCCACTGGGCCTTCGATGAAGACAACGTCGGGCAAACCCTCTACACCGAAGACGGGTATGAAGGGGTGTTCGTGCTTGACGACGACGGCACCCATTACGCCGTGCTGGACGGCCAGCTGAGTGACCAAGGGTTCGACCACCACAGCGCCAGTGGCGGCCGGGTGCTGCAGCTGGCGCGCCAGGCCGTGCAGCGCGAGCAGGCGGCCTCGGGTTACCTGCTGTTTCGCGGCCAGCCGGCGCTGTTCGCTGCGGCGGTGATCCGCTCGCCGTCGGCGCCGCACCACCTGCCGGCACCGGCAGCCGTGTTGCTGTTCGTGCGCGTGCTCGACCCCGCCATGCTCGAAGCCTTGGGCCGAACCGTCGGCTTGTCGGATTTCGCCCTGTCCACGGCGGCAAGTGCCGAACCGGGCAGGGGCCTGCTGCCCCTGGAGGGAAGCGGCCAGGCGTTGACCTGGCATGTGGAGCAGCCCGGCAGCACGCTGATTCGTACTGTGGTTGCGCCGTTTGCCGTGGCGTTGCTGGTCATTGTGCTGTTTATGCTGGTGTTCGCCCGCCAGGCCATGCGTACCAGCGCCAGCATCGACCGCAGCCACCGCCAGCTGGCGGCCTCCAAGTCGGCCCTGGAAACCAGTGAAGCGCGTTTCAAGGCCGTGGCCGAAGCCGCCTCGGACTGGATCTGGGAAACCGACGCCCAGCAGCACCTGACCTACCTCTCCGCACGTTTCGCCGAGTTGACCGGGCACACGGTCGCGCAATGGCTGCAGCGCCCGCTCAAGCAACTGCTGGACTGCGACACCTTGGACATCGAAGCCTGGTTGCATGGCCTGGCCGCCAGCGAGGCCAGCGGCAACCTGCGCTGCCAGTACCGCGACCGTGCCGGCCAGCAACGCGAGTGCCGCATCGCCGCCAGGGCGATCATCGAGCAGGGCATTTGCAAAGGGTTTCGCGGTACGTGCAGCGACATCACCGATGAGGTGGCGGCGCATGCGCAAATTCAGCACCTTTCCCTGCACGATGCCCTCACCGGGCTGCCCAATCGCAACAAATTGTTCCGCTTTCTCGAACAGGCCGAGGCCGGGCAGATCGCCCTGCTGATGCTGGACCTGGACAACTTCAAGCCAATCAACGACAGCCTCGGTCACCCCGCTGGCGATGCGGTGTTGATCGAAGTGGCCCTGCGCCTGGGGCAGATGACCCGCGACAGCGACCTGGTGGCGCGCCTGGGCGGCGACGAATTCATCGTGGTGCTGGCGCGGCCCGGCCAGCAAGAGGAAGTGGACCGCTTCTGCCTGCGCCTGATCGAGACACTGCGCCAGCCGATTACCCTGGACGGCCACACCGTGCAGATCGGCGTAAGCCTGGGGGTGGTGCTGTCGGCGCAGTACCCCGCTGCGCCCAACGAGCTGATTCGCTACGCCGACGTGGCCTTGTACGGTGCCAAGCAAGCCGGCAAGAACACTTGGCGCTACTTCTCCCCCCAGATGAACGCCGCGCTGCTGGAAAAGCGCACCCTTGAGCGTGAGCTGCGTGAAGGGATCCCGCGCAATGAGCTGGTGCTGCATTTCCAGCCGCGCTACAAGGTCGATGGCATCACTGTGGCGTCGGCCGAGGCGCTGGTGCGCTGGCGCCACCCGCGCTTGGGGTTGCTCAGGCCGGACCGTTTCATCCCGTTGGCCGAGGAGTCGGACCTGATCGTGCAGCTGGGCAACTGGGTGCTGCGTGAAGCCTGCGAGCGAGCCAGGGCCTGGCCGCTGGCGGTGATGGTGTCGGTGAACATGTCGCCGGCCCAGTTCCGCCGCAGCGATGTCGTGCGCGACGTGGCCGATGCCTTGCGCTGCAGTGGCTTGCCCGCGCAGCGCCTGGAGCTGGAAATCACCGAGAACGTGATGCTCAACGACGTCGAAGGGGCCTTGCATACCATGACGGCGCTCAAAGAGTTGGGCGTGCGCCTGAACATGGACGACTTCGGCACAGGCTATTCATCGCTGGGCTACCTGCGCACCTACCCGTTCGACAGTATCAAGATCGACAAGCGGTTCGTGCAGTCGCTGGGCAAGAGCGACAGTGACCGTAGCGTGGTACAAGCTATTATCAACCTGGGCAACGCCATGGGCATGACCGTCACCGCCGAGGGCGTCGAAACCCCGGAGCAGCTGGCCCTGCTCAGTGATGACCAGTGCCATGAGGTACAAGGTTTCTTGCTCAGCAAACCGGTGGAAAACCAGGTGCTGATGCGTTTGATGGAGGCAGGGAAGGCAGCCGATCGCGTCATGCCATGAACAGTTACATTCAAACGTTTGCGACGCGACGTATAGCCCCTCTGAAAAGTCATCCCAAGCGCATACAATCAGGCCTTTTCCACGTTAACCAGATAGGCCAACCTGTATATGGCGCTTGATCCACCCACGATGCTGACCATTACCATCGCCCTGGCAGCCGCTGCTGCCTTGTACCTGGCGATCGAATGGCGCAGTGTCCGCGAACCGTCGCTGCTGTTCTGGAGCGCTGGCTTCGCCACCATTACCGTCGGCTCGACCCTGGCGCTGCTGCGCGGGATCGGGCTGTTGCTGATCGGTATCTGGTTCGCCAACGGCTTGTTGGTGGTTGCCCACTGGTTCTTCCTGGCCGGCGTGTTGCGCTTTACCCAGTCGCGGCTGTCGCGTGGCTGGCTGTTGATTGTGCTGGTGTGGTTCGGCTTGTTGCTGCTGCCGGTGGGGCCGCAGTGGTCGAAGGTCATGCTGATGGTCAACTCGCTGCTGGTGGCGCTGCTGACGCTCAAGGCCAGCTTCCTGCTGCGCCCGCACGGCAAGTCGCTGAGCGTCGGTGCTGCGCAGCTGCGCTACGTGCTGCTGGTGCATGGCTTGTTCTACGTGACCAAGGCGGTTATCGCGATTACCCCAGGCACGCTGATCGACCTGGCCACCTTTGGCGGGCTGATCATTCAGGTTTCCCTGGTCGAAGGGGCGATGGCCTTGATGTTGATCGCCCTGTCGATGACTGGCACCGTGCGCTACCGCCGTGAAGAGCGCATCGCCCGCCTGGCGGCACGCGACCCGCTGACGGCGCTGTACAACCGCCGGGCGCTGGAGGTGCGGGCGCCGCACTTGTTCAAGGAAGTCAGCCCGGCGAACCCGGCGGCGCTGCTGTTGATCGACATCGACAATTTCAAGCTGGTGAACGACCTGCATGGGCACGCCGCCGGTGACCGTTTGCTGGTGGCCTTGAGCGAGATGATTCGCGCGGTGTTGCCGGAGCGCTCGCTGGCCGCGCGGCTGGGCGGTGACGAGTTCGTGATTTTGCTGAGCGCTGCTAGCAGTGAGCGGGTGGTGGAGCTGGGCGGGGTGTTGCGCGAGCGCTTCCAGCAGTTTGCCCGGGAGGCGATGCCTACGCCCCAGGCGGTTACCTTGAGCATCGGCGCGAACTTGTTCGACCAGCCACCGGCCAGTTTGGCGGCGTTGATCGAGCAGGGGGACGTGGCGCTGTATCAGTCCAAGCGCGGAGGGCGTGACAGCATTCGGCTGGTGGTGAGCCCTGTGAGGTAGCCGGCGAGGCCGGAGCCATCCGCGTCGCCTGCTTCGCGGTTCCCGCACACAGTTGCTTTTGCTTTTGCTTTTGCTTTTGCTCTTGCTTCTAAGCGCGCGGTAGTTCAGGCAACACCAATCGCGACCTCAGGAGGCCGAACGTAGGCATTGCGGAGGGAGGTGACGGGCATCCATGCCCGTCACCTCCCTCCGCAATGCCTACGCTCGGCCTCCTAAGGTCGCAATCTGCGTTTGCTGGGCTACCGTGCGCTTAGAAGCAACAGCAAAAGCAGAGCAAAAGCAAAAGCGGGGTATGGCTCACCCACATAGGTTACAAATCAGTTCACGCACATGGGTAACAGTCCTATGCCACTCCCAATTCCCTGTGGGAGCGGGCTTGCCCGCGAACACCGGCATAGCCGGTGCCATGCGACGCCTGCTGCCTCGGTAGAACTGGCCTTAGGTCACAACCTGATAGCACGGCACATACGCCGCCCCCCCAGGCAATTTCATCCGATGCTGGTCGACAAACGCCTGCAACAGGTGCCCCAACGGCTCCAGCACCGCCGCATCGCCACGGATCTGGTACGGCCCGTGCTCCTCGATCAGGCGAATGCCCTTGTCCTTAACGTTCCCCGCCACAATGCCGGAAAACGCCCGGCGCAAGTTGGCCGCCAGCTCGTGGGGTGGCAGGTTGCGGCGCAGGGCCAAGGCTGCCATGTTCGCGTGGGTGGGGTCGAAGGGGTGCTGGAAGCCCTCGTCGATCTTCAGCAGCCAGTTGAAATGGAAGGCATCGTTGCGCTCGCGGCGGAACTGCTTCACAGCCTTCAGCCCCTCCACCATGTGCCGGGCAACCTCGGCCGGGTCATCGATGATGATCTGGTAGTGGCCCTGGGCAGCCTCGCCCAGGGTGGCACCCACGAAGGCGTGCAACTGCAGCAGGAACGGCTCGGCGCTGCGCGGCCCGGTCAACACCACCGGGAAGGGCAGGTGCTGGTTGTCCGGGTGCATGAGGATGCCAAGCAGGTAGAGGAACTCCTCAGCGGTGCCGGCGCCACCGGGGAAGATGATGATGCCGTGGCCAACCCGCACGAAAGCCTCCAGGCGCTTCTCGATGTCGGGCAGGATCACCAGCTCGTTGACGATCGGGTTCGGCGCCTCGGCGGCGATGATGCCCGGCTCGGTCAGGCCCAGGTAGCGGCTGCCGTGCATGCGCTGCTTGGCGTGGGCGATGGTGGCGCCTTTCATTGGCCCCTTCATCACCCCCGGGCCGCAGCCGGTGCAGATGTCCAGCTTGCGCAGGCCCAGCTCGTGGCCGACCTTCTTGGTGTACTGGTATTCCTCGCTGCTGATCGAATGGCCGCCCCAGCACACCACCATTTTCGGCTCCACGCCCGGGCGCAGCGTGCGGGCATTGCGCAGCAGGTGGAACACATAATCGGTGAGGCCCTGGGAGCTTTCCAGGTCGATGCGCTGGCTGGCCAGCTCGCTTTCGGTGTAGACGATGTCGCGCAGGGCGCTGAACAGCATCTCCCGGGTGCTGGCGATCATTTCGCCGTCGACGAAGGCGTCGCCGGGGGCGTTCAGCAGTTCCAGGCGCACGCCGCGATCCTGCTGGTGAATGCGGACCTCGAAGTCCTTGTAGGCTTCGAGGATGGTCTTGGCATTGTCGACATGGGCGCCAGTATTGAGGATGGCCAGGGCGCACTGGCGGAACAAGGTGTAGAGGCTGCCAGTACCGACTTCACTCAGTTGCTGGACTTCACGTTGCGACAGTGTCTCCAGGCTGCCCTTGGGGCTGACGGATGCATTGATGACATGGCGTTGAGGCATGTAAGTCTTTCCTGTGCAGGTAAAAACATCCTTGCAAGACAACACCATACCGTTCAGTGCTCGTCAACCCATAAGCCGTTGTACACCCAGGGTAATTGCCAGGCCGCCGGCCACCAGCCATAGGTTGAGCAGGGCGCCGGTGACCAGTGCACGAGGCCCGGCCTGGCGAATTTGGCTCCAGCGGGTTTCCATGCCCAGGGCGGTCATGGCCATGGTCAGGGCAAAGGTGTCGAGGCCGTTGACCGCCTCGGTCACGCCGGCAGGCAGCACCTGCAGCGAGTTCACCAGCACCAGGGCAAGGAAGCCGAAGGCGAACCAGGGCATGGCGATGCGGCCGTTGCCCTGGCCGGGCTGGCGCGAGCGGCTGATCCACAGGCCGACCACCAGCAGCACCGGCACCAGCAGCATCACCCGGGTCATCTTGACGATGGTGGCGATATGCGTAGCCTCGGGGCTGACGTTGCTCGCGGCGCCCACCACCTGGGCGACCTCGTGGATCGTGCCGCCCAGGAACAGCCCGGCGCCCAGGGTGTCCAGGTGCAGCCAGCCAGCATTGATCGCCAGCGGGTAGAGGAACATCGACAAGGTGCCGAACAGCACCACGCTACCGACTGCCATGGCGCTTTTGTGCGGTGCGCTGCGCAGCGCCGACTCAAAGGCCAGCACCGCAGCCGCACCGCAAATGGCACTGCCGGCGGCAGTCAGCAGGGCGGTATCGCGGTCCAGCTTGAGCAGCCGGGTGCCGCACCAGTAGCCAATCAACAGGGTACTGCTCACTACCAGCAAGGACACGGTCAGCCCCGACCAGCCCACCTCGGCGATTTCTTGCAGGCTCACCCGCAGGCCAAAGAACGCCACGGCGATGCGCAGCAGGCCGCGGGCGGAGAAGTTGATGCCGGCCGCCCAGCTGGCCGGTACGCCATCGCGCAGGGCGTTGCCGTACAAGGCGCCGGCGACGATGCCAACGATCAGCGGGCTGATGCCCAGGTGGGCGATGGCGGGCAGCGCCGCCAGTTGAGTCACCGCCAGCGCGAACAGCGCGACGAACAGGATGCCGTTGAGCCGCCCTCGGGTAGAGAGGGTAGGCGCAAGGCCGGGGTTGGACGATACCGTGGCCATGTGAGTCCTCCGGAAAAGATGTTTCGACAGGGTCTACGTTAATCTGGTTATAAGCTTATAAAAAATCGTAATTTGAAATGGCAAATATCCGAATAGCTGATATTTTTAGAAAATGACTCCAGAACAGCTGATAACGTTCGCCACCGTGGCCGAGCATGGCAACATCAGCCACGCCGCCCAGGCCCTGCACTTGTCGCAACCGGCAGTCTCCGGCCAGCTCAAGCTGCTGCAGGAAGACTTTGGCGAGCCCCTGTACCAACGCGCTGGCCGCGGCGTGCGCCTGACCGCTGCCGGGGAGCAGTTGCTGGCCCATGCCCTGCGCCTGCGCGAAACCTTCCACCAGGCCCAGGCCCTGCGCGAGGCTTTGCGGGGCCTGGAGCGCGGTATCTTGCGCATCGGTGCCAGCACCACGCCGGCCAGCTACCTGCTGCCGTACCTGATCGCCGATTTCCATGGGCGCTACCCGGAAGTGCTGGTCACCACCGCACACGGCAACACGCGGGAAATCGTTGCAGCGCTGGGCAACGTCGACATCGCCCTGATCGAGGGCCCGCCGGGGCAGGAGTTGCCGCTGGGGACGGGCGTCACGGGGTGGCGGCAAGACGAAATCGTGGCGATCGTGCCCAATGGCCATCCGCTGGCGGACACCCAGGAGCAGAGCCTGGCGGCGCTGGGCGCCTACCCGCTGGTGCTGCGTGAAAGTGGCTCGGGGGTGCGGCAGATCGTTGAGCGGGCGTTCGCCCGGCATGGCGTGGCGATGCGGGTAGCGCTGGAGATTGCAGGGGTGGAAGGGGTCAAGGAAGCGGTGCGGGCGGGCATGGGGATTGGGTTTGTCTCGGCCATGTCGATTCGCCATGAAGACGGCGTGCTGCGCCAGGTGCGGATTGCGCCAGAACCGCTGGTGCGGCAGTTCTCCATCTTGCTGCCCCATGCTGCCACGCCCTCACGGGCGGCAGCGCGGTTCATGGAGCTTTGCATCGGGCTGCCAGGCGTTGCTTGAGCGCACCGCCTGCAGTGATTGCCTCAGGCGCACGCCTGCACGAGGTTGCAATACTGCCCCTTGAAATACAGCAAAGGCTGCGTGGCGGCGACTGCCTGTTGGTCCATCGCTTTCACTTCGCCAATCACGATCAGGTGATCGCCTGCCACGTGTTCGGCGTGGATCTCGCAATCCAGCCAGTGCAGGCTACCGGCAATCACCGGGTTGCCCAGCGGCGAAGCCTGCCATTGCACCCCGTGCCATTTGTCGGTGCCACGGCGGGCAAACTGATTGGAAATGGCCACCTGCTCGCCCGACAGGATATTGACCGCAAAGCGCCCGGCCTGGCGGATACCGGGATAGCTGGCGGAGCTGGCCATGACACTGAACGAAACCAGCGGCGGGTTCATCGACACGCTGTAGAACGACTGGCAGGTGAAACCCAGTGGCTCGCCTTCATGCTGCGAGGTAATGACCGTGATGCCGGAGGCGTAGTGCCCGAGCGCCTCGCGAAAGCGCAAGGGCTCGATGGCGTTACCAGGACGTGACATGGGAAATCCTATCGATGTGGGGCAAGGGCCTGGCATTGGCCAAGCCCTTGCGGCTCATTAACGCGACAGTTCGCGGCGCACGATCTCTGCACCAGCGCTCAGTGCCTTGAGCTTGCCGTTCGCCACCTGGCGCGGCAGGGGGGCCATGCCGCAGTTGGTGCACGGGTAGAGCTTGTCGGCGTCTACGAACTGCAGTGCCTTGCGCAGGGTATTGGCCACTTCCTCAGGGGTTTCGATGGCATGGTTGGCCACGTCAATGGCGCCGACCATGACCTTCTTGCCACGGATCAGCTCGATCAGGTCCATGGGCACGTGGGAGTTGTGGCATTCCAGCGAGACGATATCGATGCTGGATTTCTGCAGTTTGGGGAAGGCTTCCTCATATTGCCGCCATTCCGAGCCCAGGGTCTTTTTCCAGTCGGTGTTGGCCTTGATGCCGTAGCCGTAGCAGATATGCACGGCGGTTTCGCATTTGAGGCCTTCGATGGCCCGCTCCAGGGTGGCGACGCCCCATTCGTTCACTTCATCGAAGAACACGTTGAAGGCAGGCTCGTCGAACTGAATGATGTCGACGCCAGCGGCCTCCAGCTCGCGGGCTTCCTGGTTGAGAATCTTGGCAAACTCCCAGGCCAGTTTTTCGCGGCTCTTGTAATGGGCGTCGTACAGGGTGTCGATCATGGTCATGGGGCCTGGCAGCGCCCATTTGATCGGCTGCGAGGTCTGCTGGCGGAGGAACTTGGCATCCTCGACGAACACCGGCTTGCGCCGCGCCACTGCACCCACCACCGTCGGTACACTGGCATCGTAGCGGTCACGAATTCTGACCGTCTCGCGCTGTTCGAAATCCACCCCGTCGAGGTGTTCGATAAAGGTGGTGACGAAGTGCTGGCGGGTTTGTTCGCCATCGCTGACGATGTCGATGCCGGCGTGTTGCTGTTCTTGCAGCGCCAGGCGCAGGGCGTCTTGCTTGCCCTCGACCAGTTCATCGCCCTGCAGTTTCCACGGTGACCACAGCGTCTCCGGCTGGGCCAGCCAGGCGGGTTTTGGCAGGCTGCCGGCGGTGGACGTGGGGAGCAGTTTCTTCATCTGGAATAACCTTGAATAATAGAAGCGATCAATGAGCGTATTGCGCAGACCACTGCGCGAGCGTTGCCTGATACGGCTTGACGAATTGTTCCTCGGCAAACTTGCCTTGTTCGATGGCCAGGCGGCTACGTTCTTCCCGGTCATACACAATGCGTGTCAGCGAATAGTCTTGATGTTTCAAGCTGGGCTGATAAGACTTTCCGGCCGCCGAGTTGGCGTTGTAGATTTCTGGCCGATAAATCTTCTGGAACGTGTCCATGGTGCTGATGGTGCTGATCAGTTCAAGCGGGGTGTAATCGCCCAGCAAATCACCGGCAAAATAGAACGCCAGGGGCGCAACACTGTTGGGCGGCATGAAGTAGCGCACCTTCAAGCCCATCTTCCTGAAGTAGTCGTCGGTCAGCGAATATTCATCCTGCACATATTCCACGCCCAGTACCGGGTGGTGGTTCTCGGTGCGCCGGTAGGTTTTGCTGCTGGAAACGCTGAGGCAGATGACCGGCGCCTTGGCGAAGTGTTGCTGGTAGGCTGCGGAGTTGACGAACGCCTTGAACAGCTGGCCGTGCAGGTCACCGAAATGCTCTGGCGTGCTGAATGAAGCCTGGCCTTTGTTATGCCCCAGCAACAGGACGCTGAAGTCATAGTCGCGCACGTAGGAGGAGAAGTTGTTGCCAACCATGCCGTCGATGCGCTCGCCGGTGTGATGGTCGACGATGGTGGTTTTCAATATTTCGATCAGCGGCAGGGCCTGGCCCTTGTGCGTGGTATCAAGGTGCATTTCCACCGAGACGATGTCCAGTTCCAGCGAATAGCGCTCGCCGTTCGGGTTATCCCAGTGCGCCAGGGCATTGAAGCGATTGTTGATCATCTTCAAGGTATTGCGCAGGTTTTCCTGGCGGTTTTCACCCCGGGCCAAGTTGGCGAAGTTGGTGGTGATGCGGGTGTTTTCGGCAGGCTGGTAGTGCTCGTCGAAGGCAATGCTTTTGAGGCTGAAAGTGAAGTCGCTGTTCATCTTGATCCGCTGTCCCGATCCTGGGGCCACACCCGGTGTCGGGTGGTTGCTCAGTGATCTGCAAATTGGCTGTGATTAAGATGAAGTTTAAGGATCGGTCGGCGCTGAGGCTAATGAGGAAATTTCAAAGGTTTTTTAGTTCCGCTCATGATGTTTTTTCATCATGAGCGGTTTCGGGGACGGGTGATCGAGCGCCGCCGGGGCATCAAGTGAGCACAGGCACTACCGCTGGTAGGCTTTGCCGAAATGCCGTTCCAGGCGTGCCTGCACCAGTTCCAGCAGGATCGACAGCACCCAGTAGATCACTGCCGCCGTGGTCAGCATCTCCAGGTAACGATAGCTTGAGCGGCCGTAGGACTGGGCTAGGAACATCACTTCCCACACGCCCATCACCGAGATCAGCGACGAGTCCTTGAGCATGGAAATGAACTGGTTTGCCGTGGGCGGAATGATGACCCGCATGGCCTGGGGCAGGGTGATGCTCCAGAAGATCTGGGCCGGGCGCATGCCCAGTGCCAAGGCAGCTTCGCGCTGGCCGCGGGCAACCCCGAGTATGCCGGCGCGGAAAATTTCGCTCAGGTAGGCGCCGTAGTTCAGCGACAAGGCAATGATGCCGGCGCTGATGGCGCCGGGCACCAGGCCCAGCTGCGGCAGGCCCAGGTAGATCAGCAGAATCTGGATCAGCAGCGGCGTGCCGCGAAAGAACGAGGTGTAGAAACTAGCGACGCCCACCAGCACTGCACTGCGCGATAGCCGCGCCAGCGCTGCGGCAAAGCCGAACAGCACCGACACCACCATCGAACACAGGCACAGGAACAAGGTCAGCGCTGCCCCTTGCAGGAACCCGTTGGGCCCGAGCTTGAAGCCGGCGAGGTTGGGGAACTTGTCCAGGATGATGGCGAACTTCAGGTCGAAACTGAGGAAGAACGCCACGAACAGGGCGAACAGCGCCAGCCAGGTCAGGTACAACCGGGTGCGGAACCCGAACAGGCGAGCGCCCGTGGCATTGGCCACGGGCTTGGGGGAAGGTTGAAAGGCGCTCATTTGCTGATGTCGGCACCGATCCATTTCTGCGAGAGCTTGGCCAGCGTGCCGTCAGCCTTGAGTTCGGCGAACACCTGGCGCACCTTGGCATCCCACTGCGGGTCGCCTTTCTCGATGGCCACCGAGTTTGGTTCTTCGTACAGCGGTGCGCCGGCCAGCTTGAAGCGCTTGTCCTGATCCAGGCGCGGTTGCGCGGTCACCAGGTTGGTGAGAATCGCGTCCAGGCGCACGCCGGCACCCAGGCCCAGGTCCTGGAAGGCGACGTTGTCGGTGTCGTAGGGGGCAACCTGGACGAAGTCGAACGGGTAGTCGATGTGCTGGTCTTCGGCACCTTCGATCACCAGGTTCTTGTTGAGGTAGCTCTCGTAGCTGGAGGCACTGGTCAGCCCGACCTTGCGCCCATCCAGGTCCTTGGCGGTGTGAATCCGGTCGTCCTTGGCGTTGACCACGATCACGGCAGGCGAGGCGTAGTATTCCACGGGGAAGTCGAACACCTCGGCCCGTGCCTTGCTCGGGGTCATCGAGCAAATGCAGATGTCATAGCGCCCGCTCCAGCGGCCAGCGGCGATCACGTCCCAGGATGGGGTTTCCAGGCGCAACTTGACGCCGAGCTTCTGTGCCACGGCCTTGGCCACATCGACATCGAAACCGTCCAGCTGGTTCTGTTCGTTGAGGAACGAGAAGGGCGGGTAGCTCTCCATCAGCACATTGACCATTTCCTTGTTCGACTCGACACGCTCCAGGGTGGAGCCGGCAAGGGCGTGGGAGGCGGAGGCGAGCAGCAGCAGGCTGGAGCCGAGCAAGGCAGCGAAGCGCATGTAAATACCTGAAAAATTGGCTGAAAATCGAGTAGGGTATTTAATAGTTATAGGTCCTCCAAACATAATGAATTTTAGTCATAAGCACCTTTAGAGAAGTTATATGAAACAGCGAGCGATGGTGGTCCTGGATGGCGGCATGGGGCGGGAGTTGCAGCGTAGCGGCGCACCCTTCCGCCAGCCGGAGTGGTCGGCACTGGCCCTGAGCGAAGCGCCCGAGGCCGTTGTGGGCGTGCACGCGGCGTTCATCGCCGCCGGTGCCCAAGTTATCACCAGCAACAGCTACGCCGTGGTGCCGTTCCATATCGGTGAGGAACGCTTTGCCCGGGAAGGGTTGCAGTTGGCCACGGTTGCCGGCCAGTTGGCCCGCCGTGCCGCCGATGGCAGCGGCGGCCAGGTGCAGGTGGCAGGTTCGCTGCCGCCGCTGTTCGGCTCCTATCGGCCAGACCTGTTCCAGCCCGAGCGGGTTGCCGAAGTGCTGGCGCCGCTGTTGCAGGGCCTGGCCCCGCATGTGGACCTGTGGCTGGCAGAAACCCAGAGCTCGATTGCTGAAGTCCGTGCCATTCACGCTCAGCTGCCCGCGGACGGCAAGCCGTTCTGGGTGTCGTTCACCTTGCAGGACGAAGAGGTCGATGCCACCCCGCGCCTACGCTCGGGTGAGCCGGTGGCCGAGGCGATCGAGGCGGTGGCAGGCCTGGGGGTAGCGGCGGTACTGTTCAATTGCAGCCAGCCGGAAGTCATTGGCGCGGCGGTGGACGTGGCCCATTCGCTGATCCAGGCCAAGCAGGCCGATATCGCCATCGGCGCCTACGCCAACGCCTTCCCGCCGCAACCCAAGGAAGCGACGGCCAACGATGGCCTGGATGAACTGCGTGAAGACCTCGACCCGCCAGGTTACCTGGCCTGGGCCCAGGACTGGCGTCAGCGCGGGGCCAGCCTGATCGGCGGCTGCTGTGGCATTGGCCCGGAGCACATCGCTGCGCTCAAGCGTAATTTGGGCTGAAAGGATATTTCTGTAGGAGATAGCCCAGCCCTTGCGGGCTGCGCTGTCGCGCAGGGAACCGTGCCAGCAGTCGCGCCGCAATGCGTGGGTGCCCAAAAATGCGATACGCGAACACCGGCGCTTGACCTACACCACAACCATCTCCAGGCCAGCGCCGTCCCCGGTAGGAGCGAGCGCAGCTCGCGATGGGGCGCGCAGCGGCCCCAGGGTTTCAGCCTCGCGGCTCATAGTGCCGGGGCTGCTTTGCAGCCCATCGCGAGCTGCGCTCGCTCCTACAGGATTCACCGTTAAATCAGATGGTTACGGTTTGTTCCATAGGAGCGAGCGCAGCGCGCAATGGGCGTTGGCTCAGGACTGCAGGCGGGCGTTGTGGCGGTTGCGTGGGGCCAGTACCGGGCCTTGGGCCAGCCAGCCGAACACCAGGCCGAGCACGCTCCACAGCACCACGTGGATGCCAAGCGAAGCGATGCGGAAGTTCCACAGCAAGGTGGCCGAGAAGCCCTCGGGCACTTCGTTGATGGCCGGGAACAGCTTGCCGGCCACGGCCATGATCACGCCATAGAGCACGATCGCCGCAACCGCGGCGGTCCAGCCACCGTGGCGAGCCAGCAGCTTGCGGAACAGGTTCACCGCCACCACCAGCGCTGCCACCGACACCACCAGCATCAGGAAGAACAGCTTGGTGCGCTGGCCAATGGTTTCAGCGTCGCCCACCGATGGCGGGTTGGCCGGGTACTTGAGCCCCGGCACCAGGATCACGCTGATGAAGGCCAGCAGCGCAAGGATGGCCGCCAGGCCGCGCGGGCCTACCTTCAGGCCGCCCATACGGCCCATGGCGAAGGCGAACACCAGGGCGAAGATGCCGCCGATCGATACGCTGTAGATCACCACGCCGGTGAACAGCCCGACGCTGCTCTGCACCGCACGGCTGACCAGTTCCTCTTCTTCTTCGTCGGCAGCGCCGCCGCCATGGTCATGGCTATGGGCATGGGCCACGGATTCTTCGAAAGCGATGGCTTGGTCCACCGAAGGCTCACCGAACACTTTCGCAAAGCCAAAGGCGAGGATGCCCGCCAACAGCCCGGCAAGCATGCCGCGCAGCAGGAGATTGCCTGTCATGTCACAACCCTCGGTCAGTGGCAGGGGAAGCCCAGCAGGTGGCGGCCGTCATGCACGAACTCGTGCACGTAGGCACCGGAGATCAGTGCGGTGGCACCTTGCTCGGCACCGACGAAATAGATCGCCAGCAGCAGGAGCAGGCCGGCGAAGATGGCCCAGGGCAGAATCTCGCTCAACGGCAGGGACGGCAGCGACAGGTCGCTGTCGGCGGACGTGGCAACGGTGGTGGACATACGAAGCTCCTGGAGAATGACGCGTTCGGTCAGGATGTTATTAGGGGGGGATGGTATTGGGGTCTGGCTCTCGACGTGCGATTACAGTGGCGCGACCGCGCCGGGCTTACACCGGCTTCCCAATCAGTAACAAAATAATACATCTTGGCCTTGAAGTCTTTCATGAAGCTTCGCGCAGGGAATGATTGCTGCGAGAAACAGGGGCGATGCCTACACATCCGCCCCTGGGTCTATCAGGTTTTCAGCCTTGCTTCTGGTGGGACAACGCCTTGCTTGCCTGGTCAGCGCACTTCTTATAGTCGCCGGAGGCGTGTGCGGCCTTGGCCTGCTGATGCTCATGGTGCCCGGTGCCGGTAAAGTCCGAGGCCTGCGCGGACTTCAGTTGCTCCAGGGCTGCTTCGCATTCGTGGTGGTCGTCCTTGGCAAATGCGAGCCCTGGCACCAGCAGGGTGCAGGCAAGTAGGGTAATAAGGCTTTTCATGGAAAATCCCTCTTCTGGTCAGGCCCTGTCAAAGATGTTTCTTGGCCTCTTTGTCAATATGCTTGTCTTCCTTGTGACGTTCCTTGTCCAGGTGTTTGGCGCCCTTGTCGACTTCCTTGGCGTCATGCTTGGCGTCCTTGTCCACATCTCGCACATCCTGGCGAACGTCCTTGGCAACGTCGCCCTCGGCGTGTGCCATCGGCAGAGCCAGAAGTGCGGTGAAGGCAATCGCGCAAGCGCTGAAGGTTTTTTTCATGGTGACTCTCCTTTTTGGTGCACTGGAATTCCTGCTTCATCACTCAATGCACCCTAGTCGAAAATAACCAGAGCGCCACTATCGCCCAGCGCGCCCCCCAATAGGGCCAGGCATCCAGGCGCCACCTAGCATGGCGAACCCCACCCTTAAACATGAAAAATAAGTTAAAAAAACGTGATACCAATGTGATGTAGATTCGTATTCCTATTTAAAAATGAATCCCGTTTACATTCACTCCCTGGGGCTTTTTCCTTGAAACGTCACCTTCCTGCCAGCCTGTTGCTGGTCGGCGCCTGCAGCGCCATGCCCGTCGTTCACGCCGCCGACGACCTCACCCTGCCTGCGACGCAGATCGAAAGCACACGTGACGAAGGCGAGGGCCCGAGCCAGGGATACGAAGGCCACGCCTCCTCCAGCACCACCAAGCTGGGCCTGACCGACAAGCAGACGCCCCAGGGCGTGACCACCATCACCCGCCAGGCGCTGGATGACTTCAAGATCAACGGCATCAAGGACGCCCTGCGCGCGGCGCCCTCGGTGACCGTGGAGCAGACCGAAACCGACCGAACCGAATTCACCTCCCGCGGCTTCGACATCAACACCTTCGAATACGACGGCATGGGCATGCCGTTCGTTGGCACAGTGCTGGTGGGTGACCAGGACTTGGCCGAGTATGAGCAGGTAGATGTGCTGCATGGCGCCAATGGCTTGATGAGCGGAGCGGGCAACCCGTCTGCCACTGTCAACTTCGTGCGCAAGCGCCCGACCGACAGCTTCCAGGCACAGGTCGACACCAGCGTCGGTTCCTGGGACAGCCGCCGTGTGGATGTCGATGTGGCCGGCCCGCTGACGGATTCGGGCAAAGTACGCGGTCGCTTCATCTATTCCCACGACAAAGGCAATTCGTGGATGGACCGCTACAGCCATGAGCGCAACGTGGCCGCCGGCCTGCTGGCGTTCGACGTGACCGACGCCGATACCGTGACCGTTGGTTTCTCCCAGCACAACAGCGACTCCAACGGCAGCACCTGGGGCAACCTGCCGCTGGTCGACAGCGCCGGTAACGCCATTCACTACAGCAGCCGCAGTAGCAGCATCGGCCAGCCGTGGACCTACTGGAACCTGCACACCCAGCGCGCCTTCGTCGAGCTCAAGCACGATTTCGGCAACGACTGGAATGCCACGCTTACCGCCACGGGCATTCAGGAAAAGCAGAACACCAACATGCTCTACGTGTACTCGGTCACCGGCGACGACGCCCAGGCCTATGGCAACCACACCAGCAGCGAAGCCCACCAGTTGCTGGGCGAAGCGAAAGTGCAGGGACCGTTCAGCCTGTTTGGCCGCGAGCATCAGCTGACCTTCGGCGCCGCCTATGGGCGCACCCACCAGAAAAGCCATGAGTATGACGAAGACATCGAGCATGGCGGTGAGTTCGACACCTCGTTCTCGGGCATCCTGGCCGGTGCCACCTCCATGCCGTCGTTCGGCGTGACCAGCGAAGGGCTGTCGCAGAACTTCCAGGACACCCAGAAGAGCGTGTTCGCCGGGGCGCGTTTCAGCCTTGCCGACGACCTGCACTGGATCGCCGGTGCGCGCATGCTCAGCGCCGATGGCAAGGGCGAGAGCTTCGGTGCTGAATACTCCACCCGCGCGCACGGCAAGGTCACCCCCTACACCGGCCTGGTCTATGACCTGAACCCGTCGTGGAGCCTGTACGGCAGTTGGACCAAGATCTACGCCCCGCAGTACAACAAGGCTGGCGATGACGGCAAGCAGCTCGCGCCGCTGGAAGGCAAGAGCATGGAGGTGGGGATCAAGGGCAGTGTGATGGACCAGCGCCTGCACCTGACCGGCGCACTGTTCAAGACCGAACAACGCAACGTGGCCGTGGACATGGGCTTCAATGGCAATTGGGAAGTCTACTCGCCGGCCGATTTCAAGAGCCATGGTGTCGAGTTGCAGGCCTCTGGCGAAGTGATGCCAGGCCTGGACCTGTTGGCAGGTTATACCTACGTGCGCATCGACGACGACAATGGCGAGCGTGCGCGCAAGTATGTGCCAACCCACAGCGTGCGCGGCATGCTCACTTACCGCCTGCCAACGTTGCCGCAGATGAAAGTCGGTGCCCGGGTCAGCTGGCAGACTGGCGTTGAAAGTGACACCAACAGCGCCATCCACCAGAACGCCTATGGCCTGGTCGACCTGATGACCAGCTACGACATCGACAGCAACTGGAGCACCTCGCTGAACCTGAACAACGTCACCGACCGCAAGTACCTGCTGTCGCTGTACAACAACGCCAGCACCGCCAGCTACGGTGCCCCGCGCAACCTGACGGCCTCGGTGACCTGGAAGTATTGATGTAAACCTGGGCCCGCGGCGCGCCGCAATTTTTCATGGAACACATCACAACTTTTTTGTAGGAGCGGGCTTGACCCGCGAAGCAGGCGACGCGGTGCATGGCACCGGCTGCGCCGGTGTTCGCGGGGCAAGCCCGCTCCTACAGGGAGTTGCGATGCCAAACGCCTACAGCCCACCGAACAGCGGCACGCGCCGATCGGCAAAGCGCACCCGCACCGGCAGCGAGTCGATTCGCCATTCGCTGTCCAGCGGCTGGGTGAAGCGTGCCGGCACCATCAGGCCGCGAGCCGGGCTGCTGAACGGCTTGCGCAGGTCGCTGGGCAGTGGGTTGGCGCTTTCAGCGTTGCTGATGACCTCGGCGCCTACCCAATCGCCATTGGGCAGGCGCACATCCAATGCCGAGCCTGGGGTGGAGTGCTCGACGTCCTTGGGGTCCAGGTACACCCACAGCTGCGCCGGGCCTTCGCGCTCCAGGCGCATCAGCAAGGTGCCGGGGCCAACGTTCTCACCGGGGGCGGCAATCACCTCGGCCACCCGCCCGGCTTCACTGGCGTGTACATCCAGGCGCGCCAGCTGCTCTTGCAGCCACTGCCCCTCGCGCTGCTGCTGTACCTCGTAGCGTTGGCCTGCACCCCCGCTCAGGCTGCGCTCGAAGGCCAGCAACTCAGCCTCGCGGCTGTCCAGCGCATTCTGCGCCTCCAACACTTCGCCACGGGTGGCTGCGCCTTGCGCAAGCAAGCGGCGGGTGTCGTCGACCTTCTTCGCGGCGCGGTCCACCAGGCTTTGCAGCACTGCCCGGTTGTGCGCACCCAGACCTGCGGTGCTGGCGTTGCCGTTGACGGCACTGGCTTGCAGCAGGCTCAGGCGCAGCCGCCAGTCGGGGTTGTCCAGGTCTACCAGCGGTGCGCCGGCCTGAACGTGGTCGCCCACCTGCACGCGCAGCGCACGCACTTCGCCTGGTTGCATGGCCCGCACTTCCAGGGTGGGCAGGCGCACCAGCGCCGGGGCCTCGACGCGCAGCAGGGCCAGGCCATAGTGGCCAACCAGCCACAGCGCCGGCAGCAGAATCAGGCACAGGATCAGGTACCAGCGCAGCTTGAAGGCCAGGCGCTTGCCGGGGGCATACAGCACCTGCATGCCGTTGTCCTGGGTGGGATGGTGTTCCTTGGGGCTGCGGAATCGGATTTTCATCGGCTTCTCGGGTAGTCGGTCCAGGATTGCCAGTCGATGCCGCTGATACCAGCCGGCAGCAATGTGTGTTTCCAGGTGTCGGCCTGGGCTTGCAGCTGGCCGCTGCCGGCATCGGCCCAGCTCAGCGCTGCCGGTTGGTCAGGCTCCACGCTTTGCGCCAGGCGCATGTGCAGCCCTGGCCAGGCGCGGGCAATTTCGATGGCGCGGGTGCTGCTGGCTTGCGCGTTGCGGGTGTAGATCATCAGGCTGACGTCTTCGATGCCCAGGCGCTGCAGCTCACACGGCACGCATGGCGAGCGCTTGGCCTGCGCCTGGAACCAGCGCGGGTGGCTCGACAGCTGCACCGGCCAGGGGCTCGCGGCCTTGGCCTGGCGCAGGGTTTCCAGCCAGTCGTGCAGGCGTTGGTCGGGCACCGGCCAGCCCAGCTGTTCCACTTCCAGGTCCAGGTGCAGGCCATCGAAGGGCAGCTCGCGCAACTGGCCGAGCAGCTCCAGCAACTGGGCGCGGTGCTGCGGTTTGATCCAGGCGGGGTCGCCGAGCAGCAGGTTGACCTGCAGGCCCTGGCGATGGGCGGCGCCCAGCAGTGCACTCAGGTTGGCGCGGGTGGCGGGCAGGTTCTGGATCTGCCGGGCATCCAGGCCCAGGTGGATGATGCCGATGCCGGCCTTGCGCAGCGCCTGCAGTTCGCTGGCCTGGGTGGCGGCGGCCAGCAGGCGCTGGCTTTGCCAGGCGTAGGTGCCCAGGCGCCAGTTGCCGGTGCGTGCCACTGGCCCGGTGGCGCCGGATTGCCAGCGCAACCACTGCTTGCCCAGCAGTGCCTGGAAGGCCGGGCTGTCGTCGCCGAACAGGCGCAGGGCGGCGTCCTGCAGCCAGGTGGCGTGCCAGGCGGCGATCTGCGCGAAACCTGCGTTGTAGCGGTCGACCTCGGCCTGTTGCAGGCGCAGGCTGGCTTCGCCTGCGTCCAGGCTGGAGCGCTGACGGCGCTCGGCGACGATACGCTCCAGGGCCTCGCGGCGTTCGCTGCGCCAGGCGTATTCATTAGCGTTGCGTCGTTGCTGCTCGATCACCTTGCCCAGTTCGCGCAGCAGCGTGCCATGCTCGGCTTCCTTGGCCTGCACCGCCGCCTGGTAGCGCGCTTCGCCTTCGCGGCTGCGGGCCGAGCCATAGTCGAGCAGGTCGAGCGGGGCGCTGAAGGTGACCCCCACGCTCAGGCCGCTGCCGCGGTCGGCAGCGCCGCTGCGCTCTTCCACGGTCTGGGTGACGTTGAAATAGGAATCGATGGCGCTGTACCAAGGCCGCTCGCGGCCCTGTTCGGCCAGCGCCAGTTCGGCATCGCGCCGGGCCATGCGCGGGTTGCCCTGCAACTGGTTGCGCCAGGCCTCCAGCGCCTGCGGGTGGGCGGCCAGCGGTGCGGCAACCGGGGTATCGCCGGGGCCGATGGCCACCCCCAGGCTTTGCAGGCTGGCACGCACATCGGCAAGCAGGTCGGCTTGCAGTGCGCAGCGGCGGGTTAGCGCCGACCATTCGCTGCGCATCAGGCGTGCATCGGACGGCAGAATCCACTTGCCTTCCAGGCGGGTGCGCAGCTGGGTTTCGGCGGTGCTGGCAGCGGCCTGCACGCCTTCGCACAGTTGCTGTTCCTGGCTGGCGCGCCACCAGTCGGCATAGGCGCTGCGCACCGCCAGGCGCTGGCGGGCACGTTGGTATTGCTGCTGGATGCGGCCCAGGCGCACGTCACGCTCGCTGGCGTGCACGGCCTCCAGCCGCCGCGCCAGGCTGCCCAGCAACGGGTAGCGCACGCCAATGGCCGCGTTGCGGCCGTAGTAGTCGTCGCGAACGTCCTCGGTGACCAGTTCGTGGTAGCGGCCGGCATTGGCGCTGCCGAACACCTCCCAGCCGCTTTCGCTTTCGCGTTGTTGCTGCGCCGCGTAACGGGCCTGCAGCTCGGCATTGATGGCGGCGCCAGCCTGGCCATCGCCGGCTTGCTGCAGGGCCTGCTCCAGGGTGATGGGCGTGGCATTGGCCAGCAACGGGGCGCAGAAGGCCAACGGCAGCAGGTGTCGTGCTGTGTGCAAGATCATGTCAGAAGTGCCTTAGAACCGATTGGCCCGCTTGAGTACCCACCAGGGCGCCATGCTCGATTCCTCGTGCCCGCGCCGCAGGGTTTCATTGAGAATGGCGACCACGCTCCAGCAGCGCAGGGCGTACATCGCCAGGGGGTAGAACGGCAGTATCCAGGCCAGTGCCAGGTCTTGCCGGGGGCGCTCGCTGACCATCAGCATCAGCCCCAGGTACAGCAGGCCACTCATGGCCAGGTACAGCGCGTAGATCAGCAGCGAATAGAACAGCAAGGCCGTTGGCGGCAGGATGAACAGCGCCACCAGGCTGTAGCCGACGATGATGAACGGCAGCACCAGCTGGAAGAACAGCCCGCTGACCAGCAGCATCAGGAAGTTCGGCCAGCCCAGCAGCTTCGGTGTGAAGGCGTGGCGGTGCTTGCGCAGGTAGATGAACAATAGGTCGCCGTCCCAGCGCAGGCGCTGGTCGAGAAACCCGCGCAGGGTAGCCGGGGCGTCGGTGTGGCCAATCGCCCGTGGCTCGAATGGGATGCGCAGGCGGTAACGGCGGAAGTAGCTTTTGATGCGCAAGGTCAGGTCGAGGTCTTCGGCGGTGTGGGTGTCCCAGCCGCCGATCTGTTCGAGAAAGCTGCGGCGAAAGGCACCGAAGGCGCCGGACACGTTGTTCACCAGGTTCCATTCGGCCAGGCCGATCTTGCACATGTGGATCGACAGCAGGTACTCCAGCGCCTGCACCCTGGCGATCCACGATTGCCGGGCGTTGCGCACCCGCAGGCTGCCCGCCACCGCCGGCACCTTGGGGTCGGCGAAATGGCGCACCATGCGCAGCACCATGTCGTTGTCGAACGAGGTATCGCCGTCGACGTTGATCAGGATTTCACCGGTGCTGAACGCCAGCCCGCTGTTGAGCGAGGACACCCGCCCACCCCGTTGCCATTTGGCGATTGGCCGCAGCAAGCGGTTGCGCGGCAGCCGCTGTTCGGCCTTGAAGCGCCGCACCACCTCGGTGGTGACCTGGTTGGCCGCCGCGCCATCGACGATCGGAATGATCTCGATCACGCCGGGGTAGGTTTGCTCGGCCAGGCTGCGCAGGGTCAGCTCCACGTCCTTGCCTTCGCTGTAGCAGGTGATGATGCACGACACCCGCGGGTACCAGGCCTGGTGCAATGGAACCGCGCTGCGTTCGCGCACGAACCAGCGCAGGGTGCCCAGCAGCACCAGCAGGTTCAGCGGCACCTCCAGCAGCAGGAAGTAGGGGAACACCATCAGGAACAGCCGCCAGTGCCCGTCGGGGCCCTGGATTTCGGCCAGCCAGAGGTGCAGGTGATCGAGCAGGCCGGCCATCACAGTTCCCCCGCCAGGCGTGCCATCAGCAGTTCGGCGTTTTCCTTTTCCACCAGCTGGGCCGGGGCCACGCAGCCACTGGTGGTTAGTACGATGTCCTGCAGGTCCTGGCCGACGAACAGTTCGCTGATCTGGTTCAGGCGTTCGGTCACCCGCTGCAGGCCGACGCTGTCGGTGTACATCAGCAGCAGCCAGAGGTGTTCCTCGGTGGTTCGGGTACAGCGGTCGGTGTCGCGGATGGCCACCTGAATGCGCTCGATCAGCGCGTCGAGCAGTGCATGACCACGTTGTGGGCCCAGGCGTGCCAAGGCGGCGCCAAGGTTCTTGAAGCGCACCCCGAGCAGGGCAAAGCTGGGCTCGCCGTGGCGGGCGATCAATTCCAGCTGCCAGTCGAGCAAGGTGCGGAAGGTGTTCACGCCCACCAGCGAAAGGCCGCCGAAGTAAGGGTCGAAGCCTTGGTCCAGGCCTTGGCGCGCTGCCAGCAACCCGGCTTCGGAAAGCCGATAGTCGTGAATGTTGCGCACCAGCAGTTCATCGGGGGCGTGCTGCTGGCCACAGTCCAGGCAGCGCGCCTGGATATCGGCATCGACGAAGAATGCCGAGCAGGCCTGGCAGCTGTAGTTTTCCAGTGGCCGGTCATAGTCGGTGCCGATGTGGCGCAGGCGTGTCAGGCAGTTGGGGCAAACCAGTACGCCGTCCTTGAGGTAGTCGGCCTGGGCACCGACGTGGCCGCAGGTAAAGCAGTGCAGGGAGGGCTGGCGCACGATATCCAGCGCGCTGCATTCCACGCAGACATCCACGTAGTTCAGGTGGCCGCTGCCACAGCTGCGGCACAGGCGAATGCGGTCGACCAGCGTGGTGCTGTCGAGCAGGTTGCGCTGGGCCAGGCCCTGCACCAGGGCATGGCCGTTGAGCTGGTCGTCGCCCAGTGCATCGACCAGCGGGTAGTGGTAGAGGGCAGGGGAGCGTGGGCTGCGCAAGGCCTTCAGGCTACCAGGGGCGCGCAGCCAGAGGTAGGCCAGCACCTGCGCCTGCGGCCCCTCCGGTGCCTGCCCACGGTTGAACACGGCGAGGCGTTCACGCCATTGCTGCAGGGCACTGGCCGGGTGTGCGGGCAGCGGGCCATCGGCCAGCGCAGCGGTGGGGGGGGGGTCGCCCTGGCAGTAGATCAGCGTCAGGCCGTAGGCCGGGTGGCGCCTTAGCTGGTGCACCCAGTCGGCGTTCTGCTCGGGGCTGGCGGTGAGCTCCAGCAGGTCGAAGGCGGGCTCGGCGAGCAGGGCCTCAAGGCTTGGGAAACGGGCCGTGATGGCGGGGTTCGAAGTGGGACCGGGGCCTAAGGCGGCGAAACGTGGCGTCGGGGCAGTCATTTGCATTCCAGGTTCGAAGTCTGGAATGTGCGACCTGCGTTTGCCCGGTAAAGTTCTACAAAAGGATTAATCTGTACAACTTTAGAGTGGGTGCTCTAGTGCGATCGCCGGGTGTTCATGCCAGCGGGGCGCCGATCAGCAGAATTGCGCTGCCATGGGCGGCGGCGGCCGGCCAGGTGCCCCATTTCAGCCTCACAGCGGCGCAGACCAGCCCCTCGACGAAGGTGAACAGCATCACCGGCCAACCCAGGTCGGTCAGCACCAGGGCCAGGTAGCCATGGCAGGCGGCAAAGGCACAGGCACTGCCGAGCGCGGCCCGCCAGGCGCTGGTGTGCTGTTCCAGCAGGCCTTGCAGCATGCCGCGAAACAGCACCTCTTCCAGGGCGTTGCCGGCCAGGGCCAGCGTGGCAAAGCCCAACAGCCATGGCAGAGGGGCTAGTTCAAGGCCCAGGTGCAGCCTGATCGGCAAACCGATCAGGCACCCTGCGGCGATCCCCAGGGCGATGCCGGCCGTACGGTTTCCCTTGAACCCCACCACCCATTGCCAGCACGTTGGCAGCCCGCGCGCGAGCAGGCCAAGCAGTGCCAGCGAGCCGGTGCCCAGCGCGGCCATCACCCAGGGGTTGGCATGGAAGCGCAGCGGCGGCTCGCCGCCCACTGTCCAGATGCCGCTGGGGGTCATCATGTCACGGGTGCAGACGAAGGCCAGCAGCAGGATCAGCACGCGCATGCCTGCTTGGCTGCGCGGCGTGAGCCACAGCCACAACGCGAACAGCCCCAACAGTGGAAGCAGGCGCCAGAGGTAGCCCTGCAAAATGGGGAGCGCTTCGAGTGGCATGACTTCGTCCGTTAAGTCTGAGGCGGGCAGTGTACAGCGGTTGCTGGCCGACGCGTTGTCGTACTCTTTGATTTAACACATGACCCTGTAGGAGCGAGCGCAGCTCGCGATGGGCTGCAAAGCAGCCCCAGCACTATGAGCCGCGAGGCTGAAACCCTGGGGCCGCTGCGCGCCCCATCGCGAGCTGTGCTCGCTCCTACCGGGGCAGCGTGTACGTTAGAAACTACCTTTCAAGGTCACCATGTAATTACGCGGCTCCCCGTAGTAATTCCCGCCGCTGCGATCACCTACCGTCGAGTAGTACACCTTGTCGAACAGGTTGTTGCCATTGAGCGCCACGGCCCAGTGCGAATCGATCTGGTACTGCACCCGCGCGCCCCAGATGGCATACCCCGGTTGCTCGGTCTTGGCAGTGCCAGACAACCTGGATATAGCGCTCTGGGCATTCACGCCTGCGCCCACGCTCCAGCGGCTCAGGTTGCCGGCCAGGGCATAGTCGCCCCAGGCCCGCAACGCGTGGCGCGGTACCAGTGTGTTGTAAGTGCTGCCATCGACCGCCGCCACATTGCTGTTGCGCACGTTGCTGCTCAAGGTTTCGGTCGCGGTATAGGTGTAGCCCGCTGTCAGTTGCAGCCGCTCGACGGGGGAGCCTGTGAGCTCCATCTCCACGCCTTGGGCGCGGACCTTGCCTGCGTCTACCGAGCAGGAGGCGCAGATGCTCTTGTCGGTGACCGCCACAGCAGCATGCTCCTGGTAGGCACGGAACAGGTTCAGCGAGCCATTGAGCGCGCCGTCGAACCACTCGCCCTTGACCCCCAGTTCATAGTTGGTGCCGGTTTTCGGCTCCAGCACCTTGCCACTGGCATCGGTATAGGACTGTGGCTGGAAAACATCGGCGTAGCTGGCATACACCGTCAGGTGCGGCGTCAGGTCGTACAGCACGGCGGCGAACGGCGTGACTTGCCCGGTTTCCCGGCGCTCATCGATCGGCGCCACGCCGTAGGCATGGCTGTCATTGGTGTAGTGCCAGTCGCTGACCCGCGCCCCGAGCACCACGGTCATGGGATCGGCCAGTTTCAGGCGCAAGTTGGCATAGGCCCCTTGCTGCTTGACGGTGGTTCGCGACGGATACGGCCAGCCACCGCGGTAGCTGTTGTTGATGATGTAGTCGTTGCTCGGTTCGGTGAAGCGCGTGGGGTTGAAGACATCGGAGCGCTGCTGCAGGAAGGCCAGCGCCCAGACATCATGGCTGTGGGAGTAACTGGTGTTGGCACCCACGGTCAGTTCGTGCTCCAGGCCAAAGGCGCGGAATTTGCCGTCCAGGTAGCCGTCGAAGCCGTAGTCCACCGAGTCGTAGTCGAACAGGCCGGCGATCGACTGAATCGCCGATGACGTGGCCCCCGGGGTCACGTAGCCAACCCCTATGCCCTGGGCATACTTCATGTCCTGCTGGTTATGGCTGTAGGCGCCTGCCAGGCGCGCGGTCCAGTCTTCGTTCAGGCGATGCTTCACGTCGGCGAACACCGACGTACGCTCGCTATCCCAGTGGTTCCAGCTGGCGCCCAGGCAGGTGGAGCGCTTGAGCTTGATGTCCGAACCGTCGCTGTAGCTGGGCAGGCCACCAAAGCAGGGTGTGGCGTTGAGCTTTTCATAGGCGATGGCAATGCCAGCGGTGGTGTCGTCGGAGAAGTCGTAGTCCAGCGCGCCGTAGGCAAGCTGGTCTTCGCGCTTGCCATAGTCGTAGAAGTACCGGCGCTTCTGTTCGGCAACCACCGCGCGCCCCCGTAGCGTGCCCTCGGCATTGAGCGGGCCTCCGACATCTACCTGGCTGCGGTAGTTGTCCCAGGTGCCACCGGACAAGGTCACGGTTGCAGTCGGCGTGGCCTGGCCGCGCTTGCGCACGAAGTTCACCGCGCCGGCCGGGGTGCCGGCGCCCTGCATCATGCCGGCGGCGCCACGCAGCAGCTCCACCTGCTCGTAGAAGGCCATGTCGCTGCTGAAACTGTTGGCCTGCACATAGCTGCCGCCGACATCCAGCGGCACGCCGTCGTACTGGAATGGCGCATCCATCTTGAAGCCGCGCGAGTAGAAGTACTTGCCACCCATGGGCGAGCCGGAGACGGTGATGCCAGGCGTTTGCTCCATCACCTGATCGATGGTGTTGAGGTTCTGGTCATCCATGCGCTTGCGGGTCATCACCGTGACCGACTGCGGGGTTTCCCTGATGCTGTGCTCGCCCTTGCCGAGGGTAATGGCCCTTGTGGTATAGGAGGTGGTCGGCTCAACTGTGGTCCCCTGCGCGGCATTGACGTTGGTGGCGCCAAGCTCAAGGGGCGCGCTGTCGACCGCGTGCAGCCGGTATTGCCCAGGGCCGCTTGGCTCGGCAGCCAGGCCTGTGCCCGACAGCAGCATGGCAAAGCCACCCTCGACATCGAAACTGCCCTGCAACCCTTGACTGGAACGGCCAGTGGCCAGTTCGCTCAAGCCCACCAGGTAAACCCCAGACTCGGCGGCGAAGCGTGACAGCACCTGGCTCAACGGCCCGGCGGGAATCGCGTACTGGCGGCTGGCGGCCTGGGCGGTGAGCGGTGCGGCGGCGAGCCAGGTGGTGGCCGCAATGCTGGCCAGGCAGACGGAAAAGCTCAGGCGGGCGGTGAACGGTGCGCGTGCTGGACGAAACATCATGTGGTCCTTGTCCCCGTTGGGTGAAATGGATGGGTTGTCATCCCTTAACCCGGCGAGGCGGTGAAAAGCGGAACCACGGATTGAATTTTTTTTCAGCTGCCACTGGCCGCTACCGTGGTCCACCACGGCAGGCGCCGTTCGACGCGAATCGGTAACGACTCACCGAGCATGGCCAGCGCACCGTCGAAGTCGAGCAGCGGCAGGTTGCCGAACACCTTGAGCTGGGCAACTTCCGGGCTGACCGAGACGTAACCGTGGTGGTAGCGCGACAGTTCGTCCAGCACCTCGCCCAGTGGCACGTCTACCGCAACCAGTTTGCCTTCGGTCCAGGCTTCGCGGGCCAGTTCGGCGTTGCCTGGCGGGGCCAGCTGGTGGCTGTCGAAGCGTTGCTGTTGGCCGGCCGCGATCACCCGGCGGGTGCCTGAGGAGGCCAAGGTCACTTCCACTGCGCCTGCAAACACCGACAGCTGCGTTTGCCCGCTGCTGGCGCACACGCTGAAGCGCGTGCCCAGCGCCCGCATATCGCCCTGGGCGGTTGTGACGATGAAGGGGCGTTTGGCATCGTGAGCGGTGTCCACCAGGATCTCGCCGGCCAGCAGGTGCAAGCGGCGGCTGTTCCTGGAAAACGCCACATCGAAGGCGGTGCGGGTGTTGAGCCACACTTGGGTGCCATCGCTCAGGCGCACCGGTTTCAGTTCGCCCGTGCCGGTGCGGTAATCCGCAGCCAATTCCGCGCGCCAGTGCGGCAAGGGCGTCAGGCGCCAGGTGGACCACAGCACGCCCACACCGGCCAGGGCGGCAAGGCCGCGCAGCAGGCCGCGCCGGCGTACCCGCTGGTGGGCACCGAGCAGGCGCTCGGCAGTGTTGCGCCGGTCCGCCAGGTGCTCCAGCGGCTCGAAACGCTGGCTGATACCCTGTACGGCCTGCCAGGCGGCCCGGTGCATGGGATCGGCGGCGAGCCAGTGTTGCCAAGCCTGCTGGCGGGCCGTGTCGGCACCACCGCAGCGCAGCTCGGCATACCATTCGGCGGCTTGCTCCAATACCTGGAACGGGGTTTGAATGCGCGCCTCAGGCATCGTGGTCTTGATAAAACATGGCCATGTCTTGCGCGGCCTGCAAGCTCAGGCAGGCGAGCATGGCCTTGGCCACATACTTGCGCACCATGCGGTCGGACACCCCCAGTTCAGCGGCCACCTCTTTGTCAGTCATCTGGCACACCACCGCCAGCACGAAGGCCTGGGCACCTTTGCCGGGCAGCCCGATCAGCATCTGCCCAACTTCCTGCAACGCCTGCAGCACCGCCGCGCAATGTTCTGCAGAGTCGGCAAAGCGTTCCGGTTGGGCAGCCAGGGCATCGAGCCAGGCTTGTTCGATCTCCCGCCGTTGCCACAGGTTGATGCACAGCCCATTGGCCACCTTGCGCAGGTAACCACGGGCGGCGAGGGCATTGTCCAACACCGGCTGCACGGGTTTTAGCAGCAGCCGCAGGAATGCATCATGGGCAAGGTCGGCTGCATCGGCGCTGCAGCCCAGGCGCCGGCTCAGCCACTGGCGCAACCAGGGATGATGCTCGCTGTAGAGGTGATCGAGGGGCTTGGTCGACATGCTGGAACAGAGCGCCTGAGAAGGTATATCAAAAGACAATCATTATCATGACGGCGGGATTATTGGGTTATCGGGTGAAGAATGCAATGCGATGGGCCTCACCGCACCGCTCCTTGCGATTTGCTCCATGAAAGCGAGCGCATGCAGGCGCTGGGCGAGGTTTGGGCTATGATCGTGCTCCCGTGAACCACGCAGGCTGAAACAAGGAGCGAAGCGATGAGCCAACCACCGAATGGGTTACCCATCTACAGGGTATTGACCGGCCCCGATGACTCGGCATTTTGCCGGCGCGTCAGTGAGGCGCTGGAGTTGGGCTACCAGCTGCATGGTTCGCCTGCGCTGACGTTCAATGGCAAGGATGTGATCGTGGCACAGGCCGTAATCTGGGCAGGCGTGCAGGGTTAGCGGTGTTCGGAGCCACCACCATGTCCGACGGTTTTCCTGAGTTGCCCTCGCTCAATGCCTTGCGTGTTTTCGAAGTGGTTGCCCGCCACTTGAACTTTCGCCTGGCCGCCGAGGAACTGGGTGTGACCCAGGCGGCAGTGGCGCAGCAGATCCGTGGGCTGGAGGCGAGCCTGGACCTGCGCCTGTTCGAGCGCCTGCCCCGTGGCTTGGCCCTGACAGACGCAGGCAGCAGCTACAGTGGCAGCATTCGCAGCGCCCTGGCGATGATCGATGAGGCCACCCGCGTGCTCAGGCCGCAAGCCGCTCACCTGACCGTCAGCGTTACCCCCACCTTTGCCTCGAAATGGCTCATTCCAAGGCTTGGCAACTTCGCCCAGGGCCACCCGGATATCGACTTGCGCGTGCTGGCCACGGACCGCCTTTCCCACTTCAGCACCGATGGCGTGGACCTTGCCGTGCGCTATGGCAAGCCCGAGTTCGGCGCAGGGCTGAACAGCGAGAAACTGATGGAGCAGCGCATCGTTGCCGTGGCCAGCCCAACCCTGTTCGCGGGGGCTGAGTTGCCTGCCAGTTTCGAGCAGCTGCAAGACTTCCTCATGCTGCACGATGCCCACAATTTCTGGCCGCAGTTTCTGGCGCAGGTGTTCCCACAGCACGCCCAGCCAACGGCCAGGAACCTGCGCTTCAACCAAACTTCCCTGGCCATCGAGGCGGCGATCAGCGGCCAGGGTATTGCCTTGGCCAGCCTGGCGTTCGTCAGCGATGACGTCGCCGCCGGCAGGTTGGTGCAGGTGTTTGCCCAGCAGCTTCGGCTGGACAAGGCGTTTTACCTGGTGTGGCCGCGCAAGGTGCGCCAACCCGAGTCGCTGGCCATCGTGCAAAGGTGGCTCAAGCAACAGGTAGGCGATAGTTAATCTACTGGATGGGTAAAGTTTAGCTGTCTCCCTCGCTATGGGGGATGCTGCTAAGGTGGATGCCAATTGCGAATCAGCAGTGCAACCCTGGAGGCAGCATGTCAGTAGAAAAAGTTGCAATCATCACGGCCGGTGGCAGCGGCATGGGCGCGGCGGCAGCGCGCCGCCTGGCCGCCGACGGTTACAAGGTCGGCATCCTGTCTTCGTCGGGCAAGGGCGAGGCCCTGGCCAATGAACTCGGCGGTATCGGTATCACCGGCAGCAACCAGTCGGTCGACGACCTGCAACGCCTGGTCGATGCCGTGGTGCAGAAGTGGGGCCGTATCGATGTGCTGGTCAACAGCGCAGGCCACGGGCCGCGCGCGCCGATTCTGGAGATCAGCGACGAGGACTGGCACAAGGGCATGGAAACCTACCTGCTCAATGTCATTCGCCCAACGCGCCTGGTCACCCCTCACATGCAGCGCCAGAAGGGTGGGGTAATCATCAACATTTCCACCGCCTGGGCCTTCGAGCCCAGCGAGATGTTCCCCACCTCCGCCGTGTTCCGCTCGGGCCTGGCCGCGTTCACCAAGATCTTCGCCGACAATTTCGCCGGGGATAACGTGCGTATCAACAACATCCTCCCGGGTTGGATAGACAGCCTGCCGGCCACCGAGCAGCGCCGTGACAGCGTGCCGCTCAAGCGCTACGGCACCAGCGAGGAAATTGCCGCGACGGTGGCCTTCCTGGCCAGTGAAGGCGCAGCCTATATCACCGGGCAGAACATCAGGGTCGATGGCGGCGTCACCCGTAGCGTCTGACCACCCTGGCCGTAGCCTGCAGGGCTGCGGCCTTCCTTTGCCCAACCTGGATGCGCCCCTGCCTGGTCGCGGGCGCCCTGAGGCAGGTATCTCATGCAAGCAAGAAAACCGGTGGACGGCCTGGCTGTGGCGATCATGGTCGCGCTGTGCCTGACCTGGGGCGCCCAGCAGGTTGCGATGAAAGCGGTGGCCGAAGATGTTCCACTGACGGTGCAGGTCGCGCTGCGCTCAGGGGTTGCGGCGCTGCTGGTGTGGCTGTTGGGTAGGTGGGGCAGCCGCACGCCTTGGATCGACGGACTGTGGTGCCGCTCGGGGCTGGTGGTTGGCTGCTTGTTTGGCGCGGAGTTCCTGTTCATCGCCCAAGGCTTGCACTGGACGAGTGCGTCGCACATGGCCGTGTTCCTCTATACCGCGCCCCTGTTCGCCGCCATCGGCCTGCACGTCAGGTTGCCCGAAGAGCGTTTGCAGGCGCGCCAGTGGTTCGGCGTCGGGCTTGCGTTTGCCGGCATTGCCGTGGCGTTCTGGGGGCCGTCCTCGCCGGGCTATGGGGCAACCGGGCTGTGGGGCGATGCGCTGGGCTTGTGTGCAGGTGCCGCCTGGGGCCTGACCACGGTTGCCGTGCGGACCAGCCGGTTGAGCGAAGCGCCGGCCACGCAAACGCTGTTCTACCAGCTTGCCGGTGGCTGTGTGCTGTTGCTGGTGGTGGCCTTGGCAACCGGCCAGACCCGCGCATCCTTCACGGCGACGGCCACTGCCAGCCTGGTTTTCCAGACGTTGGTCGTGTCGTTTGCCAGTTACCTCATCTGGTTCTGGCTGCTTAGGCGTTACTTGGCCGCGCGCCTGGGCGTCATGGCGTTCATGACGCCGGTGTTCGGCGTGTTGATGGGCGTAGCCGTGCTGGGTGAGTCGATCAGCCAAAGCTTCATCCTGGGTGCGGCGCTGTCGCTGGCCGGCCTGGTGATGGTGAACCTCAAGGGTGGACGGCGCGTGGCTGGGCAACCTCTGGCCGATTCCTGAGCCAAGCGCAAAGCGCGCCTCGAAGGGCGCGCCATGTGCGGGTTGGGTTCAGATTTGCGCCTGGCCACCGTCGACGAACAGTTCAGTGCCGTTGACGAAGCTGGCATCGCTGGAGGCCAGGAACAAGGCGGCCTTGGCGATCTCTTCCGGCTCACCCACACGGCCCAGGGGAATCTGTGCAGCCAGGTAGTCGAGCAGGCCTTGCTGCTGCGCCGCATCTGGGCCGGCCAGGTCGACCAGGCCCGGGGTGCGGGTAGCGCCGGGGCTGATGGTGTTGACCCGCACGTTGCGGTCTTTCAGGTCGAGAATCCAGTTCCGGGCGAAGGCCCGCACGGCGGCCTTGGAGGCGGCGTATACGCTGAAGGCTGCCGTGCCGGAGCTGGCGGCGGTGGAGCCGGTGAGAATTACCGATGCATTGGGCGCCAGCAGCGGCAGGGCCTGTTGCACGGTGAACAGCGTGCCTTTGACGTTACGGTCGAAGGTGTCGTAGTAGTGCGCTTCGGTGATCTCGCCCAGCGGCAGCATCGAACCGCCACCTGCGTTGGCGAACAGCACGTCGATACGCCCCTGTTCAGCCTTGACGCGGTCATAGAATGCGTTGAGTTGTTCCAGCTTCGAGGAGTCGACCTGCACGCCGATGGCATTGCCGATTTGCGCGACGGCGGCGTCCAGTTCGGCCTGGCGGCGGCCGGTGATGTACAGGGTGGCACCTTCACTTGCGAAGAGCTTGGCAGTGGCCAGGCCGATGCCGCTGGTGCCGCCGGTGACGATTGCGATTTTGCCTTCAAGTTTGCCGTTCATGATGTTTCTCCAAGGGGGTTGTTTGCTGTGATGGGAGAAGCTTATCGATGAACTTTGTTTTTCAAAATAGAACTGTCGGAAACTCATCGTTGCAAAAATGAAATGATTAGCTTCGCCATTCTGAAGGCTTGGCCATGTTCGCCAACCTGGCTGCAGAAGGTTCGTTCGTGGCTACTTGAGGGGAACGTAGATATCGGTCTGCCATTGATCCAGCGGCGTTTGCGGGTACACGCTCAGGTAGTGGAAGAACACGGGGTGATCGCCCAGTGTTTCACCGCTGGCGGGCAGCCAGTCGTGCAGTAGCGGGTAGAGGCTTTGGCCAATGTGGTCAGTTGAACCACTATGACGAATCACGGCGCAACGCCCAGCGGGGATGACCCGCTCGTGCACGCCGGCTGCATTTTCGCGCACGGGTTCGTCGATCTCACCGCACACGGCGAAACGGAATGCGTGTGCTGGGGTGGTGTCGGGGTTGCCGAAGGGAATGCCGAACGTGCGGCTGCTGGCCACCGGCGATTGGCCGCTGTCCATGCGCCATTGGCGAAACCGCGCGACACTTTCCCCCAACTGGCTGGGCGGCCCGCGGTGTTCGAGTGCGGCCACCCGGGTTTCACTGAAGTCGACGATCCGGATGTGCATGGCCATGCTCCGTGAAAGGTGAATGGCAAGGATAACGCGACGACCATGCACCGCAATACCCCGCAGCTCGCGATGGGGCGCGCAGCGGCCCCAGCGTTGCAGCTTCGTGGCACATGATGTTGGGGCTGCTTTGCAGCCCTTCGCGAGCTGCGCTCGCTCCTACCAGGTTCATCGTCTGTGCTTGAAAATGCGATCTGCAAGCACCGGCACAGCCTTGGTCTGCTGCTCAGGCACCCATCTGCAGGCGACGCCGCCCCGGTAGGAGCGAGCGCAGCTCGCGATGGGGCGCGCAGCGGCCCCAGGGTTACAGCTTCGTGGCACATGATGCCGGGGCTGCTTTGCAGCCCTTCGCGAGCTGCGTTCGCTCCTACCAGGTTCATCGTCTGTGCTTGAAAATGCGATCTGCAAGCACCGGCGCAGCCTTGGTCTGCTGCTCAGATACCGATCTGCAGGCCGGCGCCCCGGTAGGAGCGAGCGCAGCTCGCGAAGGGCTGCAACGCAGCCCCGGCGTTCAGAACCGCGAAGCTGAAACCCTGGGGCCGCTGCGCGCGGCATCGCGAGCTGCGCTCGCTCAGGGGCGTGCGGCCCGCCTACCGGCGCATCGCGCTTGCCAACGCCGCCTTCGCCTCGGCGCTGTTCAGCCGTTCGATGAACAGCAGGCCTTCGGTGCTCACCGTGGCCGCCAGCGCCTCGCGTTGCGGGGCCTTGAGCAACCGCTTGCTCACGCGCAGCGCCTCGGCCGGCAGCCGCTGAAGGCGCCGGGCGAGCGTGATGGCGGCGGCCTGGCACTGCGCACCGTCCTCGCACAATTCGGTGGCCAGCCCCCATTGCACGGCCTGCTCGCCGCTGAGCGCCTGACTGCACAGCAACAGCTGCGCGGCCCGTGCATGGCCCAGCAACTGCGGCAGCAACAGGCTTGCGCCAAACTCCGGGCACACACCCAGCGCCACGAACGGCGTGCGCAACTTGGCATCGCGGCTCACCAGCACCTGGTCGCAATGCAGCAACAACGTGGTACCAATGCCGATGGCGGGGCCGGCCACTGCGGCAATCAACGGTTTCTCCAGCGCCATCACCGCCCGCATCATGCGAAATACCGGGCTTTGCAAGTCGGTCGGGGGCCGTTCCAGAAAATCTGGCAAGTCGTTGCCCGCGGTGAAGCAACTGGCGCTGCCGGTCAGCACGATCACCGCCACCTGCGGGTCCTGCTCGGCCATTTCGAACAGCTGCGCAAGGCGCGCATACATGGCGTTGGTCAGCGCATTGAGTTTGTCGGGGCGGTTCAGGCGCACGGTCAGCAGGCCTTCGTCGAGGGTGTGCTGGATCAGGTCGGTCATGGCGCTAGCCTCTGTTGTTTTTATCGTGGGCGTGGGTGCGGGCGGGGTGTATCAGCGCCCCGGAGTATAAACAGGGTATCGCTTTCCAGGCGACTTGCTATACAGTCGTTCAACTGTGCCGCCTGTGAGAAATGCCCATGCCCCATGAAGCCCGCTTCAGCCGCATGCTGCCCGAACTGCGCAAGGCCAACCTGGTCGAGGCCACTCTGGTATGCCTCAAGCGCCATGGCTTCCAAGGTGCCTCGATTCGCAAGATCTGCGCCGAGGCCGGCGTTTCGGTGGGCCTGATCAGCCATCACTACGCCGGCAAGGACGAACTGGTGGCCGACGCCTACATGGCCGTCACCGGCAGGGTCATGCAACTGCTGCGCGAGGCCATGGCCCAGGCCGCGCCCAATGCCCGCGAGCGCTTGTCGGCATTCTTTCGCGGCTCGTTCAGCGCAGAATTGCTCGACCCACAGCTGCTGGACGCCTGGCTGGCATTCTGGGGGGCGGTGAAAACCGCCGAGGCGATCAACCAGGTCCATGACCATTCCTACGGCGAGTACCGCCGCGAGCTGCGTACCCTGCTTGCCGAGCTTGCCCGCGAGCAGGGCTGGAAGCAGTTCGACGCCGACCTTGCCGCCATCAGCCTCAGCGCCTTGCTCGACGGGCTATGGCTGGAGTCCGGCCTGAACCCTGGCACCTTCACCCCGGCCCAGGGCGTACAGATTTGCGAAGCCTGGGTCGATGGCCTGCAAGCCGGTGGTCGGCAACGCTTCACCCTGCCCGATGAGGGCTGTTGATCGACCGTTCAGCAATCGTTAGTCTTGGCCCAGTCTAATAAGAACAATGCCCTCGGGCGCCTCAGGACACTGCGCGATGACCTCTCAGGTACTGATCGTCGACGACGATCCGCTGATTCGTGATTTGCTCCAGGCCTACCTGTCCCAGGAAGGCTACACCGTGCACTGCGCCGCCACTGCCGAGCAGGCCGAAGCGCTGCTGGCCGAGCAGCCGGTGGACCTGCTGATGCTGGATATCCGCCTGCCCGGCAAGGACGGCCTGACCCTGACCCGCGAGCTGCGGGTGCGCTCGGAAGTGGGGATCATCCTGATCACCGGCCGCAATGACGAAATCGACCGTATCGTCGGCCTGGAATGCGGCGCCGACGACTACGTGAGCAAACCGCTGAACCCCCGCGAACTCGTGTCCCGCGCGAAGAACCTGATCCGCCGCGTGCGCCACGCCCAGGTCGCCCGCCCGAGCGCCCCGGCCAACCTGGCCCTCAAGCAGTTCGGCGCGTGGGCGCTGGACTGCGATCGCCGCCGCCTGGTTGACCCGAAAGGCGGCGAAACCCTGTTGACCCAGGGTGAATTCCAACTGCTCAGCGTGTTCCTGCGCAACAGCGGCCACACCCTCAGCCGTGACCAGCTGATGGACCAGATTCGCAACCGCGAATGGGTGCCCAACGACCGCTCCATCGATGTGCTGGTCGGCCGCCTGCGGCGCAAGCTGCATGACGACCCGGCCGAACCGGAACTGATCATCACCATCCACGGTGCCGGCTACCTGTTCACCGCCAGCGTGGCGGCGTGAGACGCAGCGTGCTGGGCCTGCTGGCGCTGCTGGCCAGCACTGCGCTGCAGGCGGCCACCAGCGTGCGCTATTGCGACTACCCGGTGTACCCGCCGGTGTCCTGGAGTGACGGCAAGCAGCCCCGCGGGCTGGCACCCACGGTGGTGCGCGAGTTGTTCGGGCGGCTGGGCTACCGTGTCGAGATGGTGGTACTGGGCAACTGGCAGCGCTGCCTGCTCGATGCCGCCGAGGGGCGGGTGGACGTGGTGCTGGCGTACACCTCGGCGCAGCGTGAGCAGACCCTGCGTTTTTCCAAGGTGCCGGTGCTGCGCGAGGAGGTGGCGGTGTTCGCCAACCGCCAGCACCCATTGGCCTTCAACCGGCTGGAGGACCTGGCGCGCTACCGTGGCGGGCTGCTGTTCGGCGAAAGCTATGGGCCGGCGTTCGACCAATTCGTGGCCCAGCACCAGAACATTGAATGGGTTTCCAGCAGCGGGCAGAACTTTGGCAAGCTGATTCGCGGGCGCATTGACTTCGTGATTCAAGAGCGGCGCACCGGCCAGCTGTTCGTCGAGCACCTGCCTGGCGCTGGCGACATCGTTGCGCTGCCACCGGCGCTGAGCGTCGACTACCTGCGCGTGGCTGTGTCGCGCCGCTCACCGTTGAGCACGCACATGGCCGAGATCGACGCGCAGTTGCAGCAGATGGCTGACGCAGGCGAATTGGAGCGCTGGCTGCAGGAAAGCGAGGTTACCTACCGCGACATGGTTCGCCAGCCATGAGCCGCCTGCAACCCGGTGGCCTGCTGCGCCGGCTGCTGCTGTTCATCCTGCTGTTCAGCCTGTGCTTCACGGTGCTGGCCAGCAGCGTGCAGCTGTACTTCGAATACCGCCGGGAAATGCGCGAGATCGATACGCGCATGGCGCTGATCCGCGCCGGCTACCTGGCCAGCCTGGAGCGCAGCCTGTGGGACCTGAACCAGGAGCAACTGAACGTGCAGTTGCGCGGCCTGGTGGATTTTTCCGATGTGGCCTTGGTGCGCCTGAGCAGCCCCGACTTCACCTTGCAGCAGGGCGACCCGACGGCAACGGGGCCGTTACGGGTCGAGCGCTTTGCCCTGGATTACCAGCCACCGTCCGGGCCGCTGCGGCAGTTGGGCGAGCTGGAGGTGAGCACCGACCTCGGCGCGGTACACCGGCGGCTGGTCGCCACCGGGCTTGCCAGCCTGCTGTGGATGGGCGTGTTCCTCTGTGGCCTGGCGCTGGCGCTGTCGGGGTTGTTCTACCGCCTGGTGACGCGGCACCTGCAGGTGATGGCCGAATTCGCCCGGCGTATCGGTGCCGGGCAGTGGCACGAGCCGCTGCGCCTGAACAAGCGCCGTTCGCCGCACACGGATGAAATCGACAGCGTGGCGCTGGCGCTGGATGACATGCGCCGGGCCATTCTCACCGACAGCGAGCGCCGTGAAAACGACCGCCGGGCCCTGCAGGGTAAACGCGATGAGCTGCAGAAGCGGGTGGAGCGGCGCACCGCCAGCCTGATGCACGCCAAGAACGAGGCAGAGGCCGCCAACCTGGCCAAGTCGCGCTTTCTGGCCACCATGAGCCACGAGCTGCGAACGCCGCTCAACGGCATCCTGGGCATGGCCGAACTGCTGCGTGGCGCCGGGCTCGACGGGCAGAACCGGCAACGCCTGGAGGCCCTGTACAAGGCCGGCGAGGGGCTGTTGGGCATTCTCAACGAGGTGTTGTACTTCGCCCGCCTGGAAGAAGGTGAAAGCCACCCTGAGGCCGTGGATTTTTCCCTGCGTCAGCTGTGCGACGAGGTGGTTACGCTGCTTGAGCCCCGTGCACTGGCCAACGACAACGTGTTGCTGTGGCGTATCGACCCGCAACTGGCTGCGCATCAGCATGGCGCCGAGCAGTATCTGCGCCAGGTGCTGAGCAACTTGCTGGCCAATGCCATCAAGTTTACCGAGGGCGGCGAAATTCGGGTCGAGGTGCAGGTGCTGCAGGCGTTGGCCGGGCGCCAGCGCCTGCGCCTAAGCGTTACCGACGACGGCATCGGCATTTGCCCGGCCATGTTGCCGAAGATTTTCGGGCGCTTCGTCCAGGCCAGCGAGGCGGTGGCGCGGCGCTATGGCGGCACGGGCCTGGGGCTTGCGATCAGCAAGCACTTGGTTGAACAGATGGGCGGGCAGATTGGCGTGCACAGCCGGGAGGGCGAGGGCAGCTGCTTCTGGCTGGAGCTGGAACTTGCAAGCGTGCAGCCAGCGCCAGTGCAAGCGATGGCGATTGCCGGCAGCACGCCGCTGGACATCCTGGTGGTGGAAGACGTGGCCCTGAACCGCGAGGTGGCCAGCGGGTTGCTGGAGCGCGACGGGCACAGGGTGCAACTGGCCGACGATGCCGAACAGGGTTTGCAGCTGTGTGCCCAGCGGCGCTTCGACCTGATTCTGCTCGACGTGCACCTGCCGGGTATCAGTGGCGTGGAGCTGTGCCGGCAATTGCGCGCGGGTAGCACAGCCAACCGCCACACGCGCATCCTGGCCCTGACGGCCAGTGTGCAGCCTGGGGTGGTGCGCAGCTACCTGGATGCCGGCATGCAAGGGGTGCTGGGCAAGCCTCTGAAACTGGCCAGCTTACGCCAGGCCCTGGCAGGGCAGTGGCCCGCGTGTGCGCCGGCCACTGCTGCCTGGCTCGACCAGGCGCTGCTGGACACCCACCGCACGCTGTTGGGCGAGCAAAAGCTGCACGGCCTGCTGGGCAGCCTGCGTGACGGCCTGGCGCAACAGCGCCAGCCCTTGCTGGAGGCACTGGAAGCCGGCGACTGCACGGAAGTCACGCACCTGGCCCATCGCCTGGCCGGAAGCAGCGACTCCATGGGACTGTGCGGCCTGGCGGCAACCTTGCGTGGGCTTGAGGCGCAGGCCTTGGCCTGCGACAAACCCGGGGTCCAAGCCCTGGGCCCGGTGCTGCGCGAGCAACTGCAGCGCGCCGACGCCAGCCTGGCTGCCTTGCTGGCCGGCTGAGCGACAAAAACCTTACGACTTTTTACATCTTCGATCCTTACGTTCAACCGGGCCTTACATCGCTTTCCAATAATCCAGGCAACCGCCACCCACGCGGTTCACGAGGCTTATTGGAGATAACAATAATGAAAGGCCGTAAAGCTGAAGGTATTCACCTCACGCGGGCGTTGAAGAGCCGGCACATTTTCATGCTCTCGCTCGGGGGCGTGATCGGCACCGGGTTGTTCATGGGCTCGGGCGTGACCATCAACCAGGGCGGGCCGGTGGGCGCGATCCTCGCCTACCTGGTGGCCGGGTTCCTGATGTACCTGGTGATGGTCTGCCTGGGTGAGCTGTCGGTGCAAATGCCGGTGTCCGGCTCTTTCCAGGCCCACGCGACGAAGTTCATCGGCCCGGCCACGGGCTTCATGATCGGCTGGGTGTACTGGATGAGCTGGGCCACCACCGTAGGCCTGGAATTCACGGCCGCAGGGATGCTGATGGTGCGCTGGTTCCCAGCGGTGCCGATCTGGTACTGGTCGGCGCTGTTCGTGGCCGTGCTGTTCGGTATCAATGCCCTGGCGACACGGGCGTTCGGCGAGGCGGAATACTGGTTTTCCGGCGTCAAGGTGGCGGCGATTCTCGGCTTCATCATCGTCGGCGTGCTGGTGATCTTCGGCGCCATACCGCTGACCAGCGGGGCGCCAGCGCCGCTGATGAGCAACCTGGTCGGTGATTCACTGTTCCCCAATGGCCTGCCTGCGGTGTTCGCGGTGATGATGACCGTGGTCTATGCCTTCCAAGGCTGCGAGATCATGGGCGTGGCGGCGGGCGAGACGGACCAGCCGGAGAAAAGCATCCCCCGCGCCGTGCGCAATGTGGTGTTCCGTGTGCTGATTTTCTATGTGTTGGCGATCGTGGTGCTCTCGGCGATCGTGCCGTGGCAGCAGGCCGGGTTGATGGAAAGCCCGTTCGTGCAGGTGTTCGACATGGTCGGCATTCCCTTTGCTGCAGACCTGATGAACTTCGTGATCCTCACGGCGATTCTTTCGGTGGGCAACTCTGGGCTTTATGCCTCTACGCGGATTCTCTGGGCGATGTCCAAGACCGGCATGGCCCCGCGCAGCCTGTCGCCCCTGAGTAGCCGTGGGGTGCCGCTGCGGGCGCTGTTCATCACCTTGTGTTTTGCCCTGGTTTCGCTGTTGACCAGCTTCATTGCCGCCGACACGTTATTCATGGTGCTGATGGCGGTGAGCGGCATGTCGGGCACGGTGACCTGGATCGTCATCGCCCTGGCCCAGTACCGCTTCCGCCGGCAGTTCCTGCGTGAAGGGGGGCAGTTGAGTGAGCTGAAGTACCGGGCACCGTTGTATCCGCTGTTGCCGTTGTTGTGCATCACCTTGTGCAGCTCGCTGTTCGTGTTCCTGGCGATGGATGAGACGCAGCGGCCTTCGTTGTATTGGGGGTTTGGGTTTATTGCTGTGTGCTATGCGGCGTATTTCCTGGTGCAGCGCAAGCGCCAGGGGGTGGGGGTGGAAGTGTCGGTGGCTTGAGGGGCGGCAAGGGTTCGCCGGTGTTTTGGCAGCGCCTGGGAGATCGAGCGCCGCCCGCGCGGCGCATCGCGAGCTGCGCTCGCTCCTACGTTTCGATATTTGGCCCAACACAGACGTAGGAGCGACCGTAGGTCGCGATCCGCCGCGCAGGCGGCGCTTGATCTTGTTCGAAGTTGTAACACCGCCTCCTACCCCAATTGCCTCCTTGTTGAACACTCGTTTAGCATGAGCCTCACGTCTCACCCCAATCACAATAATTCGAGGCCTGTCATGACTGCTCCGTCGTCCCTCCTCACGCAGGTTGAAGCCGGTGTCGCCTGGCTCACCCTGAACCGCCCCGAACAGCGCAATGCGCTGGACATTCCCACCCTCAAGGCCCTGCATGCCACCCTCGCGGCATACAACACCGACCCCGCCGTGCGTGTGGTGGTGCTGACCGGCACTGGCCGCAGCTTCTGCGCCGGCGCCGACCTCGCCGAATGGGCCGAGGCCGAAGCCCGCGGCGCCCTGGAAAGCTACGGCTGGACCGAAACCGCCCATGCCCTGATGCACTGCCTGCACAGCCTCGACAAACCCACCATCGCCGCCATCAACGGCACCGCCGTGGGCGCCGGCATGGACCTGTCGCTGTGCTGCGACCTGCGCCTGGCCGCCCGCTCGGCACGCTTCAAGGCCGGCTACACCAGCATGGCCTACTCCCCGGACGCCGGTGCCAGCTGGCACCTGCCGCGCCTGATAGGCAGCGAGCAAGCCAAGCGCCTGTTGTTCCTCGACGAGCTCTGGAGCGCCGAGCGCGCCCTGGCGGCCGGCCTGGTCGGTGAGCTGGTCGACGATGACCAGTTGCCTGGCGCCACCGCCGAACTGGCAGCGCGCCTGGCCCAAGGCCCGACCTTCGCCTTCGCGCAAACCAAGCGCCTGATACGCCAAGGCGCCTCGCGCAACCTCGCCGACCAGCTCAGCGCCGAACTGGCCGCCGGGTTGCTGTGCGGGCGCAGCGCCGACGGCGCCGAGGCCTTGCGCGCAGCCACGGAAAAACGCCCGCCACGCTTCACCGGCAAGTAAGCACTTCCTCATTCCCCGGTTACCCAGGAACAGGCCATGAATTTCCAACTGACCCAAGAACAAGAAATGTTGGTGGATGCCGTACGCAGCTTCGTTGCCAAGGAGTTGCTGCCCCATGAAGAAGCGGTCGACCGTGCCGACGAGGTGCCAGCGCAGCTGGCCGCGCAGATCCGCGGCAAAGCCATCGCCGCTGGCTTCTATGCGTTCAACATGCCCGAGGAAGTGGGCGGCGGCGGCCTCGATTACCTGTCCCAGGCGCTGATCGAACGCGAGCTGTCGAAGGTGTCCTGGGCGTTGCATGTGTTCGTGGCGCGGCCGTCGAAAATCCTCATGGCTTGCACAGGCCAGCAGGTCGAGGACTACTTGCTGCCGTGCATCCGCGGTGAAAAAACTGACTGTTTCGCCCTGACCGAGCCGGGCGCAGGCTCCGACGCCAACTCGATCAAGACCCGCGCAATACGCGAAGGCGACGACTTCGTGATCAACGGCAGCAAGCACTTCATCAGCCATGCCGGGCACGCCGACTTCGCGATTGTGTTCGCCGTGACCGACACCTATGAACACAACGGCCGCAAGCGCAACGCCGTCACCGCCCTGCTGGTCGACCGCAACACCCCGGGCATGACCATCCGCCGCGGCCCCAAATGCGTGAGCAATCGTGGCTACCACACTTACGAGCTGTTCTTCGACGACTGCAAGGTGCCGGCCAGCAAGGTGCTGGGCGAGGTTGGCAAAGGCTGGGAAGTGGCCAACGCCTGGCTCACTGCAGGCCGGGTGATGGTCGCCGCCAACTGCGTCGGCCAGGCCCAGCGCGCGCTGGACGTGTCGCTGCAATGGGCGGCCGACCGCAAGCAGTTCGGCCAGCCCATTGGCACCTACCAAGGCGTGTCGTTCAAGCTGGCCGACATGGCCACGCAGATCAAAGCCGCCGAGCTGCTGACCCTGCACACCGCCTGGAAGATGGACCAAGGCAGCATGACCGACGGCGAAGCCGGCATGGCCAAGCTGTTTGCCAGCGAAGTGCTGGGCAAGGTGGCCGACGAGGCGGTGCAGATTTTCGGCGGCATGGGCCTGATGGACGAGGGGCCGGTCGAGCGAATTTGGCGCAATGCACGCATCGAGCGGATCTGGGAAGGCACCTCGGAAATCCAGCGGCACATCATCGCCCGCGAATTGCTGCGGCCACTGCTGCGTTGAGCACCCCGGAGAATCGCCATGTCCCACGCCATTCGTGACAACCTCAAGCGCCTGCTGGCGCCCCGGCACCTGGCCTTCGTTGGCGGGCGCAGCATGGCCCGCGCGCTCAAGCGCTGCGCCGAGGGTGGCTTCCAGGGCCCGCTGTGGCTGGTCAACCCGCAGCACGACAGCCTCGACGGCGTGCCCTGCGTGCGCAGTGTGGCCGAGTTGCCGTGCGCGCCAGACGCCGTGTTCATCGCCACCAACCGTGAACTGACCCTGGCCTGCGTGGCCGAACTCGCCGCCAAAGGGGCGGGCGGGGCGATCTGCTATGCCTCGGGGTTCGCCGAAAGCGGCGCCGAGGGCCAGGCCCTGCAACGCCAGCTGCTGCAGGCCGCTGGCGACATGGCCCTGCTTGGGCCTAACTGCTACGGCCTGCTCGACTACCTGCACAGTGCCGCGCTGTGGCCAGTGGCCCATGGTGGCAAGGCGGTGGAGCGGGGCGTGGCGGTGCTGACCCAGAGCGGCAACTTCGCCTACAACCTGTCGATGAGCGACCGCTCGCTGCCGGTGGCCTACATGGCCTCGGTCGGCAACCAGGCGCAACTGGGTATCGCCGAGTTGATGGACGTGCTGCTCGATGAGCCGCGCGTCACCGCCATCGGCCTGCACCTGGAAGGCCTGAAGAATGTGCCGGGGTTCGCCCGTGCGGCGCACAAGGCGCTGGAGAAGGGCATCCCGATCGTTGCCCTGAAAACCGGCGTTTCGCAGATTGGCGCGGAGCTTGCGCTGAGCCACACCAGCTCGCTGTCTGGCTCCGATGCGCTGTACGACAGCCTGTTCCAGCGCCTGGGGGTGATCCGCGTCAGCGGCCCGGTGAGCTTCGTCGAAACCCTCAAGGCCGCCGCCTGCGGCCATCTGCCCAAGGGCAACAGCCTGATCGCGCTGGCCTGCTCGGGCGGCGATGCCGGGCTGATCGCCGATTACAGCGAAAGCAACCAGCTGTGCTTGCCGGCCCTGGACGCCAGCCAGGTCGACGCGTTGGCCCAGGTGTTGCCGGCCTACGCCAACCTGGTCAACCCGCTGGACTTCACCACGGCCATCTGGGGTGATGGCCCGGCCAAGCAGCACATGCTCGACTGCGCCCTGCGCAGCGATGCCGACGCCGCCATGCTGGTGCTCGACTACCCCGCCGAGTTCACCGGCGAGCGCAAGGAGTGCGACCTGCTGCTAGAGCTTTTCTGCGCGGCGCTGGCCCGCCATGGCAAGGTGGGCTTCGTGACCTCGGCCTTCCCTGAACTGCTGCCAGCCAGCGCCCGCGAGCGTTTGCATGCGGCCGGCGTGCCGGCGCTGCAAGGTGTCGAGGATGGCCTGGCGGCCTGGGGGCGCGTGGCGCGCTATGCCCGGAACCGCCAGGCCTTGCTGGCGCTGGGCGAGTCGGCGCTGGTGCCGCTGTGCCCACCGGCACTGCAAGGTGCCAGCCAGGTGCTGGACGAATGGGCGTCGAAGCAAGCCCTACGCAGTTTCGGCCTGCCGGTGCCGCTGGGCGTTGCCAGCAGCCCACAGGGCGCATTGGCCGCTGCCCGCGAGGTGGGTTACCCGCTGGTGCTCAAGGCCATCAGTGCGCAGTTGCCGCACAAGACCGAAGCGGGCGCCGTGGCCCTGAACCTTGCCGACGAGGCAGCGCTCAGCCAGACCCTGGCGAACATGCAGGCGCGCATTGCCGCCTACGCACCGGGCCTGGCATTCGACCGGGTGCTGCTCGAACCCATGGCCGCCGCGCCATTGGCCGAGTTGATCGTGGGTATCAAGCGCGAGCCGGACTTTGCCCTGGCGCTGGTGATTGGCGCAGGTGGCACCCTGGTCGAACTGCTCAAGGACAGCACCAGTTTGCTGCTGCCCACCACCGAAGGTGCGATCCGCAAGGCTGTGCTGTCCCTGCGCAGTGCAGCGCTGCTGCAGGGCTACCGTGGTAAGCCTGCGGCCGACCTGGACGCCTTGGTCGCCGCCATCGGCGCCGTGGCCGACTATGCCTGTGAAAACGCCAGCCAATTGCTGGAGCTGGATGTGAACCCCCTGATGGTCGGTGCCAGCGGCACCACCGCCGTCGATGCCTTGATTCGCCTGGGCCAGGCGTAAGGACATGAACATGACCCACCCAACCCTCACCGCCGGCCAGGCGCTGGTGCGCCTGCTGGCCAACTATGGCGTCGACACGGTCTTCGGCATCCCCGGCGTGCATACCCTGGAGCTGTACCGTGGCCTGCCCGGCAGCGGCATCCGCCACGTGCTCACCCGCCACGAGCAGGGCGCAGGCTTCATGGCCGACGGTTATGCCCGGGTCAGTGGCAAGCCCGGGGTGTGCTTCGTCATCACCGGCCCCGGCGTGACCAACGCCGCCACGGCCATCGGCCAGGCCTACGCCGATTCGATTCCGCTGCTGGTGATTTCCAGCGTCAACCACACCGCGAGCCTGGGCAAGGGCTGGGGCTGCCTGCACGAAACCCAGGACCAACGCGCCATGACCGCGCCCATCACGGCCTTCTCGGCCGTGGCCCTGAAGCCCGAGGACCTGCCCGAGCTGATCGCCCGCGCCTATGCGGTGTTCGACAGCGAGCGCCCGCGGCCGGTGCATATCTCCGTGCCGCTGGATGTGCTGGCCGCGCCGGTGGCGCATGACTGGAGCGCGCAGGTAGTGCGCCGCCCCGCGCGCGGCCCGGCCAACCCCGAAAGCCTGGAGCAGGCGGCCCGGCAACTGGCCGCTGCCAAGCGCCCGATGATCATTGCCGGCGGTGGCGCACTGCAGGCGGCGGCCGAGCTGCAGGCATTGAGCGAGTGCCTGGCGGCGCCGCTGTTCACCAGCGTGGCTGGCAAAGGCCTGGCGGCGCTCGATTCGCCCTTGAACGCAGGTTCCACCCTGTGCGTGGAGCCTGGCTGGGCACTGATCGCCGAGGCCGATGTGGTGCTGGCGGTGGGCACCGAGATGGCCGACACCGATTTCTGGCGCGAACGCCTGCCGCTCAACGGCGAGCTGTTGCGGGTGGATATCGACCCACGCAAGTTCAACGATTTCTACCCCTGCGCGCAGGCGTTGCACGGCGATGCCCGGCAAACCCTGGCGGCGCTGCTCGAACGTTTGCCGGGCGAGCGGCGTGATGCGGCCCAGGCCACGGCGGCGGTGGCGCGCCTGCGCGAGGCCGTGCAGGCCGGCCATGGCCCGTTGCAGGCGCTGCACCAGGCCATTCTGCAGCGAGTGGCCGCAGCGCTGCCGGACAACGCGTTCATCAGCACCGACATGACCCAGTTGGCCTACACCGGCAACTATGTGTTCAACAGCCGCGCCCCGCGCAGCTGGTTGCACCCGACCGGCTACGGCACCCTTGGGTTTGGCCTGCCGGCCGGCATCGGGGCGATGTTCGGCAGCGCAGGGCGCCCCGGCCTGGTGTTGGTGGGCGATGGCGGTTTTCTCTACACCGCCCAGGAACTGGCCACCGCCGTGGAAGAGCTTGACCGCCCACTGGTGGTGTTGCTGTGGAACAACGACGCGCTGGGGCAGATCCGCGACGACATGCAGGCCCTGGCCATCGAGCCCATCGGCGTGCTGCCGCGCAACCCCGACTTCGCAGGCCTGGCCCGCGCCTTTGGCTGCACGGTCGCACAGCCGCAAAGCCTGGATGAGCTGCAACGCGACCTGCGCAGCGGCTTTGCCCGCAACGGCGTAACCCTGATCGAGCTCAAGCACGCCTGCGCGCGCTGAGCCTGGCCCAGAACCACAGGAAGCGAACCATGCGATTTTCCTCACTCACACAACGCATCGCCGGTGATGGCGCCGCCGCCTGGGACATTCACTACCGTGCCCTGGCCATGCTGGAGCAGGGCCAGGACGTGCTGCTGTTATCGGTTGGCGACCCGGACTTCGACACCCCGGCGCCGATCGTTCAGGCCGCCGTGGCCAGCCTGCAGGCCGGCAATACCCATTACGCCGACGTGCGCGGCAAGCGCAGCCTGCGTGAAGCCATCGCCCGTAGGCACCAGCGGCGCAGCGGCCAAGCCGTGACGGCTGACCAGGTGACCGTCCTGGCTGGGGCCCAGTGCGCGCTGTTCAGCGTGGCCCAGTGCGTGCTGCAGGCGGGCGATGAAGTGATCGTCGCCGAGCCGATGTACGTTACTTACGAGGCCGTGTTCGGCGCCTGTGGCGCTACAGTGATTCCGGTGCCGGTGCGCCCGGAGCACGGTTTTCGTGTGCAGGCCCAGGAGGTGGCCGCACGCATCACCCCGCGCACCCGCGCGCTGGCGCTGAACAGCCCGCACAACCCCTCCGGCGCCAGCCTGCCGCGCAGTACCTGGGAGGCCTTGGCCGAGCTGTGCGTTGCCCATGACCTGTGGCTGATCAGCGACGAGGTGTACAGCGAGCTGCTGTTCGACGGCGAGCACATCAGCCCGGCCAGCCTGCCCGGCATGGCCGAGCGCACGGCAACGCTCAACAGCCTGTCCAAGTCCCACGCCATGACCGGCTGGCGGGTTGGCTGGGTGGTGGGGCCACCGGCACTGGCCGGGCACCTGGAAAACCTGGCGTTGTGCATGCTTTACGGTTGCCCTGATTTTATTCAGGACGCTGCGGTGGTGGCGTTGGAGCAGCCGTTGGCCGAGCTCGATGGCATGCGCGAGGCCTACCGTGAACGCCGCGACCTGGTGTGCGCCAGCCTTGCGAACTGCCCAGGGCTGCGGCCGTTGCGGCCTGATGGTGGGATGTTCGTGATGGTCGATATTCGCGAAACCGGGCTTAGCGCGCAGGCGTTTGCCGACCGGTTGTTGGACCTGCATGGGGTGTCGGTGTTGGCGGGGGAGGCCTTTGGGCCGAGCGCTGCTGGGCATATCCGCCTGGGGTTGGTGTTGGGGGCTGAGGCGCTGGGTGAGGCGTGTCGGCGGATTGGGCTGTGCGCCAGGGAGCTGATGGGGGCCGCGTGAGGCGTGGCGCGTTCTGTAGGAGCGGGCTTGACCCGCGAAGCAAAAACCGCGGTGCGTGGCACCGGCTTCGCCGGTGTTCGCGGGGCAAGCCCGCTCCTACAAAGGATTGCGGCGCGTTTGCGGGCATTGTTCCTTGGGCGTATCGAACGCCACGAATAACTGGTCCGCCGTGATCGTCCCCAGGTCCAGGCGCATGTTCTGCTCCAGCATCGCGAACAGCCGGGTGAATACCTCGTACACCTTGCAATGGTCTTCCAGCCCCGCGAACGGGTTGTCGATCTTCTCGGCGATCAGCGAACTTTCCTGCACCGCGTCATACACCTCGCGCAAGGTAATCTGCTGCGGCGGGCGGGCCAGGGTCACGCCGCCCTGGGCGCCACGGTACGACATCAGGATATTGGCCTTGACCATCTGCGACACCATCGAGCGCACCCGGGTAGGGTGCACCTTGACCCATTTGGCGATGGTTTCGGTGCGCAGTTTCTGCGGCGCATTGGCAGCCACGAAGGAAAGGATGTACGAAGCGGTGATCAGCCGGGTCGACTGGCTCATGGGGCAATGCTCCCTGCGAAAGCGTAGATAGTACACGGTTGCCAAAGCACGTTAGCGGGCGCTGGAAATCAGCTTGTCCACGCGCTAATGTATTTGTTACGGTAACAATTACAAATAATACACAGCTTCTACGCAATCCGCTTTGACCGAACAACAATTCCTTGCGGTTCAACAGGGGCAACTGCCATGAGCGATAACAACAAGAACAATCCGCACGCCATTCCCGCAGGCAGCCTGCCGCGCCGGGATTTCCTCAGGTTCAGCGCTGGCGCGGCGGCCATCGCCGGGGCCTTCGCCTTCGGCCTGCCGCTGCGCAGCCACGCCGACGAGGCCACGCCCAAGCCCGGCGGCACCCTGCGCCTGGGCCTGGCAGGGGGGAGCACCAGTGACTCGAAAGACCCAGGCTCTTGGGTCGACACCTTCACCTTCATCGGCTTTTCGGCGGTGTACAACACCCTCACCGAAATTGCCGTGGACGGCACCGCCATTCCTGAACTAGCCGAGCACTGGGAATCCAGCCCGGAGGCGAAAACCTGGACGTTCAAGCTGCGCCCGGGCGTAACGTTCCACAATGGCAAGCCGCTGGTTGCAGAGGACGTGGTTGCCTCGATCCAGCATCACCTGGGCGAGAAGTCCACCTCCGCGGCCAAGACCGTGCTGGGTGATGTTGCCAAGGTGTACGCCAGCGCGCCGGACACCGTGGTGTTCGAACTGCACTCGGGCAATGCTGACTTCGCCTACGTGGTGGCCGACTATCACCTGGTGATCATGCCCGCCAAGGATGGCCTGGCCGACTGGCAGGCCGGGGTGGGCACAGGTGGTTACCGCATCAAGGGTTTCGAGCCGGGCGTGCGCATGGACCTTGAGCGCAGCCCGGATTACTGGAAACCGGGCAGGGCGCACTTTGCCAGCGCCGAGCTGATCGCCATTGCCGATGGCGCGGCGCGGGTCAACGCCCTGGTCACCGGCAAGGTCGATGTGATCAACAAGGTCGACCTCAAGACCGTGGCCCTGCTCAAGCGCAACCCGAAACTGGTGATCGAGGAAACCAAGGGCGCCCAGCACTACACCTTCCCGATGGCCTGCAACAGCCCACAGTTCGCCGACAACAACGTGCGCCTGGCGCTCAAGCACGCGGTCGACCGCCAGGCCCTGCTGGCCTCGGTGCTGTACGGCTATGGCCAGGTCGGCAACGACCACCCGCTGCAACCGGGCAACCGCTTTATCAACCCGGCCCTGGAGCAGCGTGTCTACGACCCGGACAAGGCCCGTTTCTACTTGCGCCAGGCCGGCATGGACAGCCTCAAGGTACGCCTGCAGGCCTCCGACGCAGCCTACAGCGGCGCCGTGGACGCTGCCGTGTTGTTCAAGGAGCAGGCCCGCCAGGCCGGCATCGACATCGACGTGGTGCGCGAGCCCGCCGATGGCTTTTTCACCAACGTGTGGATGAAACAGCCGTTCACCACCTCGTTCTGGTACTCAAGCCTCACCGCCGACCGCATGTTCAGCATCGGGTACGCCAAGGGCGCGGCATGGAATGAAACCCACTGGGACAACCCGCGTTTCAACCAGTTGCTCAATGCCGCCCGCGGCGAGATGAACGAGCCGCTGCGCCGCGAGATGTACAACGAGATGCAGGCCCTGTGTCGCGACGACGGCGGGGCGATCGTGCCGCTGTTCGCCAGCTCCGTTGCCGCCCGCTCCAGCCGGGTGGCCCACGGCCCGCAGACCGCCCCCTACGGCGAGCTGGACGGCCTGCGGGTGATCGAGCGCTGGTGGCAAGCCTGAGCCGCCAGCGCTTGCAGGGTTGAACGCTCCCTTTTCATTCGAGGACATCTACGGTGAACATGCTTGGCAAACTGCTTGTGCAGCGCCTGGCCTTGGGCCTGTTGTCGCTGTTTGCGGTCTCGGTGGTGATTTTCCTGGCAGTGGGTATGCTGCCAGGGGACATCGCCCAGGCCATGCTCGGCCAGTCGGCCACCCCGGAAACCGTGGCGGCCCTGCGCAGCCAACTGGGGCTGGACCTGTCGCCGCTGCAACGCTTCGTGCAGTGGGCCTGGCGCCTGCTCCACGGTGACCTCGGGGTGTCGCTGGCCAACCAGCGGCCGATTGCCGAACTGGTGGGCGCGCGGTTGGGCAATACCTTCAGCCTGGCCCTGCTGGCGGCGCTGTTCTCGGTGCCGCTGGCGTTGCTGCTGGGCATGCTCGCGGCGTTGTACCGCAACAGCTGGTTCGACCGCCTGCTCAACACCGGCGCGCTGAGCGCGGTGTCGTTCCCCGAGTTCTTCGTGGCCTACCTGCTGATTCTGGTGTTCGCCGTGAAGCTGGCCTGGCTGCCGGGTATTTCCAGCCTGCCCACCGACGCCTCGCTGGCTGACGTGCTGGAGGTTTCGGTGCTGCCGGTAGCCACCCTGAGCCTGGTGGTGATCGCGCAGATGATGCGCATGACCCGTGCCGCGCTGATTAACCTGTTGGCCAGCCCCTACATCGAAATGGCCAGGCTCAAGGGCGTGTCACCTGCGCGGATCATCTTCAAGCACGCCTTGCCCAATGCCCTGGCGCCAATCGTCAACGTGGTGGCGCTGAACCTGGCCTACCTGGTGGTGGGCGTGGTGGTGGTGGAAGTGGTGTTCGTCTACCCGGGGCTGGGCCAGCTGCTGGTGGACTCGGTGGCCAAGCGCGACATTCCGGTGGTGCAGGCCTGCAGCCTGATTTTCGCCGGCACCTACATCCTGCTCAATACCGGCGCCGACGTGCTGTCGATCGCCAGCAACCCACGCCTGATGCATCCAAAGGGGTAGACCATGAAGCTGATCGCACCGCTGCTGCGCGCGCCCCTGAGCGCGAAGTTCGGCCTGCTGGTGATCGTTGCCTACATCGGCGTGGCGCTGTTCGCACCGCTGCTGGCGCCGTATGGCGAAACCCAGGTGGTGGGCGAGGGCTTCGCACCCTGGAGCCCGCAGTTCCTGCTGGGCACCGACAACCTCGGGCGCGACACCTTCAGCCGCCTGTTGTACGGCGCCCGCAACACCCTGGGCATCGCCTTCCTGACCACCAGCCTTGCGTTCCTGCTGGGCGGCCTGTGCGGCCTGGTTGCCGCGCTCAAGGGCGGCTGGGTCGACCAGGGCCTGTCACGGCTGGTGGACATCCTGATGGCCATTCCGCAGCTGATCTTCGCCTTGCTGATCCTCAGCGTGGTCGGCACCACGGCCACCTCGCTGGTGCTGGTGATCGCGCTGCTCGATGCCACCCGGGTATTCCGCCTGTCACGCGCCGTGGCGATGACCGTGGTGGTGCAGGACTACGTGGAGGCCGCGCGGTTGCGCGGGGAGGGGCTGTGGTGGCTGGTCACCCGCGAGGTGTTGCCCAATGCCGCAGCGCCGCTGATTGCCGAGTTCGGCCTGCGCTTTTGTTTCGTCTTCCTGTTCATCAGCGCCCTGTCGTTCCTTGGCCTGGGCATCCAGCCGCCAACCGCCGACTGGGGCAGCATGGTGCGCGATAACGCGGTGCTGATCACCTTCGGTGACATCAGCCCGCTGCTGCCGGCCCTGGCCGTGGCGTTGATCACGGTGAGCGTGAACTTCGTCGTCGATTGGGTGCTGCACCTGTCCAGTGGCCTGAAGGAGTGCTGAACATGAACGCCGATACCCTGCTGGAAATCCGCGGCCTGCACATCGAAGGCCATCATGACGGTGCCTGGCACCCGCTGATCAAGGGCATCGACCTGACCCTTCGGCGCGGCGAGGTGCTGGGCTTGATCGGTGAGTCCGGCGCTGGCAAGTCGACCCTGGGCCTGGCTGCCATGGGCTACGTGCGCGACGGCTGCCGGATCACCGGCGGCAGCGTGTGCTTCGATGGCTTGCAGTTGCTTGATTGCAGCGCCGAGGCCCTGCGCAAACTGCGCGGGCTGCGCATCGCCTATGTGGCGCAGAGTGCCGCCGCCTCGTTCAACCCAGCGCACCGGCTGATCGACCAGCATGTGGAAACCGCGGTGATCAACGGCGGCCAGGACCGTGCCACGGCCGAGGCCGAGGCGGTGGCGCTGTACCGCCTGCTGCGCCTGCCCGACCCTGAGCATATCGGCCAGCGTTACCCGCACCAGCTTTCCGGCGGGCAGTTGCAGCGGGTGATGACCGCCATGGCCATGGCCAGCCACCCGGACCTGATCATTTTCGACGAGCCGACCACGGCGCTGGATGTCACCACCCAGATCGAGGTGCTGGCGGCGATCCGCGATGCGGTGAAAATCTTCGGCAGCGCCGCGCTGTACATCAGCCATGACCTGGCGGTGGTGGCGCAGATGGCCGACCGCATCATGGTGCTGCGCCACGGCAGCCTGGTGGAAGAGGCGCAGACCCGCCGCATGCTCAGCGCGCCGCAGCAGGCCTACACCCAGTCGCTGTGGGCCGTGCGCAATTTCCACACCTCGGCCAAGGCCTGCCCGGTGGCGCAAAAGCCGTTGCTGGAGGTGCGCAACGCCAACGCCAGTTACGGTCAGCAGCCGGTACTGCATGACGTTTCGCTGAAGCTGTATCGCGGCCAGACACTGGCGGTAATCGGTGAGTCGGGCAGCGGCAAGAGCACCACGGCGCGCCTGATCAGTGGCCTGCTGCCGGCCACCAGCGGCGCGTTGCTGTACGACGGTGAAGCCCTGCCTGGCGATTACCGCCGGCGCAGTAAGGAACAGCTGCGGCGCATCCAGATGATCTACCAGATCCCCGACACGGCGCTCAATCCCAGGCAACGCATCGTCGACATCATCGGCCGGCCGCTGGCTTTTTACCTGGGCCTCAAAGGCAAGGCCTTGCGCGAGCGGGTCGCCGAGCTGTTGCGGATGATCGACCTGGACCCGGCCACCTACATGGACCGCTTGCCCCGCGAGCTGTCGGGTGGGCAGAAGCAGCGAATCTGCATCGCTCGTGCGTTGGCTGCCGAGCCGCAACTGATCATTTGCGACGAGGTGACCTCGGCCCTGGACCAGCTGGTGGCCGAGGGCGTGCTGAAGCTGCTCGACCGGATTCAGCGCGAGCTGGGCGTGGCCTACCTGTTCATCACCCACGACGTGGCCACCGTGCGCGCAATCGCCGACCAGGTGCTGGTGATGCAGCGCGGGCGAGTGGTTGACCACGGCAGCCGCGAGGCGATTTTCCAGCCGCCGCACCGCGACTACACCGGGTTGTTGTTTTCCTGCGAGCCGGAAATGGACCCGGACTGGCTCGACCGCCTGTTGGCCACGCGCAAGGCCACGTCCCCTTTGCCCACTGTTTGAGGATCAACCATGAATGTCCTGATCGTTCACGCCCACCCCGAGCCACGTTCCTTCACCGCCGCCCTGCGCGACCAGGCGGCAGCCACCTTCCGTGCCCAGGGCCACCAGGTGCAGGTGAGCGACCTGTATGCCATGGGCTGGAACCCGGTGGCCAGCGCCGATGACTTCAGCCACCGGGAAAACCCGGAATACCTGGTGTATGCACTGGAGCAGCGCTTGGGGGTGAAGGGGGGCTCCATTGCAGCGGATATCCAGCAGGAGTTGGACAAGCTGCTGTGGGCGGACCTGCTGGTGCTGAACTTCCCCATTTTCTGGTTCTCGGCCCCGGCGATGCTCAAGGGCTGGATCGACCGGGTGCTGGTGTCCGGGGTGTGCTACGGCGGCAAGCGTTTCTACGACCAGGGCGGCCTGGCTGGCAAGCGGGCGCTGGTGACGGTAACCATTGGCGGGCGCGAGCACATGTTTGGCGAAGGGGCGATCCATGGGCCGCTGGAGGATATGCTGCGGCCGATTTTGCGTGGGACCTTGGCCTATGTGGGGTTCGAGGTGCTGGAGCCGTTCGTGGCCTGGCATGTGCCGTATATCAGCGATGAGGCGCGCCAGGGTTTTCTGCGCAGTTATCAGCAGCGCCTGGAGCAGTTGCCGGATGATGCGCCGATGCAGTTTCCGCGGTTGGAGCAGTTTGATGAGGCGTTGTATCCGTTAACGAACGTTCAGAGCCGTTGTACGGAGCCAGGCTACTAGTGCAGATGTACGAGGTGGCACAATGCCTTGTTTGCTGTAGCCCTTGCAGTTTAGGCCTTTCAGGCAAACGACCGAACTGAACGTGTGCGGACCCTGGCCCATGCCGATTGACCCTGCGCACCCAGGCCACTAAATTCCATGGTTTTCCTACTGGGTGCACTGCACCGAAGCTATCAGGACCCTGGCAAAGGACTGGCCGACCATGGTTTTTCGCGCAAGGCGTTTCATGCCGGCGGCACTGCTCTGCTGCACCTTTACGGTTCAGGCAAGTGATGTGCCGACTGGCGACTTCTGGGTCATTCACCACCAGGGCAGCCTGGGTACGAACCAGGCATTCATCGCTGATGGTGATGCCAACAATATCTATGCGCGCCCGGGTGGGGCGAAATCGCTGGGCGTCTATCAGTTCAACGAAGCGCCCGGCACACCCACCTTCACGGCTTACGACGTTGAAATCGATTGCGCGAAGAACCGCGTGCGGATCATGGGTGCGCAGGATTATCGAAGCGTGTTCAACGAACTGCGCCCGGCAAAGTTTTCCAGCCAGTGGCAGACCAAACCCGAGGCTTGGCTTGTGCAAAGCCGAGACTTCGTGTGCCGCCCAACCGAGCGCCAGGCCAAGAAAATGCAGCACCTGGGTGCAATGCCCGCCTCACAAATGGCCAAGGCAGGGCCGGAGCTGTTCCGGGCCCTGAATCGTGAGGCGCTAAAGGCAACCATCATGCAGCAGATCGATGAAGCCTTTGCGCAGATGCCTGCGAAATAACTCATGTCGAAAGGGAAGGGGTGATGAACCGATTGCTCATGCTGGCGTTGGCAGCCGCCACGCTCAGCGGCTGCTCCTCGCTTGAGGCCACCAGTGCCTGGAAAGGTCGCCCAGTGGGCGAGTTGATCGACTACTTCGGTGTTCCCAGGCAGATCATGGTGGCGCCGGACCAGGACCTGGTCGTGCTCAGGTACATACGCGAAAGCGATTACATTTCACGCGAAGCCGCTGGCACGTACACAGGGCCGCAAGGTGGCCAGCTCGTCCATGCAGAGTATTGGGAGGATGTTCGGCATTCGGGCAGTTGCGAAATCAATGTGTTCATCAACCGGGCGCGGTTGGTTGAGAAAGTTCGCGCCAATGGGCGCTGCGCCCCCATCGAAATGGCTCCGAAGGGGGCGTGAGCAGGCTTTACGCCGACCCGGTAGGAGCGAGCGTAGCTCGCGATGGGGCGCGCAGCGGCCCCAGGCCTTGCGCTTCGCGGCACAGGATGCGCGGGTTGCCTTGCGGCCCATCGCGAGCTGCGCTCGCTCCTACCAGGCACACCGCCAACGGGTGAAAACAGTCGGCTTCAAGCCGTTCAGATCAGCAGGTAATCGCAGTGCGCCACAAGGGGCGGGTGGTCACCCTCGATCAGGTGCACATGGCGCCCGGCGACCTGGTCGATGGCCAGGCAATCGTCGACCTCCAGCAAGGCATCGGTGTGGGGCTTAAGCCAGCCCGTCTGCATACGTTGCTTGCCCATCTTCTTCGCCTCGGCTTTGTCCCGGGCGACCACCAGCAGGTAGTGGTGCGCTTCGCCGAACACCTGCGGCTCGTAGCCACCCAGGTTGATGAAGAACAGGCGTGGCGCGCCAGCGGGGGCAGGCCCTTGGCGCAACTCCACGCGATAGCCATCAACCCCGGCAACTTCCATCCACGCATCGATGTGCAACCCTTTGGCACTGCCGAACCAGGCGCTGCGTAGCTGCGGGTAGGCTTGCTCCAGGGAGTCTGCGTGGGCGAACAGCACATCGTGCACTTCGATTTTTGCGCTTGGGTGGCGGCCGCCGAGCATGACGATGTAGAGCATGGGAGTCCTTGTGCGGGTAATCGGTGGTGCAGTGTAACGCCATAGGGCAGGTATCGGCCCCTCAAACCAACCTGAACACATGCTTCAGGTAGGCCACGAAGTTCTCATCCCGGCACTGCGTTTTCCCCGGGCTGTCGGAAATCTTCGCCACCGGCGCGCCATTGCACTCGGTCATCTTGATCACGATGTTCATCGGTTCCACCCCGGGAATGTCGCACGTCAGGCGCGTACCGATGCCAAAGCTCACATTGATTCGCGCGTGCAGCGCTCGGTACAGCATCAGTGCCTTTTCGAAGTCCAACCCGTCGGAAAAGATCAGTGTCTTGCCCTTGGGGTCGATGCCCAGCCGCTCGTAGTGGGCGATGGCCTTTTCCGCCCAGGCCAGTGGGTCCCCGGAATCGTGGCGCAGGCCATCGAACAGCTTGGCGAAGTACAGGTCGAAATCGCCCAGGAACGCATCCATGGTGATGCAGTCGGTCAGCGCAATGCCCAGCAACCCACGGTACTCGCGCACCCAGCATTCAAGCGCCGCCGCCTGGCTGTCGACCAGGCGCGGGCCGAGTTGCTGGTGGGCCATGAACCACTCGTGGGCCATGGTGCCAATGGGCTTGAGGTCGTATTCACGGGCCAGGTGCACGTTGCTGGTACCCACGAAACGCCCCGGAAAGTCACGCTTGAGGATATGCACCACTTCTTCCTGCACCCGGTAGGAAAAGCGCCGGCGCGTGCCGAAATCGGCGAGCTGCAAGCCGGCCAGTTCCTCGGCGCTGGCTTGGGCCTTGAGCCAGTCCAGTTTCTGGTACAGGCGCTCGCCTACTTGCTCGATGACCACGTCACGGTACCGGTAGCGGTTGCGAACCTCACTGATGATGGCCAGCAGCGGAATCTCGTAGAGGATCACATGCAGCCATGGGCCGCGTACGCGGATCGCCAGTTGCCCGGTGGCGTCCAGGCCGATTTGCACGTAGCGCAGGTTGAAGCGGAACAGGCTGAGAAAACGGATGAAGTCCGGCTTGATGAAGGGGATTTTCTCCAGGTACGCCAGCTGGTCGTGGGTCACGCTCACCTCGGCCAGTTGCTCGACCTGGTAGCGGATTTCTGCAAGGTAGGGCGACAGGTCTTCACCGTTGCGGCAGCGAAACTCCCATTCCACCTCGGCGTTGGGGTAGTTGTGCAGCACCGCCTGCATCATGGTGATCTTGTAGAAGTCGGTGTCCAGCAGGTTCTGGATGATCCGTGGGCCGAATACGCTGTCGCTCATGGGCGGCCTTCCTTTATCAGGGCCAACTGGTGGTCGAGCGCGGCCTCGTCGCCGCAGAGGACCACGCCCTCGGCGGCCAGCAGGCCGCAGGCTGCGATGGCGCCTGCCTGGGTGAGGGCGCGGCAGGCGGGCAGGTACAAAAGCACCGGGAAGCCGGCGCGGCGCAATTGCAGGGCCGTGGTTTTCACGCAGTAGTCCAGGGCCAGGCCGCCGACGATCACGGCGCCAACCTGCTGCACCTTGAGAAATTCGATGACGCCGGTGGAGCGGCGCTCGGCCAGGTCGTGGTAGCAGGCGCCGTAGGGGTGAAGGTCGGGCTCGACGCCTTTCCACACGAAGTAGTCGTAGTCGATTGGCGCGGGCAGGCCGGGCAGCAATTGGAAACCCGGCGTGCCCGGAACGCAGTGGCTGACCCAGGTCAGGTCGGCGTTGGCCAAGGCCAGTGGCTGCAGCATCTGCGCGTGCTCGGCAACCACCCAGGCGGCATTGGCCGGGTGGGCGTCCTTGCTGCCCAGGCGCAGGTCGGCGCGCTGGGCCATGGCGTTGAGGTCTGGGGCGATCTCGTCGCCCTCGGGCACCGGCAGCTCCTGGGGGGCGTTGCGGGTGAAGCCGTTCTGCGCGTCGACATCGAAGCTGGCGATTTTCATGGCAGGTCTCCTCGCTGGAATGGCTATATAATTCATCTGGTGTATTAAGTGTGTCAAGTGAAAGCCATTAAAAGCTTTTCTCTTGCCTTACTTAGATGCGCTGGTGGATTATGACGGCAGTGAAGAAGGAGCCTCCTGGTGAGTACAGCCGAAGTCTTGGCCAGTGTCGATATCGTTGCCCTGCGCCTGGCCCCCGATGCCCAGCATCTGCAAGTGTTGTTGCACCGACGTGAGCGCGAGCCCCATGCCGGCCAGTGGGCCTTGCCTGGCGTAATCGTCAATGGCCGCACCCCGGACACCAGCCTGGAAGCCGCCGCTGAGCGCGCGTTGCGCGAGAAGGCCCAGGTGCTGCCGCGCCACCTGGAGCAGGTGGGCACTGAAGGCAATGCGTTTCGCGACCCCCGCGGCTGGTCGTTGAGCACCTGCTATTTGGCCTTGTTCGATCCGCAGCAGCAGGTTGAAGGCGAGCAGTTGGCGTTTTTCGCGTTGGACAGCGTGGTTGAGCGCAAGGTGCTGCTGCCGTTCGACCATAACCTGCTGGTGGAGCGCGCCCGCGAGCGGCTGGCGGCCAAGACGGTGTACAGCAGCTTGCCGCTGTGCCTGCTGGCGCCGAAATTCACGGTGCTCGATGCGCTGGGCGCGGTGCAGGCGTGCTTGGGGCAGGCGGTCAACGGCACCTCACTGCGCAAGCGCCTGGAGCGCCTGCGTGAGTTGGGGTGGGTGCGGGACACTGGGGAGAAGAACCAGCCCAGGCTGGGCCGGCCACAGCAGTTGTATCAGTACACGCCGCAGGGGGGGCGGGTGTTCATGTTTGACCGCAGTTTGTTGCCGGAGGGTAGTTGAGCGCTGGCTTGGCAGGGCCTTCATGGGAGCTAAAAGCAGGCGCGATTCCTTGTAGGAGCGGCGGTGCGGCGACCCGACTTGCCCCGCGAAGCCAGCACCGCGGTGCATGGCACCGGCTGCGCCGGTGTTCGCGGGGCAAGCCCGCTCCTACAGGCAATGTTCCTTGCGCGACGGTCAATGCGCGCAGCGGCTGGCATCCCCTTGTTCGGCCGGGGCCTTGCGCGCGGCGGCGAGGAGGGTCGCCAGCACGATCAGCACCGCACCGGCGGCCATGCGCAGGCTGGGTTGGTCACCGAACAACCACCATGCGCCGATGATCGCGTACACCGGCTCCAGGGCGATAATCATGCCCGCGGTGCGCGCTTCCAGGCCTTCCAGGCTCTTGACGAACAGGAACTGCGACAGCCCGGTGCAGAACACCCCCAGCAGCGCCAGGTTGACCCAGTCGCTACCGCCCAGGCTGGTGTTGCCCAGGTGGGTGAAGGCAAACGGTGCCACCAGTGCAGCCACCACCACGTTCTGCCAGAAGGCCACCTGCATGGCGTTCATGTTCGAGGCATTGCGGCGGTTGGCCACGGTCAGCAGGGCGAATGCCAGGCCCGAACCCAGGCCCCAGAGCAGGCCGACGGTGCCCTTGTCGAGCAGGTCGAAGGTCGGCACCACCAGCACCAGGCCGGCGGTGACCATCAGCAGCAGCAGGCCCTGCACGGCGCCGATGCGCAGGCCGAACACGCCGCGTTCGATCATCGCGATAAAGGCCGGGAAGCTGGCGAAGCCCAGGGTCGCTACCGCCACGCCGCCCACTTTGACGGCAATGAAGAAGGTCACCCAGTGGGTCGCCAGCAATGCACCGGTCAGGCCCAGCACGGGCAGGTTGCGCAGGGTCAGCGCGTCGAGCAGGCGGGTGCCCTTGAGCCCGGCGACGAAGCCCAGGGCGATGAAGGCGAAGGTGGCGCGGCCGAAGGTGATGATGCTGGCATCGGCCTCGATCAGGTGGCCGAGGATACCGGTCAGCCCAAACAGCACGGCGGCGATATGGGCAACGAGCAGGGCATTACGGTGGCCGGTGGCAGCACCGGCTACGGGGATTGAAGTCGCGATCATGGCAGTCAAGTCTTCACAATGTGGCGCGCGCAAACACTCCCGATCGGCGCGACGCGGGTCTTTAATGCTGGGAGTTTTATCGTTATGAGCCCGGACGAACTGCCCGGTGCAAAAAGGCGCCACAGCGTTGGAATTGTGAAGCGAGGCTGTTTTACTCGCGGTTACCACGTCCACCAGCCCACGGCGCGGGGCTGGTCGATGTGTGTATTATTTTTGTAGACACGGTTTGGAAGGCGATTGCGGGCGACATGTGCTTGTCTGATCGCGACATTGCTTATTGCCTTGTAGCGCCTTCTTATTCCTCGCCGTAGTTCATGATCGACAGCAAGCGGATGGGCACCTGCACCAGCTGCTCAGGGCCGTGGGGGGTGTCGCCGTCGAAGGTCAGGCTGTCGCCGGCATGCATGTGGTAGAGCTGGTTGCCGTGGCGGTACACCAGTTCACCCTCCAGCAAATGAAGGAATTCGGTGCCGGGGTGGGCGAAGGTCGGGAACTCCTCGCTGGCATCGTCCATGCTCACCATGTACGCCTCGAAATGCTTCTTCGGCCCCCTGGCGTGATTGAGCAAATGGTAGGTGTGGCCCTTCTCGGTGCCCCGGCGCACCACCTCCAGCCCTTCGCCGGCCTTGACCAGCAGGGCGTTGCCATCGGGTTGGTCGTATTGGCTGAACAGCTTGGCCATGGGCATGCCCAGCACGTCGCACAGGCGGCTGAGGGTGTCGAGGCTGGTGGACACCTGGGCATTTTCGATCTTGCTCAGCATGCCTTGGCTGATGCCGGCGATGCGCGCCACGTCGGCGAGCTTTAGGGACTGGGCTTGGCGTTGGCGCTTGATCTGCAGGCCCAGGTACTGCTCCAGGCGAAGGCGCGGTTCGGTTTCCGGTGGCATCGAATGTCCTGCACGGTTTCAGTTCAAGAATAAAGTTTTCGCACCGTGAAAGTGCGAGAGACGGCTGCGTTGGCCGTCATTTTCCTCGGGTGAAAACAAGTTTCCCATAAATACAGCTGAAAAACCTGCCTGAGTTTTGCGTTGTCTGTACCGGCCTCTTCGCGGGGCAAGCCCGCTCCTACAAAGGGATGCGCGTCTGTTGTAGGAGCGGGCTTGCCCCGCGAAGGGGCCGCACCAGGCAACACAAGCAACAGAGTTGGCAAGCGCATTGCATTCCTGTGAGGAAAGTAAGTTTCCCTTGCGGAATCAAAGCCCATCACCCAGGAGTGATCGACCCATGTTGCCAGCAGAAACCCAGCGCACCCTCGACCAGCACGGTATCAAGTATGTGCTGGCACAGTTCGTCGACATCCACGGTTCGGCGAAGACCAAGTCGGTGCCGGTATCGGGCCTGAAGATGGTGGCAGAGGAGGGCGCCGGTTTTGCCGGGTTCGCCATCTGCGGCATGGGCATGGAACCCCATGGTCCGGACTTCATGGCCCGCGGCGATCTGTCCACGCTGATTCCGGTGCCGTGGCAGCCAGGCTATGGCCGGGTGGTGTGTGTCGGCCATGTCAACGGCCAACCCTGGCCTTACGACAGCCGCTATGTGCTGCAACAGCAGGTGCAGCGCCTGGCCGACAAGGGCTGGACCCTGAACACCGGCCTTGAGCCCGAGTTCAGCCTGTTCCGCCGCGATGAAGAGGGCAAGCTGCAGTTGGTGGACGCCTCCGACAACCTCGACAAGCCCTGCTACGACTACAAGGGCCTGTCGCGCTCGCGGCTGTTCCTCGAACGCCTCACCGAGGCCCTGCAGCCGGTCGGCTTCGACATCTACCAGATCGACCACGAAGACGCCAACGGCCAGTTCGAGATCAACTACACCTACAGCGACGCCATGGAGTCGGCCGACCGCTTCACCTTCTTCCGCATGGCGGCAGGGGAGATCGCCAACGACCTGGGCATGATCTGCTCGTTCATGCCCAAGCCCGACCCCAAGCGCGCCGGCAACGGCATGCACTTCCACCTGTCGCTGGCAAGCTCGACCAACAAGAACCTGTTCCACGACCCTTCCGACAGCAGCGGCATGGGCCTGTCCAAGCTGGCCTACCACTTTGCCGCTGGCCTCCTGGCCCATGGCCCGGCCCTGTGCGCCTTCGCCGCGCCCACGGTCAACTCGTACAAGCGCCTTGTAGTGGGCCGCTCGCTGTCCGGCGCCACCTGGGCCCCGGCCTTCGTCGCCTACGGCGCCAACAACCGCTCGGCGATGGTGCGTATTCCCTACGGGCGCCTGGAGTTCCGCCTGCCGGATGCCGGCTGCAACCCGTACCTGGTCACCGCCGCGATCATCGCCGCCGGCCTCGACGGCATCGACCGCCAGCTGGAACCGGGCCAGATGTGCAACGAAAACCTCTACAACCTGAGCCTGGAAGAGATCGCCGCTCGCGGCATCAAGACCCTGCCGCAGTCGCTCAAGGAGGCTGCCGACGCCCTGGACGCCGACCCGCTGTTTCGCGAGGTGCTGGGCGCCGAGATCGTCGACGAGTTCATCAAGCTCAAGCGCATGGAGTGGGTGGAGTATTGCCGCCATGTCTCCGACTGGGAAATCCAGCGCTACACAGAGTTCTTCTGACCGCCCCCAATCCCCTGGGCGGCCAACCCGAAAGCGGTCGCCCACTGCCTAGTAAGGAGCATCACCATGTGTGGAATCGTAGGTTTGTACCTGAAAAAGCCAGCGCTGGAAGCCCAGCTCGGCAAGCTCTTTGAACCCATGCTGCAAGCCATGACCGACCGTGGCCCGGACAGCGCAGGCTTTGCCATCTATGGCGACGAGGTGGCCGATGGCTGGGTCAAGCTGACCCTGCAGGTGGCGGACATCCATTACCCTTGGGCGGACCTGATGGGCCAGTTGGAAGGGCGCCTGGGTTGCTCGCTGGACTGGTTCCAGAACGCCAGCGCCGCAGTGCTCAAGGTGCACACCGATGAAGCCAGCGCCCGCGCCGCGTTGGCCGAGCTGGCCCCCGAGGTGCGCATCATGAGTGCCGGGCAGAGCATCGAAATCCTCAAGGGGATGGGCCTGCCGGCAGAAATCTCCAGCCGCTTCGGCCTGGCCGGCATGAACGGTAGCCACATCATCGGCCACACCCGCATGGCCACCGAAAGTGCCGTGACCCTGGAAGGCAGCCACCCGTTTTCCACTGGCGCCGACCTGTGCCTGGTGCACAACGGCTCGCTCTCCAACCACTTCCGCCTGCGCCAGGAGCTCAAGCGCGAAGGCATCGCCTTCGAAACAGACAACGACACCGAGGTGGCCGCCGGCTACCTGACCTGGCGCCTGCAGCAGGGCGACACCCTGGCCCAGGCCCTGGATGGCGCACTGGCAGACCTGGACGGCTTCTTCACCTTCGCCATCGGCACCCGCAACGGCTTTGCCGTGATCCGTGACCCAATCGCCTGCAAGCCAGCGGTGCTGGCCGAAACCGACGACTACGTGGCCATGGCGTCGGAGTACCAGGCCCTGGCCAGCCTGCCGGGCATCGAGAACGCCAAGGTCTGGGAACCGGCGCCCGCCACTTTGTACGTTTGGGAACGCGAAAGCGCCTGAACCCCACCGAACCACTGGAGACATTCATGAAGACGATCGACCTTTCCAGCGCCTCGGTGCGCGTGCTCAACCAGTCCCTGCACGGCGAGGTGCAGGACCGCGAATGGCGGGTGACCCACCCCGATGGCAAGCACAACCTGGCCGTGGGCATCAACGCTGCGGTGTCGGTGGATATCGAGGGCCACGCGGGCTACTACTGCGCCGGCATGAACCAGCAGGCCAGCGTCACCGTGCACGGCAACGTCGGCGTGGGCGTGGCCGAGAACATGATGTCTGGCTCGGTGCGGGTCAAGGGCAGCGCTTCCCAGGCCGCCGGTGCCACCGCCCATGGTGGCTTGCTGGTCATCGAGGGCGACGCCGGCGCGCGCTGTGGCATTTCGATGAAGGGCGTGGACATCGTGGTCGGCGGCAGCATCGGCCACATGAGCTGCTTCATGGGCCAGGCCGGGCGCCTGGTGGTGTGTGGCGATGCCGGCGATGCCCTGGGCGATTCGCTGTACGAGGTGCGCATCTACGTCAAGGGCTCGGTGCAGTCGCTGGGTTCGGACTGCATCGAAAAAGAGATGCGCGCCGAGCACCTGCAAGAGCTGCAGGAACTGCTGAACCAGGCGGGCCTTGCGCACAAGGCCGCCGATTTCAAACGCTACGGCTCGGCCCGGCAGCTGTACAACTTCAAAGTCGACAACGCCAGCGCGTACTGATCCAGGAGCATTCCCATGAGCGAACAATTCCCCCCGGTACTGCGTGAATCGGCCACCTTCGATCGGCTGACCATCCAGGAAATTCAGCGTGCCGCCGAAACCGGCATCTACGACATCCGCGGCGGCGGCACCAAGCGCCGCGTGCCGCACTTCGACGACCTGCTGCTGCTGGGCGCCAGCGTGTCGCGCTACCCGCTGGAAGGCTACCGCGAGAAATGCGGCACCGACGTGGTGCTGGGCAACCGTTTTGCCAAGAAGCCGATCCACCTGAAAATCCCGGTGACCATCGCCGGCATGAGCTTCGGCGCGCTGTCGGCCAACGCCAAGGAAGCCCTGGGCCGTGGCGCAACCATCGCCGGCACCAGCACCACCACCGGCGACGGCGGCATGACCCCCGAGGAGCGCGGCCAGTCGCAGCACCTGGTGTACCAGTACCTGCCATCGCGCTACGGCATGAACCCCGACGACCTGCGCAAGGCCGACGCCATCGAGATCGTGCTGGGCCAGGGCGCCAAGCCGGGCGGCGGTGGCATGCTGCTGGGCATGAAGGTGACCGAGCGTGTGGCCGGCATGCGCACCTTGCCCATCGGCGTTGACCAGCGCAGCGCCTGCCGCCACCCGGACTGGACCGGCCCAGATGATTTGGCGATCAAGATTGCCGAGATTCGCGAGATCACCGACTGGGAAAAACCCATCTACGTGAAGATCGGCGCCAGCCGCCCGTACTACGACGTCAAGCTGGCGGTGAAGGCCGGCGCCGACGTGGTGGTGCTTGATGGCATGCAGGGCGGCACCGCCGCTACCCAGGAAGTGTTCATCGAGCACGTGGGCATCCCGGTTCTACCCGCCATCCCGCAGGCCGTGCAGGCGCTGCAGGAGATGGGCATGCACCGCAAGGTGCAGCTGATCGTTTCCGGTGGTATCCGCAACGGTGCCGACGTGGCCAAGGCCATGGCCCTGGGCGCCGATGCGGTGGCCATCGGTACGGCAGCGCTGATCGCCCTGGGTGACAACAACCCGCGGCTGGACAGCGAGCTGAAGAAGATCGGCTCGGCCGCCGGTTTCTACGATGACTGGCAGAACGGCCGTGACCCGGCCGGCATCACCACCCAGGACCCGGAACTGGCCAAGCGCCTGAACCCGGAAGAGGCCGGTCGGCGGTTGGCCAATTACCTGCGGGTGCTGGTGCTGGAGGCGCAGACCATGGCCCGGGCCTGTGGCAAGTCGCACTTGCACAACCTTGACCCCGAGGATTTGGTGGCGTTGACCGTGGAAGCCGCCGCCATGGCGCGGGTGCCATTGGCCGGCACTGCCTGGGTGCCGGGGCAGGCGCAGTACTGATCCATCGTGGTAAGGGGCCGCTTTGCGGCCCATTCGCGGCACAAGGCCGCTCCTACAACCGCCTGTAGGAGCGGCCTTGTGCCGCGAATGGGCTGCAAAGCAGCCCCGGATACACCCCCATTCGCACAGGAGTGACCCCATGAAACGTGCCCTAGCTGTTGCGCTGTTGGCGTTGACGCCATTGGCCCACGCCGCCGACTCCACCCTGGACACCGGCAACACCGCGTGGATGATCTGCGCCGCAATGTTCGTGCTGATGATGTGCATCCCGGGCCTGGCGCTGTTCTATGGCGGCATGGTGCGGGCGAAGAACTTCCTTTCGGTGTTCACCCAGCTGTTCGCCGTGGCCGGGGTGATCGGCATTCTCTGGGTGCTGTTCGGCTACAGCCTGGTGGTCGACACCAGCGGCATGGTCGAGGGGCAGTTGACCGTCAACAGCTTCATTGGCGGGCTGGACAAGGCGCTGATGCTGGATATTGGCCATGACAGCCTGGTGGGCACCATCCCGGAAGGGGTATTTGCCGTCTTCCAGCTTACCTTCGCCATCATCACCCCTGCGCTGATCGCCGGGGGCTTTGCCGAGCGCATGAAGTTCAGTGCCTCGCTGCTGTTCATGGCCGCCTGGTTCGTGCTGGTGTACGCACCGATTGCCCACATGGTCTGGGGCGGGCCGGGTGCGCTGATGGTCAACTGGGGCGTGCTGGATTTTGCCGGCGGCACCGCGGTGCATATCAACTCCGGCGTGGCGGCGCTGGCGGCGGCGTTGATGCTGGGCAAGCGCAAAGGCTACCCGCAGGTGGCCATGCCGCCGCATAACCTGGGCTTTACCCTGGTGGGCGCGGGGCTGCTGTGGGTTGGCTGGTTCGGTTTCAACGTAGGCTCGGGCCTTGCCGCCAACCAAGGGGCAGGGGTGGTGATGCTGGCAACCATGGTTGCGGCCTGCGCCGGCATCGTGGGCTGGCTGCTGACCGAGAAGGTCGTGCATGGCCGGCCAACGGCGTTGGGCGCCGCATCGGGTGCCTTGGCCGGGCTGGTCGGCATCACGCCGGCCTGCGCCTTCGTCGGGCCGCTGGGGGCGGTGGTGATCGGTTTGTTGACCGGCGCCATCTGCTTTTTCGCCGTGACCCGCCTGAAGCAGGCGCTGGGTTATGACGACAGCCTGGACGTGTTCGGCCTGCATGGGGTGGGTGGGATGGTTGGGGCGGTGCTGACCGGGGTGTTTGCCGCGCCATCGTTGGGTGGCTATGTGGAAGGAGTTTCGCCGCTAGGGCAGGCGCTGGTGCAGCTCAAGGGGGTGGCCTTTACCTTCGCCTATTGCTTCGTGGTGAGCTGGGCGATTCTGGGGGCGGTGAAGCTGACGGTGGGGCTGCGCGCCAGTCGGGAAGAGGAAGAGCAGGGGCTGGACCTGGCCGAGCACAACGAGCGGGCCTATAACCTCTGAGCTGGCATGGGGGGCAATTGGGCGCCGCTGGCGCGGCGCTTCGCGAGCGTTGCTCGCTCCTACCGGGTGGTGGAAAACGCAAATCCTTGCTTATTCCTGTAGGAGCGAGCAAAGCTCGCGAAGCACCGCGCAAGCCGTGCCCCTCTACCTCAGGATTGCATGGTCAACTTGGCACTGTGCTGCCGGCGGCGGTAAGCACTGTCACGGCTGGCCAGCCACCAGTACAGCGGCGAAGTCACCACCAGCCCCACCAGCCACGACAGGTCGGCCCCGTTGATATGCGCGGAAATCGGCCCGACGTACAGCGGCGTGTTCATGAACGGAATCTGCACCACGATACCCACCGCATAGGCAATCAGCGCCTGTGGGTTGTAGCGCCCGTAGATCCCGCCATCGACCTTGAAGATCGACTGGATGTCATAGTCGCCCTTGTGAATGGCGTAGAAGTCGATCAGGTTGATCGCCGTCCACGGCACCAGCACCACCAGCAGCACCAACACCATGTCGACGAAGTGGCCGATGAAGTCCGCCGAGGCGAACACCGCCACCACGCAGCAGGCCGCCAGCACGATCAGCGACAGCACCGCACGGCTCTTGGCGGTGGGGATCCAGCGGTAGGCGAAGGTTTGTACCAGGGTGATGATCGACAGCACCGCGCCATACAGGTTGAGGGCGTTGTGGCTGATGACGCTGAGCAGGAACAGCACCAGCATCACTGGGCCCAGGGTGCCGGTGGCCAGCTTGACCGCGTCCATGGTGTCCATGCCGGCCGGAATCGCCAGTACCGCCACGGCGCCGAAGATGAACGACAGGCTCGAACCCAGGGCCGAGCCCAGGTAGGTGGTCCAGAAGGTCGAGCTGACTTTCACGTCGGCCGGCAGGTAGCGCGAGTAGTCCGACACGTAGGGGGCGAAGGCGATCTGCCACAGCGCCGCCAGCGACACGGTGGCCAGCCAGCCGGCCAGGTTGAAGCCGCCGCGAGTGAGGAAGTCGTCGCTCTGCACGTGGCTGAAGATATAGCCGAAGCCAACCACGATGCCGATGCCCAGCACCCAGGTGCCGATGCGGTTGAGCACGTGGATGAAGCGGTAGCCGATGATGCCGATGATGCCCGAGCCCAGCGCGCCGATGACGATGCCCACTGGCACCGGCACGCTTTCCACCACGCCATGCAACGACTTGCCGGCGAGCACGATGTTGGAGGCGAAGAAGCCGATGTACATCACCCCGGCGATCACCACCACCAGCAGTGCGCCGAGGGTGCCGAACTGGGCACGGCTCTGGATCATTTGCGGAATGCCCATTTGCGGGCCCTGGGCCGAGTGCAGGGCCATCAGCACGCCGCCGACCAGGTGGCCGACCAGGATGGCGACGATGCCCCATACCAGGTTCAAGTGGAACAGTTGCACGCCCAGCGCGCCAGTGACGATGGGGAGCGGCGCGATGTTGCCGCCGAACCACAGTGTGAACAGATCCCTTACCTTTCCATGGCGGTCTTGCGGCGGCACGTAGCCGATTGTGTGTTTCTCGATGAGGGGTGCCGAATTGGCTGCACTGGTCATGACTGACTCCAAGGCAAGGTGGGGCATCGGGTGCTGCCCGGGTGCGTGCCGGCGAAGGGCGACGCGTTCTTGTTGGAGCGATGATGCGGGGCGCGGGGATAACGAGAAATTAGTAAATATGTGCCCATAAACCTTAAAAAACCTAAGGCTGACAAAAGGTTAAGCGGTTGACGGTAGCAAGGAGAGTGCCAGGTGGCTGGAGGGCTTGGGGTAGAGGGGGTAGCGGGGGGCTTGGGGGGATTGCAGTGGGCTGTGGTGGTGCGGGGTGCGCGTTTATAGGGCAGGTTTTTGGGGGGCCTTTGCTGGCCTCTTCGCGGGGCAAGCCCGCTCCTACAGGCAGAATGCGTCCGCCTGTAGGAGCGGGCTTGCCCCGCGAAGAGGCCAACAAAGGCTAGCGCATGAAGTGCACCTTGCCGGTATCGTCATTGCCCATGTAGATGCCATACACCCCGGCCTGGCGCTCAAGGATGTACCGCTCGAGAATCTGCCGGATCGCCGGGTAATAGATCTCGTCCCACGGAATCTCGTGCGGCTCGAAGAACTTGTACGCCAGCGTCTCTGCGCCGTACTGCCCGGTTTCCTCGGTGGCGATGGCGCGGAAGATGATGTACACCTCGCTGATCTTGGCCACGCTGAAGATCGAGTAGGGCGAGACGATTTCGGCGCGTACGCCGCTTTCCTCCCACACCTCGCGCAGCGCCGCTTGCTCGGTGGTTTCGCCCGCTTCCATGAACCCGGCCGGCAAGGTCCAGGTGCCGGGGCGCGGCGGGATGGCGCGCTGGCACAACAGGTACTTGCCATCGCGCTCGATGATGCAGCCGGCAATGATCTTCGGGTTGATGTAGTGGATATAACCGCAGCCGGTGCAGTACAGGCGTTCGTGGGTGTCGCCTGTGGGAACGCCCCGGGCCAGTTCCGTGGTGCAGTGCGGGCAATAGCGCGGGGCGTTGGGCATCTCAGCGACCTATGCGAGGTTCCTTCAGGGCCAGGGGCTCGACGATGTCGCGCACCTTGGTGTTGTCGTCCTGCTTCTGGCGCAGGTAGTCCAGGGCCACCTTGGCGGCAGCGCGTACGTGGTCGACCGAGGCCTGGTGCGCCACCAGCGGGTCACCGCCCTTGATCGCCTCGACGATCTTCTCCATTTCCCGGTTGCTGGCGCCGCGGCGGTTTTCCTGCGACACCGAGGTGGCGCGCAGGTAGCTGATGCGTGCCTGCAACTGGCGCAGTTGCTGGGCGGCCACCTGATTGCCGGAGCCTTCCAGGAGCACGTCGTAGAAGCCCTGCACCGAATCCAGTACCTGCTGCAGCTCGCCTTCTTCCAGCGCCTCGCGGTTGACTTCCAGCGCCCGCTCCAGGGCCCGGATGTCCTTGGCCTTGGCATTGAGGGTGAACAGCTGCACGATCAGCCCTTCGAGCACGCAGCGCAGCTCGTAGATGTCGCGGGCGTCTTCCAGGGTGATGATGGCCACGCGCGGGCCCTTGGCGTCGGCGAACTCCACCAGGCCTTCGGACTCCAGGTGGCGCAGGGCTTCACGCACCGAGGTGCGGCTGACGCCGAGGCGGTCGCAGAGGTCGCGTTCCACCAGGCGGTCGCCTGGCAGCAGGTGGAAGTTCATGATCGCCCCGCGCAGCTTGTCGAGCACGATTTCGCGCAGGGTTACGGGGTTGCGGTTGACCTTGAAGCTGTCGTCGAGGGGCTGGCGTTTCATCAAGTGCGCTCTGAATGAGGCTGCCCGGCCGCAACCGCTGGCGCCCCGCGAACCGCGGGTGCTCCTTGCGTGGGTTCGAACAGCCCGCTGTTAACGGGTTGACTCCGCATCGGCTTCAGCGAACGCTTCGCGGGCCAGGCGGAAACTGTCCACCGCCGCGGGCACGCCGCAATAAATGCCGACCTGGAGCAGGATCTCGCGAATCTGTTCACGGCTCAGGCCATTACGCAAGGCGCCGCGAATGTGCAGCTTGAGCTCGTGGGGCCGGTTGAGCGCGGAAATCATGGCCAAGTTTATCATGCTGCGCTCTTTCAGCGAGAGGCCTTCACGCCCCCACACATGGCCCCAGCAGTACTCGGTGACCAGTTCCTGCAGCGGCTTGGTGAATTCGTCGGCGTTCTGGATCGAGCGGTTGACGTATTCCTCGCCCAGTACCTGGGTGCGAATCTGCAGGCCTTTCTCGTACTTCTCGTTGCTCATGCGCAGTGCTCCGGAAGAAAAAGGGGCCGCAACCGAGGGTGAGACGATTGTGTGCGGCCCCTGGAAAACAGGGACATCGGTGTTGGGGCCTTCGCGAGGCAAGCCCGCTCCTACAGGTATTGCACAGGTTTCGGCATGGCCCCGACACCGATTCGAAGGTCTATCAACCCAGCGGCGGCAGGGCGCCCAGCTTGCCTTTGTGGTAGACCATCGGTGTCGCCGGGTCGGCCGGCAGCACCAGGTTCTTCACCGCGCCAACGATGATCGCATGGTCACCGCCGTCGTATTCGCGCCACAGTTCACACTCGATGATCGCCGTGGCCTTGGCCAGCAGCGGGTTGCCCAGCTCGCTCAGGTGCCACTCGATGCCCTTGGCCTTGTCCTTGCCTTTGCCGGCGAAGGCATAGGCCTCGGCGGTTTGGTCGGCGGACAGCAAATGGATCGCGAACTGCTTGCTGTCACGCAGGATCGGGTAGGTGTCGGAGGCGTAGTTGGGGCAGAACAGCACCAGCGCCGGGTCGATCGACAGCGCGCTGAACGCGCTGGCGGTGATGCCGACGATGCCGCCGCCTTCATCCAGGGTGGTGACCACGGTGACACCGGATGGGAAGGAGCCCATCACGTCTTTGTAGATGCCAGGTTCGATCATCTTGTGTTACCTCCTAGCGCATCACGAACGGGTCGGGCATCGGCGCGGTGGACAGGTTGATCCACACGGTCTTCAGCTCGGTATAGGCCAGCACCGAATCGATGCCGCTTTCACGGCCGTAGCCGCTGTTCTTGAAGCCGCCGATCGGCGCCATGGCCGACACTGCGCGGTAGGTGTTGACCCAGATGATCCCCGAACGCACATCACGGGCCAGGCGGTGGGCACGGCCCAGGTCGCGGGTCCAGATGCCGGCGGCCAGGCCGAACTGCGAGTCGTTGGCGATTTCCAGCGCCTCTTCCTCGGTCTTGAAGCGGATCACCGCCGCCACCGGGCCGAACACCTCTTCCTGCATGATGGTCATCGAGTTGCTGTCGCACTCGAACAGGGTCGGCTCGTAGAACCAGCCTTCACCCTCGACCTCGGCACGCTTGCCGCCCATGTGCAGCTTGGCGCCTTCGGCCTTGGCCGCCGCCACCAGGCCTTCGACCACGGCCAGTTGCTGGGCGGTGGCCATTGGGCCCATTTCGCTGGCGTCGTCCTGCGGGTTGCCGATGCGGATGCGCTTGGCCCGGGCGATCAGGCGCTCGACGAATTCGTCGAAGATCTCGTCCTGCACCAGCAGGCGCGAGCCGGCCACGCAGCTTTGCCCGGAGGCGGCATAGATGCCGGCCACCGCGCCGTTGATGGCGCTGTCCAGGTCGGCGTCGGCGAAGATGATGTTCGGCGACTTGCCGCCCAGTTCCAGCGACAGCTTGGCGAAGTTCTCGGCACTGCTGCGCACCACGTGGCGGGCAGTGGCGGCGCCGCCGGTGAAGGCGATCTTGCGCACCAGTGGGTGGCGGGTCAGCGCGGCGCCAGTGCTTGGGCCGTAGCCGGTGACCACGTTGACCACCCCCGGCGGGAAGCCGGCTTCCAGGGCCAGGCGAGCCAGTTCCAGGATGGTGGCCGAGGCATGCTCGGACGGCTTGAGCACGATGGTGTTGCCGGCGGCCAGGGCCGGGGCCAGCTTGATCGCGGTCAGGTACAGCGGGCTGTTCCACGGGATGATGCCAGCCACCACGCCGATGGGCTCGTGCACGGTGTAGGCGAACAGGTCGGGCTTGTCCAACGGCAGGGTGCCGCCTTCGAGCTTGTCGGCAAGGCCTGCGGTGTAGTGGAAGAACTCCGGCAGGTAGCCCACCTGGCCGCGGGTTTCGCGGATCAGCTTGCCGTTGTCGCGGCTTTCCAGCTGGGCCAGGTGTTCCTTGTTCTCGGCAATCAGGTCACCCAGGCGGCGCAGCAGCTTGCCGCGCGCGGTGGCGGTGATGCTGCGCCAGGCCTTGCTGTCGAAGGCGCGCTGGGCGGCCTGTACGGCCAGCTCGACGTCGGCTTCGGCGGCGTCGGGCAGTTGTGCCCAGGCCTGGGCGGTGGCCGGGTTGAGGCTGTCGAAGGTTTTGCCGCTCTGGGCATCGAGCCATTGGCCGTCGATGCACATCTGGAAACGAACGAGGGTCATGCAACAATCCCCTTGGCGGATTCGGTGAGGGTGCGGGCTTGGGCGAGGAAGTCCAGCAGCATCTTGTTGACTTCACGCGGGGCTTCCACCGGCATCATATGCCGTTGTTCGGCCAGCACCACGCTTTGCGCACCAGGAATGCTGGCAGCGAGCTGGCGGGTCATGGCCGGGGTGGAGCCCGAATCGAGTTCGCCGGTGGCGATCAGCGTCGGTACCTGGATACTGCCCAGGTCGGCTGCGCGGTACATGTCCTGGGTGGCGAACAGCGAATAGGTGGTGTGGTAGCCCTGCGGGTCGTTGCTTGCCAGCACCTGGCGGATGGCGGCGACCTGGGCCGGGTTGGCTGCCTTGTATTCACGGCTGAACCAGCGGTCGAGGGCGGCGTCGACGTTGGCGTCGGGGCCAAGCTCTGCGGCCTGGGCGGCGCGGGCGATAACGCCGGCACTTTGCTCGGGGGTGCGGTTGAACACGCTGTTGAGCACCACCAGCGCAGCCAGGCGCTGCGGGTAGTTCAGGGCGAATGCACGGGCGACCAGGCCACCCATGGAGAAGCCGATCACGGTGGCTTGTTGAATCTGCAGGTGGTCGAGCAGTTCGGCCAGCTGGGCGGCGTAGCCTTCCAGGCCGATGTCGGCGGCTGGCAACGCGCTCTGGCCGTGGCCGAGCATGTCGTAGGCGATGACGCGGTAGTCGTTGGCCAGGCCAACGAACTGCCCGCCCCACATTTCCTTGTTCAGGCCCACGCCGTGGATCAGTACCACGGGTTGGCCCTGGCCGACGGACAGGTAGCTGGTACCGGCGGGTGTGCGTTCAGCGACAGGCTGAATCATGGAGGGCGCTCCTTGAAGGTCGGGCGCGGCGGGTAAGCACGCCACGCCCCGGCCCGTCTTGGTTGTTGTTATTGAGCGTTGGCTTTTTCGGCAGCCAGTTCTTCCAGGTCGATGTAGCGGTTGCCGATGCGCGGGTGCAGGCGGCCGCCGTCGGCAGCGCCCAGGACCACGACGATCTCGTCGGCGCGTGGGGCGTCTTCGATCTGCATTTCCAGGGTGATGTAGTGCGAACGCAGGCCTTCGTCGTCCTTCTGCATCATCGGGATCTGGATCGAGGTGCCTGGGCCGCCGCGCTTGTTGGTGAAGCTCAGGTAGCTCTTGGCCTGCACCGCTTCGCGGTAGTGGTTGCCAAAGCGCAGGGTGTGGATCACGGCCGAGGCGTGCTCGATCTCGCCATCGGCGCCCACCACGGCGGCTTTGCCATAGGCTTCGATCTTGTCGGCACCGCCGATGGCGGCAGTCAGGCGCTCGACCATCAGGGCACCGAGCTCCGAGCAGTTGGCGCGGATTTCCGGCTTCAGATCTTCAACGAAACCGCGGCCGGCCCATGGGTTCTTGATCACCACAGCCAGGCCGACCATGGTCACCGGCTTGTCGGTGGCCTTGCCGCCTTCGATGCGGGTTTCTTCGGAGTAGGTGACGATCTTGCGGATTTCGAAACTCATGGGTGGCTCCTGGTGAGGGTTATCAGCTCTTGTTGTCTGATGGTATACCATAATATTTGTTGTGCAAGAGGGCGCATGAAATTTCTCTTGCGGGGGGACGAAAGGTGGGTATGCCTTGAGGGTTGCAGCGCCTGTGAGATCGAGCGCCGCCCGCGCGGCGCTTCGCGAGCTGCGCTCGCTCCTACGTTTATTTCGGGCCAGTGAGTCCTGAGGAGTTGCGCGTGAATGCCTTGGCGCATCACGCGATATCGCGTCGTAAAAACAAGGCGGACGCGCGCGTCTGCCACAAGCGTTACTGGCACGAAACAAACGTAGGAGCGAGCGCAGCTCGCGAAGCGCCGCGCGGGCGGCGCTCGATCTCGAACACACCGCAAACCCCAAGGCGTACCCCCAAAAAAAAGCCCGCTCGCGCAGGCCACAGGGGCCCACGGGAGCGGGCGCGTCCCGCAATGTTTCAGGCAATGGGAATTCAGGCGAAAGCCGGCACCACTTCCTTGATGAACAGCTCCAAAGACTTCTTCTTCTCGGCGTGGGGCAGGCTGTTGTCGCACCAGAAGCTGAACTCGTCGACACCGAGCTCCTGGTAATACTTGATGCGCGCGATGATTTCTTCCGGGGTGCCGATCATGGTGTTCTTGCGGATGTTCTCCAGCTGGAACGCCGGCACTTCGGCGAACTTGGACTCCGGGCTCGGCTCCAGGAAACCGTTGACCGGGGTGGTCTTGTTGCCGAACCAGGCATCGAAGGTGCGGTAGAAGCGCGAGATGGCCTGGGCACCGACTTTCCAGCCTTCCGGCTCGGCCGGGCTGTGTACGTGGGTGTGGCGCAGCACCATCAGTTGCGGGCGCGGCACATCCGGGTTGTTGTCCAGGGCGGCCTGGAACTTGTTCTTCAGGTCCAGCACTTCCTCGTCACCCTTCATCAGCGGGGTGACCATCACGTTGCAGCCGTTGGCCACGGCGAAGTTGTGCGAGTCGGGGTCGCGGGCGGCGATCCACATTGGCGGGGTGGCGTTGAACGGCTTGGGCACGCTGGTGGAAGTGGGGAACTTGTACACTTCGCCGTCATGGGCGTAGTCGCCTTCCCACAGCTTGCGCACCACCGGCACCATTTCACGCAGGGCCTTGCCACCGTCGGTGGCCGGCATGCCACCTGCCATGCGGTCGAATTCGAACTGGTAGGCGCCGCGGGCCAGGCCCACTTCCATGCGGCCATTGCTGATGACGTCGAGCAGGGCGCATTCGCCGGCCACGCGGATCGGGTTCCAGAACGGCGCGATGATGGTGCCGGCGCCCAGGCGGATTTTCTCGGTGCGCGCGGCCAGGTACGCCAGCAGCGGCATCGGGCTTGGCGAAATGGTGTATTCCATGGCGTGGTGTTCGCCGATCCACACGGTGCTGAAACCGCCGTGCTCGGCCATCAGGGTCAGTTCGGTCAGGTCTTCGAACAGCTGGCGGTGGCTGACCTGTTCATCCCAACGTTCCATGTGCACGAACAACGAAAATTTCATGGGGCTTTCCTCAACGCTTGAAAGTGTCTGGCGCCAGGCAGGGTAGGCGCCAGGTGTCTCGATTCAGAATAGGCTTCAGGCAAAGGCGGGCAGGCTGGCCATCTTGCCGCGGCAGTAGATCATCGGCCGAGGCGCATCCTCAGGCACGATCAGGTTGTGTACCTTGCCGACCATGATGGCGTGGTCGCCACCTTCGTATTCACGCCACAGTTCGCATTCGATGACGGCAGTGGCGCCAGCCAGGATCGGGTTGCCCAGCTCGCTCAGGGTCCACTCGATGCCGGCGGCCTTGTCCTTGCCTTTCTTGGCGAACGCATAGGCTTCGGCCTGCTGTTCACCGGAGAGCAGGTGAATGGCGAAGCGCTTGCTCTTGATCAGCACAGGGTAGGAGTCGGAGCTGTAGTTGGGGCAGAACAGCACCAGCGGCGGGTCCATCGACAGGGAGGAGAAGGCGCTGGCGGTCAGGCCGACGACCGAGCCGTCGTCGTCCAGGGTGGTGATGACGGTCACGCCGGACGGGAAGGAGCCCAGGACGTGCTTGTAGACGGTTGCGTCGATCATCTGGTGTACCTCTGAAAGGCTGCGGTGGTCCGCGGTTTTTATCGTTGATGTGTCTGATGGTATACCGTAATACCTATTTTGCAAGCAGAATTTTCAAACCCTGTTTTTCACGATGAACGGCTCAAGGCCACGTAAACCGTGGCCTTGAGCGGTGAGGCGGTTTGTCGCAGGGGTTGTGCGGGCAGATCAGCGGGCGTTTTTTACTGCGGATCAGTGTTGTCAAAAGTTTGGAATACCATAATATGGTCCGCAGCTGAGAGGCCGCCTAGATGCGGTTTCCTTACAAAGATAAAAACGACCTTTCGAGCTGAAAACCATGTCCCAACCGTCGTCGCAACACCAGTTTGTCGAGAATCACACGGTCGATTACGTTCCACCTGCCGAGCGCCATGGGAAGGCGCGTGACCTGTTCACCCTCTGGTTCAGTACCAACATCGCGCCACTGCCCATCGTCACCGGCGCCATGGTGGTCCAGGTGTTCCACCTGAACCTGTTGTGGGGCCTGGTCGCCATTGTGCTGGGCCACCTCGTCGGGGGCGTGGTCATCGCCCTGGCCTCTGCGCAGGGACCGCAGCTGGGCATTCCACAGATGGTGCAGAGCCGGGGCCAGTTCGGCCGCTACGGCGCCTTGCTGATCGTGTTCTTCACCGCGCTGATCTATGTCGGCTTCTTCATTTCCAACATCGTCCTGGCGGGCAAGACCATCCACGGCATCGCGCCAAGCGTGCCGATGCCGGGCGCGATCGTGATCGGTGCCCTGAGCGCCACTGCCATCGGCGTGATCGGCTACCGCTTCATTCACATCCTCAACCGCATCGGCACCTGGGTGATGGGCTCGGCGCTGCTGGCCGGTTTCATCATGATGTTCGTGCAGCAGCTGCCGGCCGACTTCTTCAGCCGGGGCGCCTTCAACCTGTCGGGCTTCATTGCCACAGTGTCGCTGGGCACCATCTGGCAGATCAGCTTCTCGCCGTACACCTCCGACTACTCACGCTACCTGCCGCGTGAGGTGGGCATCGCCAAGCCGTTCTGGGCCACCTACTTCGGCGCCACCCTGGGCACTATCCTGTGCTTCAGCTTTGGTGCGGTAGCGGTGCTGTGCGTGCCGGAAGGCACCGATGCCATGGACGCGGTCAAGCAGGCCACCGGCTGGCTGGGCCCGATCCTGATGGTCTTGTTCCTGCTCAACATCATCAGCCACAACGCCCTCAACCTGTATGGCGCGGTGCTGTCGATCGTCACCGCCATCCAGACCTTCGCCGCGCAATGGACGCCGAGCATCAAGGTGCGGGTGGTACTGGCGTCGGTGATTCTGGTGGGCTGCGCGATGGTGGCGCTGAATGCCTCGGCAGGCTTCATCGGCCAGTTCATCGGCCTGATCCTGGCGCTGCTGCTGGTGTTGGTGCCGTGGGCGTCGATCAACCTGATCGACTTCTACCTGATCAAGAAAGGGCAGTACGACATTGCGTCGATCTTCAGCGCGGACGGTGGCATCTATGGCCGCTTCAACCACCACGCGATCATTGCCTACGCCTGCGGCATCCTGGTGCAGTTGCCGTTTGCCAATACGTCGCTGTATGTGGGGCCGTACTCGAACATTGTCGAAGGGGCTGACCTGTCGTGGGTGTTCGGGTTGCTGGTGACGGTGCCGCTGTATTATTGCCTGGCGACCCGGGGTAAGGCGGCTGAGAAGGCTGGGCGGGTTTTGAGTGTTAACGACTGATAGATTGTGACAGGGGGCTGCTTTGCAGCCCATCGCAGGCAAGCCTGCTCCTACAGGTACCGTGTAGGAGCAGGCTTGCCTGCGATGGGCCGCAACGCGGCCCCGGCGATCTCAGATCAAACCCTGAACTGCGCCACCCGCCCGTTCAAATCCACCGCAAGGCGCGACAGGTCCTGCGCCGCCGCACTGGTCTGATTGGCCCCTGCCGATGTCTGCATCGACAGGTCGCGAATGTTCACCAGGTTGCGGTCCACCTCCCGCGCCACCTGCGCCTGCTGCTCCGAAGCACTGGCAATCACCAGGTTACGCTCGTTGATCGAGGCAATCGCCTCGGCGATCACCTCCAGCGCCTCCCCGGCAGACTGCGCCACTTGCAAGGTTCCGCTGGCACGCCCCTGGCTGCTTTGCATCGCCGTCACGGCGCGCTCGGTGCCATTCTGGATGCCCGCGATCATCTGCTCGATCTCGGCCGTGGATTGCTGGGTACGGTGGGCCAACGCCCGCACTTCATCGGCCACCACGGCAAAGCCACGGCCTGCCTCGCCGGCCCGCGCGGCTTCGATGGCGGCGTTCAGGGCCAGCAAGTTGGTCTGCCCGGCAATCGCGCCAATCACGTCCAGCACCCGGCTGATTTCATTGGCGTTGCTGGCCAGTTGCTGAATTTCCGCGGCGGTGCCGGTCACATCCTCGACCAGGTGCTGCAACGAGGCCAGTGCCCGGTTGACCTGGTCGCGGCCATCGCGGGTGGTGCGGTCGGCGCCCTGGGAGGCATCGGCGGTGCTGACCGCGTTGTTCGCCACCTCTTCAACGGCCGCGGTCATCTGGTTGACGGCGGTGGCGGCCTGGTCGATCTCGGCGCTTTGCTGGTGCAACCCGCGGCTGGTGTCTTCGGTCACGCTGTGCAGCTCTTCCGAGGCCGAGGCCAGCTGGTCGGCGCTGGCAGCGATATGGCGCAAGGTGTCGCGCAGGCTTTCCTGCATGCGGCGCAGGGCCGCCAGCAGCAAGGCCGGCTCGTCGTGGCCGACCACGTGGATGTCGCGGGTGAGGTCGCCGGTGGCGACCCGTTCGGCCACGGCCACGGCATCGGCCAGTGGCGCGACGATGCTGCGGGTAAGCAGGGTGGCGATGGCCGCCAGGGCAAGCATTATCAGGGCCAGTGCCACCAGGGTGATCTGGTAGGCCTCGCGGGCGGCATCGCTGGTGCGCTGGGTGGCGGCGTAGGCGCCGGTGCTGTTGAAGTCGATGAGCGCGCGCATGGCCTGCATCATGGTTTCGGCCAGGGGGTTCAACTGGCTGGCGATCAGCGCCCTGGCGCTGTCGACGTCCCCGGCGGCGATATGCTCGGCAATGCGCGATTGCAGTTGCTCATAGCCTTGGTAGGCGGAGGTGAAGGCATCGAAGCGGGTGCGCCCCATCGGCGTGGTCACGGTTTGCTCGTAGGCGTGAATGTCGTCGCGCAGGCCCTGGCGGGCGGTGTTGAGCGCTGCGAGCGCGCCGGCACGGGCCTGGGCGTCGGTTTCCAGGGCGCTGCGCAGCAGCAGGATGCGTGCCTGGCCGAGGTTGGTGCTGACCGCGCCAAGCGAAACCACCGCCGGCATCCAACCGCCGCGCACGTCTTCCGAGGCGCTGTCCATGCGCTGGGTTTCAAACAGCGAAACCAGCCCCATGGCCAACACCAGCACCCCCAGCAGCACGAACAGGCAGGCTGCCCGTTTGCCGATCTTCATGTTCCTCAACCGCATGCGACACTCCGTGACAAGGCTTGATTACAACGGCTCGACGTCCGTTATACAAATTGTCTACAGATGATTGCATGGGGCTATCAGGGGTGCCAGCAGCCAGAGGGGGGTGAGGCATTCTGTCGCGGGGCCGTTGTAGGCGCGGGCTTGCCCCGCGAATGGGCCGCAAAGCGGCCCCGGCGATCTCAGATCAAACCCTGAACTGCGCCACCATCCCATTCAAATCCACCGCCAGGCGCGAAAGGTCCTGCGCCGCCGCGCTGGTCTGATTGGCCCCCGCCGATGTCTGCATCGACAGGTCGCGAATGTTCACCAGGTTGCGGTCCACCTCCCGCGCCACCTGTGCCTGCTGTTCCGAGGCACTGGCGATCACCAGGTTGCGCTGGTTGATCGAGGCAATTGCTTCGGCAATTACTTCCAACGCCTCACCGGCACCCTGGGCCACCTGCAGCGTGCCGCTGGCGCGCCCCTGGCTGCTGTGCATCGCCGTCACGGCGCGCTCGGTGCCGGTTTGAATACCCGCGATCATCTGCTCGATCTCGGCCGTCGACTGCTGAGTACGGTGGGCCAGCGCCCGCACTTCATCGGCCACCACGGCAAAGCCACGGCCTGCCTCGCCGGCGCGTGCCGCCTCGATGGCGGCATTGAGTGCCAGCAGGTTGGTTTGCCCGGCAATCGAGCCGATCACATCCAGCACCCGGCTGATTTCGGCGGCGTTGCTCGCCAATTGCTCGATCTCGGTGGCGGTGCCGGTCACGTCCTCGACCAGGTGCTGGATTTCCGCCAGGGCCTGGTTGACCTGGTCGCGGCCATCACGGGTGTTCTGGTCGGCGCCCTTGGACGCATCGGCGGTGCTCACCGCATTGTTCGCCACTTCCTCAACGGCTGCGGTCATCTGGTTGACCGCCGTGGCCGCCTGGTCGATCTCGGCGCTTTGCTGGTGCAGGCCGCGGCTGGTGTCCTCGGTGACGCTGTGCAGCTCTTCGGAGGCCGAGGCCAACTGGTCGGAGCTGGCGGCGATCTGCCGGATGGTGTCGCGCAGGCTGGCCTGCATGCGGCCCAGGGCGCGCAGCAGCAGCGCCGGCTCGTCGCGGCCCAGTACGCGGATGTCCTGGGTCAGGTCGCCGGTCGCCACGCGCTCGGCCACGGCCACGGCATCGGCCAGGGGCACCACGATGCTGCGGGTGAGCAGGGTGGCGATGGCGGCCAGGGCGAGCATGATCACCAGCAGCGACGCGATGATGGCGGTGAGGGCTTCGTCGGCCACATCGCTGCTGCGCTGCGAGGCATCCTCGGCGCCCTTGCCGTTGTAGGCGATCAGCGCGGTCATGGCTTTCATCATGCTGTCGGCGTACAGGGTCAGCGGGCCGCTGAGCTGTTGCTTGGCCTCGGCCATGCGCCCGGCACCGATGTCTTGCAGGACGCGGGCCTGCAGGTCGAGGTATTGCTGGTGGGCGGCGGTAAAGGCGTTGAACAGGGCGCGGTCGTCGGCCGCGATGATGGTGTCTTCGTAATCCTTGAGGCTGCCCTTGAGTTGCTGGTTGATGCCGCTAACCAGCTCGATGTTGCGCGCGCGTTCGGTGGGGCTGTCGTCCAGCGCGGCGCGCAGGGTGACGGCGCGGGCGCGCCCAAGGTCGGTGCTGATGTCGCCCAGGGCGACTACGGCGGGCATCCAGGTGACACGGATCTCGTCCGTGGCCGAGTCCATTTGCCGGGTTTCGTACAGTGCGATAAGGCCCATGGCCAGGACCAATACGCCCAACAGGGCAAAAACGCTGGCAGCGCGAATGCCGATCTTCATATTCCGTAACTGCATGGAATGCTCCTTGACGGTGGCGTGCAGGCGTCAAGAGCATGGACGGCTGGCCGGGCTACCGGGGAGGTGCCAGGCTCTCGATGCGCTGCGAATTAAATGTGTTCCTCACCCTCTTGAATCTGTTTTTGATTTGAATGATGCCATATGGCCATTAATATTGACCAGTCATTCAATGTAACGACAAGTTCCGACAAATCCGTCATTATTTGACGGATCTGTCAGGATTTTGCGCTTAAACGATCGCGATCATGGGGTCGGCGGCAGCCAGGGCCAAGGCCCGATCTGCGGCCGGCGGGTAGATCCACACCGAGTTGATCTGGCGCTTGAGGGCCTTGCCTTCCTCGCCCTGCAACTTCAGTTCACGCGCCCAGCCTTCGCTGTAGGCTGCGCCCCATTCGCCCAGGTCCAGGCAGGTGACGTACTTGGGCTGGCGGTAGGCCACCGGGGCGACGCCCAGCAGGTCGGCCATGGCGTTGTTGCCCGAATGGCGGCCCATGGGGATGGCGTGCTGGCAGGTCATCAGGGCGTGGTTGCCCAGCTCGTCGACGGCGGCCCAGGCGGTGTCGCCGGTGGCGTAGATGTGCGCCTGGCCGATGACCTTGAGGTGGTCGTCGACCTTCAACCGGCCAAGGGCGTCGCGCTCACCGGCCACCTGGGCGGTCAGCGGGCTGGCTTTCACGCCAACGGTCCAGATCACCGTCTTGCTGGCGATGTACTCGCCGTTGTCCAGGGTGACGCCACCGGCGTCCACGGCCACCACCGAGGTGCCGGCCAGCCATTGCACGCCCGCTTGCTCGCAGGCGGCGATGATCGACGGGGTAATGCCTGCGCCCAGTGCGGCGCCGGCGTGTTCGGCGCGGTCGACCATCACCACCCGCACCGGGGTATCGCTACCGAGCACCGCACGCAGGCGCGCAGGAATCTCCGTGGCGGTTTCGATGCCGGTAAAGCCACCCCCGCACACCACCACGGTGTGGCGGGCCGGCGAGGCGGGCAGGGCGGCCAGGCCAACCAGGTGCGCTTCGAGCTTCATGGCCGACTCCATCTGGTCAACATCGAAGGCATGTTCGGCAAGGCCTGGCACCGGTGGGCGTGCCACCTGGCTGCCGGCCGCCAGAATCAGCCGGTCGTAGGCGATTTGCTGGTGCTGGCCGTTGGCATCGCGGTAGCTGACGCTGCGGCCTTCGGCATCGATGGCCTCGGCATTACCGGTGATGAAACGCACGCCTACCGCTTCGAACAATTCGCCAACCGGCGCCTTCAGGCTGTGCACGTCGGCTTCGTAGAAGCGTGGGCGAATGCGTAGTTCAGGCTGGGGGGCGAGCACGCTGATGCTCAGGTCGTCGCGCTGGGCCTGGTCGAGCAGGCGGGCGGCGCTCAGGGCGCTCCAGACACCGGCAAAGCCGGCACCGATGATCAGGATGTTCGATTTCATGGACATGCTCCGCGAGGGGGAAAGGGGCTTCGAGGGCGTTAGCTGCGTCGCTCGAATAACTGCGACTGTATTGATCGCAGTTAAGGGCCGCAAGCTTTTTTTCGCCATCGGGCCTCGGCCAACACCGGCTGAACGCCATGTAACCCAATATTTATAAGGCTTATAGGAAAAAGCCGTTGGCTTGAAAAACGACAGGTGGCGTTCATCGGCTTTGCGTAGGCAGGACTATCCGCGTATTATTTGCGACAAAGTTGGTCGGAGATTGTTATGTCGCTCTACAGTGCTGGCGTCGAATACGGCATCCATTGCCTGCTGTACCTGGTGGACGACCGCGGGGATAGCCGCGAGTCCAGCGTGCGTGACCTGGCGCAGTTGCAGGGCGTGCCGCAGGAATACCTGGCCAAGGTGTTCACCAAGCTGGCGCGGGCGAAACTGGTGGTGGCCACCGAAGGCGTGCGCGGTGGCTTTCGCCTGGCGCGGCCTTCGGACGAGATCACCGTGCTGGATATCGTCAATGCCATCGACGGGCCGAAGAAGATCTTCGACTGCCGCGAGATCCGCGAGCGGTGCAGTTTGTTCGAAGGTGCCGCGCCTGGCTGGGCGACCGAGGGCACCTGTGCGATCCACGCGGTGATGCTGGGGGCGCAGAAGCGCATGGAAGAGGCGCTGGCCCAGCAGACCATCCTCGACCTGGCGCGGCGGTTCGGGCGCAAGGCACCTGCTGAGTTCGGGCAGCAGGTCAATGAATGGATGAGCGAGCGGCGTGAGGGCAAGGGCGCCGGGGATATCCCCGTCAGTCAGCTCTGAATCCTAAGCCTGTACCGCCCCCGCGCTCTTCGTAGGAGCGGGCTCGCCCCGCGAAAGGGCCGCTACAGGTCAGCGCCGCTCATGCTGGCGCCGATAGGCCCCAGGCTGCATGCCAATGGCCTTGGCAAACGCCCGGGTAAAGGCCGCCACCGACTGATACCCCACCTGCGCGCCCACCTGTTCCACGGTATTGCCCGCCCGCAACAGCTGGCAGGCATGGCGCATGCGCAAAGCCAGCAACACCTGCCCCGGCGACTGCCCGGCCAGTTCATTGAAACGCTTGAAAAACGCCGACCGCGATAGCCCCGTGCACGCCGCCATGCTTTCAAGCGTCCACGCCTGCCCAGGTTGCTCGATCAACTGCTCCAGCAACCCCGCGAATGCCGGCTGGCGGGCGAGGGCGACCAATCCCCCCAGCGCTTGCCCACCTTGTGCCTGCTGGCGCAGCACATACAGGAACAACAGGTGCGTCAGGCGTTCGAGCAGCGTTTGCGAGGGCGAGCGCCGGCACTCCTCCAGAATCAGGCCGAACAGCGCCTGCGCCGCATGCCCGTCCGGTTCCTCGGCGCGCAGCACGATCCAGTCGGCCAGGCCCTCGACGATCAACGAGGAAAGCCCCGGGCGAAACTCGAAGAACCCGCACACCAACCCCACGCCGTCGCTGGCACCGACGTCCAGCGCCTGCATCACCTGGCGCGGCTGGGCGCAGGCGCTGGCCGGGTCCTGGTCACTGGAAAGCCGGTAGGCCAGGTCGCGCAGCAGGAACACCGCATCACCGGCCTCCAGCCGCACGGCCTGTGCCTGGCCGTCGATATGCAGCCAGCAATGGCCCTGCACCACCAGGTGAAAGCTGGCCCGGCCCATGCCCTGGGTGCTGGCATGCCAGCCGCCGCAGTAGCGGCCAACGTGGAACAGGCTGGCGTCGAGTTCGAGGCCCTCTAATAACCAATCGACAAGGTGGCTGGATGAAATCATCTAATGCAAAGACTCAGGAGCAAGGAAAGGCGACTGATGAATATGGAGGCTATTTCTTATAACCAACAGACTGTACTGACTTTCAGCAAAAGGAGACCACTCCATGACCTCGCGCATTACTTTACACACTCTGCAGAGCGCCCCGGAAGCGGCTCGCCCGTTCCTTGAGAACGCCCAGAAGAACTCGGGCTTCATCCCCAACCTGCTCGGCGTGCTGGCCAATGCCCCGGCGGCGCTGGAAACCTACGTGACCGTTTCAGCGCTCAATGGCAAGGCCGAGCTGACCCTGGCCGAACGCGAAGTGGTGCAACTGATTGCCGCCACCAATCACGGCTGCGATTTCTGCGTCGCCGGCCACACCGCCGTCGCCCTGAACAAGGCCAAGCTGCCCGCCGAGGTGGTCGAGGCCCTGCGTGCCCGTGGCGAGCTGCCCGACGCCCGTTACGAAACCCTGGCCGAGTTCGCCCGCGAAGTCATCGCCACCCGCGGCAACGTCAGCGATGCCACCTACCAGGCCTTCCGCGCCGCCGGTTTCAGCGAAGGCAACGCCCTGGAAGTGATTCTTGGCGTGAGCCTCGCAACCCTGTGCAACTTTGCTAATGTGTTCGCCCAGACGCCGCTCAATGACGAACTGAGCAAGTACCGCTGGCAGCCAACCGCATAACCGCGCGCCTGGCGCGGGTGGCGCCTGGGATAAAAAGGAGTAGGGACATGCTTGATAGTGCATTTCGTCAATGGCTGGATGCCAATGCCGAAGCGATAGACCAAGGCCAGTGCGACCCGCAACGGGTGCTGGCGCACATTGCCGAATCGCAACTGCTGCGGGTGGGCGTGGAGCCGGCCCTGGGCGGCAGCGGTGGCGCCATCACCCATGCGGTCGAAGCGATTGCCGCCATCGCCAGCCGTTCGCTGGCCGCGGCCTTCGTGTGCTGGGGCCAGCGCGCCTTTATCGAATACCTGTTGCAAAGCCCCAACCAAGGGTTGCGCGAGCGCTTGCTGCCGGGGCTGCTGACCGGCGAGCTGGCCGGGGCCACGGGCCTTTCCAACGCCATGAAGTTTCTGTCCGGCATCGAGGCGCTGCAGGTGCGTGGCCGCCCGAGCGCCGAGGGCTGGGCGCTGGAGGGGCGCCTGCACTGGGTGACCAACCTGCGCAAGAGCGGCTTCGTGGTGGCGGCGGCCATCGAGGACGATGCTGGCGGCTCGCCGTTCATCATGGCCATTCCGTCGGATGCCCAGGGCCTTGAGCGCTCCGACGACCTGGAGCTGATGGGGCTGCAATCGAGCAACACCGCCGCATTGGCGTTCCACCAGGTGGCGCTGAGCCGCGACTGGCTGCTGCATGGCAATGCCCGTGAGTTCCTGCCGGCAGTGCGCCCGGCGTTCCTCGCCCTGCAGTGCGGCCTGGCCATCGGCCTGGCCCGGCGTTCGCTGGATGAGGTGCATGAACACCTGCACGGGCGCCTGTCGTTCCTTGAGGAACATCGCCAGGTGCTCAAGGAACGCCTGGAAAACACCGTCGCCGAACTCAAGCAGGGGCTGCTCGAAGGCCGTTTCCAGAGCCAGGCGGCTGCCTTGTTCAAGCTGCGCATCACCCTGGCCGAAAGCGCCGCCGACGCCGTGCAACTGGAACTGCAGGCCAGCGGTGGCAAGGCTTACCTGGATGAGTTCGGTGCAGGCTTCGCCCGCCGCTGGCGGGAGTCGGCCTTTGTGCCGATCGTTACCCCTAGCCTGGTGCAACTGCGCGCCGAGCTGCACCGCCAGGCAGCCAGCGCATGACCCAGGCCGTATTGCAAGCCCGCGAGATCAGCCTGGGCTACCCGCGCGAGGGTGGCTGGCAACAGGTGCTGGCGCGCTTCGACCTGCAGCTGGCGCCGGGCGAGGTGGTGACCATTCTTGGCCCCAGTGGCGTTGGCAAGTCCAGCCTGTTGCGGGTGCTGGCGGGCCTGCAGCAACCGCGCAGCGGCAGCGTGACCCTGCACGGCGAGCCGTTGCAGGGGCCGCACCCCCGCCTGGCGGTAGCCTTCCAAGACCCTAGCCTGCTGCCCTGGCTGAGCCTGGAAAAGAACGTTGCCTTTGGCCTGGACTTCGCCCGCCAGCCCAAGCTGGCCGTAGCCGAGCGCCGGGCGCGCATCGACCACGCGATTGCCGCCGTGGGCCTGGCCCATGCCCGTGGCCAATACCCGGCGCAGCTTTCCGGCGGCATGGCCCAGCGCACGGCGCTGGCCCGCTGCCTGGCGCGCCAGCCCGAGGTGCTGCTGCTTGATGAACCCTTCGGCGCGCTGGACGAAGTGACCCGCGCCGATATGCAGCAACTGCTGCTGAAGCTGATCGCCACCCACAATACGGCGGCGGTGCTGATTACCCACGATATCGACGAAGCGCTGTTGTTGTCCGACCGCGTGCTGCTGCTGGGCGACCACCCGGCGCATATCCTCGGGCAATGGCCCATCGACCTGCCGCAACCGCGGACGCAGCGGGTCGAGGAACTGGGCGCACTGCGCATCGATATCCTGAAAACCCTGCGCCGTGCCAGCCGCAGCGCCGAACCTCATCCCACCCCGTTGCCTTCGGAGCCTGTCCATGTGCATGGATGACTGCTGTTCCTCTACCTCGCGTCGCGATTTCCTCAAGCTCAGCGCCATGCTCACCGCCGCCGGTGCCGTGCCGCTGTTGTCCAGCCTGCAGGCCCGTGCCGCTGCCGAACCGGACGCGCCGGTGCGTATCGGCTACCTGCCGATCACCGACGCCACGCCGCTGTTGGTGGCGCACAACAATGGCCTGTTCGAGGCCGAGGGCATCAAGGCCGAACGCCCGGTGCTGCTGCGCAGTTGGGCGCAAGTGATCGAGGCGTTCATTTCCGGCCAGGTCAACGTCATTCACTTGCTGTCGCCGATGACCGTGTGGGCACGCTATGGCAGCAAGGTGCCGGCCAAGGTGGTGGCGTGGAACCATGTCGGCGGCTCGGGCCTGACCGTGGCACCAGACATCACCGAAATGAAGCAGCTCGGTGGCAGGACCGTGGCCATTCCGTTCTGGTACTCGATCCACAACGTGGTGCTGCAGCAGATGCTCGACGACAACGGCCTGACTGCCGTGTCCAAGCCCGCCGATGCGGCGCTTGCGGCCAACGAGGTCAACTTGCTGGTACTGCCGCCCTCGGACATGCCACCGGCCCTGGCCAGCAAACGTATCGCCGGCTACATCGTCGCCGAACCGTTCAATGCCCTGGCGGAAAACCTCAAGGTTGGCCGCGTGCAGCGCTTTACCGGGGATGTGTGGCGCAACCATGCCTGCTGCGTGGTGTTCATGCACGAGCACGACCTGAACAACCGCCCGGAATGGTCGCAGAAGGTGGTCAATGCCATCGTCAAGGCCCAGCAGTGGACCCGCGACCACCGTGCCGAGGCCGCCGCATTGCTGTCCAAGGCCGGCCCCAACAAGTACACCCCGCACGAACCGGCCGTGCTGGCCAAGGTGCTGGCACCGGGCGCCGAGGAGCGCGCCGGCTACATTGCCAGTGGCGCCATCGTGCACCAGCAGTGGGATGAAAAGCGCATCGACTTCCAGCCGTACCCGTACCCAAGCTACACCGAGGAGCTGGTCAAGCGCCTGAAGAACACCCTGATCGAAGGCGACAAGGGCTTCCTTGCCGGGCTGGAACCGTCCTTCGTTGCCCGTGACCTGGTCGACGACCGCTTCGTGCGCAATGCCATTGCGGCGGTCGGTGGCCCTTCGGTGTTCGGCATTGCCGAGAACTTCGAGCGTAGCGAGGAGTTCGCGGTCTGATGCGCAAGCACGTGCTACATGCCGGCCTTGGGCTGGCCGGGCTGCTGGGTTTGCTGCTGCTGTGGTGGGCCGGGGTGCAGGTGTTCGGTGCCGCCGACGGCCTGTCGGCGCGTTTCTCGCCCCAGGCGACCTTGGCCAGCCTGGTCGAGTTGCTGGAGCACGGTGAGGTTTACAGGCATGTGTGGGTGAGCCTCAAGCGCATCCTGGTAGGCCTGTTGCTGGCGCTGCTGATTGGCGTGCCCTTGGGCCTGCTGGTGGGCAGCTACCGGCACCTGGAGGCGGCGACCACGCCGGCGTTTCAGTTCTTGCGCATGATTTCGCCGCTGTCGTGGATGCCGGTGGTGGTGATGCTGATGGGCGTTGGCGACCAGCCGATCTACTTCCTGCTGGCCTTCGCCGCGCTGTGGCCGATTCTGCTCAACACCGCGGCCGGCGTGCGCCAGCTCGACCCGCGCTGGCTGCAGCTGAGCCGCAGCCTGAGTGCCACGCGCTGGGAAACCCTGTGCAAGGTGATTATCCCTGGGGTGATTGGCCATGTGTTGACCGGCGTGCGCCTGGCCATTGGCATTTTGTGGATCGTGCTGGTGCCGTGCGAGATGCTGGGGGTGAGTGCCGGGCTTGGCTATTTCATTCTCGACACCCGCGACCGGCTGGCGTATTCGGAGCTGATGGCGATGGTGCTGCTGATTGGTGTGCTGGGTTTCATGCTTGATGCGCTGGCCCGTGGGCTGCATCGGCGCTGGGTGCATGCCTGACCAGCGCCCCCACGTTCCCCTCGTAGGAGCGAGCAAAGCTCGCGATGCGGCCTGGCAGGCGCAATAGGGTTCAAGGTATCAACCCGCCTGTGATATCACATCGCGAGCTGCGCTCGCTCCTACCAGGCCTGCGCAGCCACGCACCCGTGGGGCGGGTCAATGCACCGACTTGCGCGCCTGCACACAATCCCTGGCTTGATCGGCCAACGCATCCAACCACGCGTCACGCTGCTGCTCGGCATCGAGCATGGCATCCTCACCCTGCTGATTGAGCAGGTAGGTGTGAATCTGCAGCACCTCGGCGCTCTGGTAGATCGGCGCAATGTCCAGCCGGCCGATCAGCGCGCCGCTGGCCTGGCCGGTGCTGCTCATCAACACCTGTGGCCCGTTGGCCGAAGGCGCTGGGTGCATGCCTGACCAGCGCCCCCACGTTCCCCTCGTAGGAGCGAGCAAAGCTCGCGATGCGGCCTGGCAGGCGCAATAGGGTTCAAGGTATCAACCCGCCTGTGATATCACATCGCGAGCTGCGCTCGCTCCTACCAGGCCTGCGCAGCCACGCACCCGTGGGGCGGGTCAATGCACCGACTTGCGCGCCTGCACACAATCCCTGGCTTGATCGGCCAACGCATCCAACCACGCGTCACGCTGCTGCTCGGCATCGAGCATGGCATCCTCACCCTGCTGATTGAGCAGGTAGGTATGAATCTGCAGCACCTCGGCGGTCTGGTAGATCGGCGCAATGTCCAGCCGGCCGATCAGCGCGCCGCTGGCCTGGCCGGTACTGCTCATCAACACCTGTGGCCCGTTGGCCGAAACCACCTGCATGCCCATGGCTTCGAACCACGGCACTTGCCGGGCGAAGGCATTGAGCTCGACGCTGGCAAAGCGTGCCTGCAGGTCGCCCAGCAGCGCGCGGGCGATGCCTTGGCGGCGCTGTTCGGGGTTTACCGCGAGAAACGCCAGGGCGCAGGCCTGGGGGTTGTCCTGGGCGGGCAGGGCCAGGGCGAAGCCGAGCAGGCGGTCTGGGGCCTCGGCATCCAGGGCCAGGGTCAGCGTCACGGCCAGGCCGCGGTTGCCGTCCATGGCTTGCAGGTATTGATGCACCTCCATGCCAACGCCGTACTGGTACAGCGGGTACAACGGGTTGTCGGCACGGATGGCGACGCTGCTCAGGTCACCGACGTGGTGGATCACCAGGTCGCGGATCTGGTTCTGGAAAGATTCGGGCGGCACGCTGTCGAGGCGGCTCAGGATGAACATCGGTGGACGGGCTCCGGCTGCGGTAGGCTGACCCCGCGCCGGCTGGCGCGGGGTGCACAGTCTAACCCGTTTTAGCCTGCCATCGCCGCGAGCATCAGGTCGAGGTTCTGCACCGCCGCGCCCGAGGCGCCCTTGCCGAGGTTGTCGAACACTGCGGTCAACAGCACCTGGCCGTGCTCGGGGTTGGCGTACAGGGCCAGGCGCAGGTCGTTGCTGTCGTTCAGCGCCTGGGGGTCGAGCGGGGTGGCCGGGCCGTGCTGGTGCAGCGGCATCACCTGCACATGGCGGGCCCCCTGGTAGTGCCGCTCAAGGCTGGCCTGCAACTGCTCGGCGCTGGGCCGGCCGGGCAGCAGGCGCAGCTGCAGGGGAATGCTCAGCACGATGCCCTGGCGATAGGCCGCATAACCCGGCAGGAACATGGGCCGAGCCGACAAGCCGGCATGCAGCTGGATTTCCGGCACATGCTTGTGGGCCAGTTCCAGGCCATACAGCTGCAAGGCCGGCGCGGCTTGCCCGGCGTGCGCTTCGTGGCGCTCGACGGCGGCACGGCCACCGCCGGAATAGCCGGAAATGGCGTGAATGCTCAGCGGGTAGTCGGCAGGCAGCAGGCCATCGCGGATCAGTGGCCGCAGCAGGGCGATGGCGCCGGTGGGGTAGCAGCCGGGGTTGCTGACGCGGGTGGCCTGGGCGATGCGTTCGGCCTGCTGCTCGTCCAGCTCCGGCAGGCCATACACCCAGCCTGCCGTGGTGCGGTGCGCGGAGCTGGCGTCGATTACTCGCACGGCGGGGTTGTCGAGGGTGGCCACGGCCTCGCGGGCGGCCTCGTCGGGCAGGCACAGCAGGGCGATGTCGGCGGCGTTGATCGCTTCGCGGCGGCGTTGCGGGTGCTTGCGCTCGGCGTCGGGCAGGGTCAGCAGGCGCAGGTCGCGGCGACCTTGCAGGCGGGCGTGGATCTGCAGGCCGGTGGTGCCTTGGTCGCCGTCGATGAAAACGAGGGGGGTGTGCATGGTCGGGTCCGGTCAGGGGAGGGATGGCGTATGCTCGCCTGTGGCCGAGGTAAAGAAAATTTGAATATCATGACGGGGGTATTCATATTTTCTGAATCTTGTTTAGCTTGTACCGGCCTCTTCGCGGGGCAAGCCCGCTCCTACAGGCGAAGAGGCCGGCACAGGCAACAAAGGACCCTGACCTAAATGCGCGAAATCAGCCTCGACCGCCTGCGTACGCTGGTGGTCATCACCGACCTGGGCTCTTTCGCCGAGGCCGCCCGCCAGCTCAACCTGGCGCCGCCCACCATCAGCCTACACGTGGCCGAACTGGAAGCGCGGGTCGGCGCGCCACTGCTCACCCGCAACCGCAACCAGGTGCGCCCCACGGCCATTGGCGAAACCCTGCTGGCCCGGGCCCGGCGCTTGCTGGCCGACGCCGACCTGGCCCTGGAAGAAGTGCGCCGCCAGGTCGAAGGCCTGACCGGGCGGGTGCGCCTGGGCGCCTCCACCGGGGCCATCGCCCATTTGCTGCCCCAGGCTCTGGAGCACCTGCGCAGCGAGCACCCGGGCATCGATGTGCAGGTTCAGGTGCTCACCTCCCAGGCGTCGCTGGCACGGCTGCGCGACGGCAGCCTGGACATCGGCCTGGTGGCGCTGCCACAGGTGGCGGGCAAGGGCGTCAGGCTCACTCCTTGGCGGCGCGACCCGATTCTGGCCTATGTGCCAGCCCACTGGCAGCCACCGGCCCGGGTCACCCCGGCCTGGCTCGGGCAGCGCGCGCTGATTCTCAACGACAGCACCACCCAGCTGTCGCGGGTGACCGGCGAGTGGTTCGCCGCCGCCGGGCTGTACCCCGAAGCGCGCATCGAGCTGAACTACAACGATGCGATCAAGAGCCTGGTGGGCGCAGGCTACGGCGCCACCTTGCTGCCCCAGGAGGGCGAGGCAGCGGAGCTGGACCTGCGCATCGCGCGGCGGCCATTGCGCCCAGGGCTGTGGCGCAAGCTGGGTATCGCGTGCCGGGAGGGGCAGGTCGAGCGCGCCACGGCGCACGTGCTCCAAGCGCTGCAGCGGTTGCGCCAGTAAGCGTTCGGGCCAATGGCCGACTATGCTACTCGCTGCGTCGAGCCACTACCCCTCGATGACCTTTGGAATTTCCCAGGAGAGCGCTCCATGAAAGCCATGAAACTGTTACCCCTGCTGGTGGTTGCATCGTTGCTGAGCGTTGGCGCCCAGGCTGCCAATGAGGCCAAGGTCAACTGTGATGCGAAGATCAAGAACCTGGAAGACATCCATAAAGCCGATGGGCCGGGCCTGCATGGTGGCGCGGCCCATGATTTCCAGGCGCTGCTCAAGGAGGCCAAGAATTTCCGCGCCAAGGGCAACATGGCCAAGTGCCAAGCCGAGGCGGACCGGGCCTTGACCATCTACAACAAGGCCCGCGGCAAGTAGCCTGCCAGGATGGCCGCCCACCGCCGGTTGGCCTGCGGTGGGCGGCGGCTGTCGTGGATCAGAACCAGCGGTCGTTCTTCTTGCGCCCGCGGGTCAGCGCCGGCAGGATCAGCCCCGCCAGCAGGCCGGCACCGGCGATGCTGCCGCCGTACACCATGTAGCGCATCATCACCTGCTTGTTCTCATCGCCCAGGCGCGCCTGGGTGTCGCGCAGGCTCGACTGGCTCTGGTCGAGCTGTTCATTCAGCGCCTGGTTGCGCGTTTGCAGTTCATCGATCAGCTGCTTGCGCGAGTCCAGCGTTTCCTGCATGCCCTGTACGCGGTTCTTCCAGCTGTCGTCGATGGTCTTGAGCTGCCCCGACAACTCCGCCACCTGGGCATCGAGTTGCGGCAGGCGCTCGTTCTGGCCAGGCACCGACTGCAGGTCGCTGGTGAGAATCCACACCACATCGCCGTTCTGCCCGCGCACCTGGCTGTAGTTGCCCTGGCTGCCGACCAAGGTGAGCTTCTGCCCGGACTTGAGCGTGCCGACAATGCGGTGGCCATCGGTAGGGCCACTGCGCACGTAGGTGCTCAGGCTGTCGCTGACCCAGCGCGCATCGCTGGCTGGCTCTTCGGCATGCACCGGTGCGGCGAGGGCCACCAGGGCGGCGATCAGGCTGCCGCGCAGGGCAGGGAGGGCGAGGGAGGCTGGGCGGGATTCAGGCATGTTGGGTCTTCGCTGCAACAGAAAATAGAGGCCCGGTGATTGCTCATCAAAGGCAGGGCCGGCGAACCGGTCGGTGAATTGACCGTCTGCGACAGACCGCATTTTTGTAGGCAGGTTCACTACTTGGCCCAGGAATTGTCTGCAGAATGTTGCTAAACCCGGGCTAGAGCGGCTACATGCGCCTGCCTTTGCCGCGCTTCGCCTGGCCTGGGTTTTTGCGCCCGGCGCCAACCTTGCTATCCTCGCCGGCACCAGCCGCCGCGAGTTGACCATGCCCCGACCGAAGAAACACGACCTCAGCACCCCCGGCAGCAAGGCCGTGATCATCGACGCTGCGTTGCAGGTGATTCGCCGCGAAGGTGCCGGCTGCGCCACCTACCGGCGCATCGCCGCCGAGGCCGGGGTATCGCCGGGGACCATGACTTACCATTTCGCCACCATCAACGAGATCATCGCCGCCGCCTTCATCAAGATGTGCGACGGCATTGCCGACCAGTACTGGCGCCAGCTCAGCGAAGCGCGCGACAAGGCCCATGCCCGTGAACTGGTCGCCGACCTGATTTGTGGCGACCTGTGGAAGGCTTCCGGGCAGATGCTGCTGATCTTCGAGCTGTACACCTTCGTTTCGCGCAACCCCCAGTACACCTACGTGATGGACGACTGGATGGCCCGCTCGCGCCAGGCCCTGCAAATCCACTTCGATGAACGAACCGCCCGGGCCCTGGATGCGCTGATCGAGGGCTTTACCATCCACAATGCCCTGAGCAAGACCGTGGTCAGCCGCGACAGCATCCTGGCGCTGATCCAGGCCATTGCCTGAGCCGCTTCAGGCCACTTGCAGGCGTTCACGCTCTTGCAGCGACGAAGCCAGCACGAAGGCGATGGCCACCAGCGTCAGCACCGGCAGCATGGCCAGGCGCAGGCCATGGTGCTCACCAATGAAGCCCAACAACGGCGGGCCAACCAGAAACGCCAGGTAACCCGCCGTGGCCGCCAGGCGCACACGCTGGTCGCTGTGGCTAGCGCTTTCACCGGCGGCTGAAATCGCCAGCGGAAAGCCCAGCGATGCGCCTACGCCCCACAGCAGCACGGCGGCAGCGGCTACCCATTGCACGTCGCAGAACACCACCAGGGCCAGGCTCAACGCGCCGATCAGGGCGCTGGCGCGCAGGGTGAGGGCGCGGCCGAAGCGGCGGATCACCGGTGCACCGGCGAAGCGCCCAAGGGTCATGCCGACGGTGAATACCAGGTAAATCAGCGTGCCGGCGGTTTGCGCAAAGCCATGGCCGTCGATCATCAGCAGCGGCAGCCAGTCATTGGCGGCGCCTTCGGCCAACGCCATGGCCAGCACCACGAAGCAGATCAGCAGCAGGCGCCGGTCCTTGAGCAGGGGCTTCCAGGCGAAGCCTTGATGGCGCTCACCGGGTTGCCCGTTGGCTTGTTCGCTGGCCCGTGGCGCATGGCCGATCAGCACCAGGGTGGCCAGCGCCGAGAAGGCCGCCACGGCCAGGAGGTGTTGGCCCAGCGGCACCTGCAGGGCGGTCATGGCCATGCCCAGCAGGGCGCCTGCCAGGGTGCCGAGGCTGAAGAAGCCATGCAGCGTGGTCATGATCGGCGCATCGATGGCCCGTTCCACCGCGCCCCCTTCGATGTTCGCCGCGATATCCGCCCAGCCCATGCCCAGGCCGAACAGCAGCAGCCCGGCGAACGCACACCAGGCGCTGGCGAACTCGCCGCTGGCGGCCAGCACGCACAGCCCGGCCGACAGCCCCAGCAGGCCGATGCGGATCACCCGGTTGGCACCCTGGCGGGCGATCATCCGCCCGGCGCTGAGGATGCCCAGCATGGCCCCTGACGAAAAGCCGAACAGGATCATGCCCATCTGTTCGGTGGAGGCCTGCAGGCCATCGCGCAGGGCCGGGGTACGGGTGACCCAGCTGGCCAGGGTCAGGCCGGGCAGCATGAACAGCAGGTACAGCGCGCATCGGGACCAGCGGGTGACGGAAGCAGGCATGGCGGGCAACTCGCAAGAAATTATCGTACAGGTGTACGGTAAAATCGTACGGGTGTACGAGACGCGGGTCAACCGTGCCGGGGCAGCAGGGCCAGGTACTGCGCCACTGTGTGCTCAAGGCCGTGGTCGGTCTGTTTCAACAACACATCGAACAGCACTTGGCTGTAGCGTGAACGCGGGGCTGGCGGCTTGTCCCGTAAAGGGTCGAGCTGCCAGCGTTCGATCACTGCTCGGTCGCTCATCGACAGCATGCAGCCGGCCAGGGTGCTGGCGGCATGCTGCCTGCTCACCTGGTTGCGGGCAATGAAGGTGAGCGCACCCAGGATGGCCGTGTTGGCCAGCGCCCACGCTTGCTGCACGGAATTGGCCTGCAGCAGCTGCGTCGCCAGCTCGTGGGCCTTGTCGCGGCCTTCGAACGGCAACTTGCGGGCCGTGCATTGGGCCATGATGTAGGCGCACACCTCTTCGATGCACAGTGCCTGGATGCACGCGGCCAGTTCATCGCGCCACTGCGGCCTTGGGCCGTCGCTCACCGCCTTGCGCAGGGCGCGGTAGAGCTGCGAAAGCGGTGCCCGCTGCTGGCCGTCGAGGCTCACGTTGCCCAGCCAGCGCACCTTGTTCTTCCAGGCTTTTGGTGGCACGTCCTGGCTGAAGGCATCCAGCGGGGAATCCGGGTCGACCAGCAGTATGTGCGCTTCGTGCAAGGCCTGCAGGATCGAGGCATCCATGGCCAAGGAGGGGCTGACCCGGGCGTCGCCGCTGGCAGGCTCGGTGGCATTCAGGCAGTTGCGCCGGGCATCCATGCGCACTTCGAGCAAGGCCATCAACTGCAGCTTGTGGCTGATCGAAAGGCTGTGCAGTGCCAGCGGTTTGCGGCGGGCGACCGACCAGTGCGCCTTGATGCGCTGGCGCTGTTCGATGGCCTGATCCTGCCGGGCACGGTTGCGCGAGGCCTGGCACGGCGGGCAGGTGCATGCGCGCTCCCAGTTGGAGGGCGAAGCAAAGAAGTGGCGGTGCTTACAGGTTTTGCAGAAGGCCAGGTTTTCTTTCACGCTTTGCGCGGTTCTGCTTTTCGGCCGCTCGAACAGGCTGACCCGGCAGTAGGGGCATTTCAGCCCCGCGCAGGGCAGCGCCGGCAGCGCCCGGATCAGGCTGCTGGGGGCAATGTCGATCTGGTAGCGCTCCAACAGCTGCGTGATCCGTTCGCCGCTTCGGTATTCGCGGTACAGCGCTTCGATCTGTTCGGGGTTCAGGTGCTGCAACTTGCTTTCGAGGTTCGACAAACCGTTATCTCCCTATGGCTTGCGTGTGCGGTCTGCCGGTGATGATGCCGTGCGGTAAAGGGGGGCGGTTGTGGGACAATTCGCTGCATCGCGTAAGGCATTTCTGACTGCATTCCTTTCCCTGGGGCGCCACCATCGCCAGCGCCGGATCAGGGGCTAGACTCAAGGTTCACCTTCGCCCATGGAGCCAGGCCATGACTGCCAAGAACACGATCTGCCTTTGGTTCAACCAGGATGCCGAGGATGCGGCCAACTTCTACGCCCGAACCTTCCCGGACAGCCGGGTGCTGGCGGTGCACCCAGCGCCTGCCGATTACCCCTCTGGCAAGGCCGGGGACGTGATTACCGTTGAATTCACGGTAATGGGCATTCCCTGCGTGGGGCTCAATGGCGGTACCACGTTCAAGCATTCGGAGGCGTTTTCATTCCAGGTGTGCACCGAAGACCAGGCCGAAACCGACCGCCTGTGGGACGCCATCGTCGGCAACGGCGGTGCTGAAAGCGTATGCGGCTGGTGCAAGGACAAGTGGGGCATCTCGTGGCAGATCACCCCGCGCATCCTGCTCGACGCCATCGCCAGCCCCGACAAGGCCGCCGCCCAGCGCGCCTTCGCGGCGATGATGGGCATGGGCAAGATCGATGTGGCGGCGATCGAGGCGGCCATGAAGGGGGCCATGAAGGGTGCCGGCGGTTAGCGTTTGCCATACGCCCAGGTCATCGATAAGCCTTGGAAAATGTCGTTGTATGGGCGCCGAGCACTGGCCATACACTGGTGCCTGGCCGTACCCGCGCAGTTTCCATACAACAAGACCAGGGAAAACCGCACGCCATGATGACCTCGCCGTTCTCGATCCCCGCCCACGCCCGCCGTATCGACCCCGCCCGCCAGCGCGCTGCTGCGCTGAAGGCCGACGGCTCGCCCGACGACAATGACCGTACCGAAATCGGCCCGACCCCGCTGGCCTTTGCCGAATGGGCGGCGCTAGGCCTGCAGGCACCGCACCTGCCGAGCATGCGCCAGTACCGCCTGCAGCGCATATGCCAGCAGCTGGTCGCCCGCGACCTGGGCGGCATCCTGTTGTTCGACCCGTTGAACATTCGCTATGCCACCGACACCACCAACATGCAGCTGTGGACCACCCACAACCCGGCCCGGGCCTGTTTCGTCGCCGCCAGCGGGCATGTGGTGCTGTGGGACTTCCATGGCTGCGATCACCTGTCGGCGCACTTGCCGCTGGTGAGCGAGCTGCGCAGCGGGGCATCGTTCTTTTATTTCGAAACGGGCGAGCGCACCGACGAGCACGCCCGGCATTTCTGCGCCCAGGTCGACGCGCTGCTGCGCAGCCACGCCGGCAGCAATCGGCGGCTGGCGGTCGACCGAATCGAGGTGGCCGGGCTACGGGCCCTGGATGCGCTGGGGGTAGAGGTGCACAGCGGGCAGGCGGTGACCGAGTTCGCCCGGCTGATCAAGGGCCCTGACGAGATACTGGCCATGCGCTGCGCCGTGGCGTCCTGCGAGGCGTCGGTGGCCGAGATGCGCCAGGCCATGGCGGCTGGCGTGACCGAAAACGATGTCTGGGCCGCCCTGCACGCGGGCAATATTCGCCGCGGTGGCGAGTGGATCGAAACCCGTATCCTCAGTTCCGGGCCGCGCACCAACCCTTGGTTCCAGGAGTCTGGGCCGCGGGTGCTTGGCGACGGTGACCTGTTGTCGTTCGATACCGACCTGATTGGCGTGTACGGCATTTGCGTGGACATGTCGCGCAGCTGGATTTGCGGTGATCGCGAGCCTACGGCTGAACAGAAGCGGTTGTACCGCATTGCCCACGAGCACATTCATGTCAACGCCGAGATGGTTCGCCCCGGTGTGCGTTTCACTGAGTTGACCCGCAACGGCCATCGCCTGCCGGAAAGCTGCCGGGCGCAGCGCTATGGGGTGATGTTCCATGGGGTGGGGCTGTGTGATGAGTACCCGAGCATTCGCTACCCGGAAGACCTGGAGTCCTATGGCTATGAGGGGGAATTGCAGTCGGGCATGGCGCTGTGTGTCGAGGCCTATGTGGGAGAGGTGGGTGGGCGTGACGGGATCAAGCTGGAGAACCAGTTGCTGGTGACCGAGGATGGGGTCGAGGTGTTGACCCGGTATCCGTTTGAGGACAGTTTTTTGCGGGGGGGTGAACGGTTTTAGGGAGGAGGCGCCTGGGAGATCGAGCGCCGCCCGCGCGGCGCTTCGCGAGCTGCGCTCGCTCCTACGTTTGTTTCGGGCCAATGTTCATGTGGCCACCGCGCGGGCGGCGCTCGATCTAACAGGCGCCGCACCTCTCAACCCGACCGCACCTGGGTCAACCGAATGATCTGCCGCGCACAAAACGCCCCCGTCAGAATCACCCCGAACAACCGCAACGTCTGCATCGCCAGCACCAGCCCGACATCAGCATGGGTTTCCACCGCGATGATGGCCATGGCATCCAGCCCACCCGGGCTGGTCGCCAGGTACATCGACAGGAAGTCGCTGCCCATGGCCAGTGCCAGCCCATAGGCGCACGCGGCGCACAGCACGATCAACACCACCGCCCCGGTAATCATGGTAGGCAGGCGCTTCCACACGTAGGCCACGGTCTGCCGGTCGAAGCGCAGGCCAATGTAGCAGCCAATGGCGCCGTAGGCGCACGCCAGCAGGGGCTGGGGCAGGGTGATGGTCAACAGCCCGGCCAGTTGCAGCGCGCCACCCAGTAACAGTGGCGTCAGCAGGGCGCCCGCCGGCAACCGGCTACCCACGGTGATCCCCACCAGCACCACCGCCAGGCTCAGCAGCAGGTTGGCCAGGTGCGGCGCCTGCGCCACCGTCGTTGTGCCGGCGGCCGCGCTGCCCGGGGTGGCGCCGAGCAAGTGGCTGACCAGCGAGCCGATCATCACCACGCACACCACCCGCACATACTGCATGGTCGCCACCACGCGGGCGTCGGCGCCGTTTTCCTCGGCCATCGACACCATCGCCGAGGCCGCGCCCGGCGCCGTGCCCCAGGCCGCGGTGCTGCCGGGAATGCCGCCGAAACGCACCGTGCCCAGGCCGACCAGGGCGCTGAGGGCAACCGTAATGAAGGTGGCGACCAGCATCAGGTGCCAGGACTGGGCCATGGCCACCAGCACCGCCCAGGTGACCGAGTGGGCGACCATCAGGCCGACGCAGCCCTGGCCGAAGCGGAACACCTGGCGGTGCAGGCGCAGTTGCGCGCCGCCTACGCCAAAGGCGATGGCCACCAGCATGGGGCCAAGAAACAGCCCGGCCGGTACGGCCAGGGCATGCAGCACCTGGCCGACCGTGCCGGCGCAGAGCAGCAGGGCGAACCAGCGGAAAAGGGTTTTTGCAGAGGGTAGGGCGGTGGGCAACGTGAATACTCCTTGCACAGCGATAACGCGAGGCTGGTAGCGCCAGCGCGAAAAATTATCGACCTGGCAATCGATCAAGTCTATTTTCTACTTTTGATGAATCCATAACTGAAATTGATCGATCATGGACCTGCGCGACCTGACCTACTTCGAAACCATCGCCGAGCTTGGCCACTTGGGCCGCGCTGCGGAAAAGCTCAACCGCAGCCAGCCGGCACTGACCAAGAGCATCCAGCGCCTGGAGGAGTCCCTGGGCACCCGCCTGTTCCAGCGCGACGGCCGGCGCATCAAGCTGACCGAAGTCGGCAAGCTGCTGCTGGCGCGGGGCAAGCAACTGCAACTGAACATCGCCGAAACCGAGCGCGAGGTGCGCGACTTCGCCAATGGTCTGGTGGGCAATATCCGCCTGGGCTGTGCGGCGAGCATGGCCGAGCACCTGCTGCCGCACCTGACCGCAGCGTTGCTGGAGCGGGCGCCGGAGGTCACCCTGAAGCTGTCCATCGCCCAGGACGACGTGCTCAAGGAATCGCTGCGTGCTGGCCGGCTGGATGTGATCATCTCACCGCAGATCACCGCTGAACCCGGCTTCACCGCCTACCCCATCCTCGAAGACGAGGCGATCGTGGTGGCCAGCGCCGAGCACCCGATATTCGCCGGGCCCATCACCCTGCAGGGCCTCTGCCAGTACCGCTGGGTGCTGGCCGGGCCGACGGTGACCGCGCGGCGCTGGATCGACAACGTATTTATCGCCAACCACCTGCCAACGCCCCAGGTGCAGGTGGAAACCAATGCCATTTCCCTGCTGCCACGGTTGATCGCGCGCACCCGGCTACTGAGTTTCGCGGCGCGGGAAACCCTGGCCTACGGCTTGGGCAGGTCCTGGTTGCGTGAGGTGCCGCTGGCGCAAACCACCATGCGCCGTACCGTCTCGGTGCTGGTGCGCACGGAGGGCTACCTGTCGCCGGCGGCAGGGGCGCTGGTGGACTTGCTGAAGGAAAAAGGCCAGCGCTTTTTCGAAGACAACTGAAAACCCTCAGGCACCGTGGGCGCGCCCGTGCAGGGGCGCCGACTCGAGAATGCCTCGGATAAAGCGCAGCAGCATGGGCGCGGCCTGTTCCCAGCGCCGGCTGGCCATGCCCCACAAGGTGTGCCCCGACAGCAGCGACAGAATGGCATCGGCAACATCGTTGGCCCACGGGTGCGGCCCCGTCAGCTGTGCCCCACAATCGGCCGCGACGATACCGCTCAGCAGGCTGCGATAAGCCCGTTTCAACTCATCGATATGCTCAGCCTGTTCCTCACTGAGGTTCACCGCCTCGCGGGTGACCAGGGTCAGGCGCTCTGGGGCGCCCTGGCTGTAGGCGACGAACACTTCGACGAAGGCGCTCAGGCGTTGTTCGGAAGTGGCCTGGCGGCGCAGCTGGGTGCGGGTTTCGTACAACAGGTCGGTCAGGGTCGACTCGATCAGCTCGTAAAGCAGGCCCTGCTTGCTGTCGATATGGTGGTACAGCGAGCCTGCGCGCAGGCCCAGGTGGTTGGCCAGGTCGCGCAGGCTGATGGCTTGGTAGCCATGCCGGGCGAACAGCATGCTGGCCGCGTCGAGCAGGCGGTCGCGGGCATCGGGCGGGGCGACCCTCGGAGCGTCCATCGGGGCTGCGAGCGTGCGGCTGGAGGCGGGCATGGCGATACCTGTCGGCGATTTGATGTTTGACCAAATGTAAGACAACAGGCATCTTACGTAAAGACTCAATCGTGGAGGTGTTGTGTGGACAAGCAAACGGTAGTGATCGTAGGTGGTGCCTCGGGTCTGGGCCTGGAAACAGCCCGGCTGATGGTCAAGCGCGGCGCAGGCAAGATTGGCCTGATCGACCGAAATGAGCAATTGTTGGTACAAGCGGCCGAGGAACTGCGCGGCCAGGGTGTGGAGGTGGCCATCGCGGTCGGCGACATCGCCCGCAAGGACACCGCCCATGCCGCATTCGGTGAAATCGTCAGCGCCCTGGGCCGGGTGCATTGCCTGGTCAACAGCGCGGCGATCTACCCGCGCAAGGACATCTTCGAGATCAACGACGAAGAGTGGGACCTGGAAAACGCGGTCAACATCAAGGGCACCTACCACATGATGGTCGCCGCTGTGCGCCACATGCAGCAGTACGTTGCCGCGCCAGCGGTAACCGGGCGCATCGTCAACGTCACCTCGGTGGACGCCTTCAAGGCCCACCCGCAGAACGCCCACTACGCCGCTACCAAGGCCGCGGTGGTGAGCCTGACCAAATCCTTCGCCCAGGCCTGTGCCAAGGACCAGATCCTGGTCAACTCGGTGGCCCCGGCCGGCTTTGCCACCGAGCGGGCCAAGCAACTGGGCTTCCTCGGTGAACTGGCGGCCGCCAACCCACTGGGCCGCGCCGCCGAGCCTGCGGAAATCGCCGAATGGATCGTGATGATGGGCAGCAGCCGCAACAGCTACGCCACCGGTGAAAACGTGATTGTCAGCGGGGGCTACATCTATGCGTGAAGCGGCATTCCCCGAGGGCTACCAGCGCGCGCTGGTGACCGGGGCCACCAGCGGAATCGGCAAGGCCATCGTGCTGGCGCTGCGCGATGCCGGGCTGCAGATCATCGCCGTTGGCCGTAGCCAGGAGGCGCTGGCGGAGCTGGCCCGCGAGCCTGGCGTGAGCACCCTGCAGGCCGATGTGCGCGACTACGCTTCACTGGCGGCGGCACTGGACGGCCAGGCCGTGGACGTGCTGGTCAACAACGCCGGCATCCTCTCCACCCGCGCAGCGTTCCAGGACATCGACGAGGCCGAGATCGACAATATGCTCGATATCAACCTCAAGGCGCCGCTGCACCTGACGCGCCAGGTGCTGCCGGGCATGCTCGGGCGGGGCAGGGGGCACCTGTTCTTCATCGGCTCCAGCGCCGGCCGCGCGCCGCACCCGGGGGCAGCCGTGTATGGCGCTTCCAAGGCTGGGGTCAGCCTGTTTTGCGATGCCTTGCGCTGCGACCTCCTGGGCAGCGGCGTGCGGGTGACCGAGATCGCCCCAGGCAGGGTGCAAACCCAGCTGTACAAGGCCGCCATGGGCATGCAGGCGGCGGGCAGCGAGCTGTATGACGGTTATGAATCGATCCAGCCCCAGGACATTGCCGAGCTGTTGCTGGCGGCGCTGAAAATGCCGCGGCAGGTGGATGTTTCGCGGCTGGAAGTGTTCCCCACGGCGCAGGCGGTGGGTGGTGGGCGGATGGTGAAAACCGGCGGTTGATGGGTTGCCTGTGCTGGCCTCTTCGCGGGGCAAGCCCGCTCCTACAACGCGTCCGCCTGTAGGAGCGGGCTTGCCCCGCGAAGAGGCCGGTGCGGCAAACACAGATTTAAGCAAACAGGTGCTTGACCACCTGTAAGACAACATATAACTTACATGAAGACCGCTTCAGCAGGGTCGAGACAACTACAAAGCATTGCAGGGGATATGACGATGACTGCGACATCATGCCGGGTCGGCGTGGACATAGGCGGGACCTTCACCGATATCGCGCTGGACGTGAACGGCGTGCTGCATTCGACCAAGATCCTGACCGACTACGAGCTGCCTGAGCGGGCCATCCTCACCGGCGTACGCCAGGTGGTGGAGCAGGCCGGCCTCAAGCTCTCGAACATCGACCAGCTGATCCACGGCACCACCCTGGCGACCAACGCCCTGATCGAGCGCCGCGGCGCGCGCACCGCCTTCATTACCACCGAAGGCTTTCGCGACACCCTGGAAATGCGCACCGAGAACCGCTTCGAGCAGTACGACATCAACATCGCCCTGCCGCCGCCGCTGATCGACCGCGAACACCGCTACACCCTGTGCGAACGCCTGGACGTCAAGGGCCAGGTACTGATCGCCCCACAGCAGGCCGACATCGACGCACTGATCGAGCGCATCGCCGAAGGCAATTACGAAAGCGTCGCCATCGGCTTCATCCACAGCTACGTCAACGGTGCCCACGAGCGCCAACTGCGCGATGCCCTGCAGGCACGCCTGCCGCAGCTGTCGATTTCGATTTCCAGCGAAGTCTCGCCGCAAATGCGCGAGTTCGAACGCTTCAACACCGTGTGTGCCAACGCCTACGTCAAGCCACTGATCAAGTCCTACCTGGACCGCCTGGTGGTCACCCTGAAAAACGAAGGCGCCGATTGCCCGGTGTTCATGATTCACTCCGGCGGCGGCATCATCTCGGTGCAGAGCGCTGCCGAGTTCCCGGTGCGCCTGGTGGAATCGGGCCCGGCCGGTGGCGCCATCTTCGCCGCCGACATCGCCCGCCGCTACGCCCTGGAAAACGTGCTGTCGTTCGACATGGGCGGCACCACGGCGAAAATCTGCCTGATCGAAGACCAGGTGCCGAAAACCGCCAAAACCTTCGAAGTGGCGCGCACCTACCGCTTCAAGAAGGGCAGCGGCATGCCAATTTCCATCCCGGTGGTGGAAATGGTCGAGATCGGCGCCGGTGGCGGTTCCATCGCCAGCATCGACAGCATGCGCCAGATCCGCGTCGGCCCGCACAGCGCCGCCTCTGAACCGGGCCCGGCCTGCTATGGCCGTGGCGGCCTGGAGCCGACCATCACCGACGCCAACCTGCTGCTCGGTCGCCTGGACGCCGACAACTTCGCCGGCGGCGCCCTGCGCCTGTCCACCGACAGTGCCGCCAACGCCATGGCCCGGGTCATCGGCCAACCGCTGGGCCTGCAGGCCGACACCGCCGCCTTCGGCGTGTGTGAAGTGGTCGACGAGAACATGGCCAACGCTGGCCGCGTGCACGCGGTGGAAAGCGGCAAGGACATCGCCGACTACACCATGATCACCTTCGGCGGCGGCGGCCCGCTGCACGCGGCGCGCCTGTGCGAGAAGATGGGTGTGTCACGCTTCATCGTCCCGGCCGGTGCCGGTGTGGGTTCGGCCATCGGCTTCCTGCGCGCGCCGTTCGGCTACGAAGCCGTGCGCAGCTCGTTCGTGCGCCTGTCCGAGTTCGATGCCACGCGCATCAATGGCCTGATTGCGGAAATGAAAGCCGAATCGCTGGGCTTCCTGCGCCAGGGCATGCCCGAGGGCGAGCCGGAAATGGACTGCACGGCGTTCATGCGTTATGTCGGCCAGGGCTGGGAAATTCCCGTGGCACTGCCGTTCAAGGCCTTCAGCGCGGCAGACACCGCCCAGTTCAAGGCGCTGTTCGAAGAGGCCTACACGCGCTTCTTCGGCCGCCCCATCGACGGCCCGGACATCGAGATCGTCAGCTGGTCGGTCAAGGCCAGTTCGCCGCTGCCACCGGTGGCACGCATCGAGGAAGTGGGCGCCGCCTACCGTGCCCATGAAGTCGCCCGCCGCCAGGTGTTCGACGTGGCCGCCGGTGGTTTCGTCGACGCCGCCATCCACCCGCGCGAAGAGCTGCAGGTGGGGGCCCGAGTCGATGGCCCGGCGATCATCGTCGAGCGCGAAACCTCGACCTTCGTCACCTCCAATTTCACCGCCACGGTCCAGCCAGACGGCTGCCTGCTGGTCGTGCGTCGCTAACGCCTGATTCGGAAGCCAGAACATGAGCGATACCCTGATCGACATTCAAATGCAGGTGATGTGGAACCGCCTGGTTTCGGTGGTCGAGGAACAGGCCCTGACCCTGATCCGCACCGCCTTCTCCACCAGCGTGCGCGAGGCAGGCGACCTGTCGGCCGGCGTTTTCGACCGGGCCGGCAACATGCTCGCCCAGGCAGTCACCGGCACCCCGGGCCACGTCAACACCATGGCCGAGGCGGTGGTGCACTTCATCAACGACATCGGTGAAGAGAACATCTTCGAAGGTGACGTGTACGTCACCAACGACCCGTGGAAGGGCACCGGCCACCTGCACGACATCACCATCGTTTCGCCGTCGTTCTACAAGGGCCGGCTGATTGGCTACTTCGCCAGTACCGCCCACGTGGTCGACATCGGCGGCCGCGGCTTCGGCCCGGATGCCCGCGAGGTGTACGAAGAAGGCCTGTTCATCCCGATCATGAAACTGTTCGAGCGCGGCAAGGTCAACCGCGACCTGATCAACATCCTGCGCAACAACGTGCGTGAAAATGACCGGGTGGTGGGCGACTTCTACGCGCTGTCGGCCTGCAACGAAACCGGCCACAAGCGCCTGCTCGACATGCTCGAAGAGTTCCAGCTCGATGACCTGGACCACATCGGTGGCTTCATTCTTGAGCACAGCCGCCGCGCCACCCTGGAGTGCTTCAAGTCGCTGCCGCACGGCACCTACAGCAACAGCATGACCCTCGATGGCTACGACGTGCCGGTGACCCTGGCGGTGACCCTGACCGTGGGCCCCGACGGCATCAAGAGCGACTTCACCGGCACCTCGGGCATGAGCCAGTTCGGCATCAACGTGCCGCTGGGCTACGCCAAGGCCTATGCCTGCTATGGCCTCAAGTGCATCGTGGCGCCGGAAATTCCCAACAACACCGCGTCCCTGGCACCGTTCGAAGTTACCGCGCCAGAGGGCTGCATCCTCAACGCCAAGCACCCGGCGCCGGTGTCGGTGCGCCACGTGCTCGGCCACTTCGTGCCCGACCTGGTGCTCGGCGCGCTGCACAAGTGCCTGCCTGGCAAGGTGCCGGCCGAAGGTGCCAGCGCCCTGTGGAACCTGCACTTGAGCGTGCGCCCGCTGGAAAGCAACCCGAAAGGCCGCAACGCCGAAATGCTGATGTTCAACAGCGGCGGCATGGGCGCCCGTTCGGCGATGGATGGCCTGAGCGCCACCGCGTTCCCAAGCGGTGTGCACACCATGCCGGTGGAAGCCACCGAGCATGCCGGCCCCGTGGTGGTGTGGCGCAAGGAGCTGCGTGAAGGTTCCGGCGGTGCCGGCCAGCTGCGCGGCGGCCTGGGCCAGGAAATTGAAGTGTCGGCGGCCGAGGGCTACAGCTTCCGCTTCAGCGCCATGTTCGACCGCATCCAGTACCCGGCCCGTGGCCTGGCAGGCGGCCAGCAAGGTGCTGAAGGTTTCGTTGGCCTCGATGACGGCACCTTGCTGCGCGGTAAAGGCCAGCAGTTCGTTCCGGCCGAGCGCCGCCTGGTGCTGCGCCTGCCCGGTGGCGGCGGTTACGGCGACCCGCGCCAGCGCGACCGCCAGCAGGTCGAGCGCGACCTGCGCTACGGCTACATCAGCGCCGAACAGGCACGTGACGACTACGGCTTCGATACCGCCCAGGAGCGTTGAGCGATGGATATCCAGAGCAGCCGCGTGCGCGCGGTAAAAAGCTCGCCGAGCATGGCTGTGTCGGTGCTGGCCAAGCAGATGCTGGCCAAGGGTGAGCCGGTGATCAACCTCGCGTTGGGTGAGCCGGACTACAACGTCCCGGCCCACGTCATCGAGGCTGCCCACCAGGCGATGCTGGCCGGTAACAACCACTACACCGCGCCCAACGGCATGGAGAGCCTGCGCCAGGCGATCGTCGACAAGTTCGCCCGGGAAAACGACCTGGCCTATGGCCTGGACGAAATCTGCGTAGGCAACGGCGCCAAGCAACTGCTGTTCAACGCCTTCCTGGCCACCCTGGAAGCAGGCGATGAAGTGGTCACCCCGGCGCCGTACTGGGTGTCGTACACCGACATGGCGATGCTCAATGGCGGTGTGCCGGTGGTGATTCCTTGCGGCGCCGAACAGGGCTTCAAGGTCACCCCCGAGCAGTTGGAAGCGGCCATCACCCCGCGTACGCGCTGGGTGATGCTGAACTCGCCGAACAACCCGAGCGGGGCGATCTTCACCCGAGACGAGTTCGCCGCACTGGGCAAGGTGCTGGAGCGCCACCCCAAGGTGCTGGTGATTTCCGACGAGATCTACGAGCACATCGTGCTCGGCGACCAGCCGTTCGTGTCGTTCGTCAGCGCGTGCCCGCAACTGCGCGAGCGCACCTTGCTGATCAACGGCGTGTCCAAGGCCTACGCCATGACCGGCTACCGCCTGGGTTACGCGGCAGGGCCCAAAGACCTGATCGTGGCCATGAACAAGACCCAGTCGCAAACCACCACCTGCCCGTCGAGCATTTCCCAGCTGGCGGCAGTGGCGGCGCTGAATGGCCCGCAGGACTTCGTGCGTGACGCCAACCGCGAGTACCAGGCCCGAGGCGACCTGGTGGTGCGTGGCCTGGCACAAATCCCGGGGCTGAAGCTGGCGATGCCCCAAGGTGCGTTCTATGCCTTCCCCGAGGTCAGCGCCTACATTGGCAAGCGCACCCCGGACGGCCAGGTGATCAACAACGACACCGAACTCTCGGCCTACCTGCTGCGCGTTGGCAAGGTGGCCACGGTGCCGGGCTCGGCGTTTGGCGTGGAGCCCTATGTGCGGCTGTCCTTCGCCACTTCGCGCCAGGAACTGGAACAAGCGTTGGGCCAGCTGCGCGATGCGTTCGCGCAACTGGCCTGACCACGACGATCTGAACAGAGGTAAACCATGAGCAAGCCTTTCAAACGCCTGCTGATCACCGGCGCCGCAGGCCGCCTGGGCAGCGTGCTGCGCAAGCACCTGGCGCAATTTGCCGATGAGCTGCGCCTGACCGACATCGCCGACCTGGGCCATGCCGCGCCCCACGAAGAACTGGTGCGCTGCGACCTGGGCAACTTCGACGACGTACTGCCACTGACCGAGGGCGTCGACGCCATCGTGCATGCCGGTGGCGTGCCGGTTGAGGACACCTTCGACAAGATCCTCAACGGCAACATCGTCGGCACCTACAACATCTACGAGGCGGCCCGGCGCAATGGCGTCAAGCGCGTGGTGTACACCAGCTCCAACCACGCCATTGGCTTCTACGACCGCACCGAAACCATCGACGCCAGCGCCGCGCACCGCCCTGACAGCCTGTACGGCGTCAGCAAGTGCTTTGCCGAGGACCTGGGCCGCTACTACTGGGACAAGTTCGCCATCGAGTCGGTGAACCTGCGCATCGGCTCGTCGTTCCCCGAGCCACTGGACCGGCGCATGCTCGCCACCTGGCTGTCGTTCGACGACTTCGCCCAGCTCACCGAGCGCTCGCTGCTGGCGCCTCGCGTCGGCCACATGATCGTCTACGGCATGTCCAACAACCGCGAAAGCCTGTGGGACAACCGCCTGGCCTCGTCGATCGGCTACGTGCCGAAGGACAGTGCCGACGACTACCGCGAGAAGGTGCTCGCCGAGCACCCGCCGCTCAAGCCCGACGAGCCGGCCGCACGCTACCACGGCGGCAACTTCGCCGGCGCCGGCCACTTCGAAGACCCCAAGTAACCAGAGGATTCCTGTAGGAGCGGGCTTGCCCCGCGAACACCGGCGAAGCCGGTGCCAGGCACCGCGTCGCATGCTTCGCGGGGCAAGCCCGCTCCTACAGGGGGCCCTGCTATCTCCAGAAAGAGAGCTCATTCCATGGCTTCCACCGCAAAACAACAGAATTACGATGTGGTGATCGTCGGCGGCGCCGTCAACGGCAGCTCCACCGCCTATTTCCTGGCCAACAACCCCGACTTCAAAGGCTCGGTACTGGTCATCGAGCGTGACTGGACCTACAACAAGTCGGCCACCGCGCTGTCGAGCAGTTCGATCCGCCAGCAGTTCTCCAACCCGATCAACATCGAGATTTCCAAGTTCGGCGCCGATTTCGTGCGCAACTTCCCCGACCTGATGGAAGTGGATGGCGACCGCCCGGACCTGGCCTTCCACGAGAACGGCTACCTGTTCCTCGGTGACGACAAGGGCTTCGACGTGCTGCGCCGCCTGCACGATACCCAGGTGTCCCACGGTGCCGACGTGCACCTGCTGGACCCCGAGCAACTGCAGCGCAAGTTCCCCTGGGTGAACATCGACAGCCTCGCCGGTGCCAGCTACGGCCAAACCGGCGAAGGTTGGTTCGACAGCCTCGGCATGCTCAACGGCTTCCGCCGCAAGGCCCGTTCCATGGGCATCGAGTATATCGAGAACCAAGTGGTTGGCATCGACCGCCAGGGCGACCGCATCACCGGCGTACAGCTGGCCAGTGGTGAGCGCATCGGCTGCGGCCTGCTGGTCAACTGCGCCGGTACCCGTGGCACCCAGGTGGCGCGCATGGCTGGCCTCGACATCCCGGTCGAGCCACGCCGCCGCTCGCTGTTCGTATTCGACTGCCGCACCCCGCTGGAAGGCACCGTGCCGCTGACCATCGACCCAACCGGCGTGTTCTTCCGCCCCGAGGGCAAGTTCTACCTGGGCGGTACCTACCCGAAAAACGACCCGGAAGTGGACTTCGAAGACTTCGAAGTGCTGCACGACGAGTTCGACGAAGAGGTGTGGCCGATTCTGGCCGAGCGCGTGCCGGCGTTCGAAGGCATCAAAGTGGTCAACTACTGGGCCGGGCACTACGACTTCTGCGTGCTCGACCACAACGCCATCGTCGGCCCGCACAACGAGGTGAGCAACTTCCTGTTCTGCAACGGCTTCAGCGGCCATGGCCTGCAGCAGGCGCCGGCCATCGGCCGCGGCCTGTCCGAGCTGATTACCTACGGCGGCTACCGCTCGCTCGACCTGGGCGCGCTGAGCTACCAGCGGGTGATCGACAACAAACCGTTCCTGGAAGATTCGGTCATCTGAGCGCGCGGCCTGAAGGAGAACAACAATGAGCAATTCGCAAGAGAAACGCAGCGGTGGCCAGGTGCTGGTCGACGCACTGCGGGTGAATGGGGTCGAGCGTGCGTTCTGCGTGCCGGGCGAAAGCTACCTGGCGGTACTCGACGCGCTGCATGACGTGCAGGATGAAATCGACCTGATCGTCTGCCGCCAGGAGGGCGGGGCGGCCTACATGGCCGAGGCCTACGGCAAACTGACCGGCAAGCCGGGCATCTGCTTCGTCACCCGTGGCCCGGGTGCGACCAATGCCTCGGTGGGCGTGCACACCGCCTTCCAGGACTCCACGCCGATGCTGCTGTTCATCGGCCAGGTGGCCCGCGACCAGATCGAGCGCGAAGCTTTCCAGGAAGTGGACTACCGCCGCATGTTCGGCCAGATGGCCAAGTGGGTGGTACAGATCGACGACGCCGCGCGCATTCCCGAGCTGGTCAACCAGGCCTTCCAGCGCGCCATCAGCGGCCGCCCGGGCCCGGTGGTGATCGCCTTGCCCGAAGACATGCTGACCGACCTGGTGCAGGTGGCCGATGCCCGCCCGGCCAAGCGCGTGGAAGCCGCCCCCGCTCCTGAAGCCCTGGGCGAGCTGCAGCAATTGCTGGCCAAGGCCGAGCGCCCGTTGGTGGTGGCCGGCGGTGGCGGCTGGACCGCCGAAGCCGTGGCCAGCCTGAAAACCTTCGTGCACACCCAGAACCTGCCGCTGGCGGCGTCGTTCCGCTGCCAGGACCTGTTCGACAACACCGACCCGCACTATGCCGGCGACCTGGGCCTGGCGGCCGGGCCGGTGCTGGTGGAGGCCGTGCAGCAGTCCGATTTGCTGATCGTGATTGGCGCGCGCCTGGGCGAGATGACCACCGGTGGCTATGCCCTGGTCGACATCCCGACACCCAAGCAAGCCCTGGTGCACGTGCACGCCAGTGCCGAGGAAATCGGCCGCGTCTACCAGCCGACCCTGGGCATCAATGCCGGCCCCGGCAGCTTCCTGCGCCAAGCGAATATCCTTGGCCCAGTGCGCCCGCAGGCCTTCGAAGACTGGGTGGCCAAGCTCAACAGCGGCTACCGCGGCAACTTCGAAACCCCGCGTTCGCCGGGCGATGTGCAGATGAGCGAAGTGATCGCCTGGCTGAACAAGCAGCTGCCGGCCGACAGTATCCTCACCTGCGGCGCCGGCAACTACACCGGTTGGGTGCACCGCGGCTACCAACACCAGGTGTTCCGCACGCTGCTGGGCCCGACCAACGGCTCGATGGGCTATGGCGTGCCGGCGGCGGTGGCCGCCAAGCTCACCTACCCGCAGCGCACCGTGGTGGCCTTTGCTGGTGACGGTTGCTTCCTGATGAATGGCCAGGAGCTGGCCACGGCAGTGCACTACGATGCCCGGCTGATCACCATCGTGGTCAACAACGGCATGTACGGCACCATCCGCATGCACCAGGAGCGCAGCTACCCAGGCCGTGTCTCGGGCACCGAACTGCACAACCCGGACTTCGCCGCACTGGCCCGTGCCTACGGCCTGCATGGCGAAACCGTGACCCGCACCGAAGACTTCGCGGCCGCCTTCGAGCGCTGCCAGGCCGCGGGCAAGCCTGCGCTGATCGAGATCCAGGTCGACCCTGAAGCCCTGACCCCGCGCATGACCCTCAGCCAGATCCGCGACAAGGCCCTGCAGGCCAAGCGCTGATTCGCCTCAGGTGGGGCGCGGTCCGGCCCCACCTTTTTTCCTTCTTCGAACGAGCCAATCGACATGAACCTTGCCGATCACGATCTGCTGCGTGAAGTTTGCTACATCGATGGAAAATGGCTGGCGGCCGACAGCGGCCAGCGCATTGCCGTGACCAACCCGGCCACCGGCGCGGTGCTCGGCCATGTGCCGCGCATGGGCGCCGAGGAAACCCGGCGCGCCATCGCCGCTGCCGAGCGGGCGCTGCCAGCCTGGCGTGCGCTGACCGCCAAGGAACGCGCCGCACGGCTGCAGGCCTGGTTCCGCGAGATCCTGGCCCACCAGGAAGACCTGGCGCGCATCATGACCGCCGAGCAGGGCAAGCCGCTGGCCGAGTCCCGTGGCGAAATCGCCTTTGCCGCCGCCTATGTGGAGTTCTATGCCGAGGAAGGCAAGCGCATCTATGGCGATGTGATCCCTTCGCCCAGCGCCGACCGCCGGCTGATCGTCACCAAGGAGCCGATTGGCGTGTGTGCGGCGATCACCCCGTGGAACTTCCCGGCGGCGATGATCACCCGCAAGGCCGCGCCGGCCCTGGCTGCTGGCTGTACGCTGGTACTCAAGCCGGCCTCGCAAACGCCGTTCAGTGCGCTGGCCCTGTGCGTGCTGGCCGAGCGGGCGGGCATTCCGGCCGGGGTGCTGAGCGTGGTCACCGGTGATTCGGCGGCCATTGGCGGCGAGCTGACCGCAAGCCCCGTGGTGCGCAAGTTGTCGTTCACCGGCTCCACCCCCATCGGCATCCAGTTGCTGCAGCAGTCGGCGGCGACGGTGAAGAAGGTGACCATGGAACTGGGCGGCAACGCGCCCTTTATCGTGTTCGACGACGCCGACCTGGAAAAGGCCGTGGAAGGTGCGCTGATCGCCAAGTTCCGCAACAGCGGGCAAACCTGCGTGTGCGCCAACCGTTTCTATATTCAGGCGGGTATCTACGAGCGCTTCGTGGCGCGCTTTGCCGAGCGGGTGCGTGAGCTGGTGGTGGGGCAGGGCGATGCACCGGGCACCCAGGTTGGCCCGATGATCGACGGGCGCGCCGCCAGTGGCGTCGAGCGCCTGGTGGGCGAGGCGGTGGAGGCTGGGGCCCGGGTGGTGGCCGGTGGGCGCCGGCATGCGCTGGGTGAGGCGTTCTTCGAGCCGACCTTGCTGGCCGATGTAACGGCGGACATGCGCGTGGCGCGGGAGGAGATTTTCGGGCCGGTGGCGCCGATCTTCCGGTTCAGCAGCGAAGAGGAGGTGATTGCCCAGGCCAATGACACCGAGTTCGGCCTGGCCTGTTACCTGTATGCGCGGGATGTCGGGCGCATCTGGCGGGTGTCCGAGGCGCTGGAATACGGCATGGTCGGGGTCAACGTGGGCGTGGTGGCCACCGAAGTGGCGCCGTTTGGCGGGGTGAAGGCGTCCGGGCTAGGGCGCGAAGGGTCGCGCTACGGGATCGAGGATTACCTGGAGATCAAGTACGTGTGCCTTGGCCTCTGAGGTTTCCCTGAGCCTTTGATGTTGACTCTTTCGCGGGGCAAGCCCGCTCCTACAGGAGATGCATCCCCCCTGTAGGAGCGGGCTTGCCCCGCGAAAGGGCCGGCACAGGCTACCGCTCACCCCTTGGCATCAAGCAACCGCTGGTACCGCGACAAGCTCTCTTCCAAATGCTTGCGCAGCGCCGTGCGCGCACTGCTCACATCGCCCATGCTGATCGCCGACAGGATCGCCCCATGCTCGCGCCCAATCTTCTTGATATGCGCCTGGCGGTTCTTGCCCGTCACCTGCCCATGCTTGAGGTTCAGGTCGAGGATAATGTCCGGCCCCAGCGCTTCGAGCAGCTGGGTGAAGTGCGGGTTGTTGGTGGCGCGGGCAATGGCCAGGTGGAACTCGAAGTCGGCGCGCGCCTCTTCTTCCTGGCTGGCACCGTCCAGCGAGTTGAAGCGGTCGAACGCTTCGGTGATCGCCGCCATGCTCGCCGGGCTGCGGCGCTCGGCAGCGCGGGCCACCGATTCGGCCTCGATCCCCAGGCGCAGCTCAAGAATCTGCGCAGCGGCGCGCACATCGTCCACCACGCTGTCGATGGCAAAGCCAATGCGCTTGACGTCCTGTTCGACCACGAACACGCCCACGCCCTGGCGCGCGATCAGGCGCCCGCCCAGGCGCAGCGAAGCCACCGCCTCACGGATCACCGGGCGGCTGACATTGAATTCCTTGCACAGCTCCTGCTCGGACGGCAGCTTGTCGCCCGGGCCGTAGGTGCCGTTGTCGATCCGGCCGGACAGCTCCTGGATCACGGTTTCCGCCAGATTGGCGCGGCGCGTGCCTAACGACGCATTCATAGAGGTGTTGCTCCTGAAACTGATTGGCTCATCACGGTTGTTCTCCGGCAGGTTGCGCGCAGCCCGAAAGCCCATGCGGCGGGATCCGTAGCCAACCAGCGGTGATGTTGTCGGCATATGTTATCAAACATCTTACCAGGTGGTAGGACGACCCCTTTTGCTGGCGAGGATTTCGTCGGCCTTCGGAAAAATTTATTTACCGACTCCCCCAGCATACACCCATTGACAGTTGCCTGCTGACTGTTATCTTACAAGTGCGACGGCGTTCGTGCCAATTCGCAAGCGGTAAGCACAGTGTTTCGAGGTTCGTCCAATTACGACTGGGAGCTGAGCATGTATAAGAACAACGGGGGGCGTACAGCCCTCGCCACCGCGGTAACCTTGCTGATGGCCATGGGGACGGCGTACGCAGCAGACAGTGAAGTGGTGCGGATCGGCTTCGCCGGCCCGCTCACTGGGCCCTCGGCGCACCAAGGACAGGACGTCGAGCATGGCATCCAGATCGCCGTGGAAGAGGCCAACCAGCAGCAGCTGAAGATCGGCGACAAAGTGGCCGAGTTCAAGCTGGTGTCCGAGGACGACGTCGCCGACCCACGCACCGGCACCGCCGTGGCGCAGCGCCTGGTAGACTCGAAAGTGGCCGTGGTGATCGGCCATTACAACTCCGGTACCAGCATTCCCGCATCGAAAATCTACGCCGCCGCCGGCATTCCGCAGATTTCGCCCTCGGCCACCAACCCCACCCTGACCCGCCAGGGCATCGACTCGGTGTTCCGCACCGTCAACGACGACGCCACCCTGGGCCGCTACGCCGGCAACTACCTGGTCAACCAGCTCAAGGCCCAGCGCATCGCCATCTTCGATGACCGTACCGCCTACGGCCAGGGCCTGGCCGACGAGGTGACCAAGGCCGTCAAGGCTGCCGGCGGCAACGTGGTGGTGCGCGAGTACACCAACGACAAGTCCACCGACTTCAACGCCATCCTCACCACCGCCAAGGCGCAAAAGGCCGACGCCGTGTTCTTCGCCGCCCTCGACTACCAGGCCGCGCCCATGGCCAAGCAGATGAAGAACCTGGGCCTGAAGGCGCGCTTCATGAACATCGGCAACCTGCCCAACGACTCGTTCAAGCAAATGGCCGGCAGCGCTGCCGAAGGCGTGTACGCCTGGAACTACGGCACGCCACTGCTGGACATGCCCAAGGGCGCGGCCTTCGAGCAGAAGCTCAAGGACAAGTTCGGCGTGGGCGTGGTGCAGTCGTCGCCGGCTGCCTACGACGCCACCTGGGCGGCGATCAACGCCATGGTCAAGGCCGGCTCCGACGACCCCAAGGTCTACCTGCCAGTGCTCAAGCAGCAGAGCTATGACGGCGTCACCGGCACCATCGCCTTCGACGACAAGGGCAACCTGAAGAACCCGGCCGCGACCGTGTTCCAGTTCGAAGGCGGCGGCTGGAAAACCCTGTCGGTCGAGCGCGACTGAGTTTCACCCCATAACAAGCGGGCACAAGCCTGCCACATAACAAGAAGACTTTTCCCACCTGCCAGGCCTGTCGGCGTGCGGCGCTGTGCCGCCGCGCGCCGACGACAACGCAGTTTCGAGGATTCAGCGCGTGGACGGTAACTTCGATATCTTGTTGCAACAGGTCCTCAACGGCCTGGTGCTGGGCAGTATCTATGCCCTGGTAGCCCTGGGCTACACCATGGTCTACGGCATCATCGGCCTGATCAACTTCGCCCATGGCGAGGTGGTGATGGTTGGCGCGATGGTGACCATCTCGGTACTCACGATGCTCGCCGGCGCAGGCTTCGCCCCGGGCGTGCTCACCTTGCTGTTGGCCATCATGGCGGCGGCGGTGGTATGCATGCTGCTGGCCCAGGGCATGGAAAAATACGCCTATCGGCCCCTGCGCAAGGCGCCGCGGCTAACCCCGCTGATCCTGGCCATCGGCATCTCCATCGCCCTGCAGAACCTGGCGATGATGATCTGGGGGCGCGGTTACAAAACCTTCCCCGAGGTGGTCGAGGTGCAGCCGGTGGAGGTGTTCGGCGCCACCCTGACCAATGTCCAGGTGGCGATCATGCTGATTGCGGTGGTGATCATGTTCGGCCTCTGGCTGCTGGTGGACAAGACCCGCCTGGGCAAGGCCATGCGCGCCACCGCGCAAAACCAGGAAGTGGCCGGGCTGATGGGCATCAACATCAACCGGGTGATCAGCGCCACCTTCCTGATCGGCGCCAGCCTGGGCGCCATCGCCGGGGTGATGCGCGCCATCAACTACGGCCAGGCCGACGCCTACATGGGCCTGCTGCTGGGCCTCAAGGCGTTCTCCGCCGCCGTGCTCGGCGGCATCGGCAACCTGTTCGGGGCCATGGCCGGCGGCCTGCTGCTGGGGCTGATCGAGTCGCTGGCGGCGGGCTACACCGGGCAGCTCACCGGGGGCTTCCTGGGCGCCAACTACCAGGACATCTTCGCCTTCGCCGTGCTGATTCTGGTGCTGTTGCTGCGGCCAAACGGCCTGCTTGGCGAACGCCAGGCCGATCGGGCCTGAGGAGGCAGTGATGAAAAACCTCAAGACTCAGTACCTGCTGTTGATCCTCGGCTTCATCGCCTTGCCGTTTCTGGTCGAGGCCATTCCCATGCTCGGCCCGACCTGGGTGCGCATCCTTGGCTTTGCCATGCTCTACGTGCTGCTGGCGCTGGGGTTGAACATCGTCATCGGCTACGCCGGGCTGCTGGACATGGGCTACATCGGTTTCTACGCCATCGGCGCCTACCTGTACGCACTGCTGGCCTCGCCACACCTGCAACTGGCCGGCCTGCTGGACAACGTGCTCGACTGGCCCGTGTGGGTGATCATCCCCGTGGCGGCGGTGGCGGCCGCCATTTGCGGGGTGCTGATCGGCGCGCCGGTGCTCAAGCTGCGGGGCGACTACCTGGCCATCGTCACCCTGGGCTTCGGCGAGATCATCCGCATCTTCATGAACAACCTGGACCAGCCGGTGAACCTCACCAACGGCCCCCAGGGCATCAGCAACATCGCCCCGCTGCACGTCGACTTCGGCGCCTGGTCCCACGCCCCCGGCGCGGGCGCAACGCCGGTGGTGTCGCTGCAGCAGGGCTGGAGCCTGTTCGGCCTGCAGGTGTCGCCGGTCATCAGCTACTACCTGTTCTTCCTGGCCATCGTCATCCTCTGCATCGTGCTGTCCAAGCGCCTTGAAGTCTCGCGTATCGGCCGCGCCTGGATGGCCCTGCGCGAAGACGAAGTGGCCGCCGAGGCCATGGGCCTGAACAAGCGCAACCTCAAGCTGCTGGCCTTTGCCATGGGCGCCACCTTTGGCGGCGTGAGCGGGGTGCTGTTCGCCAGCTACCAGGGGTTCGTCAGCCCCGAGTCGTTCACCTTGATGGAGTCGATCATGGTGCTGGCCATGGTGGTACTCGGCGGCATGGGTTCGATCCGTGGCGTGGTGCTGGGGGCGTTGATCCTGTCGGTGATGCCTGAGTTGTTCCGCGACCTGGTCAACTGGATTCAGCCATGGGTCATGGAGCATGTCACCTTCATCGACCGCGACATCCTGCGCAACGTGCTGGATGCCTCGACCCTGCGCATGCTGGTGTTTGGTTTCGCCTTGATTCTGGTGATGCGCTTCCGCCCTGAAGGGCTGTGGCCGTCCGACCGCCGCCGCGCCGAGTTGCACGACGCCGAGGCCGAACCGCAGCCGGCAGCGCTCAGCACCAGCGTGCAGGCCCCGGCCAGCGAGGGCCCCTTCGAACTTCCGATCAAACAGGCGGACAAGGCATGAGCGACGTACTGCTTGAACTGCACCAGGTAAGCAAGTTCTTCGGCGGCCTGCAGGCCCTGCACGGCATCGACCTGAGCATCCGCCGCGGCGAAATCCGAGGCCTGCTCGGCCCCAACGGCGCCGGCAAGACCACCTTGTTCAACGTGCTCACCGGGCTGTACCAGGCCGAGCAGGGCAAAGTGGTGTTCGACGGCAAGCCGCTGCGCATCAGCAAGCCGCACAAGGTGGTGGAGGCCGGCATTTCCCGCACCTTCCAGAACATCCGCCTGTTCCACAACATGACCGCTCTGGAGAACGTGATGATCGGCCGCCACGTGCGCACCCGCAGCGGTGTGTTCGGCGCCATCCTGCGCACGCCGGCCTGTGTGCGTGAGGAACGGGAAATCCGTGAGGCCGCGCGCCACTGGCTGAACTACGTGGGCATCGCCCCGTTGGCCGGGGAGCTGGCCAAGAACCTGTCCTACGGCGACCAGCGCCGCCTGGAAATCGCCCGCGCGCTGGCCACCGAACCGCAGCTGATTGCCCTGGACGAGCCGGCCGCCGGCATGAACGCCTCGGAAACCGAGGGCCTGCGCCGGCTGATGTGCAAGATGCAGGCAGACGGCAAGACCGTGCTGTTGATCGAGCACGACGTAAAGCTGGTGATGGGGCTGTGCGACCACGTCACGGTGCTGGAATACGGGCGCAAGATCGCCGACGGCCTGCCGGCCGATGTGCGCCAGGACCCACGGGTGATCGAGGCCTATCTGGGCGCGGAGGCAGTGGCATGAAGCAGATACTGGAAGTGAACGACCTCAAGGTGGCCTATGGCGCCATCCAGGCGATCAAGGGCATCGACCTGAAAGTGGGCGAGGGCGAGATGGTGGCGTTGATCGGCGCCAACGGCGCGGGCAAAACCACCACCCTCAAGACCCTCGCCGGGCTGCTCAAGCCCAGTGCCGGGCAGATCACCTTCGACGGCAAGGCCCATGCGGCGATCAAGGGCCATGACCTGATCCGTGCTGGCCTGGCCCTGGTGCCGGAAGGGCGGGGCATCTTTCCCAAGCTCACGGTGCACGAAAACCTGGAAATGGGCGCGTTTTCCCGGCGCGATGGCAAGGAGGCGATCCTGGCCGACATCGAGCGCATGTACGCCACCTTCCCGCGCCTGAAGGAGCGCGCCTACCAGTTGGCCGGAACGATGTCGGGCGGCGAGCAGCAGATGCTGGCCATTTCCCGCGCGCTGATGGGGCGGCCCAAGTTGCTGCTGCTCGACGAGCCGTCCATGGGCCTGGCGCCGATCATCGTGCAGAAGATTTTCGAAACCATCCGCGAGGTGGTCAAGGGCGGTGTCACCCTGCTGCTGGTGGAGCAGAACGCCCGCCTGGCCCTGCAGACCTGCGACCGCGCCTATGTGATCGATGGCGGGCGCATCAGCCTGGAAGGCTGCGCCAAGACCTTGCTGGACGATGACCAGGTGAAGAAAGCCTACCTCGGCGAATGAACCATGCCCCGGCCAGTGGCCGGGGGCTTTTGCTCAAGACAATGACAAGAAGACTTGTTCAGGGTTTGCTGGCCTCTTCGCGGGGCAAGCCCGCTCCTACAGATTCCGCGGTCCCCTTGTAGGAGCGGGCTTGCCCCGCGAAAAAGCCGGCGCGGTCCCGGCCAAGTCCCTCGAAGGCTCAACGATGTCGCTGCAATCGAACCAACCTGCTGCACTGCACCACGGCCTGACCTCGCGCCAGGTGTCCATGATCTCCATCGCCGGCATCATCGGCGCCGGGCTGTTCATTGGCTCGTCCAAGGCAATTGCCTCGGCCGGGCCCGCCATCCTCATTTCCTACGCCCTGACCGGCCTGCTGGTGCTGCTGGTGATGCGCATGCTCGGCGAAATGGCGGTGGCCAACCCCAACAGCGGCTCCTTTTCCACCTACGCCGGCGAGGCCATCGGGCCTTGGGCCGGGTTCACCATCGGCTGGCTGTACTGGTGGTTCTGGGTGCTGATCATTCCGGTCGAGGCCATTGCCGGTGCCGATATCCTGCATGCCTGGTTCCCGGCGATACCGTCCTGGCTGTTCGCGTTCCTCATCATGGCGCTGCTGGCCTGCAGCAACCTGGTGAGCGTGAAGAACTTTGGCGAGTTCGAATTCTGGTTCGCGCTGGTGAAGGTGCTGGCCATTGCCGCCTTCATCGTCGTGGGCGGCATGGCGGTGCTGGGCTTCTGGCCGCTAGCGGAGGTTTCCGGCGTCAGCCAGCTGTGGGCCAATGGCGGGTTCGTGCCCAACGGTTGGGGCGCGGTGCTGGGCGGCGTGCTGATTACCATCTTCTGCTTCTTCGGCGCGGAGGTGGTGACCATCGCCGCCGGCGAAACGGCCAACCCCAAGGAGAAAATCCGCCGCGCCACCAACCTGGTGGTGTACCGCATCGCGATCTTCTACCTGCTGTCGGTGTTCCTGGTGGTGGCGCTGGTGCCCTGGAACGACCCGGCGCTGAAAACGGTCGGCTCGTTCCAGCGCGTGCTGGAACTGCTCAACGTGCCGGGCGCCAAGCTGGTGGTGGACCTGGTGGTGCTGGTGGCCGTTACCAGCTGCATGAACTCCGGCCTGTACACCGCCTCGCGCATGCTCTATTCCCTGGGCGCACGTGGCGAGGCCTTGCCGCTTACCCGGCGCGTGTCGGCCAGCGGCGTGCCGGTGGCGGCGGTGCTGCTGTCGACCCTGGCAGGCTTTGCCGGGTGCCTGGTCAACTACGTGTTCCCAGGCAAGGTGTTCAGCTTCCTGCTGTCGACCACCGGCTCGATCGCGCTGCTGGTGTACCTGGTGATCGCCGTTTCCCAGCTACGCATGCGCGCCCGCGCCGAGCGCGAAGGCACCGAGCTTGCCTTCAAGATGTGGCTGTTCCCCTGGCTGACCTGGGCGGTGATCGCCGCCATCTTGCTGGTGCTGGGCTACATGCTGGTCAACGAAGCCTACCGCTACGAGGCGCTGATGACGGCCGGGGTGACCAGTTTCATCCTGCTGGTGTGCGTGACCCGGCGCCGGCTGGGGCTACTGCACAGCCCTAGCCATGCGGAGCAGGCTTGACCTGCGCGGTGCCTGCGTACTGCGGCTTGAGGTGCCCCTGCTCGTCGAGCAGGTAGGCATCCATCACCTCACGCACCACCGGCCCTGCCACCCGGCCACCGGCCTCGCCGTTCTCGATCATCACCGCCACCACCACGCTGGGGTGGTCGGCGGGGGCGAAGCCGACGAACAGGGCGTTGTCGCGGTGGCGTTCGAGGGTTTTGTTGCGGTTGTAGCGCTCACCCTGCTTGATCGCCACCACCTGCGCCGTGCCGCTCTTGCCAGCGATGCGGTACTGGGCGCCGGCGGCTGCGGCGCGGGCGATGCCGCGCGGGTCGTGCATGACCATCTGCATGCCGAGATTGACCTGGTCCCAGGCGTGGCGGTCGTGCAGCACGATGTCGGGCATGGGGTTGGGGTCGACCGGTGTTTCGCCGCCCACGGTCATCGCCAGGTGCGGGCGGTGCCACACGCCCTTGCTGGCCAGCAGGCTGGTGGCCTGGGCCAGCTGCAGCGGGGTCACCTGCATGTAGCCCTGGCCGATGCCGAGAATCAGCGTTTCCCCAGGGAACCAGGCCTGGCGCCGGGTGGCGCGTTTCCACGCCTGTGACGGCATCAGCCCGGGGGCTTCCTCGAACATGTCCAGGGACACCTTCTGGCCCAGGCCGAACTCGCTCATGTAGTCGTGCAGGCGGTCGATGCCCAGCTTGTGCGCCAGGTCGTAGAAGTAGGTGTCGTTGGAACGCATGATGGCGGTGTACATGTCCACCCAGCCGTCACCGCTGTGGTTCCAGTTGCGGTACTTGTGGTCGTAGTTGGGCAGCTCGTAGTAGCCGGGGTCGAACACCCGGCTGCCGGGGGTGATCACGCCGCTGTCCAGGCCGGCGATGGCCACTTCCGGCTTTACCGTCGAGCCAGGCGCGTACAGGCCGCGCAGCACACGGTTGAACAGCGGCCGGTCGATCGAGTCGCGCAGGGCCGCGTACTGCTTGAAGCTGATGCCCTTGACGAACAGGTTGGGGTCGAAGCTTGGGTTGCTGACCATGGCCAGCACGTCGCCGTTGGCCGGGTCCAGTACCACCACCGCGCCGCGGCGGTCACCCAGGGCTTTTTCCGCGGCCACCTGCAGGTGCGAATCAAGGCTGAGGACGATGTCTTTGCCGGGGATCGGGTCTTTGTGGTTGAGCACGCGCATCACCCGGCCCTGGGCGTTGGTTTCCACTTCCTCGTAGCCCACGTGGCCGTGCAACTGGGCCTCGTAGAAGTGCTCGATGCCGGTTTTGCCAATCGACTGGGTACCGCGGTACTCGGTGCTGTCGAGGGTCTTGGCTTCTTTTTCGTTGATCCGCCCGACATAGCCCACCGAATGGGCGAAATGCTCGGCCAGGGGGTATTCGCGGATGAACTGCGGCTCTACGTCCAGGCCCGGCAGGCGGAACTGGTTGACCGCGATCAGGGCGATTTGCTCCTCGCTCAGGCCGACCATCAAGGTCACTGGCTCGAACGGCTTGCGGCCACGGCGCAGGTCCTTGTCGAACTGTTTGCGGTCGTCTTCGCCCAGGCTGAGGATTTGCGCCAGGGTGTCGAGCACCTTGGCCGAGTCACCGGCGCGCTCGCGGGTCATGGTCAGGTCGAAGCTGGGTTTGTTGTCGGCCAGCACCACGCCGTTGCGGTCATAGATAAGCCCGCGTTCGGGGGCGATCGGCAGGATGTGCACGCGGTTGTTTTCCGACACCGCGCTCTGCTGGTCGTGCTGCAGCACCTGCAACACGTAGAGCCGGCCCACCAGGACGGCGCACAGGCTGAACACCAGGGCGGCGCAGGCCAGCAGCCGGCGGTTGACCAGGTGTTTTTCCTTTTCGTGGTCCTTGAGGGGGATTGGTTGCGGCATGGGGGCTCTGTACAGTAGCGGAGTCGGCGGGCGAGGGCTTCGCCCTCGTTCGCGGGGCAAGCCCGCTCCTACAGGGAAACGCAATCACCTGTAGGAGCGGGCTTGCCCCGCGAATGGGCCGCCCAGCGGCCCCGGGGCCGGCGATGCTACGCAACCCCGCCCCGCGCCTCAAGGCAAGCGCCCCTCCAGGCACACCCCGAAACCGCGCACCCACCCCACCATCAGGGCGTTAAGGCCCAACATGAAGATTTGTTCATGTAGCGTCAGTGCGCAGGCTCGGCCTGTTTCCTGGCCGGCGCCGGGCCATGCCCGTGCGCCTCATCGGCCTCGACGATCGGCACCTCCTTGCCCTCGCAATCGAACAACTTGCCATCGCGGAAGAAGTCGCCCTCGTTCAGCCAGGCCACATCGCGGTAGCGCAGGGTGCGCTCGCTGGCGGCGACGAACACCGACTGCTGGTCGGAGTTGCCGGCGCGCAGGTGGTTGAACAACAGGTTCAGCACGATGGCCATGATCGCCGACGAGCTGATGCCGGAATGGAAGATGGTTTCGAACCAGCTTGGGAAGTGGTGGTAGAACCCTGGCGCTGCAATCGGGATCATGCCGAAACCGATGGAGGTGGCAACGATGATCAGGTTCATGTTGTTGCGGTAGTCCACCTGGGCCAGGGTGCGGATGCCGCTGGCCGCCACGGTGCCGAACAGCACCACGCCGGCGCCGCCGAGCACCGCGGTGGGCACGGCAGCCACCAGCCGGCCCATCACCGGCAACAGGCCGAGGGTGACCAGGATCAGGCCGGCGCTGGCCACCACGTAGCGGCTCTTCACCCCAGTCACGGCCACCAGCCCGACGTTCTGCGCGAAGGCGCTTTGGGTGAACGAGCCGAACAGTGGCGCCAGGGCGCTGGAGATCATGTCGGCGCGCAGGCCGTTGCCCAGGCGCCGGGCGTCGACGTCGGTGCCGATGATCTCGCCCACGGCCAGGATGTCTGCCGAGGTTTCGACCATGGTCACCATGATTACGATCAGCATCGACAAAATCGCCGCCAGCTGAAATTCCGGGGTGAAGTGCAGCACCTCGGGCAGCGCCACCGAGGGGCCGTTCAGCGCCTGGGAAAAGTCGGCCATGCCGAACGCCATGGCCACCCCGGTGCCGATGACCATGGCCAGCAGAATCGACAGGCGCGAAATGCTCGCGTTGCCCAGCTTGCTCAACAACAGCACGCAAGCCAGGGTGAACGCCGCCAGGCTGATATTGGCCGTGCTGCCGAAGTCAGCGGCCTGGCTGTTGCCACCCATGGCCCAACGCGCCGCCACCGGCATCAGGGTCAGGCCAATGGTGGTGATGACGATGCCGGTGACCAGGGGCGGGAAGAACTGGATGATGCGCGAGAACAGCGGGGTAATCAGCAGGCCGATCAGCGACGAGGCGATCACCGCGCCAAGGACCACCTGCAGGCCGTTGGTGCCGTCGTTGCCAATGATCGCGACCATGGTCGCCACGCTTGCGAACGACACCCCCTGTACCAGCGGCAGCCTGCAGCCAAAGAACGGCACGCCAAGGGTTTGCAGCAAGGTGGCCAGGCCGCCGGCGAACAGCGAGGCGGCGATCAGCATGCCGACATCGGTGGAAGAAAGGCCAGCGGCCTGGCCGATGATCAGCGGCACGGCGATCATGCCGCCGTACATGGTCAGTACATGTTGCAGGCCATAGGCGAAGTTGGCGCCAAGGCCGAGGTTCTCGTCTTCCGGGCGAGGTGTAGCGGGAGAGGTCATGGTGAGTAGCTCGCTTTTGTTATTGTCACGCGTCTAACTGCACGGTTTCAGTCGCATTCGGGTGAAGCAGGGTGCCAGCAAGGGTGTTGCACGGTCGCAGCCGGGCGCGCCGCGCTCCTGCGAGCGCGGCGGCCTGGGGGGTTCAGGTTATTCGCCGCTGACCAGTTGCAGGGCCAATTGGTTGTGGCGTTCCAGCACTCGCGGCAGGTCGACGGTGGTGATCCGGCCATCCTGCACCACCACCCGGCCATTGATGACGCTGGTGTCGACGTGGGTGGGGGTGCAGAACACCAGGGCCGCCAGCGGGTCATGCAGGGCGCCGGCGTAGGCCACATGGCCCAGGTCGAAGGCGACGAAGTCGGCGACCATGCCCGGGGCCAGGGCGCCGATGTCGTTGCGGTTGAGCACCTTGGCGCCGCCCAGTGTGGCGATCTCCAGGGCTTCGCGGGCGGTCATCGCGTCCGGGCCGAAGCCTACGCGTTGCAGCAGCAGGGCCTGGCGCACCTCGCCGATCATGCTGGCACCATCGTTGGAGGCCGAGCCATCGACGCCCAGGCCCACCGGCACGCCGTGGTCGCGCATCTTGCGAACGGGGGCGATGCCCGAGGCCAGGCGCATGTTCGAGCACGGGCAGTGGGCCACCCCCGTGCCGGTGCGGGCGAACAACTCGATGCCGTGCTGGTCGAGCTGCACGCAGTGGGCGTGCCACACATCGTGGCCAACCCAGCCGAGGTCTTCGGCGTATTCGGCAGGGGTCATGCCGAACTTTTCGCGACTGTAGGCGATGTCGTTGACGTTTTCTGCCAGGTGGGTGTGCAGCGACACGCCGTACTGGCGCGCCAGCACTGCGGCTTCGCGCATCAGGTCGCGGCTGACCGAGAACGGCGAGCAGGGCGCCACCACCACCCGCAGCATCGAGCCGTGGCTGGCGTCGTGGTAGTCCTCGATCAGGCGCTGGGACTCCTTGAGGATGTCGCTTTCCTTCTCCACCACCGAGTCCGGCGGCAGGCCGCCCTGGCTGCGGCCCACGCTCATGCTGCCGCGCGCGGCGTGGAAGCGCATGCCGATCTCGTTGGCGGCATGGATGCTGTCGTCGAGCTTGCAGCCGTTGGGGTAGATGTACAGGTGGTCGCTGGAGGTGGTGCAACCGGACAGGATCAGCTCGGCCATGGCCGTCTGGGTCGACACCGCGATCATTTCCGGGGTCAGCCGCGCCCAGATCGGGTACAGGTTGGTCAGCCAGTTGAACAGCTCACCGTCCTGGGCCGCCGGCACCACGCGGGTGAGGCTCTGGTACATGTGATGGTGGGTGTTGACCAGGCCGGGGATCACCACCTTGCCGCGCATGTCCAGCACCACGTCGGCGTGCTGGGGAAGGCTGTCGCTGGGGCCGACCTGCTTGATCAGGTTGTCTTCGATGTACAGGCCGCCGCCTTTGATCTCGCGGCGTTCGCCGTCCATGGTGACCAACAGTGCGGCGTTCTTGACCAGTAAAGTCTTGGGGGAGTGTTGACGAGGAGCTTGCATGGCTTGAGCCTGGCGCAATACGCAGCGACGTTGGCCGGTGTCGTAGGCGCCCAGGGCATGTAAGCAAAGTTTGAAATTTTTGTATACAAGAAAATGACCGGGGCCCGCAGGCCCCGAATCGGTTCAGCCCGCTTGCAGCGGGGCTTTGGCGTTGGCCTTGCGCATCGCCAGCACGCCCCAGGCCAGGCCGAGCACGGCAGCGATCACCGAACCCGACAGCACCCCAAGCTTGGCCGCGCCCAGCGCGCCAGGGTCGCTGTAGGCCAGGTTGGCGATGAAGATCGACATGGTGAAGCCGATGCCGGCCAGCAGGCCGATCAGGGTGATGCCGCGCCAGTCGACCTGCGCCGGCAGGCTGCACCAGCCCAGGCGTACCATCAGCCAGCTGACGCCGATGATGCCCAGCGGCTTGCCCGCCACCAGGGCCACGGCCACCGCGGTCATCACCCAGTGCGGCCCTTCGGCCGACAGGTCGATGCCCGACAGCCCCACCCCGGCGTTGGCCAGGGCGAACAGCGGCATGATCGCGTAGGCCACCCACGGGTGCAGGGCGCCGCCCACGCGGGTTACCGGTGCCACCAGCTCGCGCTGGGCCAGGCGCAGGCGCTTGAGGGGGTCGATCAATTCGCCGGTGTCTGCTGCCGGTGCCTTGGCACGGCCGAGCAGGTCATGGGTGAAGCGCGAAATCGCATCCACCGGGCGCTCGCCCAACGGCATGGCAACCACTGGCGTCATCAGGCCAAGCACCACGCCGGCCAGGGTCGGGTGGGCACCGGTCATCAGCATGCCAACCCAGGTGATGGCGCCGGGAATCACATAGGCCCAGGCCGAGCCGATGCCAATTTTCTGCAGCGCGATCACCAGCAGCAGGCCGACGGCCGCCACGCCGAAGCCGCTGTAGTCGAGGCCGCCGGAATAGAAGATGGCGATAATCAGCACCGCGATGATGTCGTCGATGATCGCCAGGGCCAGCAGGAACACACGGATGTTGGAGGGAATCGACTTGCCGAGCAGCGCGAGCACGCCCACGGCAAAGGCGATGTCGGTGGCAGTGGGCACGGCCCAGCCCTGTTGTTCGGCCGGTGCATGGCCGAACGCCAGGTAGATCAGCGCCGGCACGGCCACGCCGCCAACCGCCGCGGCCATGGGCAAGGTGGCCTGGCGCAGGCTGGCCAGGGCGCCCTCGTGGATTTCCCGGCGAATTTCCATGCCCACCACCAGGAAGAAGATGGTCATCAGGCCATCGTTGATCCAGAAGTGCAGGGACTGCGAATAGCTCAGCGAGCCGAGGGTAAAGCCGATCGGGGTGTGCCACAGGGCGTCGTAGCTGGCAGCGGCGGGTGAGTTCGCCCAGATCAACGCCGCGATGGCGGTAATCAGCAGCACAATGCCGCTCACGGCCTCGATGTGCAGGAAACGCTCGAAATGGGCGAAGGCACGCTGGGCCAGACGCTGGGCACGCGTCAACTTGGTCTTTTGCATAGGCGCAAAGGCTCCCGCATGGCGGCCCGACCAGCGTTGTTCTTTAACCTGCCTCACTGCACGTTGCAGCTAGCACCCGGGAAGGATTTTAGCGGGCAAGCGCCGGGAGGCCAAGGGCGAATGGCCATTCAGGCAGGTTTTTGCCGGGATTGCGCACAGCAATCCCCTGTAGGAGCGGGCTTGCCCCGCGAACACCGGCGAAGCCGGTGCCATCCACCGCGTCTCCCTCAGCATTGAAATCTGCAATATCGCCGTGCCACTATCGAGCATGCCTCGCTGCCAGCGAACGCCTTTCGCCCAGCACATTCATCTCGGCTGATTACACTGTTGAAATCGCCACATAAGGAATGCCGCGGATGGTCTGGGTGTTGCTGGGTCGTGCTGCCGGGTCGGCAGGTCGCCTGTGGGCGAGCAGGGGGTGGCGCGTGCGTTCGGGGGGCGGGCAGCCATGAACACGCCTGGCCGGGGCATTTCCCTGCAGTGGATGGTGGCCCTGGCCATCATGCTCGGCATGCTGCTGCTCGGCGCGGGCCTGGCCTGGCAAGGCTACCGCGGCATCAGCCAGACCCTGGTGGCCGCCGCCGGGGATGCTGCCCAGCAGGTTGGCAAAACCATCGATGAACGCGCCCGGCGGCTGGTGGACCCGGCGCAGAGCAGCATTCGCCTGCTGGCCTTCAACCCTGCCGCTGGCACCCTGGCCCAGCGCCTGGCGCAGCTGCCGCAATTGGTCGAGAACCTCGACGCCAACAAGATGCTCAGCGCCGCCTACGTCGGCTACCCCAATGGCGAGTTCCTGCTGGTGCGCCGGCTGGTCGACCCCGAGCTGCTGCAGCGCTTCGCCGCCCCGGCAGGCACGCGCTTTCTGGTGCAAACCATGAGCCTGGGCGAGGGCGGGGCGATGCTGGGCGAGTGGCGTTTCTACGACAGCGCGCTGACGCTGCTGTTGGCCAAGGCCATGCCGGACTACCACTACGACCCGCGCCAGCGCCCCTGGTTCGTCGACGCCGTGCAGCGCACCGGCACGGTGCTGACCCGCCCCTACGTGTTCTTCACCACCCGCGAGATCGGCCTGACCATGGCCCAGCGCAGCACCGACGGCGTCGCGGTGATCGGCATGGACGTCTCGGTCGACGACCTGGCCAGCGAAACCCGCGACCTGCGCATGACCGCCGGCACCGAAATCGCCGTGGTCGATGACCAGGGCAGTGTGGTGGCCTACCCCGACCTGCTGCGGGTGATCGTGCATGAGGGCAGCCATGTTCGGCTGTCGAATGTCACCGAGCTGGGCATCCCCAGCCTGCAGCGGATCTACGCCGAGCAGCCGCAAAGCACTCGCCCGGCGCTGTACCAGGTGGGTGGCCAGGCCTGGTACGGCATGCGCGTGCCGCTGACGACCCTGGCCGGCCAGCAATTGCAGGTACTGATGGCGGTACCGGCCCACGAGCTGCTGGCGGGGGCGCGCAAGGTGCTGTTCGAGCAACTGCTGTGGACGGCGGCGCTGATGGCCGTGCTGTTGTTGCTCGGCGGGCTGATCGGGCAGCGTATCGGCCGCCCGCTGCACCAGCTGGCCGAGCAGGTGCGCGGCCTGGCCGACTTCGACTTCAGCCGCGAAGTCGGGGTGGCGTCGCGGGTGAGCGAAGTGCGCGAGCTCAGCCGCGTGCTCAGGCGCATGTCCGGCACGATTCGCAGCTTTCAGGCGATCACCCTGACGCTCAGCCGTGAAACCCAGCTGGAGCGCATGCTCGACGGCGTGCTCAAGCACCTGGTGGACGCTGCGGGCGTCAGTGGCGGCGCCGTGTACCTGTACGACACCGAGCAACAGCAACTGCGCCTGGCGGCCGCCTGCCGGGGCGATGGTTACCCCGCCGCGCTGGCGGTACCTGAAAGCGACCTCGGCGACCTGGCCGCGACGGTTACCCAGGCCTTGGAATTGCGCGGGCGCAGCCTTGCGGTGGTGCTGGATGACCGTAGCCAGCAACGGCTTGGCATTCTTGTGTTGCAGTTGGGCGGCGAGGCGGCGGCCAGTGAGGTGAGTGGGCCGTTCCGGCGCTTTGTCGAAGAGTTGTCCGGCGCAGCCGCCGTGGCCATTGAAACCCGTCAGCTGGTCGAGGCTCAGCAACGCTTGCTGGACGGCATGATCAAGCTGCTGGCCGACGCCATCGATGCCAAGAGCCCCTACACCGGCGGCCACTGCGAGCGTGTGCCGCAACTGGCGCAGATGCTGCTGGACAAAGCCGTGCAGGCCGACAGCGGGCCGTTTGCCGGCTTCAGCATGAGCGAGGCCGAACGCTACGAGTTTCGCATCGCCGCCTGGCTGCACGACTGCGGCAAGATCACCAGCCCCGAATACGTGGTGGACAAGGCGACCAAGCTGGAAACCCTGTACAACCGCATTCACGAAATCCGCATGCGCTTCGAAGTGCTTTGGCGCGATGCCGAGCTTGCCTACTGGCAAGGCCTGGCCCAGGGCGGGCAGCCCGGCGCATTGCAACAGGTGCTGGCGCAGGCCCGCGCGCAATTGCAGGAAGAGTTCGCCTTCGTCGCCAAGGCCAATATCGGCGGCGAATTCATGGAGCAGGCCGACATCGACCGCTTGCAGCGCATCGGCGAGCGCCGCTGGCAGCGCCATTTCGACAACCGCCTGGGCATTTCCCGCGATGAAGCGCAGCGTTTTGCCGAAGTGCCGGCGCCGCCCTTGCCGGTGGCCGAGCCGCTGCTGGCCGACCGCCCGGAGCACCGCGTGCCCTGGGGGCCACGCAAGCCACCGGTGGCCAAGGACGACCCGCGCAATGTCTGGGGCTTCGACATGCGGCTGCCGGCCCATGCCAGCAACCATGGCGAGTTGTACAACTTGGCGATTCGCCGTGGCACGCTGAACGACGAAGAACGTTTCAAGATCAACGAACACATCGTGCAGACCCTGATGATGCTCACCGCGCTGCCCTTCCCGCGGCAACTGCGGCGGGTGCCGGACATCGCCAGCAACCACCACGAGAAGATGGACGGCAGCGGCTACCCACGGCGCCTGCGCATGGGCGAGCTGAGCGTTGCCGAGCGGGTGATGGCGATTGCCGATATCTTCGAAGCGCTGACGGCGGCCGACCGCCCGTACAAACCGGCCAAGACCTTGTCCGAGTCGGTGAAGATTCTGGTGTTCATGGCCCGTGACCAGCATGTCGACGGGCAGTTGCTCAAGCTGTTTCTTGGCAGTGGGGTGTACCGCGAATACGCCGAACGCTTCCTGCGCCCCGAGCAGATCGACGCCGTGGACGTGCCGTACTGGCTGGCGCAGCTCTAGCCGCCAGGGCCGTCACCAGGCCAGGATCGCGGCCAGTTCCACCACACACAGGGCGGTGACGCACACGGCCAGCATCAGGTTCACGGCAACACCCGAGGCGATGGTTTCGGCGCGCAGCCCCACCACGTGGCGCTGGTAGCGCCGCCGCAGGCGCAGCCAGGCGGCCCCGGCGGCCAGCAGGCACAGCACCGCCGGCACCACTGCCAGCCAGCGGTGGTGCGGCACCCAGCGCAGGAAGAAGCAGCTGCACACCACCATGGCCAGGATGGTCCGGCGCCAGGCCAGCAGGGTGCGCTCCGGTTGCAGCCCGTCATCGACGTGGCCGTTGTCGGCCTCAGGCATGGAAGAACACCGCATAGGCGAACACCACCATCACCAGCGATACACCGATCGACAGCGCGGGCGCGATCAGTGGGAAGGGCAGCGGGCGTTTCTGGCGCATGGCCCGCTCGACGTTGAGCCAGCGCACGAAGGCCGGCAGGCTCAGCAGCAGGGCCAGGCAGATCAGCGCCACGGCCAGCAGGCGGCGTGTGCCGGCGCTGAAGATTTCTGCGGTGAACATGTCTATGGCGATGCCGCTGGCCAGCAGTGCCAGGGAGGTGCGAATCCAGGCTAGGAAGGTGCGCTCGTTGGCCAGGGTGAAGCGCGGGTCCGGTTCCTGGCCGTCGGCGAGCAACTTGTTGGCCAGCCAGCCGCGTGAGCGCTCGGGGTTGGTGTTCAAAGGCGGGGTTCCTCCTTGGGTGAAGGTCGGCGGTGGGTTGATGGGTGGGGTGTTTTGGGGGCGGTGGTGTTCGCCTTGGGGGTTGTGTTGCCGGGGAGATCGAGCGCCGCCCGCGCGGCGCATCGCGAGCTGCGCTCGCTCCTACGTCAGTTTCAGGCGCAGCGGCACAGGCATAACTGGCCCGAAACAAACGTAGGAGCGAGCGTAGCTCGCGATGCGCCGCGCGGGCGGCGCTCGATCTCCCAGGCGCCAAACACCCCAAGCCATGCACCCCTAACCCCCACACCCACTCAACACTCTGCCCCCAGTTTTAAGCGCAACCCCGACCAATGTCCATGCCCGAATCTGCCCTGCGCTCATTCATACCCCTTTGCGCCGCTCAGGTGCCTCCCCGCGACATAGCCAAAGGTCAACGCCGGCCCCAGGTTGATGCCACCGGACGGATACCATCCACCGAACACGCTGGCCATGTCCGTGCCCGCCGCATACAAGCCCGCAATGGCTTGGCCGCTGGCATCCAGCACCCGGGCGTGGCCGTCGGTGCGCAGGCCGGCGAAGGTGCCGAAGCAACCCGGCTGCACTTTCACCGCATAGAACGGCCCCTGTTCAATGGGCGCGACGCAGGGGTTGGGGCCCGGGTGCCGAGGGTCGCCCTGCTTGCGGTTGAACGCGGTGGAGCCACGCCCGAACGCCGGGTCCTGGCCGTTGCGTGCATGGCTGTTGAACGCCGCCACCGTGGCACTCAGCCCCGCCGGGTCGATGCCACAGGCTGCGGCCAGCTGTTCGAGGGTGGCGCCGCGCTTGAGGTAGCCGCTACGCACATGCGGCCCCACCGGCAGCGGTGCTGGGCGGGCGTAGCCAAGGCCATAGCGGCGCTGGAAACGGTGGTCGCAGATCAGCCACGAACAGGCCGGCTCACCCTGCGGCACGGCCGCCAGCATGGCCGACACGTAGTCGTAGTAGCCGTGCGCCTCGTTGACGAAGCGCTTGCCGTTGGCCAACACGCCGATGATGCCAGGCTTGCCGCGCTCGATGATGTGCGGGAAGTGGCCGACGCTGCCATCGCGGTGCGCCACCTTGGACACCGGCGCCCAGGCCACCGGCGACTTGAGGTCGGTGGCCACCACCCCGCCGGCGGCTTCGCCCAATCTCAGGCCATCGCCGCTGCAACCCGGCGGGGGCAGGGCCAGGTGCTCATGCGCACGGATGCCCTCGGGCAGCAGCTGCTGGCGGCGGGCGCTGTCGTTGGGGAAGCCGCCTGCAGCCAGCACCACGGCGCCGGCGCGGATCGAGCGCTGGCCTTGCGCAGTGTCCACCACGGCGCCCACCACCTTGCCATCTTCCACCAGCAGGCGCCTGGCCGGGCTCGACGTCTGCAATTGCACGCCCAGATCTGCCGCCGACTTCGCCAGGCGCGCCACCAGTGCCACGCCATTGACCAGGTGCATGGCCCGGCCGTAGCGGGCCAGGTGGTAGAGGTGGCGAGCGAAGCGCTTGCACACGTGCAGCAAGGCGCGTGGCGAGCGGGTGAGGTTGAGGAACGCGGCAAGGTCGGCCCCGGCCATGATCGGCATGCCCAGGAAGGCAGTTTCGCGCATCGTGCGGCGCAGGCGCGGCAGCAGCGCGCCCACTTCGCGGGCGTCGTAGGGCGCTGCGATCACCTGGTGCCCGCCCAGGGCAGCGCCGGGGGTGTCGCCGTGCATGTCGGGAATGGCGTTGCCCTCGGCGAACTGCAAGGCAGTGTGCTTTTCGAAAAAGGCGACCATGTGCGGGCAGGCTTCAAGAAAGGCATCGACCCGTTCGGCGTCGTACTGCTCGCCCAGCTCATGGCGCAGGTAGGTGCGCGCTTGTTCGATGTCCTCGACGATGCCGGCCCGCCGTGCCAACGGGTTGCGCGGCACCCACGCCCAGCCGCCGGACCAGGCCGTGGCGCCGCCCAATACCGGGTCCTTTTCCACCACGATCACCTTCTGCCCATGCCAGGCGGCCGTCACCGCCGCCGCCAGCCCGGCCGCGCCGGAGCCGATGACCAGTACATCGCAGTCGGTTGAATGGGGCATTGGGGCAACTCCTGGTTATTATTGGAATCAGATTCCATATTCTTGCGAGCCTGCCCGGCATCACGCAAGCTGGGCGGGCAACTTGTGGTCGATAACCGGACACTTCAGCGCAGCCCTGCCTGTTCTGCTATCGACGCCATGGAATCATCTTCTAGAATTCGCCCACTTTTTCAGGGACACATGTCATGGCCGGTAGTCAGATCGAACGCGCCTTCAGCCTGGTGGAAAGCCTTGCCGGCGAACCCCATGGCCTGCCTTTGCAAACCTTGGCCGAGCGCCTGGACATCCCCAAGAGCGCAGCCCACCGCATGCTCACCGAACTGGTGCGCCTTGGCTACGTGCGGCAGAACCGCGACAACAGCCGTTACCAATTGTCTGCCAAGCTGGTGGCCATGGGCTTTCGCTACCTGTCCAGCAGCGGCGCCGACATCATCCAGCCGATTATCGACCGGCTGGCCCAGGACAGCGGCGAGCTGGTGCGCCTGGGGGTGATCGACGGTGGCCGGCAAACCTGGATCGCCAAGTCCCAGGGCGCCCGCTCGGGGCTGCGCTACGACCCGGACATGGGCCGTGACGCACCGCTGTTCTACACCGCCTCCGGGCACGCCTGGCTGGCCAGCCACAGTGACGAGCAGGCGCTGCAGATGGTGTTGCGCCAAGGCATCGCCGACCCTACGCACTTCGGCCCCAACGCGCCGCGTTCCACCGACGACCTGCTGGGCTACCTGCAACGCGCCCGCGAGCGCGGCTATGCCTGGGTCGAGCAAACCTCGGCGCTGGGCACCTCGGCCCTGGCCGCCGTGGTGCAACGCCCGCAAAGCACCGAGGTGATCGGCGTGCTGAGCATTGCCGGGCCCAGCGCACGCCTTGCACCGGCGCGCCTGGCCGAGCTGGCGCCGCTGCTGCTGGCCGCAGCCCAGGAACTGTCGGCAGCAAGCCTGGCGAGCGAGCTGTTCGCCTGATTTGTGGTCGATAACCGCACAGCTTATTAGCCGGGGTGTTCTGAAAAGCTGAACAGGGTTCTACATTGGTAAATGTCGATTCTGGAACCTGGTTCCATAACTTCATTCACAACAATGACAAGAGGACACCCCGTTGAACCCACCCCTGCGAATTGCCTTGATTGGCGCCGGCATCATGGGCCGCCAGCACTACCATCACCTGCGCCGGCTGCCCAACGCGCAGTTGTGCGCCGTGGCCGACCCCGGCCCGCAGGCCGAAGCCTTCGCCGCTGAATGCGCGGTGGCCTGCTTCGCCGACCACCGGCAGATGCTGGAGCAGGCCCGGCCCGAGGCGGTGATCGTTGCCAACCCCAACAACCTGCACGTTGCCACGGCCCTGGACTGTGTCGAGGCGGGCGTGCCGGTACTGGTGGAAAAGCCGGTGGGGGTGCACCTGGATGAAGTCCGTGCGCTGGTTGAGGCCTCGCGCCGCTGCGCCGTGCCGGTGCTGGTCGGCCACCACCGGCGGCACAACCCGCTGATCGCCAAGGCCCACCAGGTGATTCGTGAAGGCAAGCTGGGGCGGCTGATCAACGTTACTGCGCTGTGGCAACTGCAAAAACCCGACAGCTACTTCGAAACGGCCTGGCGCCGTGAGCCGGGCGCGGGCTTTCTGTTGACCAACCTGATCCACGACCTCGACCTGCTGCGCCACCTGTGCGGCGAGGTGGTGCAGGTGCAGGCTTTCACCCGCAACGACGTGCGCGGCTTTGCCAACGAAGACAGCGCGGCGGTGCTGCTGCAGTTCGCCAACGGCGCCCTGGGCAGCCTGACCGGTTCGGACGCGGTGGCCGCACCCTGGAGCTGGGAGCTGGACTCCGGTGAAAGCTCGGTGTACCCACGCCAGGACGGCCAACCCTGCTACCTGCTGGCTGGCACCCAGGGCGCCTTGAGCATTCCGCAGCTCAAGCGCTGGCATTACGCCGAGGCAGGTGCGGGCTGGCACACGCCGCTGCTGCAAAGCGATGAACCGATTGCGGCGGGCGAGGCCCTGACCTTGCAGCTGCAGCACTTCATTCGCGTGGCCCGCGGTGAAGAAGCGCCGCTGATCGACGCCGCCGACGGCGGGCGTACCCTGGCCCTGATCGAAGCGATTCGCCAGGCCGCCGAAACGGGCCGGGCCTGTGCGCCCCAGCCGATTGCCTGACCGTACTTGCCCAGGACAACACCCATGACTGAACGATGCTTTTCCCTGGCGGCACTGACCGTGCTCGAACTTTCCCCGGCAGACATGGTGGAGGCCGCCGCCCGCGCCGGCTACAGCCACGTCGGCCTGCGCCTGGTGCCGGCCACCGAGCAGGAGCAGCACTTCCCGCTGGTGGCCGATGCCAGCCTACGCCGGCAAACCCAGGCGCGCCTGCGCGACACCGGCATCCAGGTGCTGGATTTGGAGATCCTGCGCCTGAAACCGCACACCTGCGTGGCCGATTTCGAACCGATTCTTGCGGTAGGTGCCGAGCTGGGTGGCACCGAGCTGCTGGTGGCCGGCAACGACCCGGATGAGGCGCGGCTGACGGAGCGCTTTGCCGAGCTGTGCGACCTGGCCGCAGGCTTTGGTATTCATCCGCACCTGGAGTTCATGCCCTGGACCGATGTGCGTGACCTGCGCCAGGCCATGCGGGTGGTGAGCAACGCCGACCGGGCCAATGCTTGCGTACTGGTGGACGCCTTCCACTTCAACCGCTCGGGCTCGTTGTTGAGCGACCTGGCGCAGTGGCCTGCGCAGCGCATGCGTTATGCCCAGCTGTGTGACGTTGCAGGCCCGGTGCCGGATGACATGGACGAGATCCTGCGCCAGGCCCGTAACGAGCGACGCTTCCCGGGGGAGGGCGATGCCGACCTGCTGGGCCTGCTGCGCACGCTGCCGCCAACCGTGCCGCTGAGCCTGGAAATCCCCACCCGGCAGTTGCTGGAGCAGGGCATCAGCGGTGAGCAGCGTGCGCGCCTGGCATTGGAAAAGGCCAAGTCGGTGTTGGCTCGCCTCTAGCCCCTATCGCGAGTTGCGCGCCCGGTAGGAGCGAGCGAAGCTCGCGATGCGCCGCTCGCGGCGCGCGATCCCCAGGCGAAAAAAGGGCCCGTCAGGGCCCCGTAGAGGTAAGCGAAAAAACCAGGATCATTGGCCTTCGAGCTTGCGCGGCGCCATGAAATACAGCCAGATCAGCGCCAGGAAATACATCGCCGGAATCATGCTGAACAATACCGCGTAGTTGTTGTGGGTAGCGGTGAGCACACTGCCGACGATCTGCGTCATGAACATCCCACCCACCGCCGCGCACATGCTGGCAAAGCCGAACACCGTGCTGATGAGGTGCTTGGGCGTATAGTCCATCACCAGCGCCCAGATATTTGCGGTCCACGCCTGGTGCGCCCCCACCGCCAAGGCGATGGCCAGCACCGCCACCCACAACCCACTGGCGTGGGCGGCGAAGGTCACGCTGACCATGGTGCAGGCGAACAGCAGCATCGACACCAGGCGCGCCGTGGTCGCACGCATGCCCCGGCCAATCAGCCACGACGAGAGAATGCCGCCACCGATGCTGCCAAAGTCAGCGGTCAGCCAGATCAGCATCAGCGGGATGCCCATCTGGGTCACGCTGATGCCGAGGTTGTACTGTTGGTTCAGAAACGGCGGCAGCCAGTACAGGTAGAACCAGAACACCGGCGCGGTGATCGAGAAGGCCACGGTGAATGCCCAGGTGCCACGCATGCCAAGGATGCGGCTGAACGGCAGGCGCGGCACCTCAGGCTCCACTTCCTGCTGGATGTATGCCAGCTCACTGTCGCGAACGCTGGGGTGGTCTTCCGGGTTGAAGTATTTCAGGCCCCAGAACACCAGCCACACCAGCCCCAGGCAACCCATGGCGATGAAGGCTGCCTGCCAACCCCAGGCGGCCAGGATCAACGGCAGCAGCGCAGGGGTGAGCATGGCGCCGACGTTGGTGCCGGCATTGAACAGGCCGTTGGCGATGGCCCGTTCGCCAGCAGGGAACCACAAACGCACGGTTTTCACGCAGGCCGGGTAATTGGCCGCTTCGGTCAGGCCAAGGATGAACCTGCACACCATGAAGCCTGCCGCCGAGGTGGCCAGGCCATGGGCGCCGGTGGCCAGGCTCCAGAGCAGCACGGCAATGAAGAAGGCGCGCTTGACGCCAATCCGGTCGATCAGCCGGCCCTGTACCAGGAAGCCGACGGCGTAGCCCACCTGGAACCAGAAGTTGATGTTGGCGTAGTCCATCGACGTCCAGTGCATGGCCTCGGCCAGTACCGGTTGCATGATGCCCAGTGCGGCACGGTCGATGTAGTTCAGGGTGGTGGCGAAGAACACCAGGGCGAGCATGCCCCAGCGGGTTTTGCCGACGGCGAAGGCGCCACGGATCTTGTCGCCGATGCCGCCAGAAGGCAGGCGCGGGACGGCGGTGGTGAGCTTGGAGTGGTTCATATCCTGGTCGTTTCTTGAAATTGTAATGAACGGCGTTTTCTCGAACGTGACCTGGCCCCAGGCAGGGGGTACACGCAAGGCCGGTGCATGGTGCGCAGTGAATCGGCCACCGTCAATTCGGGTGTGGGGCTATTGTTCGGTTACCGAACAATAGCGCGCCGTCAAGATTGGCCTGCCAAGGCCCTGCCGGCCAGGTAGCCAAACGTCATGCCTGGGCCGAGAGTGATGCCACCACTAGGGTAATGCCCGCCCATCACGCTGTGCATATCGTTGCCGACGGCGAACAGGCCGGGTATCGGTTGCCCGGCCTGGTCGAGCACGCGCGCCGCGGCGTCGGTGCGAAGGCCGGCGAAGGTGCCCAGGCTGCCGGGCAGCAGTTTAACGGCATGGAAGGGGCCTTCGCGCAATGGCCGCAGCGATGGGTTCGGGGCGTTCAGCGGGTCGCCCTGGGCCTGATTGTAGGCCGAGGCGCCGCGCCCGAAGGCCGGGTCTTCACCGTGGGCGGCGTGGTAGTTGAAGTCGGCCACGGTGCGCTGCAGTTGCGCCGCATCGATGGCGCAGCGCTCGGCCAGCGCTGCCAGGGTGCGCGCACTGTGCAGGTAGCCGCGCCGCTGGTAGAACGCCGTTGAAAACGGAAAAGGCTTGGCCCAGCCGATGCCATGGCGCCGCTGCGCGGCATGGTCGCAGATCAGCCAGGCTTCGGCAGGCTCGCCAGCGGGCGTGGCGGCGAACAGCGCGTTCATGAAGGCGTGGTAGCAGTCGGCCTCGTTGACGAAGCGTCGGCCGTCGCGGCGCACGGCGATGAAACCGGGCTTGGCGCGGTCGATCAGGTGGGGGAAATGGCCGACGCTGCCATCACGGCGCAGCACCTGTGAAACCGGTGCCCAGGCCCCGGCATGGGCCAGGTCGATGCCCACACGCCCACCGGCCTGCTCGCCCAGGCGCAGGCCGTCACCGCTGTTTTCCACGGGCGCGGCACTGTAGTGCCGCTGGCCATCGGGGGCATGGGGCATCAGTTGGCCAATGCGCGCACGGTCATGGGCAAAGCCGCCGCAGGCCAGCACCACGCCGCGGTGGGCGAGGATGCGCTGGCCACCGGCGAACTGCGCGCCCTGCACAGGCCCTTCGCCGAGCAAGTGCGTGGCCGCCAGCCCAGTCAGCAGCGTCACGTTCAGGTCCAGGGCACTGCGCAGCAGGCGTGCAACCAGGGCGTTGCCGTTGACCAGTTGCAGGCCACGGCGGTGCAGCAGCAGGTCGCGGCCATGGCGCAGCAGGCGCTTGCCAACGTGCAGCGCGGCCTTGGGCGAGTGGCGGGCATTGAAGAAGGCGGCCATGTCCGCACCCCCGGCGATGCCCATGCCGCCTAGGCTGACGATGTCCAGCGGTGGGCGCAGCTTATGTATCCATGGCCCCAGCCTGCGCCCGTCGAACGGCAAGGCGCACAGGGCACGGCCACCGCGCACGCTGCCATCGCCGTCGTACATGTCTGGCAGGGTGCTGGCGCAGTGGAACTGCACGGCGGTGTGTTGCTGGAAGAACGCCACCATGTCCGGCCCATGTTGCAGGAAGGCGCGTTGGCGCGGGCACAGTTCGCGGGCATGGGCCTGGGCGCGCAAGTAGCGTTGCGCTGCGTCGGGTGCTTCAACCAGGCCTTGGGCGATGGCCAGCGGGTTGCGTGGAATCCACAGCCAACCGCCTGACCAGGCACTGGTGCCGCCCAGTTGCCGGGCTTTTTCTGCGACGACCACCTTCAGGCCGTGGTGCGCGGCAGTTACCGCCGCCGCTAGGCCCGAGGCGCCGGAGCCGATCACCAGCACGTCGCATTCAAGCGCTTGCATATCAGATCCTCAAAAAATGGGGGTGTAGGAGCGACCGTAGGTCGCGATAGGGGGCCTCTGCTTTTAGCGTGGGTGCCAATATCGTTGGGGCTGCTTCGCACCCCATCGCGACCTTTGGTCGCTCCTACGTTCAGTTATTGCAGGGGGGAGAAGGGGGTGGGGCGTAGCAGCCGGGACTGCAGTTGCAGCACGGCACCCAGCTCGCGATTGCGGCGGGAAAACTCCGCCCAGCGCGGGTCGGCCGCCATGGCTGCACGGCGGGTCATGCGCTCGTCGAGGCTGGCGTAGGCCCACAGGTGCACCACCTGGTTGACCTCGCCGAACTCGCTGGTGAAAAAGCCCACCAGGTTGCCCAGGTGCTCACGCTGCACCTGCAGCGCATGGCTTTGGTACAGCGCCAGCCAGTCGGCCATCTTCAGCGGGTCGAGGGTGTAGGTTCTCAGTTCGTAGTACATGTGGGAGTCTCCGTTTGCAGGCGGGTGGCGATATGGCTGGCGGCCAGCCAGCCAAAGGTCAGGGCAGGGCCCAGGGTGATACCGGGGCCGGGGTAGGTGCCGTTCATCATCGAATTCATGTCGTTGCCCACCGCGTACAGGCCGGGGATGGGCGTGCCGCAGCGGTTCAGCACGTTGGCCTGGGCATTGGTGACCAGGCCGCGGGCCGAGCCAAGGTCGCCGGTGTGCAGGCGAATGGCGTAGAACGGCGCCCGGGTCAGCGCTGCCAGGCACGGGTTGGGCTGGTGCTGCGGGTCGCCCATGTAGCGGTTGTAGCTGTTGCTGCCTTTGCCGAATGCGCGGTCCGCGCCGTTGCGGGCATCGGCGTTGAAGTGCTCCAGGGTCTGGGCCAGGGCGTGTGGGTCGGCGCCGATGGCTTGGGCCAAGGCCGCAACTGTATCGGCCCGGTGCAGGTAGCCCGCCTCGATCAAGGCGCGGTTGTCCACCGGCTGCGGCCGGGCCAGGCCCAGGCCGTAGCGGTTCATGGCCTGGGCATCGCAGATCAGCCAACACTCACCGATGCCATTGGCGAACATGCGCTGCACGAAATGGTGGTAGGAGTCGGCCTCGTTGACGAAGCGGCGGCCGTTCGCGGCCACCGCGATCACCCCCGGCTTGGCCCGGTCGGTCACCAGGTGCGGGAAGCGTTCGCGGCGGCCATCGGCATGCTGCAGCTCGGATACCGGGGCCCAGAAGAAATTGGCCGCCAGGCCTTCGCCCTCGGCGGCATCCAGCGCCTGCCCCAGGCGCAGGGCGGCGCCGTCGTTGCCGGCCGGCGACATGCTCAGGTGCAGCGCACCGGTGCTTGGCCGGTAAGTGGCAGCCAGTGCCCCGGCGGCGAAACCGCCCATGGCGCAAATCACCCCCCCGCGTGCCAGCACCTGCTCGGTACGCCCTTCACGGAGCACCTGCACACCGGTCACTACCCCCTGCTCGACGATCAGCGCCTGGGCCTCGCTGCGCAGCCACAGCTCGGCGCCATGGGCGAAGGCGCTGCTGGCCAGGCGGGCGATCAGTGCGTTGCCAGTGGTCAGCCGAGTGCCACGGGGGTGGTGCAGGCGATCGCGGGCGTAGCGTGCCATTAGCTTCAGGCAATGCCACAACGAGGCTGGCGAGCGGCGCAGGTTCAGAAAGTGCTGGATGTCTACCCGGTTGACCATCATGCCGCCGAACAGCAGCATGCCGGGCGGTGGCATTGCCAGGTCCTTGAAGCGTGTACCCAGTTGGCGGCCGTCGTACTCGACCATTTCCAGCGCCCGGCCGGACTCGGTGGCGCCGGGCAGGTCGGGATAATAGTCGGGCGAGTGCGGGCGCAGGCTATAGCGCAGTTCGGTGTGCTGTTCCAGCCAGCGCAAGGCGTGCTGGCCCTGTTCGATGAAGGCGTCCACCAGCGCTGGGTCGTAGCCGGCGCCGATCACCTGCTGCAGGTAGGTGCGCATGGCGGCGGGGGAGTCCTCGACGCCCGCGGCGCGGGCCTGGTCGGTGCCATGCAGCCACACCGCGCCGCCAGAGATCGCCGAGGTGCCGCCGAAGGTATCGGCCTTCTCCACCAGCAGCACCTTCAGCCCACGGCATGCTGCCGTGGCTGCGGCGGCGAAACCTCCGGCGCCGCTGCCGAGTATTACCAGGTCATAGATAGGCTCAGGTCCGGGCATGGGTCAGATCTCCAGCGGCGTCACGCCCATGAAGGCGCCCAGGTGGCCCAGTTGGGCGAAAGCCATGTGCGCGCCGGTCTGCACCGGGCAGCCGCGCTGGCGGGCCAGGTGCAGCAGCGGGGTGATTTCCGGCGAGGTGACCACGTCGGCCACCAGCGTGGTGGGCTGCAGCGTGCCCAGGAGCTCAACGGCCAGCGGCAGTTCGGCGCTTTCGCCCATGCCCACGGGCGAGGCATTGACCACCAGGTCGAAGCCCTCCAGCGAGTGGTAGTGGGTGGTGATCTGCAGCCTTGGGAATGGCTTGCCGAGCACGTCAGCCAAGGCGCTGGTGCGGCTGGCGCAGGCGTCGGCCAGGGTGACCTGGCCCAAACCGGCTTCTGCCAGGGCATAGGCGATTGCGCTGCCGACCCCGCCACAGCCCACCACCAACGCGCTTTTGCCGCTGGGTTCGAAGCCGTGTTGGCGCGCGGCAGCGAGGAAACCTGCACCGTCGACATTGTCGCCCAGCAGGCGGCCATCGCGTTCACGGCGGATCACATTGACCGAACCCAGTGCCGCTGCACGCGGGCTAAGTTCGTCCACTTGCGTGGCCAGGGCCTGCTTGTACGGTACGGTGACCACGCAGCCACGCAGGTTGTGCCAGCCACGCAAGGTGTCGGCGAAGGCGCCCAGGGCCGTACCCTGCAGGTCGATGGGCAGCATCGCCAGGTCGTGGTGGTGGTGGCTGAACCAGGTGTTGAAGTTTTCCGGCGACTTCACCTGGGTGATGGGGGAACCGACGATGGCGACCAGTTCAGTCGAGCCTCGGATCATGCTGACCTCCGTTATTGCTGTTGTTGTGGAGGCCAGCTTGGTGTTTGGCGGCGCAGGCAGCAATGCGCATGTCGCGGGTTTGATGCGATAATCGCAGTGCTATGGCGATTATCGAATCAATTGCCTTTTACGAGTCGACCTGATGACCCAGCCTGAGATCCACCCCCGCGACTTGATAGCCGGCCTGCAGAAGGGCCTGGCGTTGATGCAGCTGTTCAGCGCCGACCAACCGCGCTTGAGCGTGCCCCAGGCGGCCAGGCTTTCGGGCCTGACGCCCAGCGCCACGCGGCGCTTTCTGTTGACGCTGGTGCATGAAGGCTTCGCCGAAACCGACAACCGCCATTACTGGCTGACACCCAAGGCGCTGCGCATCGGCCAGGCTTATGTGGACTCGGCGCAACTGCCGCGTATGCTGCGCCCGATCGTCGAGCAAGTGGCCCGGCAGACCCAGGAGCATGTGTCGGTGGGTACCCGCGACGGGGACGAGATCATCCACCTGGTGCGCAGCCGCTATAGCCATGTCAGCTCGCTGTCGATCCGGCCGGGGTCGCGGGTGCCGATGTATTGCACGGCCAGTGGGCGCCTCTGGCTGGCGTGGCTGGGAGAGGCCGAGCGTGAGGCGTACTTTGCGCGCACGCCGTTGTGCCAGCTGACGCCTTATACGCAGACGGACAGGGGCTGGCTGGAGGAGGAGATAGGGCGGGTGAGGGACCAGGGCATGTGCATCGTCGACCAGGAATACGAGATCGGCATGCGTGTGCTGGGTGTACCGTTGTTCGATCGCGGCGGTCGCTTGCAGGCGACCCTGACCATCACCACCCACGCCTCGCGGTTGAGCCTGGACGAGATGCGCCTGCGTTATCTGCCAACGCTGTATGAGGCCCAGGCGTTGCTCAAGCCGGTGCTGGGTTGAGCTTGGGCTTGGGGCTGCTTTGCAGCCCATCGCGACCTGCGGTCGCTCCTACCGGGGACCGCGCTCGACCGCCGAACCGGTACACGTGGGACCGCGCCCGGGCGCCGAACCGGTACACATGGGACCGCGCCCGGGCGCCGAACCGGTACACATGGGACCGCGCCCGGGCGCCGAACCGGTACACATGGGACCGCGCCCGGGCGCCGAACCGGTACACGTGGGACCGCGCCCGGGCGTCGAACCGGTACACATGGGACCGCGCCCGGGCGCCGAACCGGTACACGTGGGACCGCGCCCGGGCGCCGAACCGGTACACGTGGGACCGCGCCCGGGCGCCGAACCGGTACACGTGGGATCGCGCCCGGGCGCCGAACCGGTACGCATGGGATCGCGCCCGGGCGCCGAACCGGTACGCATGGGACGGCGCCTGGCCGCCGCGCTGATGCGCGGTGCATCGGGCACGCGCGGTCAATGTAGGAGCGACCAAAGGTCGCGAAGGGGCGCAAAGCGCCCCCAAAAAAGCCACGAAAGTTAAACCAAAGTTAAAACCGCGCGAACTATCCTGCCAAGCAATCAATATCCGGCGAATGCGCAACCGGTTTATCCGCGCTGTTGTAAAGTGTCAGCGTATATTCTTGCCCAAGGCTACTTTCCACCAAGGTATAACGTTTACCAACCTTAAAGTCCTTATACGTCACATCCACCCGGCAGGTACTGCCGTCGCTGTCCCCGCTACCCTCCACGAACAGCGTTGCGCCCAAGGTATGTTGGCCTTTGGGCACTTCGAAATAGCGCCCGTCATCCAGGCGTTTGCCATCGAGCGTTTCCGCCATCAAGGTGGTTGTCGGCTCCTCCCGCAAACCCACCCAGGCCTCGTCCGGGCTGGCCTTGGGCATTGGCCCGGCACAGCCGCCAAGCACCCCGAGTACCCCTAGAGCGGGGAGTAGCGAACCCCACCTGGCGCAAATCCTGATCCCCATGTAACCCTCTGACTGCAGCTGCGAATGATTCGCATAGGATGGCAGCAACCCGCTTCGCTGCAAGTGAATACAGCCGCCATTTTTCCTTAAAATACTTTAATGGAGGTTTAACCGTTCGTCTGGAAAGTCCATGGAAGACTGCGCCCCGTTCAACTTTCAGGGGCGCACCATGCTCGGCTTGGTCAAAACGGCACTGCACAAACCTTATACATTCTTAGTGCTGGCGATCGTCATCTGCATCGTCGGCCCACTGGCGGCAGTGCGCACGCCAAGTGATGTATTTCCAGACATCGGTATTCCGGTCATTGCGGTGGTCTGGCAATACGCGGGGCTGGCCCCGGATGCCATGTCCGGCCGGGTGATCTACACCTACGAACGGGCCCTGAGCACCACGGTCAACGACATCGAACACATCGAGTCGCAGTCGTTGCCGGGCATGGGCATCGTCAAGATCTTCTTCCAGCCCAGCGTCGATATCCGCACCGCCAATGCCCAGGTCACCGCCGTGTCGCAAACGGTGCTCAAGCAGATGCCGGCCGGCATCACGCCGCCGCTGATTCTCAACTACAGCGCCTCGACCGTGCCCATCCTGCAGATGGCGTTTTCCAGCCCCACCTTGTCCGAGGCGCGCATCCGCGACCTGGTACAGAACAGCATTCGCCTGCCGCTTACCGCCGTGCCCGGCCTGTCGATGCCGACCCCCATGGGCGGCAAGCAGCGCCAGATCACCCTCGACCTCGACCCCCAGGCCCTGGCGGCCAAGGGCCTGTCGGCCGAAGACGTGGCCAATGCCCTGGCCGCCCAGAACCAGATCATTCCAGTGGGCACGGCGAAGATCGGCCGTAACGAATTCACCGTGCTGTTGAACAACAGCCCCAGCGCCATCGATGCGCTCAACGACCTGCCGGTGAAGGTGGTCGACGGCGCCCAGATCACCCTTGGCCAGGTGGCCCATGTGCGGGACGGGGCGCCGCCGCAAACCAACATCGTGCGCGTCGACGGCCGCCGCGCGGTACTGATGCCTGCGCTGAAGAACGGCAACAACTCGACCCTGTCGATTGTCGACGGCATCCGCGGCATGCTGCCGCGCATCAACGAAACCCTGCCGCCGGCACTCAAGACCTCGCTGTTGGGCGACGCTTCGACCGTGGTCAGGGAATCGGTGGGCAGCGTTGCCCGCGAGGGCATCATCGCCGCCTTGCTGACCAGCGCCATGATCCTGCTGTTCCTCGGCAGCTGGCGCTCCACCCTGATCATCGCCGCCTCGATTCCGCTGGCGGTGCTGGCGGCCATTGCCTTGCTGGCGGTCAGCGGGCAGACCCTCAACGTGATGACCCTGGGGGGCCTTGCGCTGGCGGTGGGCATCCTGGTGGACGATGCGACGGTGACCATCGAAAACATCAACTGGCACCTCGAACAAGGCAAGACGGTCAGGCAGGCGATCCTCGATGGCGCCCAGCAGATCGTCGGCCCCGCGTTCGTGGCGCTGTTGTGCATCTGCGTTGTATTTGTTCCGATGTTCATGCTCCAGGGCATCGCCGGATACCTGTTCCGGCCCATGGCATTGGCAGTGATGTTCGCCATGGGGAGCTCTTTTATTCTGTCGCGTACCCTGGTGCCGACCCTGGCCATGTTCCTGCTCAAGCCGCACCGGGTGGAGCAGGGCGAGGGCCGGCACCCAGAGGACGCCTACCTCAACCACCACGAAGGCGACAAGTCGGCCAACCCACTGGCGCGCCTGCAGGCCGGCTTCGAGGCAGGCTTTGCCCGGCTGCGCGATGGCTACCAGGGCCTGCTGGAGCTGGCCCTGGCCAACCGCAAGCGCTTCCTGCTGGGCTTTCTTGCCTGCGTGCTGGCCAGCTTCGCGCTGCTGCCCACCCTGGGTGAGGACTTCTTCCCCGAAACCGACGCCGGGGCGATGGCCCTGCACGTGCGCTTGCCGCTGGGTACGCGTATCGAAGAGAGCGCGGCGGCCTTCGACCGCATCGAAAGCCGAATCCGCGAGGTGCTGCCAGCCGACGCCGTGGCGTCGATCATCGACAACATCGGCCTGCCCATCAGCGGCATCGACATGGCCTACAACACCAGCGGCACGGTGGGCCCGCAGGATGGCGATATCCAGGTGTCGCTCAACCCAGGCCATGGCGCCACCGCCGATTACGTCAAGCACCTGCGCGAGGTACTGCCCGACAGCTTCCCTGGCACTACCTTCGCTTTCCTGCCGGCAGACATCAGCAGCCAAATCCTCAACTTCGGCTCGCCAGCGCCGCTGGATGTGAAAATCTCAGGCCCCAACGACGCCGCCAACCGTGCCTATGCCGCAGAACTGATGCGCCGCCTGCAGCACGTTCCGGGCATTGCCGACCTGCGCCTGCAGCAGTCGGAAAGCTACCCGTCGCTGCAGGTGAACGTCGACCGCAAGCGCGCAGCCGAACTGGGCATCACCGAGCGCGACGTGACCGCGAGCCTTGGCGCGTCACTGGCCGGCACCTCGCAAACGGCCCCCACCTATTGGCTGAACCCGGCCAATGGCGTGTCGTATTCGGTGGTTGGCGCCACCCCACAGTACCGCATGAGCAGCATCGCCCAGCTGCAGGCGCTGCCGATCACCGGCAGCAACGGCCACAGCACCGTACTGGGTGGGATCGCCAGCCTGGCGCGCACCGACACCGCCGACGTGGTCAGCCACTACAACATCACCCCCACCCTGGACCTGTACGCCAACGTCCAGGGCCGTGACCTGGGCGGCATTGCCGCCGATATCCAGCACCTTATCGACGCTACCGCCCAGCTGCGCCCCAAAGGCGCCACCGTCAGCCTGCACGGCCAGATCACCGCGCTGCATGAAGCCTTCCACGGCCTGGGCCTGGGGTTGCTCGGCGCGGTGGTGCTGATCTACCTGCTGATCGTGGTCAACTTCCAGTCCTGGGTCGACCCGTTCGTAATCATCACCGCGCTGCCCGCTGCCCTGGCCGGTATCGTCTGGATGCTGTTCGTCACCGGCACCACGCTGTCGGTGCCGGCGCTTACCGGGGCGATCCTGTGCATGGGCGTGGCCACCGCCAACTCGGTATTGGTGGTGAGCTTCTGCCGCGAGCGCCTGGCCGTGCATGGCAACGCCGTGAAGGCCGCCATGGAGGCTGGTTTCACTCGCTTTCGCCCGGTGCTGATGACCGCCCTGGCGATGATTATCGGCATGTTGCCGCTGGCCCTGTCCCAGGAGCAGAACGCGCCCCTGGGCCGGGCGGTGATCGGCGGGCTTGTCGTCGCCACCTGCGCGACCCTGTTGTTCGTGCCCGTTGTGTTCAGCCTGGCCCACCGCCGCTCAACCCCTCACGCTGTCGTTGGAGAAAACCTGCATGCCTAGCCGTTCCGTGGCCGATCGTCGGCGCTTGTTGCTCATGGGGGGCGCAGGCATGGGCCTGGCCGCCCTGGTCGTTGCATTCGGGGTGCATGCCCGCCAGCACCAGGCCGCTGCCGTGCAAGCCTGGACCGAAAGCCGGGCTCTGCCTGCCGTGGTGACCTTCACCCCGTCGATGAATGCCGCCGGTGAAACCCTGAGCCTGCCGGCGCACCTGCAGGCCTGGAACATGGCCCGGGTCAACGCCCGGGTCAGCGGTTACCTCAAGCACTGGCAGGTGGATATCGGCACGCAGGTCCAGGCCGGCCAGCCGCTGGCGGAAATCGACAGCCCCGAGCTTGACCAGCAACTGGCCCAGGCCAAGGCTCGCCTGGCTCAGCACCGGGCCAGCGCGTCGCTGGCGCAGAGCACCGCAGCGCGCTGGCAGCACCTGTTCGCCAGCCATTCGGTGTCGCGCCAGGAGGTGGACGAGAAGGTGGCCGCCGCTGCCGTGGCCAGCGCCGATGCCGAAGCGGCCCAGGCCGACTATGCACGGCTCGAAGACCTGGCGGCGTACAAGGTGATTCGCGCGCCGTTCACCGGCACCATCACCGCCCGCCATGCGCAGATCGGCCAGCTGATAAAGGCCGATAGCGACAACGCCACCTCGCTGTTCGACATCGCCGACACCCGCCGCCTGCGCTTGTACGTGCCGGTGCCGCAAACCTATGCCAGCCAGATCCTGCCCGGCATGCAGGTGCAGTTGTCGGTGCCCGAGCGCCCCGGCCTGCACTACCCGGCAGCTTTGCTTGGCACGTCCACGGCCGTGGACCAGGGCTCGGGCACGCTGCTGGCCCAATACGCGGTGGAAAACGCCAACGGCGCCTTGCTGCCCGGCGACTACGCCAGCGCCCGTATTACCCTGCGCAGCGATGCCCAGGCCGTGAGCATCCCCGCCAGTGCGTTGATCTTCCGCGCCCAAGGGCCGCAGGTGGCCGTGCTGGATGGGCAAAGCCGCGCGCACCTGCGCAGCATCCACATTGCCCAGGACCTGGGCAGCACGCTGATCGTCGACCGTGGCCTGGGGCTGAAGGATCAGGTGGTGGACAACCCGCCCGACGCCCTGCGCGACAACGATGCCGTGCGCAGCGTGGCCCCGGGAGGTGCCCATGCACCGTCGGTTTAAACACGGCGGGTGGCTGCTGTGCCTGGCCCTGCAGGGCTGCTCGCTGGCACCGCACTACAGCGCGCCTGAAGTGAACCTGCCTGCGCATTATGGCGAGCGGGTAGGGGACTGGCAGCAGGTCGACAGCGGGCGGCCGTTGCCAGGCGCCTGGTGGACCCTGTTTGGCGACCCGCGCCTTGATGACCTGCAGCGCCAGCTGGCGGCGTCGAACCCGACCCTGGCGGCGGCGTTGGCCCATTACCAGGCTGCCGAGGCCTATGCCCAGGGCTTGCATGGCGGGCTGTGGCCCCAGGCAAGCGCGAGCGCCACGCCGCTGCGCCAGCGCCAGTCCGACCACCGGCCCCTGCGCGGCGACACCCAACCTTCGGTATACGACAGCGACACGGCAGGGCTGAGCCTGAGTTTCGACCTTGACCTGTGGGGGCGTTTGCGTAACCAGGCCGCCGCCGGCGATGCCGCGGCCCAGGCCTCGGCGGATGACCTGGCCGCTGCGCGCCTGAGCCTGCAGCGCCAATTGGCGGTGCTGTACGTGCGCGCCCGGGGCCTGGATGCGCAGCGGCAGTTGCTGGAGCACGGTGTGGACGACCGCAGCCGCCTGCTGGCGCTGATTCAGAGCCGCTACCAGGGCGATATTGCCTCCGAGCTGGACCTGGACCGGGCGGCGGCCAGGCTGTCAGAAGCCAAGGCTGCACTGGATGACGTCATCGCCCAGCGCACCCTGGCGCAACACGCCATCGCCGAGTTGGTGGGGGCCTTGCCCGGCGACCTGGCCCTGGCGCCGAACCCGGCGCCGGTCGTTGCCCCGCCGGTGCCGGCTGATCTGCCGGGCAAGCTGTTGTTGCAGCGGCCGGATGTCGCCGCCGCCGAACGGCGTGTGTTTGCTGCCAATGCCAACATTGGCGTAGCCCGCGCGGCCTGGTACCCAGACTTCAGCCTGAGCGCGATGGCGGGCGGGCAGACGCAAGGCGCTGGCAACCTCCTGGCTGCCGCCAACCGCTACTGGGCCGTTGGCCCGGTGCTGCAGTTGCCGGTGTTCGACGGCGGGCGCCGCTCGGCCGACGAGCGCCGGGCCAAGGCCGAATTCGACGCAGCGGCCGCGGCGTACCACGGCAGGGTGCTGCTGGCCGTGCGCGAGGTCGAGGACAACCTGGCCCAGGTGCGTGACCTGGCGCGCGAAGCCGGGGATGTGCAGCTGGCGGCGCAAGCAGCGGGCAACGCCGAGCAGATGGCCCTGCAGCGCTATCGGCAGGGCGCTGTCAGCCTGCTGGATGTGCTGACGGCTCAGTTGGATGCGTTGCAGGAAAAGCGCACCTTGCAGGGTTTGCAGACCCGCCAGTTGGAGGCGCGTATCGGGCTGATGGCGGCGCTAGGAGGCGGCTGGGGCGCCTCGCCACCCCCTCACCACAATCCCCTGTAGGAGCGAGCGCAGCTCGCGATGGGCTGCAAAGCAGCCCCGGTGTCATCAGCCGCGAAGCCAAAAACCCCTGGGGCCGCTGCGCGCCCCATCGCGAGCTGCGCTCGCTCCTACCGGGGCGGTGGCTGGTGTAATCTGGCCGGGCCTAACGGAAACGATGATCGCGTATGGATACCAGGAACGTCGTCAAACCCCGCTACACCTACCAAGCCGTGTACCGCTACCTGCTCGACTCGATCGAGGCCGCCCCCCGCGACACCGAGCAGCGCCTGCCGTCGTTGCGCCAACTGGCCCAGCGCCTGAACGTCTCGGTGTCCAGCACCAAGTATGCCTATGCGCTGCTGGAGGACGAAGGGCGGGTCTACGCCCGCCCAAAACTGGGCTACTTCACCCGGGTGAGCAGCACGCCGCTGCACGCCGTGCGCACTTCGAGCCTGCTCGACACGGTGTATGCCAGTGCCCGACAGCCCGGCATGCTGGCCCTGAGCAGTGATGCACCCGCCCTGTTGCGGTCGCTGGAACAACCGCTGCTGATGATCGAACGGGAACTTTCCAGGCAGTATCCGCGTACCCAGGCGCCGCTCTACCAACCCTTCGGCGAGCCGGAGCTGCGCAGTGTAATGGCTGCGCGCTACACCTGCTCGGCGCACCGCAGTTGGCAGGCCGAGCACGTGTTCATCGGCTCCGACCTGCGCAGTGTGCTGGAACTCTCGCTACGGGCGCTGGACCTCGAAGGCAAGGTGGCGTTGGTCGAATCACCCTGCAGCTGGGCGGTGCTCAGGCAACTGCAGGCGGCACGCATGACCATCATCGAACTGCCGCTGGGGGAAGACGGCCGTTTCGATTTGCAGCAGCTGCGCCAGTTGCTGGCCCGTGAACCGGTACACCTGGCGGTATTGTCGTCAACGGCGAACATGCCGCACGGCGGGCAGATGCCTGCGCAAGACAAGCAGCAGATCTGCCGCTGGCTGGCCCAGCATCAGGTGTGGTTGTTCGAGAACGACGGCTATGGTGATCTGTGCTTCCAGGCCGATGCACCGCGCTACCGCGACCATGCCGACCCCAATCGCCTGCTGGTGTTTTCCACCTTCGACAAGCTGATCGGCTCGGAGGCGCCGTTTGCCTACCTGCTGTGTCGGCAGCACACCGGGCAACTGCAGCAGCTGTTCCTGGCGCGCGCCTTTCGCTTATCGCCAATCCGGCAGAAGGCCATTGCCAGGCTGTTCAGCTTGCACCGTGTCGAGCAACACGCGCAGGTGCTGCGCACCCTGTTGCGCGAGCGCATGCAGCACATGAAGGCACTGCTGGACACCCATGGCCAAGGCTGGTTGCGGTGCGTCGAGCCGCAGGGCGGGGCAAGCTTCTGGCTCGAAGCGACACGGCCGGTGGACATGCGCCGCGTGTTCGAACGGCTGCTGCAGCAGCGCATCGTCATTGCCCCCGGGGCGCTGTTCAGCCAGCGTGGCTTATGGCGCAGCCACCTGCGCTTGTGCTACACGCTGGACTGGAGCAAGGACATCTCTCACGCACTGCAGTGCCTGGTAAAAGCCATCCAGGCCGAGGCTCAAACGCCGTAGCAGTGACGCCTTTCAGGGAAGGCCCCGGCACGCACATCGTCAGCGAACCGGGTACAGGCCTCACGCATCACCTGCGCGACGTCGGCATATTGCTTGACGAAGCGTGGCACCTGTTCGCCGCCCAACCCCAGCAGGTCTTCGGTGACCAGTACCTGGCCATCGCAGGCCGGTGATGCACCAATGCCAATGGTGGGTTTTTCACAGGCTTCGCTGATGGCCCTGGCCACCGGTTCCGCGACCCCTTCGAGCAGCAGGCTGAACGCGCCGGCCTGCACGTTGGCCTGAGCATCGGCGCGCAATGCAGCCGCACTGGCCGGGCACAAGCCCTGGGCCTTGTAGCCCCCCATCAGGTTGACGAACTGCGGCATCAGGCCAATATGCGCCATGACCGGAATGCCCCGGGCGACGAGAAACGCCACGGTGCTGGCCAAGGCCTGGTTGGATTCGAGCTTGACGGCGTCGCAACCGGTGCTGGCGAGCACCTGGGCGCAGTTGCGAAAGGCCTGCTCGTGGGATTCCTGGTAGCTGCCGAAGGGCATGTCGGCGATCACGCAGGCCAGCCGCGTGCTGTCCACCACTGCCCGGGTGTGGGCGATGGTTTCGTCCAGGCGCATGCCCAGCGTCGAAGGGCGGCCATAGCCGACCATCGCGGTGGAGTCACCGACCAGGATGAAGTCGACCAAGGGGTCGATCACCTGGGCAATGCTGCTTGAGTAGGCGGTCAGCGCCACGATCTTTTGCTGGCCTTTCATGGCCACCAGCTGGGGGACGGTCAGGCGTCGGTTGCGGGTATGCGTGCTCATCGAAGTTCCCTGGTGAGGTGAAGCGGCACCAGGGATTATCGAGCCGGCGTTTGCGAATTCAATGCACAGCAATCGGGTAAAAACCAACCCAGGCGCGGTGGGCAAGCCGCTTAGGCGAACCGCTCGAATCGATAAGGGCTTGGGTCGATCAGCGGTGTGTGCTGCGCCACCAGGTCGGCCGCCAGCTGCCCGGCGGCAGGCGAGGTGCCGAAGCCATGGCCGGAGAACCCGGTGGCCAAGGTCAGCCCTGGCAGGCTCGGTACCGCTCCGATGACCGGGTTCGAATCGGGCGTCACGTCGATGGTGCCGGCCCAGGCCGAGGCGATGCGCGCCTGCTCGAACACCGGCCAGGCCGCCCGCAGGTTGCGCAGCGCTTCGTCGTTAAGGGCCGTGTTGGCCTGAGGGTCCTGCACCCGCACGCGCTCGAACGGTGTGACATCCACCGCCTTCCAACGCCGCGCCAGGGCCAGGTCCTTGAAGAAATACTTGCCCAGGCTGATCTTCAGGATATCGCGCTGGGCCTTCAGTTGCGGCAAGTAGCGCGTGCCCAGCAGCACATGGTCCCAGGTCAGGAAGGCGTCCAGCTTGCCGCGCTGGGTAATGATGAAGCCGCCGTCCTTGTGCTTGCGGAAGGAAAAATCCGGTGCCCCCACGGCAATCTCGGTTGGTCCGGCCATGGCTTCGGTGCGTAGCACCGAGCAGGTCAGGGGCAGGGTCGGCAGGTCGATCTTGAGGTTGCCGAGGAACTTGCGCGACCACAGGCCACCGGCCAGCAGCACCTGGTCGCAGCGGATCTCCCCCTGCTCGGTGACCACGCCACTGACCCGCCCAGCGCTGGTCTGCAGGGTGCGCACCGCGCAGTGCTCGACGATCACCGCCCCCTTGGCTTGGGCCGCACGGGCGATGGCGCTGGCGGCCAAGGTGGGTTCGGCGCGGGCATCGGAGGGGGTGTACAGGCCGCCGGCCCATTCACCGCGCCCGCCGGGCACCAGGCGGGCAATTTCGTCGCGGCTCAGCAGGCGCGAATCCAGGCCCAGGTGCTCGACGCTTTTCAACCAGCCCTCGTGCATGCCCATCTGCGCATCATTGCGGCCGACGAACATGATCCCAGCCTGGCGGTAACCCACGTCGCTGCCCACCCGCTCCGGCATCCCGGCCCACAGGCGGTCGGCCGCCAATGCCAGGGGAATATCGTCGGCATGGCGGTTGGTCTTGCGCACCCAGCCCAGGTTGCGCGAAGACTGCTCCCCGGCGATGCGGCCCTTTTCCAGCACCACCACCGGGATGTTGCGTTCGGCGAGGGTCAGGGCGGCGGTCAGGCCGATGATGCCGCCGCCGATGATCACAACCGTGGTCGCGTCGGGGTGGCGGGGGCTGGTGTGCACAGGGTCGATGACAGGAGACATGGCGTTACTCGGTGGCTAGTGGCTCAAGGGGCGGTGGCGGCGGTTTGCCGTCACTGGCCGAGGCGGATGTACTTGACTTCGGCGCGGGAGGCGCCGCGGTAGGCGGTCACCTCCAGCTCGACCTTGTACACGGTGGAGCCCAGCGGCGGGCAGGTGACCGTGGTGGCCGGGTCGATGTTGCGGAATTTCTGCCCGATCACCTCCATCACTGCCGGCACGTCCTCGGGTTGCTGGATGAACACGCGCGAACTCACCACGTCCGCGAGGCTTGCGTCCACCGCCGCCAGGGCGGTTTCGATGTTGGCGAACACCTGGTGCAGCTGTTCGATGACGTCGTCGGCGATCAGCTGGGTTTGCGGGTTGCGCCCGGCGGTGTTGGACACGTGAATCCAGTTGTCCACCGCCACCAGGCGGGAATAGCTGGCCATGTCTTCGAACTTGGAGCCGGTTTTCAGTTTGATGATCTGGGTCATGGGAGTACCTTCGATTAAGGGCAAGAAAGGGTCAGCTGAGAACCGGGGTTTCCCAGAGGTTGAGCTTTACGCCAATGCCTTGTTCGATGGCATTGCGGTAGATCACGGTACCCCAGGCCACGTCTTCCACTGGCATGCCGCCGACCGACATCAGGATGATTTCCTCATCGTTCAGGCGACCTGGCGCTTCACCGGCAATGATCTTGCCGATGTCTTCGAGTTGCGCGGGGTCGAGCGAGCCTTCGGCGATCATGTCCATGAACCGCACGCCAACCAGCGGCACGTAGTTGTGGGCAGGCTTGGGCAGCTCCTCGAACCAGGCTTCGTAGAGGCCGGTGTTGTCCACCACCTTGCGCACGTCGGCCTGCTCCATGCCAGCGTCGATGCTGCACGGGGCCGGCATGGCCAGGAAGGCGCCGGGCTTGACCCACTCGCGTTTCACCAATGGGTAGGCGGACGGGTCGCCGACTTCACCGGAGCTGCAGTAGCTGACCAGGTCGGCGTCACGCACCACCTCTTCGAGGGTTTGCACCACGTGGATGTTGACGATCTGCGGGAAGCTGCTTTTCACCCAGCTGACGAAGGCATCCAGGTTCTTCTGGCCACGGCCCTTGATCTTGATCGTGTCCACCTGCGGGCACACGGCCATGAACGCGGCCACGGTGGTCTTGCCCATCACGCCTGGGCCGGCCAGGCCGATCACTTTCGAGTCCTTGCGCGCCAGGTAGCGGGCGCCAACACCTGGAATGGCGCCGGTGCGGTAGGCCGACAGCAGGTTGGCCGACATGTGCGCCAGCGGCGCGCCGGTGTCGGCGTCGTTCAGGGTGAGCATCAGGATCGAGCGCGGCAGGCCCTTTTCCCGGTTGGCGATGTTCGAGCCGTACCACTTGGCGCCTGCAGTCTGGAAGTTGCCGCCGAGGTAGGCGGGCATCGCCATCATGCGCCGGTCTGCGGTGGGCTTGGGCATGCGTGGGAACGGCGAGTGCTCGGGGAAGGTGATCATCGCGCCGTGGGAATCGCTGTTCGGCCCGGCCATGCGGTAGTCGCCGTGGTAGAGCAGGCCGAACATTTCCTCCATGGTGTCGACGCAGGCGGGCATGTCGGTCACGCCGGCACGGATCATGTCCTGCTCGGAGAGGTAGATGAAGTCGATACGGGTGTCGAAGGTCATGGCGGATCTCACTGCGCAGGCGGTGCACAGGGCACCGCCGTATTCGGGTTTTGTTGTTGTGGCGAACTAGCGGGAAGCTGCTGTGCAGTGTCGCTAACGACTGGTCGGTCGTCTTGTGTGAGCCTGCCAGCCCAGTTGTCACTCCCTGCCAAGGCGCGTTTTCGCCAGCCGCCGGTTTTTCTCAGAAGGGCACGGCCACGGTGAGTTGGCTGTAGACGTTGGTGCCGTTGCCACCGACCTGGTTGCCGCCGTTGTTCTCGCCCTTGCGCGGCTGGTACAGGCCCACCAGCGGGCTGATGACCAGGTGCTCGCTGACCGCCCACTCGGCGTAGAGGTCCAGTTCGCGGGCATCGAGGTTGAGGCTGTTGCGGGTGCGCACGGTGTTGAAGTCGAAATACAGTGCGCCCACGGTGAGGTTTTCCAGCGGCGTGGCCTTCAGGCCCACATGGTGGATACCGGTATTGCTGTTGAACGGCCCGGCGTAGTTGGCCGCGACTTCGCCCTGGAACCAGGTGCCATAGCCGCTCGACAGGCCACTGAACAGGGGGTCCCACTCGGCGGAGTAGCGGGTGTAGCGGTAGGTCAGCTGTGGCGCCCAGGGCAGGCTTGCGAAGGTGTAGCCGGCTTGCACGTACCAGCCTTGCTCCGGGCCGCCGCGTTTGTCCTGCCAGGCATACTCGAAGGCGAAACTGGCGTTGTCGATGCCGGCGTTGCCCTCACCGCGCAGGCTGTACACGTTCATGCCTTCGCGGGCCTTCTGGAAGTCGCTGGCCCATTGGTCGGCGACGTCGATGCCGTGGACCCAGGTCAGGCCCAGGGTGCCCAGGGCATGGGTGTAGTCCAGGGTGCCGGCCGCCAGTTCGGTTTCGGCCTGGGCGCGGTTGTCGGACTTGAGCCACAGCAGGCTGCCGTGCAGGCCGTCGTGGCCGCCCAGGCGCAGCACGGCGGTACGGTCGAAGGCATGGCGGGCGGCCAGGTAGTAGGCGCCGCCACGGTCCAGCGCACCGCCTGCCACGCCATTGCCCAGGTTAGGCCCATCGTCGTTGATCAGGAAACCGCTGCCCAGGCGCACCACCTGGCGGCCGGCGGATACATCCACGCCGTCCTTGCCCAGTTGCGGCAGCAGGTCGGCGGAGCGCCAGCCCAGGTAGGCGTCCTCGATCTTGGTGGTGCGTTCGCTGCCATCGGTGTTGCCGGCGGCATCACCATCGCCCCAGGTGGCGGAGCTGACCCAGTTGAGGGCGCCGTACAGCGTGCCGTTACCGGCCAGGCCCTGGTCGCCGCTCAGGCCATACTTGATGAAGCCCTCGCGCCAGGTCGAGCCGCCGGGCACGCCGTCGTAGTTCCTGCGGCTGTTGAACATGCCCCACACCGCCAGCATGTCGGCGTTCAGGTGGCTGTCATCGTCGGCGTACAGCTCGTAGGCCGGCGCGGCCTGGCTGGCGAGCAAGCTCGCCAGGGCCAGGGTCGACAGCGTTTGCGATTTGCGCATTGCAGTTTCCCTCGTGTTGTTATTGTGTTGGCAACAGCTTCTGATGTCAGCGCATCGCCTTTGTAGGAGCGGGCTTGACCCGCGAAGCAGGCAACCCGGTGGATGGCACCGGCTATGCCGGTGTTCGCGGGGCAAGCCCGCTCCTACAACAAGGGCGGGGCAAGCCTGTTCCTACTGGGCTTTTCAGTAGCGGATCATCACCGACTTGAGCTCGGTGAAATCGTCGATGAACGCCGAGCCGAACTCGCGGCCGATGCCCGAGGCCTTGATGCCACCGAAGGGCACTGCAGGGTCGAGCAGGGTGTGCATGTTCACCCACAGGGTGCCGGCCTGGATTTCCGGGATCAGGCGCATGGCCTTGCCCAGGTCGTTGGTCCACAGGCTGGCGCTCAGGCCGTAGGGCGAGGCGTTCATCAGGTGCAGCAATTGGTCTTCGTCGTCGTAGGGCAGGAAGGTGGCCACCGGGCCGAAGGTTTCCTGGTTGAGCAGGGTGTCATTGACCGATTTGGCAAGGATCACCGTGGGTTCGACGAAACAGCCCGGGCCATCGCCAATGCGCCCGCCGTGGATGATCTGGCTGCCCTCGGCGCGGGCCGTGGCGAACAGCTCGGCGAGTTTTTGCTGGTGCGGCTTGTTCGCCACCGGCCCGAACTGCGTGGTTTCGTCCAGCGGCGAGCCGACCTTGAGCTGGCCCAGGCGCTGCGACAGGGCTTCGAGCAGCGGGTCGAGCCGCGAGCGGTGCACGTAGAAGCGCTCGCCCGCCGCGCAGATCTGCCCGGAATGCAGGAAGCCGGCTTCGATGATGCCGTCCACGGCCTTGTCGGTGGCAACGTCAGGCAGGAACGCCACGGCATTCTTGCCACCCAGTTCCAGGGTGGCGCGGGTCAGCTTGGCGCCCATGGCCGCCTGGCCCACCGCAATGCCAGTGGGCACGGAACCGGTGAACGACACCTTGTCGGTGCCGGGGTGTTCGATCAGCGCCTTGCCCACGTGGCCGGCACCGGTCAGCACGTTCAAGGCGCCCGCCGGCAGCCCGGCTTCGCTGGCCAGTTCAGCGATGCGCAGCAGGGTCAGCGGGGTAAACTCGCTGGGCTTGATGACGATGCTGCAGCCGGTGGTCAGCGCCGAGGCCAGCTTCCAGATGGCGATCATGGTGGCGAAGTTCCACGGCACGATGCCCACCACCACGCCGATCGGCTCGCGCAGGGTGTAGGCGCTGTAGCGCTCACCGGCGAACGAGGGCAGCGACGGGGTGATGGTCTGGCCGGTGATCTTGGTTGCCCAGCCGGCGTAGTAGCGCAGGAAATGCGCGGCTTGTTCCACTTCGAAGGCGCGGGAAATGCCGATCAGCTTGCCCGATTGCAAGGTTTCCAGCTGGGCCAGCTCCTCACGGTGGGCCTCCAGCAGGTCCGCCAGCCGCAGCAGCACCGCGGCACGTGCGGCGGGGCTGCTGCGCGACCAGCTGGCAAAGCCCTGGCGCGCCGAGGCCACGGCCTGGTCGACGTCGGCCTGGGTGGCATCGGCGATGTGCGCCAGGGTTTGGCCATCGGCCGGGTTGCGCACCGGGATCGTTGCGCTGCCCTGGCTGGGCACCGTTTGGCCGTGGATGAACAGGCCATGCTCGCGGGCCAGGAAGGCGCGTACGGAAGGCAGAAGGGCGATGTCGCTCATGGGAACTCCTGGGGCAGAGGAGGCGGGCCTGTCGGCCGCCAAAGCCCAGGAGCATAGTGAGATGGGCGCGGGCGTTCTTGCGCCCCCGTGACAGCGGCATGACTCTGCCTGCCAGCGCCTTGTCGCTGGCAGGCAGCAACAAGGGCGGCGGCAGCCATTGGCAAGACGCCATGCCCGCCCAGGCGCACAGTAAGCCGGCCAGGAGGCAAGCGACAGCCATGCGTGCAGGGAATTGCCGCGTTCAACGCCATAACAACAAGCCGGGGCATAACGATGTCACTCAACAACACGCTCACCGAGCACCTCAACCGGGGCACCGTCGGTTTCCCCACCGCACTGGCCAGCACCGTCGGGCTGATCATGGCCAGCCCGGTGATCCTCACCGCGACCATGGGCTTTGGGATCGGCGGCGGCGCCTTCGCCATCGCCATGGTCATCGCCGCACTGATGATGCTGGCGCAGTCCACCACCTTCGCCGAGGCAGCTTCCATCCTGCCGACTACCGGTTCGGTCTATGACTACATCAACTGCGGCCTGGGCCGCTTCTTCGCCATCACCGGCACGCTGTCGGCCTACCTGATCGTGCATGTGTTCGCCGGCACCGCCGAAACCATCCTGTCCGGGGTGATGGCGCTGGTGAATTTCGAGCACCTCAACACCTTGGCCGAATCGGCCGGTGGCTCGTGGTTGCTGGGGGTGTGCTTCGTGCTCGCCTTCGCGGTGCTCAATGCCTTTGGTGTCAGTGCCTTCAGCCGCGCGGAAGTGATTTTGACCTTCGGCATGTGGACCACCCTGATGGTGTTCGGCGTGCTGGGCCTGATCGCCGCACCTGCCGTCGAGCTGGAAGGGCCGTTCGGCGTTTCGCTGGTGGGCACCGACCTGATGACCATTCTTTCGCTGATCGGCATGGCCATGTTCATGTTCGTCGGCTGCGAGTTCGTCACCCCGCTGGCGCCGGAGCTGCGCCGCTCGGCCTGGGTGCTGCCCAGGGCCATGGCGCTGGGCCTGTTCGGCGTTGCCAGCTGCATGTTCATCTACGGCGCCGCGATGAAGCGCCAGGTGGAGAACGTGGTGCTCGATGCGGCCAGCGGCGTGCACCTGCTGGACACGCCCATGGCCATCCCGCGTTTCGCCGAGCAGGTGATGGGCGATATCGGCCCGGTGTGGCTGGGCGTCGGTTTTCTCTTCGCCGGCGCTGCCACCATCAACACGCTGATGGCCGGGGTGCCGCGCATTCTCTACGGCATGGCCGTGGACGGCGCGCTGCCCAAGGTGTTCGCCTATTTGCACCCGCGCTTCAAGACGCCGCTGCTGTGCATCCTGGTGGTGGCGCTGATCCCGTGCCTGCATGCCTGGTACCTGGGCGGCAACCCGGAGAACATCCTGCACCTGGTACTGGCCGCGGTGTGTGCCTGGAGCACCGCCTACCTGCTGGTGACCCTGTCGGTGGTGATCCTGCGCATTCGCCGCCCGGACCTGCCGCGTGCCTACCGCTCGCCGTTGTTCCCGCTGCCGCAGATTGTCTCCAGCACCGGCATCGTCATCGGCATGTCGTTCATCACACCCCCTGGGATGAACCCCGCGGACATCTACGTGCCATTTGCCATCATGCTCGGCGGCACGGCGGCCTACGCGCTGTTCTGGACCCTGTGCGTGCAGAAGGTCAACCCGTTCAAGCCGGCGCGGGTCGAGGACGTGCTGGCGAAGGAGTTCGCCGCCGAACCCGGCCATGTCGTGGAGCACACCCTGCATGATCAGACATTTGCGTGAGCACCTGCTGGCGCCCCGTGCGCCGGCAGGCTACCGACCTGGGGTCACCCTCGGGCACCTGTTGCGCAACCTGGGCTCGCTGCAGGTGCAGCAGCAGGGCTCGACCACCGCCGAGCTGCGCGACCCGGCCCAGGGTTGGTGCGCCGAGTTGCGCGAGTGCGTTCAGGCGCACCTGCTGATGCACGTGGTGACTTGCGAAGTCAGCCTGCGCGTTCCAGCCCTGCAACAGGGCGCAATGCGCCTGGAATTGCGCCATACCGGTGCGCTGCGGCGAACGGGCGTGACGGCGGTGTACCGCAGTGGCGACAAAGCCTGCTTCGCCCAGGTGCGCGAGCAGTTGCTGGCCGATGCGCCATTGCTGGCTGCGCTGATGCCGCTGGATTTCAAGCGCCTGACCCTGGAATGCAGCCATGGCCAGTGGCGCCTGGTGCTGGAGCACATGGGCGGCAGCGAGGTGGTCAACCGGATGCCCGCGTTTCGCCGCTACATTCAGGTCAGCCCGCCGCAACGCGGGCACCTGCTGGCCTGCCTGGCCCGGTTCAGCCATTTGCTGCCGCACCTCTGAGGCGGATTGGCACATCCCTTGCTGGTTGTTTTCGACAAATTGTTACAGTTGTGCCGTCATTGTTAACATGTTATCAATGTCGGCATAACAACAAATTCCGCGTCGAGGGCAGCCATGCATACCCAACAATCCGACCGTCAGGGCCTGGAACACTGGACCCTGGCCATGCAGCAGATCTGCGGCCGCTTCGAAACCGCGCTGGCGTCCACCCCTTCGTTGTTCATTGGCGAGGTATCGGCCAGTTCCCGCGCCGGGCTGCCGGTGGCCAACCTGCGCACCAACGCCGGCACCATCCGCCGCCTGGGCGAAAACCCCGCACTCGATGACGACCAGCATTGCTTCCTGGTCAGCCAGCGCAGCGGCCATTCAAGCGTGATGCAAGGCGGCACGCGCATCAGCCTGGCACCGGGCGAACTGCTGCTGATGGACTCGGTGGGCCCGTGCGAGATCAACCCCAATGGCCTGATCGAGCACGTGTCACTGGCGCTGCCGCGCAGCCAGGTGCGCCGGCACATGGCCGGTGACGGCGTGATGTTCGGCAAGATTTCCTCCACCAACGCCTGCGGGCGCATGCTGCACATGCTGATGGACCAACTGTGCAAGGAGGGCAGCAGTGGCGAGGACGGCGCCCAGGGCGAGGCGCTGCAGAGCGCGTTCATTGCCCTGCTTGAACCTGGGCTTGAGCGCGGTGCTGGCGGCCCTTGCAGTTTCGCAAGCCTCAGTGGGGCGAACCTGCGGGGTTATGTGCAGCAGGTGATCGACGAGTCGCTGTCACAACCTGGTTTGACGCCGGCCCACCTGGCCGGGCGCCTGAACATATCCGTGCGCCACCTGTACCGCCTGTTCGAAGAGGAGGGCGACAGCGTATGCCGCTACATTCAGCGGGCACGCCTCAAGCGCAGCGCCGACGACTTGGCCAACCCGTTCTACCGCGGCGAGTCGATCACCTCGATCGCCTACAAGTGGGGCTTCACCGATTCGGCGCATTTCAGCCGCTCGTTCAAGAAGCAGTTCGAACAATCGCCCAAGGACTACCGCGCCCAGGCCATGGCCTGAAGGCGTTGCATTGCTATCGCGAGCTTTGCTCGCTCCTACGGGATCTGCTTGGCCCTGGTAGGAGCGAGCGCAGCTCGCGATGCGGGGGTTGCGGCGCGCTTCAGGCCACCGCCAGGTAATGCTTGACGAACGATTCGCTCAACACTTCCCACAGCACCGGTGTGCCCTTGCTGGCGAACCAGGCATCCCCGGCCCGGTAGCGGGTCACCTGGCCGGTGGATTCGTCGGTCAGCTGGATCTCGCCGGTCACGATCACCGCCTGCTCGTCGAAGGGGTACACCATGCGGAACTTGCCCCGCGTGGTGCCGAAATAGGCGCTGCTGACCGGATCGGTCGGTGCCCCATAGGTCATCTTGCCGAAGGCCCTTACATCGCCTTCGAGTATTTCCGAGCCCAGGTCGGCAACGCTGCCCCAGTCGTCGAGTTCGGACAGTTGCACACCTTGCTTGGCGGCGGTCAGGGTCATGGCAGTTCTCCAGTGAATGAACGGTACGGCTCAGCGGCGGCCGTTGAAAAAGCCCGATAGCTGGTGCACGGTCTTGCCGGCCGTGAGCAGCAGTGGGCGGAAATGGTCCTTGCCGAAAATGCGCGCATGCTTGACCGAGCGCAGCAGCTGGTAACGTGCCGAACCTTCAAGCATGCCCTCGGCGAGGACCTTGCAAATGATATGGCTGGGCGTGACGCCAAAGCCTGAATAACCCTGCACATAGAACGCGTTGGGCCGGCCGCTCAAGGTGCCGATCTGCGGGAACAGGTTGGCGCTGGTGGCCATCGGCCCGCCCCAGGCCAGGTCGATGCGCACGTTCTTCAGGTACGGGAATATCTTCAGCATCAGCGCCCGGTTCCAGGCCTTGAGGTCCATCGGAATGCGTTCGATGAACGGCGTGGCGGCGCCGAACAGCAGGCGGTTTTCGCGGGTGACGCGGAAGTAGTCGATCACCGGGCGGATGTCGCTGTAGGCGCCCCGAATCGGGCTGATACGCTGGATCAGCTCGTCCGGCAGTGGCTCGGTCATCATCTGGAAGGCGTAGGTGTTGATGGTGCGCGCGTGCAGCTCCGGTTCCAGTTTGTTGAGGAAGCTGTCACAGGCCCACAGCAGCTTGCTGGCGCGTACCGAACCGCGCCCGGTGCGCACGATGATGCGCTCGCCGTAGGTCACCTGCAGCGCCGGGCTGTGTTCGAAAATCCGTGCGCCGTGGCCAACCAGCGCCTGGGCCTCGCCCAGCAGCAGGTTCAGCGAATGCACGTGGCCGCCGCCCATGTGCAGCAGGGCGCTGCCATAGGCGTCGCTGCCGATGATCTGCTTTACCTCCGAGCCCCCCAGGAAGCGGATTTCGTCCCGTGGGTTGATCGCTTTGAAGTCTTTTTCCCACTGGCGCAGCGTGCGCGCCTGGCGTTCGTTGAAGCCCAGGTAGCCGTAGCCGTGGCAGAAGTCGGCATCGATGGCGTAGCGGTCGATGCGCGCCTTGATGATGCCGGCGCCCAGCTCGCTGATTTCGAAGATCTGCTTCAGGCCCTGCTCGCCAACGCTGCTGCGGATCTTTTCCAGGTCGTGGCCGATGCCGGCCATGATCTGCCCGCCGTTGCGCCCGGTGCCGCCGTAACCCAGGTGGCGGGCTTCGAGCACCACCGTGTTGGTGACGCCTTGTTCAGCCAGCTCCAGCGCGGTGTTGATACCCGAGAAGCCGCCGCCGATCACCACCACATCGGCCTCGATATCGTGGTCCAGTGTGGGGAAGCTGAGGTTGTACTTTCGGGTCGCGGTGTAGTACGTCGGGGACTCGGTGCTGATCATGACGCCGCCTGCTGGGTTGAACGTGTGGTAGGGCCAGTGCCGGCGCGCTCACAGGTGCTGCCATTAAGCACCGCTCGCGGGCCAGATGTCTTGTTTGAGAGTGCCACGGTGTTTGCCCAGGCTGCCAGAGGGGCGGCTTGAGGGCTGCGGGAAACCGCTGGTATTTTCCATGGCGCGGCGAGGCGGTTGTGGTCCGTGGCCAATGCCCCTACGCTTGGCCATTGGAAAAACAGCAAAGGCTACCCATGACCAACACACCCCCTTCGTTGACGCTGAGCCTGTTGCAGGCCCGTGAGGCGGCAATGGCATTTTTCAGGCCTTTGCTCAACGAACACGACCTCACCGAGCAGCAATGGCGGGTGATCCGCATTCTGCACCAGCAAGGTGAGTTGGAAAGCCATCAACTGGCGAGCCTGGCGTGCATCCTCAAGCCCAGCATGACCGGCGTGCTCAGCCGCCTGGAGCGTGACGGGCTGGTCTGCAAGCGCAAGGCCGCCGAAGACCAGCGCCGGGTGTTCGTCAACCTGACCGACGCCGGCCAGGCCTGTTTCGCCTCGATGCGCGATGGCATGGAGGCTAACTACCAGAAGATCCAGGCCCAGTACGGCGAGGAAAAACTGCAGCAACTGATGAGCCTGTTGAACGAACTCAAACGTATTGCTCCCTAGCCTCACCCATCTCCAGGCCAACACCGCCCTGGTAGGAGCGAGCGCAGCTCGCGATGGGGCGCGCAGCGGCCCCAGGGTTTCAGCTTCGCAGCTCATGACGCCGGGGCTGCTTTGCAGCCCATCGCGAGCTGCGCTCGCTCCTACCAAGATGGCGGGCGGTTGCGGGGCTTAGAACCCTGGGGCGATCTGGCCTTTGTAGCGGGTCAGGATGAAATTGCGCACCTCGGGTGAATTGAGCGCCTTGGCCAGTTTCTGGATGCCAGGGTCCTGCAGGTTATCCGGGCGAGCTACCAGGTACTCCACGTACAGGTCCTTGCCTTTCTCCACGATCAGCGCGCTGTTGGTGTCGATTCCGGCTTCAAGGGCATAGTTGGCGAAGACGAACGCCAGGTCCACCTGGTTCACCGAGCGCGCCAGCATGGCGCCTTCCAGTTCACGGATTTTCAGGTGCCGGGGGTTTTCGCTGATGTCGCGCGTGGTGGACTGCGGGTTGGACGGGTCCTTGAGCGTGATCAGCCCGGCCTCGGCCAGCAGCACCAAGGCCCGCCCCGTGTTCACCGGGTCGTTGGGGATGGCCACGCTGGCGCCGTCGGGTAGCTCCGCCAGGGTCTTGTACTTGGCCGAGTAGGCACCGAAGGGTTCGATATGCACGCCCACCACCGGCACCAGGTCGGTGTGCCGGGTTTTGTTGAAGTCGTTGAGGAACGGCCGGTACTGGTAGTAATTGGCATCCAGGTTTTTCTGCGCCAGTTGCAGGTTGGGTTGGATGAAGTCGTTGAACACCTTGATGTCCAGGTCGACGCCTTGCTTGGCCAGCGCCGGTTTGACGAACTCAAGGATTTCAGCGTGCGGCACGGGCGTGGCGCCGACCACCAGGTGTTCGCCGGCGTGAGCGTTGAAGGCGATGAACGCGGCAAGGGCTGCGAGGGTCTTTTTCATGGGGATTCCTTGGGGAAAATTCAGCGTCGGGTGTAATGCTTGACCAGGCGATCGCCGGTCATCTGCAGGGCCTGCACCAGCACGATCAACAGCAGCACGGTGACCACCATCACATCGGTCTGGAAGCGCTGGTAGCCGAAGCGGATTGCCAGGTCGCCCAGGCCTCCGCCACCGATCACGCCGGCCATGGCGGTGTAGTCGACCAGTACGATGGCGGTGACCGTGACCGCGGCAATCAGCCCGGTGCGGGCCTCGGGCAACAAGGTGTGGCGAATGATTTGCGGGATGCTGCCGCCCATGGCCTGGCAGGCCTCGACCAGGCCGCGGTCGACTTCGCGCAGGGCGGTTTCCACCAGGCGGGCGAAGAACGGCGTGCAGCCGATCACCAGCGGCGGGATCGTGCCCTTGACCCCCAGGGAGGTGCCGGCAAGCAGGGTGGTCAACGGAATCAGAACGATCAGCAGGATGATGAACGGCAACGAGCGCAGCACGTTCACCACCACCGACAGGCAGCGGTACAACGGCCCGTTGGCCAGCAACTGGCGTTGCCCGGTCAGGTACAGCAGCACGCCCAGGGGCAGGCCAAGCAGCACCGTGAAGCCCAGGGCCACGCTGAGCATGCTCAGGGTGTCGAGGCAGGCCTGGGCGATTTCCGCCCAGTCGACATTGGCCAGCAGTTCGTTCATCGCCGTGCCTCCTGGCGCAGCACCGCCGCCGGGTGCGGCAGGCCCAGGCGATCGCCGCAGCCAAACAGCTTGTTGCGCAACGTGCCGGGGCTGTAGGCGCGCTTGAAGGCGCCCCGGGCCTGCAGTTCGGGAACCAGCAAGTCGACCACGGCCTCGAAGGTTTCCGGGGCCACCACGCAGGCCAGGTTGAAGCCGTCCACGCCGGTGTCCTCGACCCACTCCAGCAACTGGTCGGCCACGGTTTGCGCCGAGCCCACCAGCACCGGGCCATCGCCGCCGATGGCGCAGTAATCGGCGATCTCTGCCGTGGTCCAGGTGCGGGTTGGGTCGGCGCGGGTGAAGGCCTCGACAGCGGACTGGATGGCTTCGCTGGGCACCTCGCGCAGCACCTGGCCGGGGGCGTATTCGGCAAAGTCGATGCCGGTCCAGCCTGACATCAGCGCCAGGGCGCCGCTGCGGCTGGCGTACTGGCGGTATTCTTCGAGCAGGGCCAGGGCCTGCTGGTCGGTAGCTGCGACGATCACCGTGAGCTGTTCGAGCACCTGCACGTCGTCCGCTGCACGGCCTGCTGCCTGCACCGCTGCGCGCAATTCGGCCACCTGCTTGCGCAGCACGGCCTTGCTCGGCGCCGCAACGAACACGCATTCGGCGTTGGCCGCGGCGAAGGCCCGCCCGCGGCTGGAGGCGCCAGCCTGGTAAATGACTGGCGAGCGTTGCGGCGACGGCTCGCACAGGTGAAAACCTGGCACCTTGAACCAAGGCCCTTGGTGGTCGATGCCATGCACCTTGGCGGGGTCTGCGTACATCCCAGACGTGCGGTCGGCTTGCACCGCATCATCCTCCCAGCTGGTTTCCCAGAGCTTGTAGCAAACCTGCAGGTATTCCTCGGCCAGGGCATAGCGCTGGTCGTGGCCCAGGGGCGCCTGGCCCAGGTTGCGTGCGCCGCTGGCCAGGTAGGAGGTGACGATGTTCCAGCCGGCACGGCCCTGGGTCAGGTGATCGAGGGTGCTCATGCGCCGGGCGAAGGGGTAGGGGTGTTCGAACGACACCGAGGCGGTCACCCCAAAGCCCAGGTGTTGGGTGGCCGCTGCCATTGCCGGCACCAGTTGCAGCGGGTCGTTGACCGGCACCTGCGCCGCCTGGCTCAACGCCGTGTCGGCACTGGCACCATACACGTCGTAGACACCCAGCACGTCGGCGATGAACAGGCCATCGAAGCAGCCACGTTCCAGGGTCTTGGCCAGCGCCACCCAGTAATGGATGTCGGTGTAGCGCGTGGCCTGGTCGCGGGGGTGGCGCCACAGGCCCGGGGAAAGATGCCCGACCGTGTTCATGGCGAAGGCATTGAGGCGAATCTGCTTGGTCATGGCGTGCCCTCAGTTCCAGTCGTGGCGCGCCGGCCTGACGCCGTTCAGTGCCCAGTTGCCGACCAGGTGGTACTTCCAGCGCACCGGGTCGTGCAGGGTGTGGACCCGGGCGTTGCGCCAGTGGCGGTCGAAGTTGTGGCGGGTCAGCGACGAGCGTGTGCCGCCCAGTTCGAACAGGCGGTTGCTGGCGTCGATCGCCACCTCGGTGGTGAGCACCTTGGCCTTGGCCACGGCGACCGAGGCCAGCGCCACGTTGTCCTCGTCCGGCGCAGGCTTGGCCGCGTCCAGTGCGCGGCCGGCGCGTTCGAGCAGGGCTTCGGCGGCCTCCTGGCGGATTTCCAGGTTACCGACCTGAATGATGGTCAGAGGGTCTTCGCTGGCGTGCTCGACCTTGGCGTCGATCCACGGGCGGGCCTGCTCGCGCACGAAGGCGATGGTGTCGTTCAGCGCTGCGCGGCCGATGCCTGCGTCGATGGCGGCGGTGGTCAGTTGGGCGAAGGGGCCGGCCAGGGTCGGGTTTTCGTAGGAGCGGTAGCTGGGGAACAGGTTGAAGGCCGGCACCCGCAGGCCGTCGAGCAGCACGCTGCCGCTGGCGGTGGTGCGCTGGCCCATGCTGCTCCAGTCATCGACGATCACCAAACCCGGCGTGCCACGCTCGACGAACGCCAGTTGCGCACGGTCCTGCTCATCCAGGGCCAGCACGCCGATCCAATGGGCATACAACGAGCCGGTGCAATAGCCCTTGCGCCCGTCGATGCGGTAGCCGTCGCCTTCGCTGGCCAGCCGGGTGCTGATGTGTTGTACGGTCTTGCCGCCGGTTTCCGACAGGGCATTGGCGAAGCGGTGGCCCTTGAGCACCAGGTCGAAGAAGTAGCGCTGTTGTTCGGGCGTGCCTTGCAGGCGGATGTCTTCGAGCAGGCAGTAGTGGTTCTGCGGAATCTGCCCAAGCGAGGGGTCGGCAGCAGAGACGATGGCAATGACGTGCGCTAGGGTTGCGAACGACACTTCGGCGCCGCCATAGGCGCGGGGCACGGTGATGCCCCACAGGCCACTGTTGGAAAAAGCATCGACGATATCGGCCGGCACCTCGCGGTTTCGGTCACGTTCGGCGGCACCCTCGCGCAGCCGTTCGGCAACCTGGTGGGCGATGCGGATGGCCTCGGCGTCGTCATGGATGATACGCGCCGCTGGGCGGCGGATATCGTAGTGGGCGGAAACGGTCGGGGTGGGCATGGGGCTGCTCGCGTGACATGGGATAGCTTCACGTTGCAGCCGCTGTGCCAACCTTTTACATCAATGAATTCAGTGGTTTACCTAGGGGTACTGTTGCTGGCGGTACAGTTTTCCGGGGCATGCTGTTGATTGGCTGTGCCGTTTGCAACAGTGGTTGAAGCGCGGCTCTCGCGTTCTGCTATTGATAAAACCGATGGCACCTATGTCGCAGGCATCAATTCCATCAAACAAAATGTGACCCATCCCGCAATCACAACGATGGAACCTGCCATGAACAAACCGTCTTTCAGCGAACGCCTGGTCCACGCCGTGGGCTACGAACTTTTCGCCGTCCTGCTGTGCGCACCCCTGCTGTCGTGGATCATGGGCAAGTCACTGGCCACAGCCGGCGCCCTGGCGGTCACGTTGTCGGTGATCGCGATGCTCTGGAACATGGTCTACAACGCCGTGGTCGACCGCCTGGTGGCGACCCCGCGCATTCAGTGGAAGGCCTTGGCCCGTGTCGCCCATGGCCTGGGCTTCGAAGCGGGGCTGGTGGTCTGGTGCCTGCCGGTGGCCGCCTGGATGCTGGAGATCTCGCTGTTGCAGGCGTTCATGGTCGAACTTGGGTTCTTCGTGATCATTCTGCCCTACACCGTGCTGTACAACTGGGCGTTCGACAAGGCCCGGCATCTGCTGCTGCAACGCCGCGCCGTGGCCTGAATGCCTGGGTATCTCGGCACACTCGGCTGACGACAAACACTCACGTCCACGCCCCGGCCTGTGAGAGGATGTCGGCCAACCTAGCCAGGACCCCGAACGCAGCCTGATGAAGACACCAAAAAGAATCGAACCACTGATCGAAGACGGCCTGGTCGATGAAGTATTGCGCCCGCTGATGAGCGGCAAGGAAGCGGCCGTCTACGTGGTGCGCTGCGGTGCCCAGGTACGCTGCGCCAAGGTTTACAAGGAAGCCAACAAGCGCAGCTTCCGCCAGGCCGCCGAGTACCAGGAGGGCCGCAAGGTGCGCAACAGCCGCCAGGCCCGGGCCATGGCCAAGGGCAGCAAGTATGGCCGCAAGGAAGCCGAGGACGCCTGGCAAAATGCCGAGGTAGCCGCGCTGTTCCGCCTGGCCGGTGCCGGCGTGCGGGTGCCCAAGCCGTTCGATTTCCAGGACGGCGTGCTGCTGATGGAGCTTGTCACCGACGCCGACGGCGATGCCGCCCCGCGGCTGAACGATGTTTCCCTGGAAGCCGAAGAGGCGCGTGAATACCACGCTTTCGTTATCCGCCAGATCGTGCTGATGCTGTGTGCTGGCCTGGTGCATGGCGACCTGTCGGAATTCAACGTGCTGCTCGGCCCCGACGGCCCGGTGATCATCGACCTGCCCCAGGCGGTGGATGCGGCAGGCAACAACCATGCGTTCAGCATGCTGCAGCGGGACGTGGCGAACATGGCCCACTACTTCGGGCGTTTCGCCCCGGAGCTCAAGGCCACCCGCTATGCCGACGAAATGTGGGCCTTGTATGAGGCCGGCGAACTGCGCCCGGACAGCCCGCTGACTGGCCAATTCGAAGACGATGACCAGGCCGCCGACGTGGCCGGGGTGATGCGCGAGATCGACGCCACCCTGCGCGACGAGGCACGCCGCCGTGCCGCCCGGGAAGAGGCCGAGCAGGGGCCGGCCAAGGCCGAGGAGCCTACACCGCCCTGGATGCAGTGAGCGAGGCGCACCTTGCCTGTAGGAGCGAGCGTAGCTCGCGATGGGGCGCGCAGCGGCCCCAGGGCTTCAGCTTCGCGACTCGTCACGCCGGGGCTGCGCTGCAGCCCATCGCGAGCTGCGCTCGCTCCTACAACAGGTGCAGCGTTTGTGCCTGCATTAGTTGCTGCTCATCCTCTGCACAGGCAAAAAAGGGCTGTTGCCTTTGACGCAAGACATTATCTCGTCATCTGGCCTTTTCACTGGCGCGCGACAGGCATAAGGTATACGCCGTTCAAAAATGCCCTGGAGCTGTCATGTCCAACCTGTTTCCTTCCGTTCGCCCGCGCCGCCTGCGCCAGAACGAATCCCTGCGCACGATCTTCCAGGAAACCGAGTTCCGCCTCGAAGACCTGATCCTGCCGATCTTCGTCGAAGAAGGTATCGACGACTTCGTGCCGATCACCAGCATGCCAGGCGTCAACCGCATTCCGGAAAAACGGCTGGCCCAGGAAATCGAGCGCTACGCCCGCGCGGGCATCAAGTCGGTGATGACCTTCGGCGTGTCGCATAACCTGGACGCCACCGGCAGCGACACCTGGAACGAAAACGGCCTGGTCGCGCGCATGTCGCGCATCTGCAAGGACACCGTGCCGGAAATGGTGGTGATGTCCGACACCTGCTTCTGCGAGTACACCAGCCACGGCCACTGCGGCGTGCTGCACGACCACGGCGTGGACAACGACGCCACCCTGGCCAACCTGGGCAAGCAGGCGGTGATCGCGGCTGCCGCTGGCGCCGACTTCATCGCCCCGTCGGCGGCGATGGACGGCCAGGTCCAGGCCATTCGCAGTGCACTGGATGGCGCAGGTTTCCATGACACCGCGATCATGGCCTATTCCACCAAGTTCGCCTCGGCGCTGTATGGGCCGTTCCGCGAAGCGGGGGGGACGGCGCTCAAGGGCGACCGCAAGAGCTACCAGATGAACCCGATGAACCGCCGCGAAGCGGTGCGTGAATCGCTGCTCGACGAGCAGGAAGGTGCCGATGTGCTGATGGTCAAGCCGGCCGGTGCCTACCTTGACGTGATCGCCGACATCCGCAACGCCTCGCGCCTGCCACTGGCGGCCTACCAGGTGAGCGGCGAGTACGCGATGATCAAGTTCGGCGGGCTGGCCGGGGCCATCGACGAAGGGCGAGTGGTGCGCGAGAGCCTGGGGGCGATCAAGCGTGCGGGTGCTGACTTGATCCTGACCTATTTCGCCATGGACCTGGCGCGCGACGGGATCTGATTGGCGATGCGCCGCTTGCGCGGCGCATCGCCAGCGGCGTATTACAACGCCGCTGCTTCCTGCAGGCTCATCGACCGGGTTTCCGGTGCCAGCAGCAGCGACACCGCCAGCCCCAGCATGGTGATGGCGGTGGCCGCGAACATCGTGTTGGCGATGCCGAATTGCTCCAGCGAGATCGGCACCAGCCAGGTGCCAATGGCTGAACTGAACGCTGCCAACGACGCCCCCATGCCCACCGCAAACGCGCGGATCTCGGTAGGGAACAGCTCGTTCGGGTAGACGAACTCCAGCACCTGGGCGCCGCCGATGAACAGCGCATAGGCGCCGAACAGCGACAGCACCACCCAGCCCTGGGCATCGGGGAACAGCCCCAGGCCCAGCAGTGCCAACCCCGACCACAGGAAACTGTGGATGATGATGGTACGCCGGCCCAGGTAGTTGATCAGCCAGGTTGCCACGCAGCAGCCAATCACCAAGATCAGGGTAATGCCTATCGAGCCGTAGGCGGCCAGGTTGCCGGTCAGCTTCAGTGCCTGGAACAGCTTGGGCACGAAGGCGTACACGGCAAACAGCGGAATCACCGCGCAGGCCCAGAACATCACCACGAAGAAAATACGCTTTCCATACCCCGCCCGCAGTGCGTCGAGGAACGACATCGCCGCCCCTGCTGCGCCGTCATCGCTGATGTTGCGCAGCGAGAACGTGTTGCCGTAGACCTGGCGGATCACCTGCTCGGCTTCCTCGCGCCGGCCCTTGCTCAACAGCCAGCGCGGTGACTCCGGGGTGCCCAGGCGCGCCAGCAACAGCAAGCCGGCGATCAGGGCCGGGCTGGCCATGACCACGCGCCATTGCTCGGGGCCTGCGTCTGCGAGCATGAAGTTGCCCGCGATGTAGGCCAGCGCGGCACCGACGAACCACAGCACCGTCAGCAGCGACAGCCGCGAGCCGCGGGACTTCTGTGGAAGAAACTCAGTGAGCAGCGAGCCTGCAGCGGTGTACTCGATGCCCACGGCCAGGCCGCAGCACAGGCGCAGCACCGACAGCAGTAGCGGGTCTTGAACCACCAGCATGCCCAAGGACGACAGCAGGACCATCGCCGGGGCCACGAAGAACAGCTTCTGGCGGCCCAGGCGGTCGGTCAGCCAGCCGCCGAAGAAGCCACCGGCGAACACGCCGAGCAAGGCCATGGCGGCAATCATGCCTTGCCAGAAGCCGCCCAGCTGCAGCGCAGCGGCCATGGGCAAGGTGGCGACGCCGATGATGCTGAGGATATAGCCAACCATCACCCAGCCAAGGCCGGTGCGCAGGGTGAGCAGTTGATGGAAGCGGTTGATTTCAACGTCGTCGATCATGACGGGTTGGGCAGTGGAACGCATGATTCTCTCTTGAACGGTGGGGGCAATGCAGGCAGAGGCGGGCACACAGGCCCGCCAGGGTCAAACTTCCAGGCCGGCGCGGAACTGGCCCCACTTGAGCACCGAGTTCACGCCAATCGACAGGAACGGCTGTGGCGGGGTCTTGTTCGGGCCAGGGGACGACAGCAGGAAGTCGATGTGTTCGTTGCGCTCGCCGGCCAGCCAGTCGGCCAGCAGCTTGCCGGTGGCGGTGCCACGGGTGATGCCCAGGCCATTGCAGCACAGCGCGCCGTACACGTTCGGCGCCAGTTGGCCGAAGAAGCCTTCGTGGTTTTCCGACAGGCAGATGGCGCCGCTCCAGGAGTATTCGAACTCGACGTTGCCGAGCATCGGGAAGCGCCGCTCGAACGACTTGCGGTGGGTGGGCAAATGGCTTTGCAGGGCGTTGGCCCGTGGACGGCCGTCGGGGTAGAAGTTGAAGCTGTTGCGAATCAGGATGCGGTTGTCGACGGTGCGGCGCACGGTGCTGCCGAACGGGTGCGCAGGAATCACGCCCCACACCGGCTGGCCACCCAGGCGGGCCTGTTCTTCGTCGGTCAGCGGGCGGCTGAGGCTGGCATACAGGAAGGTGGGCAGCAGGCGGCCCTTGAGGAAGCCGAAGGCCGAGGCGAAGCCATTGTTGGCCAGAATCAGCTTGTCGGTGACGATGGTGCCGCGGTCGTGTACCAGGGTGATCTTCTCGCCCTGGTCGATCGAGGTGATCGGCGTGTGCTCGTACAGGGTGACATTGGCCGGCAGGTGCTCGGCCAGGCCCTTGACCAGTGCCGAGGGCTGCAGCAGCAGGGTGCCGGGGATGTGCAGGGCCTTCTTGTAGTACGACGTGCCGATGTGCGCCGGCAGGTCCTGCTCGTCGATCAGGGTGGAGCTGCAGCCGATCTTCTCCAGGCCGCTGCGGTAGGCTTCGAGAATGGCGATGCCCTTGGCACCGACGGCGGCCTGGTATTTGCCCGAGTCCGACATCTGGCAGTCGATGCCGTTGCGCTCGACGATACCGCGCAGGTAGTCCTGGCCGAGGGTGTTCAGGCGCAGGATCTTGGTGGCGGTGGTGACGTCGCCGATGTAGTCCTTGGCGCCGATGTCGTGGGGCACGTCAATGGCGAAACCGGCATTGCGCCCAGCCGAGCCAAAGCCGACTTCCTGGGCCTCGACCAGCACGATTTCTTCATCAGGGAAGTTCAGCGCCATCTGCCGTGCGGCGGCCAAGCCGGTCAGGCCTGCGCCAACGATGGTCCAGCGCGCTTCCTTGCGGCCCGAATGGCCTGGGCGCGGCGTGCGCTTGGGGCTGGTGTGGTACCAACCAGGACGGGCGTCATCGCCAGGCAACGAAGTTACTTTTTGCATTTATTTACTCCGGTTTACGATCAGGCTCGCTTGCATGTCGCGGTGGCTCAGCGGCCCTCGGGTGCGACACTTTGTCATTGTCTAACGCCGTTATACAAATTGTCTACTATTCCTTGTGCGGGCCGACGTACAGAAAAATCGTTAAGCGCTGAATTATTTAGCGTGCCGTTGTATCTGATCCCATAGAGCCATCAGTTACAGGGACAAGGGCATGAAACCTCGCAAGAAAAGCGTCAAGCCAATCGGCTTGAAAGACATCACCATCGTCGACGACGCCAAGATGAAGAAGGCGATTACCGCGGCGGCGCTGGGCAATGCCATGGAATGGTTCGACTTCGGCGTCTACGGCTTCGTCGCCTATGCCCTAGGCAAGGTGTTCTTCCCCAACGCCGACCCCAGCGTGCAGATGATCGCGGCGCTGGCGACCTTCTCGGTGCCGTTCTTGATCCGCCCGCTGGGCGGGCTGTTCTTCGGTGCCTTGGGTGACCGCTTCGGCCGCCAGAAAATCCTGGCGGCAACCATCGTGATCATGTCGCTGAGCACCTTCGCCATCGGCCTGATACCGTCCTACGCCTCGATCGGCATCTGGGCGCCGATCCTGCTGTTGCTGGCGAAAATGGCCCAGGGCTTCTCGGTGGGCGGGGAGTACACCGGTGCTTCGATTTTCGTTGCCGAATACGCCCCGGACCGCAAGCGCGGCTTTCTCGGCAGCTGGCTGGACTTCGGCTCGATAGCAGGCTTCGTGCTGGGTGCCGGCGTGGTGGTGCTGATTTCCACCCTGCTCGGCGAGGAAAAATTCCTTGAGTGGGGCTGGCGCCTGCCGTTCTTCCTGGCCTTGCCGCTGGGCATCATCGGCCTGTACCTGCGCCATGCGCTGGAGGAAACCCCGGCGTTCCAGCAGCATGTGGACAAGCTGGAGCAGGGCGACCGCGAAGGCTTGGCGTCAGGCCCCAAGGTGTCGTTCAAGGAGGTGGCCACCCAGCACTGGCGCAGCCTGGTGACCTGCATTGGCGTGGTGATCGCCACCAATGTCACCTACTACATGCTGCTCACCTACATGCCCAGCTACCTGTCGCACAACCTGCACTACAGCGAAGACCATGGCGTGCTGATCATCATCGCGATCATGGTCGGCATGCTTTTCGTGCAGCCGATCATCGGCCTGTTGAGCGATAAATATGGCCGCCGGCCGTTCATCGTGGTGGGCAGCATCGGCTTGTTCGCCCTGGCCATTCCGGCGTTCATGCTGATCAACAGCGGTGCGCTGGGGCTGATTTTCTCTGGCTTGCTGATCATTGCCGTGCTGCTGAACTTCTTCATCGGCGTGATGGCCTCGACCCTGCCGGCGATGTTCCCCACCCACATTCGCTACAGCGCCCTGGCCAGTGCGTTCAACATCTCGGTGCTGATCGCAGGGCTTACCCCAACCCTGGCCGCCTGGCTGGTGGAGAGCAGCGGCAACCTGTACATGCCGGCCTACTACCTGATGGTGATTGCCGCCATCGGCCTGGTCACCGGGCTGACCATGAAGGAAACCGCCAACAAGCCCCTGCGCGGCGCCGCGCCAGCGGCTTCGGACATCGAAGAGGCGCGTGAGCTGCTGCAGGAACACCACGACAACATCGAGCAGAAGATCGAGGACATCGATGCGCAGATCGCCGAGCTTGAGGCCAAGCGCAAGCTGCTGGTGCAGCAGCACCCGCGCATCGAGTGAGGCGGGGCTTCAGCGTGGCAGTTGGCGGACCAGGGTGTTCTGGATAGTGCGTTCCACCACATCCACCAGCACCATGGTCTGGTGATCCACCTCGATGTTGAGCAAGGCACCTGCCGGGTAGCGGGCAAAGGTGGTCTGGCGCAGGGTTTCCGGAATCAGGTTGATGGTCACCACGTTGTCGTCGACATCGGCTACGGTCAGGCTGCAGCCGTTGACCCCGAGAAAGCCGCGCGGGAACACGTACTTGCCCCATTCAGGCGGCATGCGGAACTTGATGTAGGCCCCGGTTTCCTTGATCGACAGCTCTACCACCTCGGCGGTGCAGGCAATGTGGCCGGCCATGAGGTGGCCGCCGACTTCCGCGTTCATTTTTGCCGAGCGCTCGATGTTGACGCCTTGGCCGGGCTGGAAGAAGCGCAGGTTGGTGCGTTCCAGGGTGGCGGTCATGGCGTCGAAGCGCACCTCGCTGCCGTGGATTTCGGTGACCGACAGGCACGTACCTTCGACGCTGACGCTGGCGCCGATCTTCAGCTCGTCGAGCAGGTCTGGGGTGAGGTCGATGGTGAACTGGTTGTGGCCCGGGTAGGTGGTCACAGCCAGAAGAGGGCGCACGGCCTGGACGATGCCGGTGTACATGGGTTGCTCCTGGGCACGAATGGAAAACCCAGGAACGCTATGCCCGTAGGGCTGCAAATGCAAGCAGCCTGTACCGGCCGGTTTGCGCCAACCTGGTAGGAGCGAGCGCAGCTCGCGATGGGGCGCGCAGCGGCCCCAGGTTCGCAGCTTCGCAGCACAGAGCGCCGGGGCTGCCGTGCAGCCCATCGCGAGCTGCGCTCGCTCCTACCAAGGCCACCGCCAACAGGTGAAGAGCATTTAGAACTTCAACTGCCATTGCCCAACGATGGCATGGTTGCGGCTATTGCTGCCCAACTCCCCGCTATACCCCACGCCAATGGTCTGGCGCGCACTCAGCCCCAGGTCCACCCCGGCCTCGACCAGCAAGCTGTCGCGGTCAATTGCACTGCCTTCGACACTGAACGCATCGCCCCCGGCGATGAACGCCTGGCGCGTGCGGGTATCGACGTTGCCATAGGTGTGCCGCCAGCCCAGGGTCGCCCGTGGTGTCAGGCTCATGCCGTTGGCCAGTTGCCCCAGGTGCGCCAGGCGCACGCCGAAGGTGCTGCTGACGTTGTCCTGGGTATCGGCATCCACCGCCAGTGCCGCGTCACCGCCTTGCTCGCGGTAGCTGTCGCGGTGGTAGCGCTGGTAACCCAGGTTGGCGAACGGCTCGGCGCTCAGGCGGCCGCTGCCCATGGCATAGCCGAGCTCGACGAAGGCCTGCTGGCTGTCGGCGTCGTAGTCGCCCTTGAGCCGTTCGTTGAAGCCTTCGAACGCCACCTGGCGCTTGCTGTCGCCATCATGGCGGCTATAGGCCGCGCCCAGGCGCAAGGCCAGTGGGCCGCTCTGGTGCTGGGCATAGACCCCGGCGTGCCAGCTGCGCACGGCGCCGTCCAGGCCGGTGCTGTCCAGGCGCGTGCGCGAGTAGCCACCGAGCACGCCCAGGCGCCAGTCGCCGCCCAGTGCCCAGTCCAGCCCCAGCACGCCACCGCCGGTGCGTTGCTCCAGGGCGCTGGCGCCATGGCTGCCATCGACCTTGCCGTAGCTGCCCAGGGCTTGCGCCCAGACGCGCCCCTGGGCATTCGGATCGTTCAGGTTACGCGCCTCGCGGGGCACGCCGGTGGCCGCCAGGGCAGGGCCGTCTTCGTCGTTCATGCCCACCAGCAGGGCGCCGCTGCTGCCCATCGCCTGCATGGCGCCGAGCATGGTGGTGCCGACCTGGCTGCTGCCAGCCAGGGTGGCCGCCGCCAGGTTGGCGGTGTTGCTGGCCGACAGTTGCTCGATGGCACTGCTTGCGCCAGCGGTGCTGGTGCCCAGTACCGCGTTGTACAGGTTGCTGTTCTGCCCCAGGCTCGCCAGGCTGCGGGCGGCGCCCGCACCGCTGGCCGATTGTGCGTACTGGGCGAAGGCCACGTCGTTGCGGGTGTAGTCCAGGCCCACCGAGGTGCTGGCGTAGCTCAGGGTTGGGGTGAGGAAGGCGTAGTCGCTGGTGACCTGGGCGAAGGTGCCGTTGACCGCGCCGGCAGTCAGCACGGTGTAGTGGCTCTGCCAAGGGTACTCACCGGCGCTGGGCTGCACGCGCAGCGTAGCGCCATTGAGGTTGGCGGTGCCGCTGACGTTGATCGGCGCGCTGCTGCCGTCGGCGTTCACACCGTATACCAGGCTGGCGCCCTGGCCGAAGCTGAGGTCACCGTTGACCTTGGCAACGCCCAGGCCGGTGTTGGTCAGCAGCGTGCCATTCACCTGCAGGCCGCCTACCGAACCGCCGCCGGCATAGGTCGCGCCTTGCTCGACAAGCATCTGGCCGAGGATGCTGCCCTGGTTGACCAGGGTGGCGCCTGCGGTGACCACACCGCCCTGGCTGAAGTCGTCGACGCTGCTCAGGGTCCAGCTACCGCCGCTGACGCGCAGGGTTTCGAAGTTGGCGCTGTTGCCGAAGGTGCCGGTGCCGTTCAGGGTCACGCTGTCGATGCCGTCGCCGCCATCGACCAGGCCATTGAACACGCCGCCGGTTTCCACCACCAGGGTGTCGTTGCCCGCGCCCATGCTCAGGGCCAGGCCGTTGCCGCCGCTGATGGTGCCGCTGTTGACCACGGTGTCGGCGAAGTTGCCGATCAGCTTGATACCGAAGCCGTTGTCGCCCTCGATGCGCCCGGCGTTGGTGATGCTGGTTGCGCCCACCCCGGAGCCCTCGGCACCGTCGTCCACCAAAATGCCGTTGTCGACGCTGCGGATCACGCCCGTGCTGGTGTTGATCACGGTGCCGCCGCCCATGGCGATGCCTTCGCTGCCGTTCGGCCGGCCGCCGCTGTCCACGCCCTTGGCGCCCATGCCCTGGATGGTGCCGGCGTTGTACACGTAGCCGATGTTGTCGATGTCCACGCCATCGCCGTCGCCGTTGATCTTGCCCTCGGCGATGGCGCCGGTGATGGTGCCCCAGTTGTACACCGTGCCGCTGCCGTCGGAGCCGAAGCCCGAGCCATTGCGCCCGGTGATGCTGGCGCCGGCGTAGTTGTACAGGGTGGCGTCGGTTTTCAGGTCGATGCCGTGGCGGTCGGCGCTGATGGTGCCGTAGTTGTACACGGTCACGTTGGTGGAAGTGCCGATCTTGATGCCGTCCCACTTCTGGTCCAGGCCGTCCTTGTCCTGGGGCGCGGTGTCGGTGTAGATCAGCCCGTAGTTGGTGATGGTGGCGTTGGAGCCGGTTTTGATTGCGTCGTTGCCCACCGCGTGGATCACGCCGCTGGCCTGGTTCACCAGGGTGGTGGTGAAGGCCGGGTTGTTCAGGGTTTCCAGGTCGATGGCCTGACCTTCGACGGTGGATTCGATGGTGCCGGCATTGACGATGCTCAGGCTGCCACCGGCGGTGGGGTTGGTCTGGAAGCGCAGGCCGTCGTTGGTGCCCTGGATCAGCGCGCCCGCCTGGTTGGTGATCACGTAGTGGCTGAGGTCTTCGCCTTCATCCTTGGTGTCGATGCCGCGGCCGTCGGTGGAGCGGATGATGCCGGCGTTGTCGACGGTGAGGGTGGCGCCGCTGGTGTGCTTGGGCAGAATCACGCCGTCGTCGTCGCTGGCAACGATGCTGCCGTTCGCGGTGACCTTGAGGGTATCGGACTTCTTCAGCTCCAGGGTGTTGCTGGTGGCGCTGTCGATCAGGTAGTCCTTGGCCAGGGCGGCGGGGGCGAAAGCGGCGCAGGCCAGTGCGATGCACAGGGCCAGGCGGTTGGGCGTGAAATGCATTGGGCGACCATGAGTTCTTGTTCAGGGGCGCTCAATATGGCTATTCGATATTACGGTTTCATTGAAAGCTCGGGTGTGGCTGTGCCGGCCCTTTCGCGTTGTAGGAGCGGGCTTGCCCCGCGAAAGGGCCGGCACAGGCCTCACACATGCCCGCTACTGCTCACAATCCTCAAGCACAGCGCTTCATAAGGGTCCAGGTTCACCGTCAGCCGCCCATCCTCGGTCAGGTCGCCTTCGACCGTCTCGTTGATCATGTCCACCACCGGCCCTGGGGTGAACCCGGCCAGTTGCAGCTCCTCGGCGATCACCGCCTGGCTGAAGTTCAGCGCGCTGATCTGAATGCCGCGCCCGGCCGGCAGTTCATGCACCATCACCAGCAGCCCTGGGCTGGACACCTCGGGCACCAGCACCTGGCGGCTGGTGGCGATGCCATAGGCCTGGCGCACGGCCAGCAACTTCTTCACCTGGCTGGCAAAGGACGCCGGGTCGTCCAGCTGGCTGTCGAGGCTGCCGTACAGCGCCCGGGCCCGCGGCATGCCGCGCAGCGAGGCCTCGGCCTCGGGGGCCAGCCCGGCCAGGTCGTAGCCGCCGCGGTGAATCCAGCGGGTATCGCCGTCGGCCATGCGTTCGGCCACTGCCTCGGCCGGCAAGGGCAGGGCGCCGACCAAGTCCCAGCCAGACAACGCCACCACGCCTGGCTGCATGGCGTTGTACATCACCAGCAGCAGGTGCACCTTCTGGATCAGCGCGATGTCCTGCGCGCCGATCTGCGCCAGGTCGCGGATGCCCAGCGCTGCGGTGATCAGGCTGGCGGTGGTACAGGCAATGCCATTGGTGACGAAGCGCAGGTTGTAGGGGGCATGCTCGCCGGAAAGGCGCTCGTAGACTTCCTCGCGAATGTGTTCGCGCAGAATGCTGCCGGGCAGGGTCTGGCCCTTGTACAGGTACATGTCGTGGGCGTGCAGGGTCCAGAAGTGCACCAGCTCCACGGTCAGCTCGTCGTGGTTTTGCAGGGCGTGAATCAACGACGCCGGGTCGATGCCGAAGGCGTGCATTTCCTTGAGCATCAGGCGCAGGAACTCGGTGTCGCCGGTCAGCAAGGCATGCTGGTAGGCCGGGCGGGTGATGAAGTCATAGGACAGGTCGGCGCCGCCTTTGGACATCTGCGCGATGTCGTCCAGGGTCAGGTTCAGTTCCTGGAAGCTGAACCCGCCGGCCTTGCGGATCATGCCGCCGATCAGTTGGTTGCCGACGATCGACAGCGGGTGGCTTTCCGACCAGGCGCTGCCGCTGGCGCGGGTTTCCACGCCGAGAAAACCGTTGGCGTCCAGGCGCAGGCCGCGCGCGCCCAGGCAGTCCAGTGCGTGCAGGGCATCGCCAATGATCATCTGCTGGGCGGCGAAGCTTGGGTCGAGCCAGTTCAGCGACGGCTGGCCTTCCTTGAAATAGTGCAGGTACACCCAGCGCCGGGTCTTGCCATCTACCCCGGTGATCGGCCCGGTGGCGCTCCAGTCGGTTTCCTTGACCCCCGGTTCGAAGAAGATCACCCGCTGCAGCTGGCCGACGATGTAGTGGCGCAGCTTGAGTTCGTCGCACAGCGCCGGTGCCAGGTTGACCGCATCGCGGCCCGGGGGCACATCCGGCAGCAGCGGCCAGTCTTCCTCGCGGATTTCGACCATGTGGTAGAGCCCTGGGTAGGCACCATGGGCGAGTTCCGCCAGGCGGAAATCAGCGCCCTTGCCGGTGTGCGAAGGGATCAGGTCGTCGATGGTCACGGCATTGTGCGCGGCGGCCAGGCGGCTCATGTGCACCAGCTCCTGCTCGGTGCCGTAGAGCGGGTCGATGTCGAAGCTGATGCGGTCGAAGTTGCCGTCGATGCTGGGGGTGAAGTCACGCCCGCGCACGCCGCCGGACTGCTTGATGGGCCCGGTGTGAATGCCTTGTACGCCCATGTCCGACAGGCGCTTCCACAGTGCCTCGTGGCCCAGGGCGGCCAGTACCGAGCTGCCTTCGGGGGCGATGATCGCGTCGGGGTACACGGTCAGCCACACCGAGGCGATCTCGGTGGCCCGGCGCGGCTGGGCTTCGGCGTAGGGGTTCTGCCACAGGCGCGATTGGCCGGAATACAGGCGGGCCCGCTCCTGGGAAGCCTTGAGCATCGAACGGTCTTCGAGCCATTTGAGGTATGACGGGTCGGGTTGGGTCATTTCGCGTCCTCTCTGCGTGGCGACACCGGCCCAAGTTATGACGGCATCGCGCGCAGATCGTTCGGCGTGGATTGCCTATGCCACCCCATCGTAGGAGCGAGCGTAGCTCGCGATGCGATCTGGCAGGCGGCACCATGGCCCAAGGCCTCAACCCGCCTGTAACACCGCATCGCGAGCTGCGCTCGCTCCTACCAGGCCAGCGCAAGCCTTAACTGGCCTGGCGCGTTGCTTGCCAGCACAGCAGCGAACCCACGGTTACCAGCACCGCCCCCTGCCAGAATTGCCACCCCAACTGCGCCCCCAGCCACGCCGCCGCGAACGCCGACGACAGCACGGGTGCGGAATAGGATGCAGTGGCCAGCAACGTCAGGTTACCGCGCAGGATGCCGATGTTCCACAACGCATACCCCGCCGCCAGCCCCAATGCGGCGGCCACCAGTTCCAGGCCATGCACCAGGGTGAATGGCGGCAGCGATTCGCAGCTGATCCAGTACTTCACCCACAACACCGCCGCCGTCAGCAGGAAGAACAGCACCACATGGCTTTGCCCATTGGCATAGCGCCGGGTCACGTTGCAGTAAAGCGCGAAGGTGATCGCGCAGGCCGCTGCCAGGCTGTAGCTCAGCGGGTTGGAGGCCACATTGCTGACGATGCTGTGCAGCGACAACCCGTCGGTGCACACTACCCAGAGAATCCCCAGCAACGCCACCAATGTGCCCGGCACGATGAGCCAGCGCGCAGGCTGGCGGTTCATGAAGATCGCCAGCAGCACGGTCAGGCTTGGCCACAGGTAGTTGACCACGCCCAGCTGGATGGCCTGGGGGCGGCTGACGGCAAAGCCCAGTGCCAGGGACAGGCAGATCTCGTAGGCGACGAACAGTATCGAGCCGGTCATCAGGTAGAAGGGCGAGGCATGGCGCAGGCGCGGCCGGCCCAACAGCAGCACCAGCAGGCTGGCACCCAGGGTGTAGATCAGCGCGGCGCCGCCGATGGGGCCAAAGTATTCGCTGACACTGCGAATCAGGCCGCTGGCCGTGCTCCACAGCAAGATCGCCGCCAGGCCACAGGCGGTCGCGGCGGGGCCGCTGGTAATACGCATTGCAGATTCTCGGTTGGCAAAAGGGCCGGCGAGTGTAGCGCTTGCCGGCTGCTGCAGGAGAACAAATCAGCGCCGAGCCGACAGTTGCTGGGGGGCGAGGAAGGCATCGTGGAAATAGGTGCGCAGCGCCTGCATCGCCGGGCTGAATGTGCGCTCACGGTGCCAGGCCAGGCCGACGCTCATGGGCGTCACCGGGTCGCTGATGGTCACCGTTTCGATGCGCTTGCCCTCCAGCGACCAGGGCCTGTGCACCAGGTCGGAAAGAATCGCCACGCCACTGCCGTTGGCCACCATGCTGCGCACCGCTTCCACCGAGCTTGTGCGCACCCGCACATTGGGCCGCTGGCCGGCCTGTTCCCAGTAGCGCATGGCGCTCTGTTCGGCTTCATCCACGGTCAGCAAGATGAACGGCTGCTGCGCCACGTCGGCCAGGCTTACCGCCGAACGCTCGCACAACGGGTGGTGGCCGGGCAGCCACAGCCGGCGTTCGGAGTTGAACAGGGTTTCGGAGACGATGTCGGGGTGGGTGAGGTTGGCGGTGAGCACCACGGCCATGTCGAAACGCCCCTGCAAAAGGCCTTGCTCGATGGCGCTGCGCTCCTGCTCGTGCACTTGCACGGTCACGTCCGGGTGCCAGTGTTCCAGGCGCTGCAGGTGGTGCGGCAGGAAATAGCCCAGCACGGTATAGCTCGCCGCCAGGCGCAGCAGGCCGCTGGCGCGCACGTCGGGCAGTGGGCTGTTCAGCGCATCGTCGACGCTGCGCAGGATCACATAGGCGCGGTTGAGAAAGTGCCGCCCGGCCTCGGTCAGGCTCATGCCCTGGGCCGAGCGCTGGAACAGCAGCACGCCGAGCATCGCTTCCAGTTCCTTGATGGCGGTGGTCACGGCCGACTGGGAAATGTTCAGGTGAATCGCCGCCTGGGAAATCTGGCCGATCTCGGCGGTGGCGACGAAGTAACGCACCTGGCGCAGGGTCAAAGACACGGTTCACTCCCAGGTATCTGTTTTTCCGAAGACACCTTATCTGTTTATAAATCTTCCCAAGGGGTGGCGATGAATCTAACGTGGCTTGCAAGCACTCACAAGCCAGGAGAACAACGATGCAGGCGGTGGATTTCAACTCGGACATGGGCGAAGGCTTCGGCCCCTGGACCATCGGTGACGGCGTCGATCATGAGCTGATGGCCTACATCAGCTCGGCCAACATCGCCACCGGCTTCCATGCCGGTGACCCAGGCACCATGCGCCGCACCGTCGAACGGGCCAAGGCGCTGGGCGTGGGCGTCGGTGCCCACCCAGGCTTTCGCGACCTGGTTGGCTTCGGGCGCCGGCATATCAATGCCCCGGCCCAGGAACTGGTCGACGACATGCTCTACCAGCTTGGCGCCCTGCGCGAAATCGCCCGGGCCCAGGGCGTGCGGTTGCAGCACATCAAGCCCCACGGCGCGCTGTACATGCACCTGGCACGTGATCAGGAAGCCGCCCAGTTGCTGGTGCAGAACCTGCAGGTGATCGAGCCGCAATTGCTGCTGTATTGCATGCCCGGTTCGGTGATCTGCCGCGTGGCCCAGGCACTGGGGCAACCGGTGGTGCGCGAGTTCTACGCCGACCGCGAGTACGACCTCAGTGGCTCGATCGTGTTTACCCGCAATGTGCGTGGCCACGAGCCCCAGCGGGTTGCCGAGCGCGTCCTGCGCGCCTGCCGTGAAGGCCTGGTGCGCACGGTGCAAGGGCAGGACCTGGCCATCGAGTTCGACTCCATCTGCCTGCACAGCGACACCCCAGGCGCCCTGGGCCTGGTCGAGGCAACCCGCGCCGCGCTCGATGGCGCGGGTATCGTGGTGCGTGCGCCGCGCTGAGTTGCAACGGCCAGCGGCGTGCAGATGCCGTTGGCCCAATGTTTTTTTGCCTGCCTTTCGATAACGATTCCAAAAAAAGGAGCAGACATGGTCGAGTCCCTGGCCAGCACCCCGATCCGCTACAGCTTCGGTGCCGACGAGCACCTGTTCGCCGAGGTCAGCGACAGCATGTCGCTGCAGGCCTTCTTCAAGGGCATGGCGGTCACCCGCGCCGTCGAGCGCCTGGCGCTCGATGGCGTATTGGACATCTGCCTGGCCAACGCCTCGTTCCAGGTGCGTTTCGACCCCGACCGGATCGCCCCCGACGTGCTGCTTGCGGCCGTGCGCGGGGCCGAGGCCCAGGCGGTGGCCGAGCGTTCGCTGAGCACGCGGATCATCGAGATACCGGTGTTGTACAACGACCCCTGGACCCATGAAACGCTGATGCGCTTTCGCGACCGCCACCAGGACCCGGGCAGCACCGACCTTGAGTACGCGGCGCGCATCAACGGCCTGGCCGATGTCGATGCGTTCATCGCCGCGCACAGCGGGGCGCCGTGGTTCGTGTCGATGGTCGGCTTCGTGGCCGGCTTGCCGTTCATGTTCCAGATGGTCGAGCGCGAGCGGCAGCTGCAGGTGCCCAAGTATTTGCGCCCACGCACCGACACCCCCAAGCTGACCTTGGGCCACGGCGGTTGCTTCGGTTGCATCTATTCGGTTCGTGGGGCTGGCGGCTACCAGATGTTCGGCGTCACCCCGGCGCCCATCTACGACCCGCAGCAGGGCCTGGCCTACCTCAAGGAACACATGGTGTTCTTCCGCCCGGGCGATATCGTGCAGTTCAGGCCCATCGACCGCCAGGCCTACGACCAGGCGGTGGCGGAGGTGGAGGACGGGCGCTTCGACCTGCGCATTCGCCCGGTGGAATTTTCCCTGGATGCCTTTCTCGCCGACCCGGTCGGCTACCCCAGGACGCTGCAGGAGGTACTGGCATGATCAAGGTCATCAAACCCGGGCTGGCCAGCTCGGTGCAGGATTTGGGCCGCGAAGGCTATTACCACCTGGGCATCCCGCCGTCTGGCGCCTTGGACCAGTATGCGCTGCGCGCGGCCAACCAGCTGGTCGGCAACCCGCCGGGCGCCGCCGGCCTGGAATGCACCCTGGTGGGGCCGGAGCTTGAGTTCCAGCAGCAAGCGCTGGTGGCTGTGTGTGGCGCCCAGATGCCGGTATTGCTCGATGGCCGCGAGCAGCGCCCGGATACCGCCTTTGCAGTGCGCGCCGGCCAGGTGCTGCGCTTTGGTTTTCCCACGGCGGGTGCGCGGGCCTATCTGGCGGTGGCCGGTGGCATCGATGTGCCGCAAGTGCTCGGCAGCCGCTCGACCTATGCGCTGGGTGCGCTCGGTGGCCTGCAGGGGCGCAAGCTGGTGGCGGGCGATGTGCTGCCGGTGGGGGTGCCGAGTGGCCGTACCCGTGCCGGTGCCAGCCTGCCGATGGCCCTGCGCCAGGCGCTGGGCGGCGAGGTGGTGCTGCGGGTGGTGCCTGGGCTGTATTTCCACCGCCTGAGCGAGGCCGCCTCGAAAAGCTTCTTCACCGATGCCTGGACGGTGGGCTCGGAGGCCGACCGCATCGGCTACCGCTACAAAGGGGGCAGCGCGCTGAGCTTCCAGCCGCGCGAACAGCCGTTTGGCGCAGGCTCCGACCCGTCGAACATCGTCGACAGTTGCTACCCGATCGGCTCGATCCAGGTGCCGGCTGGGCTGGAGCCGATCATCCTGCACCGTGATGCAGTGTCGGGTGGGGGCTATGCGATGATCGGCACGGTGATCAGCGCCGACCTGGACTTGATCGGGCAGATGCAGCCGAACCAGCAGGCGCGCTTTTTGGCGGTGAGCCTGGAGCAGGCGCTGGAGGCGCGGCGGTCGTACAAGAAGAAGCTGGGGTTTTTGGGCAGGTTGTTTGGTTGAGCGAATAGCTGTACCGGCGCCTTTCGTTCCGAGGGTGGGCGCCGACCTGGTAGGAGCGAGCGTAGCTCGCGATGGGGCGCGCAGCGGCCCCGGGTTGTCTGCCTGGCGGCACATGATGTTAGGGCTGCTTTGCAGCCCATCGCGAGCTACGCTCGCTCCTACCAGGCCGGCGCAAACCCCGGCGCGATAGGGCCGGTACAGGGGGCTTCATCACCCGCGCTGGGTAATCCGTTTGCCCATCAGCCCCCCCACCTCCAGCGCCTGCCCATCGCGCTGCTTGCCCTGGCGCGCCAACCCTTCAAGCTGGGGAATCAACATCCCCTCCGGCAAATGCCGCCAGAACCGCCCCGGCATGTGCAGGCGCAGGGCGTCCGGGTTCAGCCGCGCCGGGTTGAAGGTATGCCGGTAGTAGGTACGCCAAAGCTCAGCCCCCGGGTCGTCGGCATTGCGCGCCCATTGCCGCCAGTCTTCCGGGCAGTGGCGCCGGTAATCGAACGCCTGGCCATCGAAGCGGATGCCGTCGCGCGGCGTCGCAATCAACCAGCGCTGGCGCCCCAGGCGGTCGGCAAAGTGCGCGCTGGCGCTGTACAGGATGTCGTGGGCCGGTTCGTGGTAGGCCACCAGGTCCAGGTTCAACTGGCTGGCCAATGCCTCGGGCAGGGGCACGAAGCGCACGAAGGCATGCAGGTGATGCGCCTCGCGGCTGACCTGCTTGATGCGCCGTTGCAGCTCGCTGCCCAGGCGGTCACCGGCCAGCATCGCCGTGCGGTCGCCGTGGGCCACGCGCCAGAGCACTTCGTACAGCAGGTTCCAGCGTTGTTCGCCGTGGTAGCGAGCGGCCTGCTCCAGCTGCGTCAGCAGCGCTGCCGGCACCTTGGCACGAAACGGCCCGGGCCCCTCCGGTAGCGGCGTGGGTACGGCCAGCAGGTCGTCGATAGGGCCTTGCGCCCAGGTCACCTGGGCGGGGTCGATGCCATGGCCGAGCAGGGTACGGGCCTGGTCGCGCCAGGTGGCGAACAGGTCGTCGCAGTCGAGCGCGATCATCCCCACAGCCCCATCTGCACCGGCGCCTGTGGCTCGCGCAGGCGCGCCCGCAGCAGGCCGCTGCGCAGCTCACCGTCGGCTGGGCGGTAGTCGCTGGTGACGATGAACGGCCGGGCCTTGTCCAGCACGCAGCGCAGCTGGATCAGGTCGTCATAGCGCACCCGCCGTTCCCGGCGCAGTTCCACCAGGCGCTGCACGCTGCGCAGGCCGATGCCGGGTATGCGCGCCAGCAGCGCCGGTTCTGCGCGGTTGACGTCCAGTGGAAACACCTCGCGGTTGGCCAGGGCCCAGGCCAGTTTGGGGTCGATATCCAAGGCCAGGTTGCCACTTTGGCCGAGCAGTTCGCCGGCCTTGTAGCCATAGCCACGCAGGAGGAAATCCGCCTGGTACAGGCGGTGCTCGCGCAGCAGCGGCGGGGCGGCCAGGGGCACGCTGCCGGGGCTGTCGGGGATGGGGCTGAACGCCGAGTAGTACACGCGCTTGAGGCCATAGCCCTGGTACAGCGATTCGGCGTTGCGCAGCAGGGTGCTGTCGTCGGTGGCGTCGGCACCGACGATCACCTGGGTGCTTTGCCCGGCCGGGGTGAAGCGCGGTGCTCTTGGCTCACCGGCCACGGCCAGTTGGCCCTGTTGGATCACGCCCATGGCCTGGCGGATGGTGTGGGCCTGTTTTTCCGGGGCCAGGCGCTTGAGGCTGGCGTCGGTGGGCAGCTCGATGTTGACGCTCAGGCGGTCGGCCAGGCGGCCGGCCTCTTCGATCAGCAAGGGGTCGGCATCCGGGATGGTCTTGAGGTGGATGTAGCCGAGGAAGTTGTGTTCTTCGCGCAGCAGCCGCGCCACGCGGATCAGTTGCTCCATGGTGTAGTCGGCCGAGCGGATGATGCCCGAGCTCAGGAACAACCCGCTGATGCAATTGCGCCGGTAGAAATCCAGGGTCAGGCGCACCACTTCCTCGGGGCTGAAGCGCGCCCGCGGCACGTTGCTGGAGCGGCGGTTGACGCAATACTGGCAGTCGTACAGGCAGAAATTGGTCAGCAGTACCTTCAGTAACGAGACGCAGCGGCCATCCGGCGTGTAGCTGTGGCAAATGCCCATGCCATTGGTGGCGCCCAGGCCGTCGCTGCCGCGCGAGTTGCGCTTGGGTGCCCCACTGCTGGCGCAGGAAGCGTCGTACTTGGCGGCGTCGGCGAGGATGCCGAGTTTGGCGATGAGCTGCATGGCGGTGTCTCGTGATACTGACTATTCATACAGTATTTTGAGTTTGGGCCGATTGCAAGCCTAGCCGACAGCCCGTGCGGGTCATGTTCCGGAACCCTGCACCGCCAGCTGTAGATTCCCCGGCCCATCGGCCCAGGCAAAGTGATAAACACGGCGCGGCGCTGTTGGCTGGCAGCGGCCGTTGTCAGCCCCGGCACCCACCACGTACCACTCGGCGCGCGAGGTATCGTCCAGCTTGCGCGCCTGTTCGGCGTTGAAGCAGCGGCCCAGTTCGGTGGCCGGAATCAGGGCGTAGGCCGTTGGATGCTGGCGCAGCCAGTACACTGCGGCATCGGCGTTGGGCTGGCCGGTGAAGCCGAAGTGCACGATCGGTTGGCGGGCGAACAGCCAGTGGCCTTCGCGCCAGTTGATCAGTACCAACTCGGCGCCGCCGGTGGCGCGGGCCGCTTCGCTCATCAGGGTGTCGTGGGGGTTGCGGCCTTCTTTCAAAGGCTCGGCCCAGCCCCGGACGAACCACAGGCAGAACCACACCATGGCCACCGCGGTGAATACCTTGCGCCAGCCTGGCCGGCGATGGAACCAGCGCTTGAGCAGCCACGGCAGCAACGGCGCAATGGCCAGTACCAGGCCGGGCAGGGCCGGGAAAATGTAGATTTTGCGTTTGCCGCTACTGAGGGTGAAGAACAGCAGCACCAGTGCCACCCAGCCGAGCAGCAGCAGGGTACGCCCGTCGCGCTTGCGCAATTGCTGGCGCCAGGCCGGCAGCAGCCACGGCAGGGCGAAGATCAGCGGCAGCCAGTATTGCGGGATGACCTTGACGAAGAAATACCAGAACGGCTCGCGGTGGTCCCAGGCGTTGGCGTAGCGGCTGGCCGTCTGGCGCAGCAGGATTTCCTTCAGGTAAGCCAGCTCGGCGGCGCCGCCGCCCTGGGCAATCGACACCAGCAATGGCACCAGCCATACCGCGCAGCCGGCCAACAGCCACAACAGCCCCAGGCTCCAGCGCCAGCCCTGGCCGGGCAGGGCTACCACGCCACGCCAGCGCTGGTGCACGGCAAAGGCATAGGGCAGCAGCATCAGCGCGGGCAAAAACCCCACGCCCTTGCTGATGATGCCCAGGCCCATGGCCAGGCATGCCGCGTAGAACCAGCCCCAGGCTGGCCCCAGCAGCAGGTGGCGGACCATGCCGTAGAAGCCCAGCGCCACCCACAGGCACAGGAAACTGTCGATCTGCCCGGTACGCAGGATGCTGTAGCTCTGGTAGGTGGCCAGGAACAGCAGCGCGGCGATCACCCCGATGCGCCGGTTCCACAAGCGCCGCCCAAGGTCGTGCAGCACCCAGGTGAGGGTCGCTGCCGACAACAGGCCTGGCAGGAACAGGGCCACCTTGGGCGAGCCGGTCAGGTAACTGAACAGGGCCACGGTCCACATGAACAGCGGCGGCTTGTCGCCATAGATCTCCGCCGCCCGGTGGGGGATGAACCAGTTGCCGCTCTGCAGCATCTCCAGGGCGACGCCGAGGAAGCGTTCTTCGTCGACGTTCATCGGCTGGCGCCAGCCGAGCCCCGCGCCCACCAGCACCAAGGAGAGGGCGATCAGGGCCAGGCGCTCGGCGCCAAGGGACTTGAACCTGGGTACGCTCATTGTTTCTGTTCCTTGCAGCGTGCAATCAGCTGCAGGTTGCGCAGGTAAACCAGCAGGCCGAACGACTGGCCGATGATGAACACCGGGTCCTGGCGGTAGATGGCGTAGACCAGCAGCAGGGCGCTGCCCAGCATGCTCAGGTACCAGAAGCCCACCGGGATCACGCTGCGGCGCTTGAACTCGCTGTACAGCCACTGCAGCACGAAGCGGCCAGTGAACACGGCTTGGCCGGCGAAACCGATGATCAGCCAGAGGGTTTCGCGGGTCATCCTTCGAACTCCTGCGGGCGGGTGTCCAGGCGCGTGCGGCGGATCAGCCACCACACCCCGACCAGGTCGAGAATGCCGACCAGGGCGCGGTCCAGGTTGCCGTACTTGGACACGCCGGCGTGGCGTGGGCGGTGGTTGACCGGGTGCACCAGCATGCGCCCGTTGTGGCGCAGGATCAGGGCCGGGATGAAGCGGTGCATGTGGTCGAAGTAGGGCAGGCGCAGGAACGCCGCCCGCTCGATCAGCTTCAGGCCGCAGCCGGTGTCCGGGGTGTTGTCCTTGAGCAGGCGGCGGCGCAGGCCGTTGGCCAGGCGCGAAGCCCAGCGCTTGCTGGCGGTGTCGCGGCGGTTGACCCGGTGCCCGGCCACCAATTGGATACCACCGCCCAGGTCCTGGCCGCCACGCACCAGGGCGAGCATGCCGGGGATATCGGCCGGGTCGTTCTGGCCGTCGCCATCCAGGGTTGCCAGCCAGCGGCCGCGCGCGGCCTCGGCAGCGTGCCACAGCGACGTGCTCTGGCCCAGTGAGCGGTCGTGACGCAGGATGCGCAACTGGCTGAAACCGTGCTGCTTGAGTTGGCGCAGGACCTGCAGGGTGTGGTCGCTGCTGCCGTCGTCGACCACCAGCACTTCATAGGCTTCGTCGGCCAGCGCCGTGCGGATTTCCATCAGCAGCGCCGGCAGGTTTTCGACCTCGTTCTTGGCGGGGATCAGTACCGAGAGGTCAAGGGGGTCTGTCATTGAGGCTACCTGTGTGCTTGTGGTCATTGCGATTGTTCAAACCCGGTAGAAGTCCCGGTACCAGCCAACGAAGGCCGCGACGCCCTGTTCCAGCGAGGTACTGGGCGAAAAGCCGATCCAGCGTTCCAGCGAGGCAACGTCTGCCCAGGTTTCCAGCACGTCGCCGGCTTGCAGGGGCAGGTATTCGCGCTGGGCCTTGATGCCCAGGGCATCCTCCAGGCACTCGACGAAGTGCAGCAGCCGCACCGGTTGGCCGCGGCCGATGTTGAACAGCTGGCACGGTGGTTTGCCGGCCTCTGGCCGGGGCGGTTTCAGGCGCAGGCGCAGCAGGCTTTCGACGATGTCGTCGATGTAGGTGAAGTCGCGGCCCATGTGGCCGTGGTTGTAGACCTGGATCGGCCGGCCGGCGAGGATCGCCTGGGTGAACTTGAACAACGCCATGTCGGGGCGGCCCCAGGGGCCGTAGGCGGTGAAGAAGCGCAGGCCGGTGACGGGCAGCTGGTACAGGTGCGCATAGCTGTGGGCCATCAGTTCATTGGCGCGCTTGCTGGCGGCATACAGCGATACCGGCTGCTCGGCCGGGTCGTCGACGCTGAACGGCAGCTTGGCGTTGGCCCCGTACACCGAACTGCTGGAGGCATAGACCAGGTGCCGGGGTGGCCGTTGGCGGCAGGCTTCGAGCAGGTTGAGGAAACCGACCAGGTTGGCCTGGCCGTAGGTGCCGGGGTTGTCCAGTGAATAACGTACCCCGGCCTGGGCGGCCAGGTGGATCACCTCGCTGAAGGCCTCGCCTGCGAACAGCTGATGCAGTTCGTCGGGGTTGGCGATGTCGAGGGTGTGGAAGCGGAAATTGCGAAAGCCAAGCAGCTGCTGCAGGCGCGCAAGCTTGAGCTCGACGCTGTAGTAGGTGTTGAGGTTGTCGACCCCGACCACCTCGATGCCCGCTTCGCACAGGCGCCGTGCCAGGTGGAAACCAATGAAACCGGCTGCACCGGTGATCAGCACGGGCATCGCATGCGCCCCGCCAGGGCCAGGCGCGCTGCCTTGGAGCCGTTACTGTAGACCGTGACCTTCATTCAGCAGCTCCATGGTTCGAATCTGGAAAGCTGAAAAAAAATGTCACATGGTTGTTTAGATTTTGTTACCTGGGTTTGCTTTAGTGCGCATCGCGAGCTGCGCTCGCTCCTACGGGATGGGCGCAGGGCCTGGTTCTGGGTAGGAGCGAGCGCAGCTCGCGATGCGCCACGAACGTGGCGCATATGCAGAAGGGGCGCCCTGATGGCGCCCCTTCCGTTTACTGCTTAGGCTTCAGCGTCCCACGGACGGTCGCCTTTTTCATCCTTCACGCGGGTTGGCAGGCCCATCACGTCCAGCGCCTTGAGGAACGGCTCGGCTGGCAGCTCCTCGACGTTGACCATGCGCTTGGCATCCCACTCGCCACGGGCGACCAGCAGGGCTGCCGCCACTGGCGGTACGCCTGCGGTGTAGGAAATGCCCTGGCTGTCGGTTTCGGCGTAGGCCTCTTCGTGGTCGGCCACGTTGTAGATGAACACTTCGCGAGGCTGGCCATCCTTGGTGCCCTTGACCAGGTCACCGATGCAGGTCTTGCCGGTGTAGCCAGGGGCCAGCGAAGCCGGGTCGGGCAGTACGGCCTTGACCACTTTCAGCGGCACCACTTCCAGGCCTTCGGCGGTTTTCACCGGCTGCTCGCTGAGCAGGCCCAGGTTCTTCAGCACGGTGAACACGTTGATGTAGTGCTCGCCGAAGCTCATCCAGAAACGCACGTTCGGCACGTTGAGGTTCTTCGAAATCGAATGCACCTCGTCGTGGCCGGTCAGGTACAGGTTCTGCGAACCCACCACCGGCAGGTCATCGGTACGCTTGACCTCGAACATGGTGTTGCTGGTCCACTGGCTGTTCTGCCAGCTCCACACTTGCCCGGTGAACTCGCGGAAGTTGATTTCCGGGTCGAAGTTGGTGGCGAAGTACTTGCCATGCGAGCCGGCATTGACGTCGAGAATGTCGATCGAATCAATGCGGTCGAAGTATTGCTGCTGCGCAAGTTTTGCGTAGCTGTTCACCACACCCGGGTCGAAGCCGACACCGAGAATGGCGGTAATGTTCTTTTCCTGGCACTCTTCGAGGTGTTTCCACTCGTAGTTGCCGTACCACGGCGGGGTTTCGCAGATCTTGCCCGGCTCTTCGTGGATTGCGGTGTCCAGGTAGGCGACACCGGTATCGATGCAGGCACGCAGCACCGACATGTTGAGGAAGGCGGAACCTACGTTGATCACGATCTGCGATTCGGTTTCGCGGATCAGTGCCTTGGTCGCCTCGACATCGAGGGCGTTGAGCGCGAAGGCCTGGATGTCGGCGGGTACCTTGAGGCTACCCTTGGCCTTGACGCTGTCGATGATGGCCTGGCATTTGGAGATGTTCCGTGACGCGATAGCGATACGACCCAGTTCGTCGTTGTGCTGCGCGCACTTGTGGGCCACCACCTTGGCGACACCTCCTGCACCAATGATAAGAACGTTCTTCTTCAATTTACCTTTCGCTCCTTACTTTGAAAGCCTGTCTTACGACAGGCTGGAAACGTAGTCTTCGAAACCGAAATCGCGAACCACCTCGACGCTGCCGTCGAGCTGCTTGACCACGATCGATGGCATCTTCAGACCGTTGAACCAGTTTTTCTTGACCATGGTGTAGCCGGCCGTGTCGATGAACGACAGGCGATCACCGATGGCCAGCGGACGATCGAATTGATACTCGCCGAAGATGTCACCGGCCAGGCACGACTTGCCGCAGACCATGTAGGTATGCTCGCCGTCGTTGGGGGCCATCTTGGCATTGAGGCGGTAGATCAGCAGGTCGAGCAGGTGCGCCTCGATCGAGCTGTCGACCACGGCCAGGTGCTTGCCGTTGTACAGGGTGTCGAGCACGGTCACTTCCAGCGAGGCGCTGTTGGTGATGGCGGCTTCGCCCGGCTCCAGGTAAACCTGCACGCCGTACGTTTCCGAGAAGGCTTTCAGGCGCGCGCAGAAGGCGTCCAGCGCATAGCCTTCACCGGTGAAGTGGATGCCGCCACCGAGGCTGACCCACTGAACCTTGTGCAGCAGGTGGCCGAAGCGCTCTTCAATGTGCGTGAGCATCTGGTCGAACAGGCTGAAGTCGCCGTTCTCGCAGTTGTTGTGAAACATGAAACCGGAGATCTGCTCGATCACCTGCTCGATCTTGGCCGGGTCCCATTCGCCCAGGCGGCTGAACGGGCGGGCCGGGTCGGCCAGCAGGTAGTCGGAGCTGCTGACTTGCGGGTTCACGCGCAAGCCGCGCACCTTGCCTTCGGACTGTTCGGCGAAGCGTTGCAGCTGGCCGATCGAGTTGAAGATGATCTTGTCGCAGTTCTCGAGCATTTCCTCGATTTCGTCATCGGCCCAGGCCACGCTGTAGGCGTGGGTTTCGCCGGCGAATTTCTGGCGGCCGAGCTTGAGCTCGAACAGCGAGGACGAAGTGGTGCCGTCCATGTACTGCTGCATCAGGTCGAACACCGACCAGGTCGCGAAGCACTTGAGGGCGAGCAGCGCCTTGGCACCGGAGTGTTCACGCACGTAGGCGATCTTCTCCATGTTGCCGAGCAGCTTGGTTTTGTCGATGAGGTAGTACGGCGTTTTGATCATTTAAAGGCCCCCGGCCAGGCCGGCCAAAAAAAGGACACGCATTGTGCCTTCACTTGCCGCAGATCGAAAGTGCGCGAGGCGTATTTCGTAAAGGTTACGGCGCGTTGTTGGGTTTAGTAGTACAGGGGCAAAGGCACAGGCAGATGACAGCCTGACCAATGGCGATGGACGGGCGCCGCTTGCGCAATGCCCTGTAGGAGCGGGCTTGCCCCGCGAACACCGGCGAAGCCGGTGCCATGCAGCGCGGTGCCTGCCTCGCGGGTCAAGCCCGCTCCTACAGAAGTTCCATGAGGGCTCGATCAGCCCAGGGCGGGAGTGCGCGGTGGGATCACCCGGCGGGAACCGGTCGCTTCGAAGGCGGCGGCAAAGCTCAGCAGCGCATTGTCGCTGTAGGCCTTGCCGGCGAAGGTCAGGCCCACGGGCATGCCGATATCGGCCATTACACCCATTGGCACGGTCACCGTCGGCACGCCCAGGTGGCGGATCGCCAGGTTGCCGTTGGCCACCCAGATGCCGTTGCTCCAGGCGATGTCGGCCGAGGCTGGGTTGACGTCGGCATCGGCCGGGCCCACGTCGGCCACGGTTGGGAACAACACCGCGTCCAGGCCTTGGGCGTCCATCCAGTCTTCCAAGTCAAGCTTGCGGGTTTGCTCAAGGCCACGCAGGCCGTCGGGCAGGGTTTCGATCTGGTCCCAGGTCTTCAGGCCGCGCTTGGCCATGTTGACGTATTCGTCCATGCCGGCGGCCAGGTCGTCCTCACGGTTGGGCAGGGTGCCCGGGTCGTGGGGGAAGATCTGCGGGCCATCGACGTCGGCCAGGCGGTTGAGCGCGGGGTCGTCGTTGGCGCGCAGGAAGTCGTCGAAGCCCCAGCCTGACAGCTCCCACAGCTCATCGTGCAGGAAGGCCTTGCTGACGATGCCGCGGTTGTACACGGTGGGGGCACCAGGGCGGTCGCCTTCGCAGTTGGACACCAGCGGGAAGTCCACTTCCAGCACTTCGGCGCCGGCCGCTTCCAGGGCCTGGCGGGCCTGCTTCCACAGCTCGATAACGCTGGCGCGGGTGTTGATGCGCTGGCCAGTCGGGCCGCCGATGCCTGGCTTTTCCGAGGTGCCGGCTTCGGTGTCGGCATTGATGTACATGCGCGGCACGCCGAAACGCTTGCCCTTCACGGCGCTGGCATCCACTGCCAGGTCCAGGTACGAGGCAGGGCGCACAGACGAAGCGGCCGGAATCGGCACCCACGGCTGCAGGCGCCACAGGTCGCCGCGTGGGTCGGCGTCGTCGGCCACCACCACGTCGAGGATTTCCAGCAGGTCGGCCATGGTTCGGGCGTAAGGCACCACCACGTCCATGGTCGGCGTCAGCGGCCAGTTGCCGCGCACCGAGATCACCCCGCGCGAAGGGGTGTAGGCGCACAGGCCGTTGTTCGAGGCAGGGCCTCGGCCGCTCGACCAGGTTTCCTCGGCCAGGCCGAAGGCGCTGAAGCTGGCCGCAGTGGCGGTGCCGGCGCCGTTCGACGAGCCGGAGGCGAACGGTGCGGTCAGATAGTTGGCGTTGTACGGGCTTTCGGCACGGCCATAAACGCCACGCTGCATGCCACCATTGGCCATCGGCGGCATGTTGGTCTTGCCCAGGCACACGGCGCCGGCGGCGCGCAGGCGCTCGATGGTGAAGGCGTCGCGTTGGGCCACCAGGTTCTTGAAGGCCGGGCTGCCGGAGGCGGCGGTCAGGCCTTTGACCAGGTAGCTGTCCTTGGCGGTGTAGGGAATGCCGTCCAGCGGGCTCAGGGCCTGGCCCTTGGCGCGGCGGGCGTCGGAAGCCTCGGCTTCCTTGAGTGCTTCTGGGTTGCGCACCACCACGGCGTTCAGGGCAGTGGCGGTGCCTGCGCCATCGTAGGCGTCGATGCGCGCCAGGTAGGCCTTGACCAGCTCGACTGCCGTCGTACGGCCCGACTCGAGCGCGTCGCGCAGCTGGGCAATGGAAACCTCGGTTACCTCGATCATGCTTTCACCAAAAAATGTGCAGGTGGGGGCTAGTGCGAGGAGTGTACAAGAAGGGATGGGGGGAAGCAGGTTTGCGCGGCAGAAATGGGTTTTTGCAATGGGGCATTGATGGGGCTTGGCGGGCCGGTTCGTGCGCCAGGCCCGCGCCCATCAGGAAGGGGCCGCAGCGGCCCCGGTGCACTTAACCCAGGTCAGCCGCCGAGTGCCGCTCCGGCACCTGGCTGGCCTCATCCCCCCAGGTACGGTTGACCCGGGTGCCGCGTTGCACCGCTGGCCGCTGGGCGATTGCCTCGGCCCAGCGCTGCACGTGCGGGTACTCCTCGACCGCCAGAAACTCCGCCGCGCCATACAGGTTGCCGCGCACCAGCTGGCCGTACCACGGCCATACGGCGATATCGGCAATGCTGTACTCATCGCCCCCCAGGTAGGGGCTGACGGCCAGGCGCCGTTCCAGGACGTCCAGTTGGCGCTTGGCCTCCATGGTGAAGCGGTTGATGGCGTATTCGATCTTCTCCGGCGCATACACGTAGAAGTGGCCGAAACCACCGCCCAGGTAAGGTGCCGAACCCATCTGCCAGAACAGCCAGTTCAAGGTTTCGGTGCGCGCAGCCGGGGCCTTGGGCAGGAAGGCGGCAAATTTCTCGGCCAGGTGCAGCAGGATCGAACCGGACTCGAACACCCGCACCGGCGGCTCGACGCTGCGGTCGAGCAGGGCGGGGATCTTCGAGTTGGGGTTTACCTCGACGAAGCCGCTGGAGAACTGGTCGCCATCACCGATACGGATCAGCCAGGCGTCGTATTCGGCGCCCGAGTGGCCGAGGGCAAGCAGTTCTTCAAGCAGGATGGTGACCTTCACGCCATTGGGCGTGGCCAGGGAATACAGCTGCAGCGGGTGCTTGCCGACCGGCAGTTGCTTGTCATGGGTGGGGCCGGCGATGGGCCGGTTGATGCTGGCGAACTGGCCACCGGAGGCTGCGTCGTTACGCCAGACCTTGGGCGGGGCATAGGGGGGCTTGCTCATGCAGGAATCTCCTTGGAAAGCGCGAAAACGTTCACGTAAAGACGTGGACCTGCATCTATGCCACGGGTTCGCGCAAAAGCGCAAATGCACACGGCGCAAGCGCCCGCTGCATGGCGCGAGCGCTCTACCCACGATGTTACGGGGCCAGCCTGCAGATCTTTTCAAAATGTTGGCGGGGTAATCACCCAGATCACCACGGCGTCCACCTCGCCGGGGTTGCCGTAGCGGTGCGGCTCCTGGCTGGAGAAACTGAAACTGTCGCCTTCTCCCAGCAGGAAATGGCGCTCACCCACCCAGACCTCGAAGCTGCCGCACAGCACGTAGCCGGCCTCTTCGCCTTCATGGCTGTAGCTTTCCTGGCTGTAGGTGCCGGGCGGAAAACGTGAGTGCAGCATCTCCAGTTGGCGGTTGGGCTGTGGGGTGAGCAGCTGGTCGACGATGCCGTCTTCGTAGTGCACGCTCAGCCGGCTGTTGCGCCGCACTACATAGCCTTGATCTTCCGGGGCGGTGTTGGCTTCGCTGGCGAAGAACCACTGGATGGTCACCCCCAGGCTGCGAGCAATGTTGAACAGAGCCGGAATCGACGGGTAGGACAGGTTGCGCTCCAGCTGGCTGATGTAGCCGGCGGTGAGTTCGCTCTGCGCCGCCAGCGCCGCCAGGGTCATGCCGCGGCGCTTGCGCAGGCCGCGGATGCGGGTGCCGAGAAACTGTGGCGCGCTGGCGCCGTCTGCGGCGGTCGGGTTGTGGGGCGGTTGGCTCATGCACGTCGGTCCGTCGGGAAAGCCGCAGTATGGGCAGCCTCAGAGCGCCCAGGCAACAGCCAGGCCGTCGTGGATCGCCTCCTCGACGGTGCGTGGGGCCAGGCAGTCACCGATGCGCTGCACGGCCACCAGGCCAGCCAGTTCGTCGGCGAGGGTGTCCTGGGGCTGGTGGCCCATGCACAGCACCAAGGTGTCGATGCCCTCGAAGATCATCGGTTCACCGCTGGCGGTGTGTTGCAGGTAGACGGTGTTGTCATCGCTGCCGTACAGGCGCGCATAGGGGGTGATGGCGATGCCCAGGCGATGCAGTTCGCCGGCCATCTGGTCGCGCACGTACAGCGGCAGGCTTTCGCCGCAATGGGTGCCATTGACCGCCAGCTGAACCTGATGGCCTTCGCGCACCAGGCGCTCGGCAATGCCGGGGCCGATCCAGTCACAGCGCCAGTCGACCACCAGTACCGAGCGCCCCGGGTTTGCCTCGTTACGCAGGATTTGCCAGGCATCCACCACCTGCAACTCACCGCTGCGTTCGAATGCGGGCCAGTAGGGCGTGGCGCCGGTGGCGGCGATGACCAGGTCGGGGCGCTCGCGTTCGACCAGGGCGCGATCCACTCGCGTATTACGTACTACGGTTACGCCTGCCAGCTGCATTTCCCGTTGCAAGTTGGTGCTTGCACCCCCGAATTCGCTGCGCCGGGGCAGCAACTGAGCCAGCTGGACCTGCCCGCCCAACTGCGTACTGGCTTCGTACAAGGTGACGTCATGGCCACGGGCAGCGGCTACGGCAGCGGCCTTCATGCCAGCCGGGCCGCCGCCAGCTACCAGGATGCGCTTGCGTGCAGTGGCGGGGGCGGGCTGGCCGTATTGCAGCTCGCGGCCGCTTTCCGGGTGCTGGATGCAGGAGATCGGCAGGCCGCGATGGAAGTGGCCGATGCAGGCCTGGTTGCAGGCAATGCAGGCGCGTATGTCCTCGGCCTGGCCATGTTCGGCTTTGCTGGGCATTTGTGGGTCGCAGATCAGAGCCCGGGTCATTCCGCACACATCCGCCTGGCCGCGGGCCAGGATCAGTTCGGCTTCCTGCGGCTGGTTGATGCGCCCGGTCACGAACAACGGAATGTTCAGGTGCTGCTTGAAGGTGCCTGCCTCGCGCGCCAGGTAGGCGGGGGCAATGGCCATGGGCGGCACGATATGCACCGCGCCACCGAGTGAAGCAGAGGTGCCGGCGACGATGTGCAGGTAGTCGAGCTGGCCTTGCAGCGCCTGGGCGGCGGCCAGCGATTCGTCTTCGCTCAGGCCCTCGCTGTCACGCTCGTCGGCGCTGATGCGCAGGCCGATGATGAACTGCTCGTCGGTGGCTGCACGCACCGCCGCAAGCACTTCGCGCAAAAAGCGCAGGCGCTGTTCCAAGGCGCCGTTGTAGCCATCGCCACGGCGATTTACCCGCGGGTTGAGAAATTGCGCCGGCAGGTAGCCGTGGCTGGCCACCACTTCCACGCCATCCAGCCCGGCCTGGTGCAGGCGCCGGGCGGCGCTGGCATAGCCCTGGACAATCTCGTCGATCATCGCCTGGTCGAGCGCCCGCGGCATTACCCGGAACCGTTCATTGGGCACCGCCGACGCCGAGTAGGCCACGGCCAGCAGGCCATCGGCCGACTCCATGATCTCCCGCCCGGGGTGGAACAGCTGCGACAGCACCTGCGTGCCGTGGGCGTGGCAGGCTTCGGCCAGGCGCCGGTAGCCGTCGATGCAGCTGTCATCGGTGGCCATCAGCACGTGGGAGGTGTAGCGCGCACTGTCGTGCACCCCGGCCACCTGCAGCACGATCAGGCCCACGCCGCCAGCGGCGCGGGCGCGCTGGTAGGCGATGAGCTTGTCGTTGACCTGGTTGTCGGTGGGCAGGCAGGTGTCGTGGCCGCTCGACATGATGCGGTTTTTCAGGCGTTTACCGCGGATGTGCAGGGGTTCGAACAGGTGAGCGAAGGCGGTGGTCATGCAGGCGGCTCCGGTGCGGTGTTGTTCTTGTTTTTCTAATAAAAGTGTAGGCTCAGTAAAAAATCAAATCATTTGTTTACTGGTGCATGAATCGCGTTGGCCCAGCTAGAAGCCGGGCCGGTAAGTGATCTAGCCTATTGGGGCCACCGCGCGCCCCTGGAACCCACGAGGAACAATAACAATGACCGCCACGGAACAGTCCCTGCGCCAGCAACTGGCTGCCTGCTACCGCCTGATCGCCCATTTTCGAATGTCCGACCTGATCTTCACCCACATTTCCCTGCGCCTGCCGGGCCCGGAGCACCATTTCCTGATCAACCCCTACGGCCTGATGTTCGATGAAATCAACGCGTCGAGCCTGGTCAAGATCGACCTGCAGGGCCGCCCGGTGGAACCCACGCCGCACCCGGTGAACCCCGCCGGGTTCGTCATCCACAGCGCCATCCATGGCGCCCGCGAGGATGCCCAGTGCGTGTTGCACACCCACACCCGCGCCGGGTGTGCGGTGGCGGCGCTGGAGTGCGGGTTGCTGCCGGTGAACCAGATGTCGATGGAGTTCCATGGCAAGGTGGCCTACCACGCCTACGAAGGCATTGCCCTGGACTTGGACGAGCATCAGCGGCTGGTGGCTGACCTGGGTGACAAGCCGGTGATGATCCTGCGTAACCATGGCTTGTTGACCACCGGGCGCTCGGTGGCCGAGGCGTTCTTGCGCATGTACTACCTGGAGAAGGCCTGCGAAATCCAGCTGGCGGCGCAGAGTGCCGGGCAGCTGGTGTTGCCGCCTGAGGCGGTGTGCGCGCACACCGAACGCCAGTTCAATGCGCCGGGGCGGGCGTTGAAGGAAGGGGAGTTGACTGACCCGGATGCCATGCAGCTGGCCTGGGCGGCTTTGCTGCGGATGTTGGAGCGAATTGCGCCAGGTTATCGCGACTAATTTGCTAAGCGTTCTGCGTCGGCCTGGCCGGCCTGGTAGGAGCGAGCGCAGCTCGCGATGGGGCGCGCAGCGGCCCCGCCAGGGCTGCTTTGCAGCCCATCGCGAGCTGCGCTCGCTCCTACGGAACAAATCATAACTAAGTGCCATCCTCTGCGCCGCCTCCGCATGCACGCCGTAACAGCCGATCTGTAGTGCAAGGGTTGGCCATAACTGTGCTGGTCCATGGCCGGAAATTGGCCTTATGCTGTTACGAAATATGTCTAGAACGCCTGAAGAAGGAAGTAGCAATGCCGCTCAAGGACCTGCTGATCGCCCTGGTGGTGATCGTCGCCTGGGGAGTCAATTTCGTAGTCATCAAGGTGGGCCTCGATGGGCTGCCGCCGATGCTGCTGGGGGCGCTGCGCTTTCTGTTGGTGGCATTTCCGGCCATTCTCCTGGTCAAGCGGCCAAAGCTGCCGTGGCGCTGGCTGATCGCCTACGGCGCAACCATTTCCCTGGGCCAGTTCGCCTTCCTGTTCCAGGCCATGTACAGCGGCATGCCACCGGGCCTGGCTTCGCTGGTGCTGCAATCGCAGGCGTTCTTCACCCTGGGCTTTGCCGCGCTGTTTCTCGGTGAGCGCCTGCGCCTGGCCAGTGTGCTGGGGCTGGTGATCGCCGCCAGCGGCTTGGCGCTGATCGGCAGCGAAGACAGCGGGCACGTGCCGTTGGTGGCATTGCTGCTGACGCTGTGTGGCGGGGCCATGTGGGGCATGGGCAACATCATTACCCGCCGCTTCGGCTCGGTGGACCTGGTGGCGCTGGTGATCTGGGGCGGGCTGATTCCGCCACTGCCGTTCCTGGCCTTGTCGTGGTGGCTGGAAGGGCCAGAGCGCATCGGCCATGCACTGGCCAATATCAGCTGGAGCTCGATTCTGGCGCTGGCCTACCTGGCGTTCGTCGCGACCATGGTCGGCTACAGCCTGTGGAGCAAGCTGCTGTCCCGCCACCCGGCAGGGAAGGTGGCGCCGTTCTCGCTGTTGGTGCCGGTGATCGGGCTCAGTTCGTCGGCATGGTTGCTGGGCGAGCGGCTGACGGCGGTGCAGGGTTGGGGTGCGTTGCTGGTGATGCTTGGGCTGCTGGTCAATGTGTTCGGGCCCAAGCTTGGGCAGCGGTTGCGGGCAGCCAGCGCGCAGTGACCGCGGGGCCACTGGTCGGTTGTGGACTTTTCGTCCGGGCAGTCTTCATGTGACCGTCTAGTCTCACTGGCTCAGGTCGCGTTTTCAGGCAGGGCTTTTCTTGCCGACGTGGCTGCCACTGAAGGGAGACAGGGCATGAGCGAGTCCTATTTCGAAGACGTAAACGATGCATTCCCGATCAACAGCCAGGTGCGCTGCGGCCAGGCGGCGTTTCGCCTGGGCTTTGCCCACATGACCCTGGATGAATCGCAGCAGCTCAAGCCTGTGCACCTGCAACGCAGCAAGAAAGGCCGCTTCACCCCGCGAGTACCCGCCAAGAAGTAACCCCAGCAATGCTCGCTTCCTCCCTGTAGGAGCGAGCAACGCTCGCGATGCGCCGCCCCGCGGCGCCCCTCGCAACCCCGTGAACCTCATCACGCCAATTGCTCATTTATCTCAACGTTGCTTGACCCTGCTCAAGGCAACCGTGGGTTGCACTCGCGCAACGCCGCTGGCTGTGTTCTGCTTGCCAGGCATTGAGCAACGGAGCGCAAATTTCATGCGGATCAGGGACGAAACCTATTGGCAGTGGGCCGACGCCCAACTGCATTGCCGTACCCACAACGAAGCCTTGAGCGACGGCACCACGATCGACGTGCAGGTACGCCTGTCACGCCTGGGGGCCACCCAGCTGTTTCTTGGGCTGTACCGCCAGGATGGCCAGGCACTGCTGGAGGAGTATTACCCAGCGCGCCCCGGGGAAACCATGACCCGGGCTTTGGTGTGGGGCGTGGACCGGGCCAGGGCGCTGGCCACCGGCGCCTTGCCCATGCCGCGCCAGCGGCGGCGGGCATGAAAAAGCCCGGCCTATGCAGGCCGGGCTCGGTAAGGGTGTCGCCCGTCAGTTGAGCGGGTCGATCACCTTGACTGCCTGCCGCTCACGGGCGGCGGGCCATTCTTGTTGCAGGGTCTGCAGCACGCGGCCAACGAACTCGGTGTCGGCGGCGGCCTTCTTGCCGACGTAGCCTTGGCCACGGCGGTAGACCTTGAAGCGGGCGCGCATGCTGGGCAGGTGCGCTTCGAATTCATCTTCGACCGTGTTCGGCGGCAGGCGGTCGAGGCGTACCTCGCCGGTCTGGCTGACCCACAGCAGGTGGTCATCGAGGCTGTCCTTGCGCAGGGCGAACAGCTGGGCCAATTGGTCGATAGTCGGATTGTTGTTCAAGTTCATCATAAAGCCCCCATTACCTATTTGTTGTTGATTGTCACAGTTGGCGCCACAGGCGTGTAGCGCACTACCAAGGCTGCTACAGCAGCATCGCAACAGGGGCTTTCTCACGCTGCCTTTTGGACAGATTCCCGCTCCACGAACGGCCCGCGTTACCGCGCAGGCCGTCTGGAATACCCTTGCCACCGCTCCCGATCAGGGAGACGGCTTCATCATGCACAAGCGCGATGAACGGCGTCAACCGTTTTGTAGTGATTTTTTTCGGGCACTACATCTTGTCGGACAATCCTTCCTGAACTACTCCCGGGCGCCCAGGCTGGAGAGAATTCGGTAGGCGGCGCGCACGCGCGCTTCGTTCGGGTAATTGCGGTTGGCAAGCAGCACGATGGCCTTGCCTTCGCTGGGGATGAACGCGGCGTAGGCGCCGAAACCATTGGTGGAGCCGGTCTTGTTGTACCAGGCGGCGGGCAGGGCGGGCAGTGCCGGAACCAGGCGCCGGGTGGCTTGGGGTTCGCGAATCAGGCGTGGGCTGTTGCCGTCGACCAGGGTGTCCAGGGCCACCGGGTAGGGGTAGCGTTCCCAGCCCAGGCCTTGGGTCATGGCGCCTACCTGGAAATAACCGCCCTGGGTGATGGCGACCGCCTGGCGCAGCGCCGGGGCCAGTTCGGCCGGTTGCAGGTTCAGGCGCACGTAGCGCAGCAGGTCGCGGGCGTTGGTCTTGATGCCGTAGGCTTCATCGGCATAAGGGCCGGGGCTTACCCGCACGGGGCGGTTCAGCGCATCGTAGCCTTGCGCATAAAGGCCTTGCGCGCTTGCAGGTACCTGCAGGTAGGTGTGCTGCAGGCCCATCTGCGGCAACAGCTGGCGGGTCATGAGTTCGGCGAACGGCTTGTGTTGCGCGCGGGCGGCAAGGTCACCGAACAGGCCCAGGCTTGGGTTGGAGTAACAGCGCTGGGTGTAGGGCTCGGCACGCGGCGCCCAGGTGCGGAAGAATGCCAGCACCTGCGCCGGGCTTTGTACCGGGTCGGGGAACTGCAAGGGCAGGCAGTCGGCGCTGTAGGCCCCGAACGCCAGCACGCGGACTTTGCCCAGCGGCGTGCCGGCAAGGGCGCTCTGGTAGCGCTGGGCCGGGGCATCGAGGTCCAGCTTGCCTTCGGCACTGGCCAAGGCCGCGAGGGTGGCGGTGTAGGTTTTGCTCAGCGAGCCGATCTCGAACAGCGTGTCGGCGCCCACTGGGTTGCCTTCGGCCTTGCTGGCCACGCCATAGCTGAAGTAGTGGCTCTGGCCATTGGCATAGACGGCCACCGCCATGCCGGCGATGTTCTGTTCCTTCATCAGTGGGCGGATGACGGCGTCCACCTGGGCCTGTAACGGCTCGGCGGCGTGCGCCGAGGCAATGCCGAAGGCAAGCAACAAAGGGGCAAGGCGAACGTGTGGCATGCAAGGATCCTTTTCGGGCGAGTGTCCGTTGAGCGACACCGATGGGGGTTCCGGCGTTAGCAGGAAAAAACCACAAACCTTATCGTCTGTGCTTGCACAACCACAAGATGGAATCGGTGATGAAGTATTTGCGCATGTTGTTCGACAATTTCACCCTGTGCCTGCTCGCAACGGTGCTGATCGCCACCGTGCTGCCGTGCTCGGGCGACGGCGCGGTGTATTTTGGCTGGCTGACCAACCTGGCCATCGGCCTTTTGTTCTTCCTGCACGGTGCCAAGCTGTCGCGCGAGGCGATCATCGCCGGTGCCGGGCACTGGCGCCTGCACCTGCTGGTGTTTTCCTGCACCTTCGTGATGTTCCCGCTGCTGGGCCTGGCCTTCAAGCCGCTGTTCGTACCATTGGTAGGCAACGAGCTGTACCTGGGCCTGCTGTACCTGTGCGCCTTGCCGGCCACCGTGCAGTCGGCCATTGCCTTCACCTCGCTGGCCCGCGGTAACGTGCCAGCGGCCATTTGCAGCGCGGCGGCCTCCAGCCTGATCGGCATTTTCCTCACCCCGCTGCTGGTGGTGATGCTGCTGGGCGCCAGTGGCGATACCGGCTCGGGGCTCGATGCGGTGATGAAAATCACCTTGCAGCTGCTGGTGCCGTTCGTGGCCGGCCAGATCACCCGGCGCTGGATCGGTGCCTGGGTGAAGCACAATGCCCGTTGGCTGAAGATGGTGGACCAGGGCTCGATTCTGCTGGTGGTGTACACCGCGTTCAGCGAGGCGGTGGTGACCGGGTTGTGGCACACCGTGTCGGCGCAGCACCTGGCCGGGCTGTTCGCGGCCTGCGGGATCTTGCTGGCGGTGGTGCTGTTCGGCACGCGGCTGCTCGGCAAGGCCCTGGGTTTCAACCTGGAAGACCGTATCACCATCTTGTTTGCAGGCTCGAAGAAGAGCCTCGCTACCGGCGTGCCGATGGCGCAGGTGCTGTTCGTGGGCAGTGGAATTGGCGCGATGATTTTGCCGCTGATGCTGTTCCACCAGATTCAGCTGATGGTGTGTGCGGTGCTGGCGCAGCGGTATGCCGCCCGTGAGCAGGTGGGGGAGCGGGCTACCACGTCATCCTGATCGGCCAGCGTTGGCTCGTTCGCGGGGCAAGCCCGCTCCTACAAGGATACGTAAACCTGTAGGAGCGGGCTTGCCCCGCGAATGGGCCGCCACAGGCTAGCGCGCCTGCCCCGAACTGCGCTGCCTCAGCGCTTTCCCTACCTCAGCCTCGATCTTGTAGGCCGGCCCCTCCAGCTCATCGTAATTGCGCGTATAGCGCCGGGCGAACTCTTCCACCCCCAGCTGCTGATACTGCTGCACGTGCTTGAGCTCGTGGGCCCACAGCGCCACGTTGTCCTCGGCATCGCTGGCATGGCGGAAAATGACCGTGTCGATCAGCGTCACCGCATTCACATCCGGGTTTTGCAGCAGCGCGTTGGCCGCACTGATCTGCTGTTCGTCACCCACCCGGTAGCGCGCCGCATCCAGCACGGCAAAGTCGTACCAAGGTTCTAGCTGTGCGCGGATGTGCAATGGAATCGGCTGGCTGCCACTGGCGGTGGCTTCATCGCGGGCCTGGCGCAGGGCGTAGGCCAGGCTGGCCGAGGCCACGGTTTGCACGTCGTTGAGAATTTGCCCGGCCTGGCCGGGGTCGATCGGTGCGCAGAAGCACGCCATCAGGCAAACCTGGTACTGCCCAGGCGGGCAGGCCTGCTCGGCCAATGCCGGTGCTGCCAGCAGCAAGCCCAGCAACAGGTTAACCGGCCGCATTCAATGCCCTTTCGACAAAGCCCTTGCTTGCGTCCAGCAGTTGCCCCTGAACCTGCTCGCTGGCCAGCATGCGCCCCACCACCAAGGCCCCCACGCACTGGCTGATCAACACCCAGGCCAACGCCTCGTCCTCCAGGGTGGCGCTCCAGGCTGCATGCAGGCTGACCAGCCAGTGCTCGGCCTGCTCGCGCACAGGGCGTTCGGCGCGGGCAATTTCCACCCCCAGCGGTGGCAGCGGGCAGCCGCCCTCGGCGTTGTGCAGGTGTGCAAGGCTCAGGTACTGCTGCAGGCAACGGGCCAGGCGCTCGCGGCTGGCGCCCTGGTTGGCCAGGCGCGCCAGCGGGCTGTTGCACAGTTCCTGGCGGACCACTTCGGTGAACAGGTCGTCCTTGGACGGGAAATGGTTGTAGAACGCACCACCCGTCAGGCCGATGGCCTTCATCAACCCGGCCACACCAGTGCTGGCAAAGCCGCCACGCTTGGCCAGTGCGCCGCTGCTGGCCAGCAGCTTGTCGCGGGTTTGTTGCTTGTGTTCGGTGGAGTAGCGCACGGGAAACCTCTTCGCGCTGGCTTGACGATGGGGGCGATCATAACATAGCGTTCGTTTACTAAACGATCATTCATCAATGAGGGCGAGCATGGCAGAACAACAAAAAGTGGTGCTGGTGGTCGGTGCCGGGGATGCCACCGGCGGCGAAATTGCCAAGCGTTTCGCGCGTGAAGGCTACGTTGCCTGCGTCACCCGGCGCCAGGCCGACAAGCTGCAGCCGCTGGTCGACGAGATTCGTGCAGCAGGCGGCCAGGCCCATGGTTTTGGCTCGGATGCGCGCAAGGAAGAGGAGGTGGCCGAACTGGTGGAGACGATAGAGCGCGACATTGGGCCGATCGAGGCGTTTGTTTTCAACATCGGCGCCAATGTGCCGTGCAGCATCCTCGATGAAACCCCACGCAAGTATTTCAAGATTTGGGAAATGGCCTGCTTTGCCGGCTTTCTCACCGCCCAGGCGGTGGCCCGGCGCATGGTGGCCCGTGAACGGGGTACGCTGCTGTTCACCGGTGCTACCGCCGGCACCCGCGGTGCCGCCGGTTTTGCCGCCTTCGCCGGCGCCAAGCATGGCCTGCGCGCCCTGGCCCAGAGCATGGCCCGTGAGCTTGGGCCGCGCAATATTCATGTCGCCCACGTGGTGGTGGACGGGGCGATCGACACCGCGTTCATTCGTGACAGCTTCCCCGAGCGCTACGCCCTGAAGGGGCAGGACGGCATTCTCGACCCTGCGCACATCGCCGACAGCTACTGGTTCCTGCACGCCCAGCCGCGCGATGCCTGGACCTTCGAACTTGACCTGCGCCCGTGGATGGAGCGCTGGTAAGCCCTGACCGATCAAGGAGACGTGCCCGATGAGCAAGACCGTTGAGTTTCATTTCGACCTGGGCAGCCCGGCCAGCTACCTGGCCTGGACCCAGTTGCCCGCCCTGTGTGCCCGCCATGGGGCGCGGCTTGAGTACCGGCCCATGCTGCTCGGTGGGGTGTTCCAGGCAACTGGTAACGCCTCGCCGGCGATGATTCCCGCCAAGGGGCGCTACATGTTCACCGACCTTGGCCGTTTTGCGCAGCGCTATGGCGTGCCGTTCGGATTTCCACCCGGGTTCCCGATCAATACCTTGGCCCTGATGCGCGGTGCGATGGGGGTGCAGATGCGGTCGCCCGAGCGCTTCGAGGCGGTGCTGGCGGCGCTGTTCAATGGGTTGTGGGCGCAGCGGCGCAATCTGGGCGTGCTTGACGTGCTGGATGACACGCTGCTGCAGGCTGGTTTCGAGCCCGAGGCCTTTCATGCCCTGGCGGCAGATGCCGAGGTCAAGGCCGAGCTCAAGCGGGTGACCGAGCTGGCCGTGGCCCGGGGGGTGTTTGGTGCGCCGACCTGCTTTGTTGGGCAGGAGATGTTCTTTGGGCAGGACCGCCTGGACTTTGTCGAGGCTGCCTTGGCTGGGGAGCAGGGGTAGGGGTGTGATTGAGCTTTCTAGGGGTGAGCTCGGGAAGCCAGGGGCCGCTGTGCGGCCCATCGCGACATGCTGTCGCTCCTACAGGGGGGGTTAGAAATTTGCCGGGGTGTTGGCGCTGATGATTTCGGCCTCGTCGGGGCCGATGTTCTTGAAACTGTGCGGCAGGGTGGTGGGGATGTAGTAGCCATCGCCGGAGTTGAGGATGCTGACCTGGCCATCGACCCAAAGCTCCACGGTGCCCCGGGTGACCAGGCCACATTCCTCGCCCTCGGCATGCACGATCGGCTCGCCTGAGTCGGCGCCCGGTGCATACAGCTCGCGCAGCATGCGCATCTGCCGGGCTTCGACGCTGGCACCGACCAGCAGCATGCGCAGGCCGTTGCGGCCCAGGTCTGGCTGCTCGCCTGCGCGAAACACGAAGCGTTCCTCGCGCACTGGCTCGTCGAAGCTGAAGAACTCCGCCAAGGTCATGGGGATGCCTTCCAGCAGCTTTTTCAGGGAGCTGACCGAGGGGCTGACCCGGTTCTGTTCGATCTGCGAGATCGTCGAGTTGGTCAGCCCGCTGCGGCGGGCCAGTTCCCGCTGGGAGAGGTTGTTGCGTTCACGCACCAGTTTGAGTCGTGTCCCCGTGTCCATAGCCGCCTTGTAATCAGAGGTGTTAAAAATAATGGGCGACGCATTAAAACACACTCTGCACGCTTGCGCGCTGTGCTTCTCAGGCCGCTTGCGGGCGTGGCAGCGGCCACAGCCCGACCAGCAGCAACAGCACGGCCACGGCCAGGAAGGGCAGGCGCGGGTCGACCGCGTAGACCAGGGTGCCGGCCAATGGCCCGATCACCGCGCCCATGCCCTGGGCTGCGCCAATGGAACCGGCGGTGGCGCCCTGTTCGCTGGCCTGCATGGCATTGGCTGCCAACGCTGAAAACGCCGGGAAGACGAAGCCCATGCCGGCGGCGGCGACGAAGTAGCACCCCCACAGCCACGGCGCGCTGCTGGCCATGGCCCCGCACGCAAAGCCCAGGGCCGAGATGCTGGCGCCAACGCGGATCATCTTCAACGGCGGCCACTCCAGCTGGCGCAGCAGCACCTGGGCCAGGATCAGCGCCACCCCCACTGTGGTCAGGGCAATGCCTGCCGCTTGCGCGGCCTGCGCAGGTTCAAGGCCCAGGCGGTCGAGGGCGAAGAAACCGACCACGATCTGCGACACCGTGACGCTGAGCATGGCGCTGAACGCCACCAGCAGTGGCCGGCGCAGGCGCGGGTCGCCAAGGCGCACCGGGCTGGGCGCGTAGTTGTGGGGCAGGGGCTGGGGCTTGAGCTTGAACAGCAGCACCAGGAAGGCACTGGCCGGCAGCAGCGACATCACGTGGAACGGCAGGCTCAGGCTGTGCCGCGCCAGCAGTGCCGCCAGCGCTGGCCCCACGACCAGGCCGACGGCGTTGGCCGCGCCCAGCGATGCCATGGCCTGGGCCCGGCGCTGCGGCTCGACATGGTCGGCGATCAGCGCATTGCCGCCCACCGGAATGGCCGCATAGAACGCGCCGATACAGCCGCGTGCGAGCATCAGGCCGACGAACGCCAGGGTCGCTCCCGGCAGCCAGCGCAAGGCGCCTTCGATGAACAGGCACAGCAGCCAGTAGGCCAGGGTGAAGCCGGCGCTGCCCAGCAGCAGCACCCGGCGCCGGCCCAGGCGGTCGGCAAGCCGGCCCCAGGGCCTGGCCAGCAGCACCCAGACCACGCCGGCCACGGTCACCGCGGCGCCGGCTTGCCAGGTGGCCATGCCCAGCAGGCGGGCGATGGGGCCGATCAGGGCGACGAAGGCCATCATCGACATGGTGCAGGCCATGTTGGCCAGCAGCAACGGGCGTAAATCCAGGGTGCTGGCGGGGGTGAGCAGGGCAGGGTCCTTTGCGATGTTCATTGGCAGTCCAGGGCGGTTCGACACGAATAGGGTGCTGAGCTTAGTGAGCATCATTATCGTTTGTCGAGCCCGCCCGGGTTTGTACCGGTCATTCGCTGCGCCGCAGGGGGCCTGGCCACATGCTGCGCCGCAGGGGGCCTGGCCACATGCTGCGCAACACGCCGTCACGGCGCACCCAGGCGTGCATCAAGGCCGCACCCAGGTGCACCACCACGGTTGCGAACAGCAAGTAGCCGGCCCAGCCGTGGGCCTGGCGCAACACCGCGTACAGCTGCAGGTTGTGCGGGGCGATGGCGGGCAGTTGCAGCGGGCGCGGGTAACCTCCGGCAGACAGCATGGCCCAACCCAGCAACGGCATGGCCAGCATCAGGCCGTACAGCACCAGGTGCGAGGCACCTGCAGCAAAGCGCTGCAAGGGCGGCAGGTCACCTGGCAGCGGTGGATGGGGCAGGGCCAGGCGCAGGCCAATGCGTACCAGCACCAGTACCAGCAGGGCCAGGCCCGTGGCTTTGTGCAGCGCCACCAGCAGCGGATGGCGCGGCGACAGGTCGCCTACCATGCTCACACCAATGAACAGCATGGCCAGGATCAGGATTGCCATCAGCCAGTGGATCAGGCGTGCCAGGGGGTGGAAGGCTTCAGGTTTCATGGCTGCTCTCCGGTGCCGAGCGATTCGCGGCTGCGGCGGTTGAAAGACACCGAATAGGCGGCCGAACGGGCAGCCAGGATCGGGTCGGCGGACGGCTCGATGCCGTGGGGCAGAATCAACGGGTCGAAGTTGAGGTCGCGGCAAGCGCCTTGCTCAGGGCCGTCGACCTGTTCCAGCACCAGGGTGCCGGCGTTCACGCTGCGCCGTTCGGCTGGCCAGGGGCGAGCGGGGTCGTCCGCGGCATCGCCCGCGTCGGCCAGCACCAGGCGCAAGGTCCAGCGCAGCGGGCCCTGGGCCAGGCGCTGTTGCAGGTCATGCTGGAGGAACTGCTTGTCATCGACCTGGGCGGGCAGGGCCGTGAAAGGCGTTTGCGGCTCCAATTGCCAGCGCACCGGTTGCGCGTTGCCGTTGGCGTCGATCAGGCGGAAGGCATTGATGCTGTGATACTGGGTGCTGGCAAAGCTGTCGCTGGGCTTGTAGCTTGCCGCCCATTGGCGGAAGGCCGCACTTTCCGGGTGAGCGGCGAAAAAGGCCTGCAGTTTCGCAGGGTCTGGCTTGCCGGTGGCGGGGTCCGGCGCGCCGGCCAGTACCTGGTCGTAGAAGCCCTGGGGCGTGCTCACCGCCAGCACCGGCGGGTTGTTCATTCCGGTGCGCCAGACCTGGCCATCATCGGTGCTCAGCTCTATCGCCAGGCTGCGCACCGGGATGCTGGTGTCCGGGGCGAACGGGTTGGCGCCGCCGATGGCGAAGCGGCCGATCACCGGCACCCGGGCCTGGCTGAAGGCGCGGGCCGTGCTCAGGCTGGCGGCCTCGCCGCTGGGCTGGAAGTAACCGCTGACGCACAGGCCCTTGGCGTGGTTCTTGCGGTAGCCTGGGTGGTGGCCAGCCTGGGCCTCGAAGGTGTCGATGATGCGCTGCGGGGTCAGTTCGGGCTGGCCGATCCAGCCGGCGGCATAGGCGAAGCCGGCACCCAAGGCGAGCATCACGGCGCCGATGCCGGCCAGGCGCACGGCCTTGGCGGGGCCTTGCAAAGGTGGGTTCATGGTTGTCGTCCGGTTCAGTGAAGGTGCCAGTACGACGGCGCAGGGAAAAACTTATTCCCCCGCCCGGAATAAATTTCGTTGCCAGGCGTCTGCCCCCTACACTGACAACCCCGAAGGCCGGTACCTTGCCATGCACGACCTGGATGAACAGCAGTGGCGCGAGCTGTTGCAGCGCTTGCGCCGCTTTGCCCTGTGGCTGACCCGTGACGCCGGCAGCGCCGATGACCTGGTGCAGGCCACCGTGGAGCGCGCCTTGAGCCGGCGTGGGCAGCAGCGTGAGGCCGAGGCCCTGCGCGCCTGGCTGTTCACCATCCTTTACCGGCTGTTTCTTGATGGCAAACGCCGCGACCGCCTGCATGCCCGCTGGCTGTCCTGGTTTGGCCGCGGCACCGAGGAAAGTGAAGCGGTGGGCGACAACCTGGAGGCGATCGTCCTGGCCCAGGCCGACTTGCAGGCGTTTTCCCGTCTTTCTACCGAGCAGCGTGCATTGTTGTTGCTGGTCAGCATCGAGGGGCTGAGCTACAAGGAGGCCGCCCAGGCCTTGAACATTCCCATCGGCACGGTGATGTCGCGCCTGTCGCGCGCGCGCGCAGCCCTGCGTGAACTGACCGAGGGCAACCCCCAGCCCCCGGCCTTGCGGAGATTGAAATGACGCGCCTGATTCCCAGCGAAGATGAATTGCATGCCTATGTCGACGACCGCCTGGCGCCGCAGCGGCGCGGCGAGGTGCAGGCGTGGCTGGCGGCCAACCCGCTGGAGGCTGCGCGGGTCGAGGCCTGGCGCAACGATGCCCGGCGCCTGCGTGCAGCACTGGCCGGGTTTGCCGAACAGCCGGGGGCTGCACCGCTCGACCTGCGCCAGGTGCAGCGGCAGGTACGCCAGCGCCGCCAGCGGCGCTTTGCTTCGGCGGCGGTGTTGCTGCTGGCCCTGGGCGTGGGCGGGCTGGGGGGATGGCAGGCGCGGCAGGTGACATTGGCCGGCGATGTGCTGCCGATGGCTGATGCGGTGCAGGCCCATCGGTTGTTTGCCGGCAGTGAGGCGTTGGATATCCAGGCCAGCGACCCTGCGCAATTGCGCGACTGGCTGGGGCGGCATTTCAGCCGCGTGGGGCAGTTGCCGGACCTGGCAGGCTACGGGTTCCAGCCGGTTGGCGCGCGGCTGCTCAGCAATGAGCAGGGGCCGGCGGCGTTGCTGGTGTTCCAGGACCGCAATGGGCAGCGCATCAGCCTGTTCTTGCGTTCGCCTGGTGATCACTTCGAGCGCATGCCCCAGGGGCAGCGGGTGGATGGGCAGCTGGAGGCGCGGTACTGGTCCCATGGGGCGTACAACTTCGCCCTGGTCAGTGCGGCGGACGATGTGCGCGGGGCGGGGGTGGGGGAGGCGCTGCGGTTGGGGTTGTAACCCCGCGCCGCTGCGAATTCCTCGCCTCCCGGTAGGAGCGAGCGCAGCTCGCGATGCGATCTACCAGGCGCAGTGCGCCTCAACGCATGCACTGGCCTGTGGCACCGCATCGCGAGCTCCTACCGGGGATCTGCGCTGGGCGGGTTCAGCTCAGCTCAAGCCAGATCGGCGCATGGTCCGAAGGCTTTTCCATGCCGCGCAGTTCATAGTCCACGCCGGCGGCCTTGATCCTTGGCACCAAGGCCTGGGAGGCCATGATCAGGTCGATGCGCAGCCCGCGCTTGGGCTCGTCCTCGAAACCGCGGCTGCGGTAGTCGAACCAGCTGAAGCGGTCGGCCACGTCCGGGTACAGGTGGCGGAAGCTGTCCACCAGGCCCCAGCCCTTGAGGCGCTCCATCCATTCACGTTCCTCGGGCAGGAAGCTGCACTTGCCGGTTTTCAGCCAGCGCTTGGCGTTGTCCGGGCCGATGCCGATGTCGCAGTCCTGGGGCGAGATGTTCATGTCGCCCATCACCAGCAGCGGCTGGTCAGTCTTGAACTGCCCTTCGAGCAGCGCCTGCAGGTCGCTGTAGAAGCGCTGCTTGGCCGGGAACTTGGTGGGGTGGTCGCGGCTTTCGCCCTGGGGGAAGTAGCCATTCATGATGGTGATCGGCGTGCCGTCGGCATCGGCGAAGGTGCCCCAGATGAAGCGGCGCTGGGCGTCTTCCTCGTCACTGGCAAAGCCCTTGAACAGGCTCAAGGGTGCCTGGCGCGAGAGCAGGGCGACGCCGTAGTGACCCTTTTGCCCGTGGTAGTGCACGTGGTAGCCCAGGGCTTGAACGTCAGCCAGGGGGAACTGATCGTCGCTGACCTTGGTTTCCTGCAGGCCGATCACGTCCGGCTGGTGCTTTTCGATCAGCGCCGCCAGCTGGTGCGGGCGAGCCCGCAGGCCGTTGATGTTGAAACAGACGATCTTCATGGAAAGACAATCCTGGTAAAAGGCCGGATGCTAGCCGACATCGGCCACGATCACCAGCGTGGCAGCCCGCCCGGGGCACTGCTAAGGTGCAGAGCACGAGGTGAACGATGCGCAGTGGGGCACCTCCAAGGCTTGTACGCCCTTTCCAGGAGGTTTGCCCGCAATGCCCGAAACCACTGCCGCCCAGGCCCGTGTCTGCATGCTTGACGACGGCTACAGCCGCGAAGCGCGTTCGCTGTTGTACAACGCCTACCGTCACGAACCCACCTTTGCCTATATCTTCGACGCCCAGCGGCCCGGTTACGAACGGCGCCTGCGGGTGATGGTGCGCGAATGGGTGCGCCAGCACTTCTACCTGCAGCTGCCGGCCATCGGCTTGCTGGTGGAGGACCGGCTGATCGCCCTGGCCTTGATCGTGCCGCCGCAGCGTCGGCTGGGTGTCGCCGACAGCTGGGCCTGGCGCCTGCGCATGCTGTTGGGCACCGGCCAGCGTTGCACCCGCCGCTACATGGAATACCAGGCTGCGCTGATCGGCTGCCTGCCGCCAGGGCAGGTGCACATGCTGCCCCTGCTGGGCGTGCACCCGCAGTTTCGGGGCCAGCAGTACGGCGAGCAATTGTTACAGGCTGTGCACGACTGGTGCGCGGAGGATGCCAACACCCAGGGCGTGGTGCTGGACTCGGGAAATGCGCATTACCTGGCGTTTTACCAGCGCCAGGGCTATGAAGAAATTGGTGAAGTGGCGGTAGGGCCGATCCGTGAACGGGTGTTCTTTCATCCCAATCCGGGCGCTTCGTTGCCCTCAATTGCCTGAACAGGCCTGCCAGACGCCTCCCTTGAGCGGCTGGCTCTGGTAGCATGCGGCGCATGACGTATTCAGGAAGATTCACCTGGGGCCTGGTTTTCTGGGCCGCCAGTTTTGCAGCATGGGGCCAGAGCGCGTTGTTGGTGCAGGTTAAACCGGCCAACAAGGCGCTCAAGGCCAATGTCGAAGGCTATATTGGCACCTTGGGGGACCGCGACGAGGAAGCGCTGCTGCGTTTCAGCCGCGGGGCAGAGGAGCAGGCGCGCAAAGCCGCGCAGGCACTTGGCTACTACCAGGCGCAGATCGACACCGAGGTCAAACCACCGACCAAGGACGATCAATCCCCTCAGCTGATTATCAAGATCGACCCTGGCGAGCCGGTGCGCCTGCGCAACGTGACGGTGCGCATCGAAGGCCCGGCCAGCGAGATGAAGGCCTTCCGTATCCCCGACAGCAAGGCCCTGCGCCCGGGCGAGCAGCTTAACCATGGCCTGTACGAAGACGCCAAGCGCCTGATCCAGAACCAGGCTTCGCGGTATGGCTTCTTCAGCGGGCGCTTCAGCCGCCAGCGCCTGGCGGTGGACCCGCAGGCGGGCGTTGCCGACATCGAACTGGTGTACCAGAGCGGCCCGCGCTACCGCCTGGGCGAGGTCCGCTTCAGCGGCGACACCCCGCTGGACCACGACCTGCTGCAGCGCATGGTTTCGTTCAAGCCAGGCACGCCCTACGACTCCGAGCTGATCGCCGAACTCAACAACGACCTGCAGTCCAGCGGTTACTTCGAAGGCGTGAGGGTCGACGCCGCACCCACCGCCGCCGTGGGCGAAGACATTCCGGTGGACGTTCGCCTGGACAGCCGCAAGCCACGCACCATGGGCCTGGGCCTGGGCTTTTCGACCGACGTCGGCCCACGCGGCAAGGCCAACTGGACCCGCCACTGGGTCAACCCCCAGGGCCACAGCTATGGCTGGGAAACCGAACTCTCGGCGCCGCGGCAGAACGTCGGCCTGTGGTATGACATTCCCCTCGACCCACCGCTGACCGACAAACTGCGTTTTGCCGGCGGTTACCAGAACGAGGAGCTTTCCGGCACCGACACCCTCAGCAAGCTGCTCACCGTTGGCCCCGAATGGCACAGCAAGCTGCCCAGCGGCTGGCAGCGGGTGATTTCGCTCAAATACCAACGCGAGGAATACCGCCTGGGCGACGACTCGGGCCTGAGCAACCTGCTGATGCCCGGTATCAGCTTCAGTTACCTGCGCAGCGACAACCGCATCGACCCGCACAACGGCTACCGCCTGCAGTTCGACGCCCAGGTGGCCAAGGAAGGCCTGGTGTCGGACACCAACCTGCTGCATGGCAACGTGCTGCTCAAGGGCCTGACCACCCTGGGCCACAACCACCGCTTCCTTGGCCGTGTGCAGTTCGGTGGCAGTGCCACCAACGGCTACAAGAACAATATCCCGCCGTCGCTGCGTTTCTTCGCCGGTGGCGACCAGAGCGTGCGCGGCTATGACTACCAGACCCTGTCGCCAAAAAACAGCGACGGCGACCGCATCGGTGGCCGTTACCTGGTAGCTGGCAGCGTCGAGTACCAATATTCACTGACCGACAAGTGGCGCCTGGCGACCTTTGTCGACCAGGGCAATGCCTTCAACACCCTGGAGCTGCCTAGCCTGAAGACCGGGGTTGGCTTTGGCGTGCGCTGGGTGTCGCCGGTGGGGCCGCTGCGCCTGGACCTGGCCAAGGCGCTCGATGACGACGGTGGTATTCGCCTGCACTTCTCCATGGGGCCTGAGCTGTGATGCGTGTGTTGAAATTCGTTCTGCTGGGCCTGCTTGGTTGTGTACTGCTGGTGGCCGCCGCCCTGGGGCTGGTGCTGGGCACCGAAGGCGGCAGCCGCTGGGCGCTCGCCCGGGTGCCGGGGCTTGTGGTCGAGGACTTCCAGGGGCGCCTTGCAGGCACCTGGCAGGCCAGCCGGCTGAGCTGGGCCGATGCGGGCAGCCGGGTAGAGGTGCAGGCGCCGCTGCTGAACTGGTCGCCGGCGTGCCTGGTGCGGGCCACCTTGTGCATCGAACAGTTGCATGCACAGCGCATCGACATGGCCTTCGCACCCAGTGACCAACCGGCCGAAAGCGGCCCGTTGCAACTGCCTGCGCTGCGCCTGCCGCTAGCCATCGAGGTCAACGAGGCCAAGGTCGGGCAAATACGCCTGGATGGCAGCGACCTGCTGGGCGACCTGCACCTGGCGGCGCACTGGGCGGCGGGTGGGTTGCGTATCGACAGCCTGCAGCTGCAGCGCGACGACTTGCGGGTGGATGTGCACGGCGACCTGCAGCCCGAAGGCGACTGGCCGTTGCAGGTACAGGGGCAGGTGCAGTTGCCTGCCGTGGAAGGCAAGGCCTGGCAACTGGCATTGACCGCCAAGGGCCCGCTGCAGAAAACCCTGCAACTTGACGCCACCAGCACGGGCTACCTCGATGCGCACCTGAGCGGTGAAGTGCAGGCGCTGGCCGAGCATGTACCCGCCAGGCTCCAGCTTCGTGCCGAGGCTTTCAAGCCGGCGGCAACGCTGCCTGATACCTTGCAGTTGAACCAGCTGCAACTGGATGCCCAAGGCGACTTGCTCAAGGGCTACCAGCTGTCCGGTACTGCCAGCCTGCCGGCCGAACAGGGCCCGATCGCCTTGGCCCTGGCAGGCCGGGTCGATGCCAAGGGTGTCAATGTGCAAGCCCTGGACCTCAAGGCCAGCGACAGCCAACGCCTTAAGTTGCAGGCCAATGCCGACTGGCAGCAGGGCCTGAGCGCCGATGCCCAGCTTGACTGGCAAGACTTCCCCTGGCTGCGCCTGTACCCGTTGCAGACACCACCTGAAGTCACCCTCAAACGCCTCAATGCCCAGGTCACGTACCGTGATGGCCGCTACCAGGGCCGCTTCGATGGCGACCTCGACGGCCCGGCGGGGGCGTTCACCCTGGCCAGCCCGTTCAGCGGCGACCTGGGCCAGGTAAGCCTGCCGCAGCTCGCGATGACCGCGGGCCAGGGCAAGGCGGCCGGCAGTGTCGCCGTGCGTTTCGCCGATACCCTGGCCTGGGATGTCGACCTGCAGTTGTCGGCACTGGACCCGGCCTACTGGCTGGCGGAACTGCCCGGCACCCTGGCCGGCCCGCTGCGCAGCAAGGGTGAACTCAAGCATGACCAATTGAACCTGGATGCCCAGCTCGACCTCAAGGGCCGTTTGCGCGGCCAGCCGGCCGTGCTCAAGGTCGAGGCGCAAGGGGCGGGACAGGCCTGGACCCTCGGCGCCCTGGCCGTGCAACTGGGTGACAACCGCATCAACGGCAGCGGCAGCCTGCAACAGCGCCTGGCCGGGCGCATCGACCTCGACCTGCCGCGGCTCGGCCAGCTGTGGCCGCGGCTGCAAGGGCAGGTCAAGGGCCGGCTGGACGTGAGCGGTACGTTGCAGGCTCCCCAAGGCAACCTGACCCTGCTTGGCCAGCAACTGGCCCAAGCGGATAACCGGGTGCAACGCCTTGACCTGACGGCGCGGCTGGACAACGCCCAGCGCGGCGTGGTGGAACTCAAGGCGGGCGGCATTCGCTTGGGCGAAACCCAGCTGGGCACCTTGCAGGCCAACGGCAAGGGCGACATCCGCCAGCAGGCCCTGACCCTGGCGCTCGACGGCCCGCAATTGAAACTCGACCTTGGCCTGGACGGCCAACTGAGCAAAGGCGACTGGCGCGGCCGCCTGGCCAGCGGCCGTATCCAGGCCGGTGGCCAGGACTGGCAATTGCAGTCTCCCGCCCGCCTGCAGCGCCTGGCCAGCGGCCAGCTGGACTTCGGCGCCCACTGCTGGCGCTCCGGCCAGGCCAGCCTGTGTGGCGAGGACCAGCGCCTGGCACCGGAGCCGCGCCTGCGTTACCACCTCAAGCAGTTCCCACTGCAGAGCCTGGCGCAGTGGTTGCCCAAGGACTTCGCCTGGCAGGGGCTGCTCAATGCCGACGTCAACCTGGACATTCCGGCCAGCGGCCCCAAGGGCACCCTGCGTGTCGACGCCAGTGGCGGCACCTTGCGCGTGCGCGACAAGGGGCAGTGGGTCGACTTCCCCTACCAGGCCCTGCGCCTGGACAGCACGTTGGCGCCACGGCGCATCGACACCCGCCTGGACTTCCAGGGCGAGCGCCTGGGCCAGCTGAGCCTGAACACCCGCCTGGACCCTCTGGGCAAGGACAAACCGCTGTCTGGCGATTTCCGCCTGGCCGGCCTGGACCTGTCGATCGCCCGCCCGTTCGTGCCCATGGTCGAGCGCCTGGCCGGGCAGCTCAATGGCACTGGCCGGTTGTCCGGTACCTTGCTGGCGCCCCAGGTCAACGGCAACCTGACGCTCAGTGGCGGTGAAGCCAGTGGCGGCGAGTTGCCGGTGAGCCTGCAGGATCTTTCGCTGCAGGCCATGATCGCCGGCGAGCAGGTGCAACTCAACGGAAACTGGCGCAGCGGCGAAGCCGGGCGCGGGCAGCTGTCCGGGCACCTCACCTGGGGCCAGGCGCTGGGCATGGACCTGCGCCTGCAGGGCCAGCAACTGCCGGTCAACGTCGAGCCCTATGCCAAGCTGGAGGTCGCTCCCGACCTGAACCTGCGCCTGGTCGACGACAAGCTGGCGGTGACCGGCAAGGTGCTGGTGCCCAAGGGCGCGATCACCGTGCGCGAGCTGCCGCCATCGACGGTGAAGGTGTCTGACGATACGGTGATCGTCGGCCACCAGACCGAGCAGGGCAAGCCGCCCATGGCGATGGCCATGGACATCGATGTGCAGGTAGGGCAGGACAAACTGTCGTTCAACGGCTTTGGCCTGACTGCCAACCTGCTGGGACACGTGCACATCGGCGACAACCTCGATACCCGCGGCGAACTGAGCCTGGCCGACGGCCGCTACCGCGCCTATGGCCAGCGCCTGACCATCCGCCGGGCACGCCTGTTGTTCGCCGGCCCCATCGACACGCCTTACCTGGATATCGAAGCGATTCGCCAGGTCGATGACGTGATCGCCGGCATCCGCTTGAGCGGCAGTGCCGAACAACCCACCACCACGGTGTTTTCGGAACCGGCCATGAGCCAGGAACAGGCGCTGTCCTACCTGGTGCTGGGGCGCCCGTTAAGCACTTCGGGCGAGGACAACAACATGCTCGCCGAAGCGGCCCTGGGCCTGGGGTTGGCAGGCAGCTCCGGGGTGACCGGCAGCCTGGCGTCGAGCCTGGGCATCGAGGATTTCCAGCTCGACACCGAAGGCTCGGGCAACACCACCAGCGTGGTGGCCAGTGGCAATCTCACGGAAAAGCTGAGCTTGCGCTATGGCGTGGGTGTGTTCGAGCCAGCCAATACCATTGCGCTGCGTTACAAGTTGAGCAAGAAGGTCTACCTGGAAGCAGCCAGTGGCCTGGCCAGCTCCCTGGATATTTTCTACAAGCGTGATTTCTGAGCCATTGGCGCCGCTTGCGGCGCATCGCGAGCTGCGCTCGCTCCTACCGGTCTTTGCGTAACCCCTGTAGGAGCGAGCAACGCTCGCGAAAGCGCCGCAAGCGGCGCTTATCCACGATCAGAAATCCACACTGGCAGACACGCGCAACAGGCGTGGCGTACCTTGGGTGAGGTAGTTGTTCGAGGTCGATGCCGACGCCCAGTACGCCTTGTTCGCCACGTTCTCGACATTGGCCCGCAAGGTCACCTGCTTGTCATCCACCTTGAAGCTGTAGCGCCCGCCCAGGTCGACCCGGGTCCAGGCCGGGATGTTCAGGCTGTTGGTGGCATTGACGTACTGCCCGCCGGTGCGCAGCAACCGGGCGTTGAGGGCCGCGCCGGGCAGGCCGGGTACGTCCCAGTCGGCACCGAAGTTGAACTGGAAGCGTGGCACGCCAGGCGCGCGGTTGCCGTCATTGCTGCCGCCGGCGGTGTTGTGCAGCTCGGTGTGCATGAACACCGCGCCGGTCAGCAGGCGCAGGCCGTCCACTGGCTCGCCGAACAGGTTCAGTTCCAGCCCCTTGTTGACCTGCTCGCCATCCATGCTGAAGGTGTCCTTGTCGGCGCCGGGTACACGGAAGGTGGTGCTGTTGGGCTGCTCGATGCGGTACACGCCCAGGGTTGCGCCGAAGCTGTTCCAGTCGAGCTTGACGCCGGCCTCGACCTGCTTGCTGCGCTTGGGCGGGAACACCTCATTGGCGTTGCTGACGCTGGACGGTGCGGTGGGGCCCTGGGCCAGGCCTTCGATGCGGTTGGCGTAGAACGACACATGCTCCCACGGCTTGAGCACCAGGCCATACACCGGGGTGGTCACCGATTCGTCGTAGTTGGCGTTGCGCACGCCAGTTGCCGTGAGCCAGCCGTCAACGCCGATCGACTGCTTGCGCACGCCCACGGTCAGCAGCACGCGGTCATCGAAAAAGCCCAGGGTGTCGGAAACTGCCGCGCTCTTGACCCGGTTCTTGCCCACGATGCGCGGGTCGTGCAGGTCGCTGCCGGTGTAGGTGTTGGTGGGCCGCGATACCGTTACCGGGTGGTACAGGTTGGTGTCGTAGCGGTTGGTCGAGGTTACCGCGGCATAGGCCGAGCGCTGCTCGCCCCACAGGCCCGAGAGGCCGAAGTTGACCCGGTGGCTGACGGGCCCGGTGGCGAAATGGCCGTTGATGCCGGCCATGGCACTCTTGTTGTCTTCATCGTGCGGCGGGTAGAGGTAGCCGCCGCGCGCCGTGCCGTTTTCGTCACTGACGTACAGCGATGAGTACTCGCCGTTCTCGCGGGTATGCTTGGCCCCTGCGCCCGCGTACAGGGTCCAGTTGTCGTTCAAGTCGTACTCGGCATTGAGCATGCCGTAGGTGTCTTCCAGTTGCGACCAGGTCCAGGGCTGGGAGTAGTTGTCGCGCGCCGATGGGGCACGTGGCACCTTGCTGCCGGTGGGGTAGATCACCGCGCGGCCGCCGTTGATGCGCTCTTTCTGGTAGCCCAGGTCGGTAGACAGGCGCAGGCGTTCGCCACGGTAGTCCAGGGCCACGGCCACCAGGGTGGAATGCTGCGCCTCGTCGTGCACGCCGGTGCCGCCATCATGCTGGGCGAGGTTGATGCGCGCGCCGAAGCGGTTGTCTTCGCCAAAACGCTTGCCCAGGTCCAGGTGGCCGCCGATGTTGGCGCCGGTGGCGTAGTCCAGGGTGACGTGGCGGGTGGGGGTGTCCTCGGCGCGCTTGGGCACCAGGTTCACCGCACCGCCAATCCCGCTGCCCTGGGGTGCAACGCCATTGAGGAAGGCATTGGAGCCCTTGAACACTTCAACCCGCTCCAGCGCCTCGGTGGTGACGATCTGCCGCGGCAGCACGCCGTACAGGCCGTTGTAGCTGATGTCATCGGTGTTCAGCGGCAGGCCGCGGATGGTGAACACCTGCGAGAAGTTGCCAAAACCTGCCGACTGGCGCACCGCGGCGTCGTTCAGCAGGACATCGCCCAGGGTGCGCGCCTGCTGGTCGGCAATGGTTTTGGCGGTGAAGCTGGTAACGCTGAATGGCACATCATTGATGGCCTGGTCGCCCAGCACGCCGAGCCGGGCGCTGCGGGCCACCTGGCCACCTTGCCAGGCATCGCTGTTTGCGGCCAGGTTGCTGTTGATGGTGGTCGCACCCAGTTCCAGGGCGTTGCCCAGTTCCACGGTCGGGGCCAGGGTGTAGCCGCCGCTGTCGGTGGCGATCAGGCTGAAGCCGCTGCCGCCGAGCAGTTGGGCGAAGCCACCGGCCACGTCGTAACTGCCTTGCAGGCCCGGGCTTTGCTGGCCTTTGAGCATGGCCGGGTCGAACGACAGCGGCACGCCTGCGCTGGCGGCGAAACGCGCCAGCACATCGGCCAGGGGGCCTGCGCCGATGTTGTAGGTCCGTGGGCTGTTGCTGGCGGTGGCGTCTGCGGCCATCAGCGCCGGGGCCGGGGCGAGGGTGCCGATGGCCATGGCCAGGGTCAGGGCCTTGTAGCGAAAGCGGGGCATCATGCGGTGGTCCTGTTGTGCAGAATAGGGGTTCTGCACTCATCACCGGACGACGCAGGAAAAAGTATCATGAGGTTGCGCAGATTGTTCCAGGCACGATCGCAGGCCTTGGTAGGCAACGCCCTCAGGCGTGCGGTTCAACCGTCACCCAATAGCGGCTCATGCCGCGAACCACCACTGGCAAGGTATCTGCGAGCAGGCGCAGGCTGGCATCGCTGTCGGTCAATGGGAATGCGCCGGAAACCCTGAGCTCACGCACACCCGGGTGGCAGCGCAACACGCCAGGGCGATAGCGGTCCAGTTCCTGCACCAGGTCGGCCAGGCGCATGTCACGAGCCATCAGCATGCCGTGCTCCCAGGCCAGGTCGCCGGCATCCAGGGCGTGGGCCGGCTGCACCCGCACGCTGTCGAAGGCCGTGCGCTCGCCGGCCTGCACCTGTTGGCCGCCCCCATGCAGGGGCTGGGCATCGACGGCGCCAGTGAGCACGGCAACCCGGGTCAGTGGGCCATCCACGCGCACGCTGAAGCGCGCCCCAAGTGCCCGCACCTGGCCATGCAGCGTGCGCACCAGAAATGGCCGCGCCGGTGTGGCAGGGTCGGTGGCGCTGCTGACGAGGATTTCGCCGGCCAGCAAGTCGAGGCGCCGTTGCTCGGCGTCGAAGCGTATGTTCAGGGCGCTGTGGGTATTGAGCAGCACCTGGCTGCCATCAGCCAAGGCCAGCGGGCGCTGTTCACCAACCGCCGTGCGGGCATCGGCCGTCCACTGCTGCCAGGGCATTTCACGCACGCTTAACCACGCCGCAGGGGCCGCCAGCAGGAGCAAGCCCAGGCGCTGCATGGCCTGGCGCCGGCTGAGCGCGCCATTGCGGCTGAGCCTGCGCAGGGTTTCCCCACTGACAGGCGCGGGCAAGCGGCCCAGGTCGCCCAGGATGGATTCGGCGCGCTGCCAGGCCATGGCATGCTCGCTGCTGCGCTGGCACCAGGCCTGGACGGCGCGGTGGTCGTCTTCGGTGGCGCTGCCCGATTGCAATTGCACCAGCCAGTCGGCGGCCTCGCCAAGAATGGCCGGGTCGATGCGTGGGCTCACAGGTCAAGGCTCAAACAGGCAAGGAAGGCGCTGCGCATGTCGCGTTTGACGGTGATCAACGCTACCTGCAACTGGTCGGCAATTTGCGGGTAAGTGAGGCCATCGAGTTGGGACAGCAGGAACACCTGGCGTACCCGTGCCGGCATTTCCCGCAGCATGGCATCGATGCGGCAGAGGCTTTCCAGGATCAGCCAGCGGGTTTCCGGCGAGGGCACCTCCGGTGCTGGCAAGTGGGCAATGGCTTCAAGGTAGGCCCGCTCGACATCCTGACGCCGCCAACGGTCCACCAGCAGCCCTTTGGCAATGTGCGTGAGCAGGGCGCGGGGTTCGCTGCCAAAACCGTTGGCTGCCTGGCGGCCCAACAGGCGCACGAAGGTGTCATGTGCAAGGTCGGCGGCATCGCAGGTATTGCCCAGCTTGCGCAGCAGCCAGCCCTGCAGCCAGCCATTGTGCTCGGCGTACAGCGTCTGGACCTGCAGGGTAAGGGTTGGGTCGGCGGGCGGCATGGTGGTCTGGGTAGGGTGTAATTAAGAATTGATCGCATTTTAATCATCTGGCCGTCACAGATTCAAGGCGATGTTCATTGCCGTTCGGCGAGCAGCCGCGGGGCAGGGCAGAGGCGCCCGGCGGCGCCTGCACCTGGTACCACGGTCAGGCCAGCCGGCGGATATTGCCGATCTGGCGCAGGCTGAGCCCGTATTTGTCGGCCAGCAGGCTGCGTGACAGGCCGTCTGCGCTTTCTTTCTGGATCTGCAAATTGCGCAACTGGCGCAGGAAATGATCCGCCTTGGGGATTTCCAGGGCCACGCCGGCAAAGCGCTTGATCAATGCATCCAGCGCTTCGCCAGGGAGGGTATCGGCAAGCTTGGTGCGTTCACGGTGTTTGGGGATGTACTTGGGCCTGCCGCCGTATATGCAGGTCAGGTGGTAGGCATGTTCAATGCCGACGCATTCGATCAGGGCCTGGAGCGAGTGCGGCAGCTGAGTGATGTCGATCGAGTTGAGGTCAGGGAGTTGCATAGTGGCTTCCTCGCGAAAAAGGGCGTGATGCTGTGAAAGCCCATGAACCGGATCGGCACATACCACTGGCTCATGTGGCTGGCATGGCTGAATTTTCGGTGAGCGAGGAAGGCTGTCGCTAGGCGTCAATGAGCCTGTTATTTGTAGCCTCTGTGAGCATGTCTTGAAGATTGCGGTAGCGCCGCGTGTAGGACTTTGGCAGTGGGGTAGGCGTGGAGGGCGCGAATTTCCTAAGTCTCGGTTTCCATGTTCGGTCAGGGTGTGCATACCCTCGAAGAGGAAAAGCAACCCCGTGGGTGGTGTGCGTTGTATGATGGCGCCAGCTCGTTGCGAGCCTTATGCCCCACAGTTGCAAGGAATTTTCGATGACACACATGCAGCGTCTCAAATACTCACTTCTGATCATCCTGGTGATGCTGGGCCTCATGTTCGGCCTGTCGCACCTGGCCAAGCAGGGTACGATCAGCGAGCAGACCTTCCAGGTCCTCGCCATCATCATCGCGGTGGTCGTGGTGGTGATCAACGGCGTGCTGCGGCGCAAGGTCAAGCAGTGAACCGTGCCGGCCGGCCTGGGCTGGCCGGCCATGCGCTCAGCGCGGTGCGGGTTGTTCAAGCACCGCGCGGGCCTGGGGCTCCAGGCTGTAGCACTTGTCGCTGCCCAGGCTGATCACACCTTCGGCGCACAGCCGCTTGAGCACTTCGCGCACGCTGAGGAACGACAGCGGTATGTCCAGCTGTTCGAGCTGGGCGTGTACGCCACGTACACCGATGCTGCGCCCGTTGCGGTCGGCGGCATGCAGGGCATCGATCACTTTCAGGCGAATCAGGCTGGTACGCAGCCCATAGGCACGCAGCAGCTCGCGTATCTGCTCGTTGCCGACACGCTCGTCCACCCCGTTGACCGGGGCACGCTCAGCCTGCAGCGAGGAATGCGGGTGGTACATGTGAATGCTCCTTTTCGTGGACTGTCCCGAAAACTGGGTGCCTCACTGAGTAGGACGAATGAGCGCGGCAAATCTGCAGCTTTTGTGCAAAAAAATATTTACCGCAGGTTCTGACAAGACGGCCCACCGCCACGCGCTGCGTAAAATTTTCATCTGGCCATTCGTTTGTTGGGGATGAACCCCCACGCTGAGGAATGCCTGTGTTGCCCATTTCGCGTCCCATGACCCGCGTCGCCCTGGCGGCGGCGCTGGCCGCCACCAGCTTCGCCACGCATGCGCAGGACAGCGCTGGCGATGCCAGCGCGCAGATCCGCCGTACCAGCTTCGGCGTGCCCCATATCGTCGCCAAGGACGAGCGAGGCCTCGGTTACGGCATCGGCTACGCCTATGGCCAGGACAACCTGTGCCTGCTGGCCAACGAAGTGCTGACGGTCAGTGGCCAGCGTTCGCGCTATTTCGGCGCCCAGGGCAAAACCCTTGAGCAACGTGACAACCTGACCAGCGACCTGTTCTTCACCTGGCTCAATACCGATGCCGCGGTGGAGGCGTTCCTGCAGGCCCAGCCGGCCCAGGTGCGTGACCTGTTGGACGGCTATGCCAGTGGCTTCAACCGCGCCCTGGCCGAGCGCCGTAGCCAGGGCTTGCCGGGCGAGTGTGGCGATGGCCAGTGGTTGCGGCCGATCACCAGCCAGGACTTGGTCAAGCTGACCCGCCGTTTGCTGGCCGAAGGTGGCCTGGGCCAGTTCGCCGAGGCGCTGGTGGCCGCACAACCCCCGCAGGCGACCGCCCAGCAGGGGCTGCCGGCATTCGATGTGGCGCTTTCGCAGCAGCAGCGTTTCGCCTCCGAGCGCGGCAGCAATGCCGTGGCGGTGGGGGCCGAGCGTTCGGCCAACGGGCGCGGCCTGCTGCTGGCCAACCCGCATTTCCCGTGGCTGGGCGGCATGCGTTTCTACCAGATGCAGCTGACCATTCCAGGGCAACTGGATGTCATGGGCGCGGCCTTGCCTGGCCTGCCAATGATCAATATCGGCTTCAACCAGCACCTGGCCTGGACCCACACGGTCGATACCTCCAAGCACTTCACCCTGTACCGCTTGCAACTGGACCCCAAGGACCCGACCCGTTACCTGCAGGACGGCCAATCGCTGCCGCTTGAGCGCCAGGCGGTGAGTGTCACGGTCAAGGCCGAGGACGGCAGCCTCAGCCAGGTGCAGCGCCAGGTGTACAGTTCAAGCTACGGGCCGGTAGTGGTATGGCCTGGCCGCCTGGACTGGAATGCCCAGGCCGCCTTCAGCCTGCGTGACGCCAACCTGGGCAACACCCGCGTGCTGCAGCAGTGGTACCGCATCAACCGCGCCGACAGCCTGGCGGCGCTGAAAGGCTCGGTCGAGCAATTGCAAGGGATTCCGTGGGTCAACACCCTGGCGGTGGATGCAGCGGGCCAGGCGCTGTACCTGAACCAGTCGGTGGTGCCTTACGTCGACCAGCAACTGCTCAGCCAGTGCAGCAACCCGGCGGCACAAGGGCCGCTGGTGGTGCTCGATGGTTCGCGCAGCGCCTGCCAGTGGAAGGTCGACCCGCAGGCCGCGCAACCGGGCATCTTCCCCGCGCACCTGCTGCCGAGCCTGGCGCGCCAGGACTTCGTGCAGAACTCCAACGACCCGGCCTGGATGGCCAACCCGGCCCAGCCGCTGACCGGTTATTCGCCCCTGGTCAGCCGCACCGACCAGCCGCTGGGCATGCGCGGGCGCTATGCGCTGGAGCGCCTGCAGGGTAACGCCAAGCTCGGTGTCGACGACCTGCAGAACATGGTGCTGGACGACGATGTGTACCTTGCAAGCCTGGTGCTGCCAGACCTGCTGCAATGGTGCAAGGGCGCCGAAGCGGACCTGCAGGCCGTGTGTTCCAGCCTGGCAGCCTGGAATGGCAAGGCCGACCTGAACAGTGGCATTGGCCTGGTGCACTTCGAGAACATTGTCCGGGCGCTGGCTGAACACCCTGAAGGCTGGCGCGTGGCCTTCAACCCGCAGGACCCGCAGCACACCCCGCGTGGCCTGGCCGTGGAGCAGGCCGCCGTGCGCAAGTTGGTGCGCGAGGCAGCGCTGGCTTCCTTGCAGCAGGTGGCCAAGGCCGGGGTAGAGCAGGGCAGCCAGTGGGGGCAGATTCAGCAAGCCGCCGATGGCACGCCGGTGCCGGGTGGGCCGCAGGGGTTGGGTATCTACAATGCGATCTACAGCGTGCCCCATGGGCCGGGCAAGCGCCTGGTGGTCAGCGGCACCAGCTACCTGCAATTGGTGAGCTTCACCGACCAAGGGCCGCAAGCGCGCGGGTTGCTGGCATTTTCCCAGTCCAGTGAGGCCGGTTCGGCGCATTTCAGTGATCAGACCAAGGCGTTTTCGGCCAAGCGCCTGGCGCCGATACCGTTCACCGAAGCGCAGATCAAGGCAGACCCTGAGTACCGGCAGTATGTGATCAGCGAACGCGACAAGGGGGCAGTGGCCAGCCAGCCTTGAGGCGCTGGCCTGGTTGGGCCTTTTCGCGGGGCAAGCCCGCTCCTACAGGCGATTGCATTCCCCCTGTAGGAGCGGGCTTGCCCCGCGAACCAAAGCTGACGAAGTCTTTTCAGGAAAACTCGAACGGCTCCAGGGCAAAGCCCTGGCCATCGACTTGCAGGGTCCAGCCGCGCCGGTCCCAGTCCCCCAGCACGATGCGCCGCGCCGGCTCACCGTCCACCACCAGCTTGTGAATCGCCGGCCGGTGGGTATGGCCATGCACCAGGGTGCGCACGCCATGCGCCGCCATCACCTTCGGCACTTCCTCCGGGGTAACGTCGACGATTTCGGTAGCCTTCATGCGTGTTTGCGCACGGCTTTCACTGCGCAGCTTGCGCGCCAGCTTCTGCCGGCTGGCCAGCGGCAGGTGGCGCAGCACCCACAGCGTCAGCGGGTTGCGCAGGTAGCGGCGTAACTTCATGTAGCCCACATCGCGGGTACACAGGGTGTCGCCGTGCATCAGCAACACCTGCTCACCGCCCAGCTCGATCACGCTCGGGTCGGCCAGCAGGGTGCAGCCAGCCGCCTTGCAGAAGGCCTGGCCAATCAGGAAATCACGGTTGCCGTGCATCAGGTAGATGGCCGTACCGCTGTCACTCAGCTGGCGCAAGGCCTGGCAGATCGACTGCTGGAACGCGGTCATGGCATCGTCGCCGATCCACGCTTCGAAGAAATCACCGAGGATATACAGCGCCTTGGCGTGACGGGCGCGGCCGTCGAGCAGATCAAGAAACGCCCGGGTAATATCCGGGCGTTCTTCTTGCAAATGCAGATCGGAGATCAGCAGGATCACTCAATGATCTCGGCTTTCTCGATCACCACGTCTTCTTTCGGTACGTCCTGGTGGCCAGCCTTGGAGCCGGTGGCGACTTTTTCGATGGCGTCGACGATTTCACGGCCTTCGGTCACTTCGCCGAACACGGCGTAGCCCCAGCCCTGCACGTTCTTGCCGCTGTGGTTGAGGAAGTCGTTGTCGGAGGCGTTGATGAAGAACTGCGCCGAAGCGGAGTGCGGCTCCATGGTGCGGGCCATGGCAATGCTGTACTTGGTGTTCTTCAGGCCGTTGTCAGCTTCGTTCTGGATGCTGGCGCGGGTTTTCTTCTGGTTCATGCCGGCTTCGAAACCGCCGCCCTGGATCATGAAACCCTTGATCACGCGGTGGAACACGGTGCCGTCGTAGTGGCCGTCCTTGACGTACTGAACGAAGTTCTCGGTGGTCAGCGGCGCTTTTTCCGCGTCCAGTTGCAGGACGATGTCGCCGTGGTTGGTGCTCAGTTTGACTTTGGACATGCTGAAATTCGCTCTTTCAAGGCATACAGGAATAGGCTGCGCAGTGCGCGTTTAGTCACCTGACGCAGGATCGGGCAACCGCGACACATGTTCGTGGTTCATCGCGCAGGGCGATCATTTTGCACGGATCGCGATAAATCGCGCCAGTTTGTCGGTGCCCGGCTGTCAGCAGCTTGACTGCTTCGGCTATGATAGGCCCTTTGATTCAATCGGCCTACCCGGCCGGATACGTGCATTCAAGGATCCTATGAGCAAGCCCACTGCCGACAACGCGCCCAACGCCGCCGCCAAAGGCGCTCCCGCCGTCCCTGCGAATTTCCTGCGGCCGATCATCCAGGCCGACCTGGACGCCGGCAAACACAGCGCCATCGTCACTCGCTTCCCGCCGGAGCCCAATGGCTACCTGCACATCGGCCACGCCAAGTCGATCTGTGTGAACTTCGGCCTGGCCAAGGAGTTCGGCGGCGTCTGCCACCTGCGTTTCGACGACACCAACCCGGCCAAGGAAGACCAGGAGTACATCGACGCCATCCAAAGCGACGTCAAGTGGCTGGGCTTCGAATGGGCCGGCGAAGTGCGCTATGCCTCCAACTACTTCGACCAGCTGCACGACTGGGCCGTTGAGCTGATCAAGCGTGGCAAGGCCTATGTCTGCGACCTCACCCCCGAGCAGGCCAAGGAATACCGCGGCAGCCTGACCGAAGCGGGCAAGAACAGCCCGTTCCGCGAGCGCAGCGTCGAGGAAAACCTCGACCTGTTCGCGCGCATGAAGGCCGGCGAGTTCAAGGACGGCGAGCGCGTGCTGCGTGCCAAGATCGACATGGCTTCGCCGAACATGAACCTGCGCGACCCGATCCTGTACCGCATTCGCCACGCCCACCACCACCAGACCGGCGATAAGTGGTGCATCTACCCCAACTACGACTTCACCCACGGCCAGTCGGACGCCATCGAGGGCATCACCCATTCGATCTGCACCCTCGAATTCGAAGGCCACCGCCCGCTGTACGACTGGTTCCTCGACAACCTGCCGGTGCCGGCACGCCCGCGCCAGTACGAGTTCAGCCGCCTGAACCTGAACTACACCATCACCTCCAAACGCAAGCTCAAGCAGCTGGTGGACGAAAAGCACGTCAGCGCCTGGGATGACCCGCGCATGTCCACCCTGTCGGGCTTCCGTCGTCGTGGCTACACCCCGGCCTCGATCCGCAATTTCTGCGAAATGGTCGGCACCAACCGCTCCGATGGTGTGGTCGACATGTCGATGCTCGAATTCAGCATCCGTGACGACCTCGACCGCACCGCGCCACGCGCCATGTGCGTGCTGCGCCCGCTCAAGGTGGTCATCACCAACTACCCTGAAGGCCAGGTCGAGCAGCTTGAACTGCCGCGCCACCCGAAGGAAGACATGGGCGTGCGCGTGCTGCCGTTCGCCCGCGAGCTGTACATCGACCGTGACGACTTCATGGAAGCGCCGCCCAAGGGCTACAAGCGCCTGGAACCGGCCGGTGAAGTGCGCCTGCGCGGCAGCTACGTGATTCGCGCCGACGAGGCGATCAAGGACGCCGACGGCAACATCGTCGAGCTGCGCTGCTCCTACGACCCGGACACCCTGGGCAAGAACCCCGAAGGCCGCAAGGTCAAGGGCGTGATCCACTGGGTGCCGGCCGAAGGCAGCATCGAGTGCGAAGTGCGCCTGTACGACCGCCTGTTCCGCTCCGCCAACCCGGAGAAAACCGAGGACGGTGGCAGCTTCCTGGACAACATCAACCCCGACTCCCTGCAGGTGCTGAGCGGCTGCCGTGCCGAGCCATCGCTGGGCCAGGCGCAGCCAGAGGACCGCTTCCAGTTCGAGCGCGAAGGCTACTTCTGCGCCGACCTCAAGGACAGCCAGCCGGGCCGCCCGGTGTTCAACCGCACCGTCACCCTGCGTGACTCCTGGGGCAGCTAAGGAACCACCGTGCTTACCATCTACAACACGCTGAGCAAGACCAAGGAAACCTTCAAGCCGCTCGATGGCAACAAGGTGCGCATGTACGTGTGCGGCATGACCGTGTACGACTACTGCCACCTTGGCCATGGCCGCAGCATGGTGGCGTTCGACCTGGTGACGCGCTGGCTGCGTAAAAGCGGCTACGACCTGACCTACGTGCGCAACATCACCGACATCGACGACAAGATCATCAACCGTGCCAACGAGAACGGCGAGGCATTCGACGCCCTGACCGCACGCATGATCGAGGCGATGCACGAAGACGAGCGCCGCCTGAACATCCTCAAGCCGGACTTGGAACCGCGTGCCACCGACCATATCGCCGGCATGCACGCGATGATCCAGACCCTGATCGACAAAGGCTACGCCTACGCGCCGGGTAACGGCGACGTGTACTACCGGGTGGGCAAGTTCGTCGGCTACGGCAAGCTGTCGCGCAAGAAGATCGAAGACCTGCGCATCGGTGCCCGCATCGAGGTGGACGAAGCCAAGCAAGACCCGCTCGACTTCGTGCTGTGGAAGGGCGTGAAGCCGGGCGAGCCGTACTGGGATTCACCGTGGGGCCCGGGCCGTCCGGGCTGGCACATCGAGTGCTCGGTGATGTCCACCTGCTGCCTGGGCGAAAGCTTCGACATCCACGGTGGCGGCAGCGACCTGGAGTTCCCGCACCACGAGAACGAGATCGCCCAGAGCGAGGCGGCCACCGGCAAGCAGTACGCCAACGCCTGGATGCACTGCGGCATGATCCGCATCAATGGCGAGAAGATGTCGAAGTCGTTGAACAACTTCTTCACCATCCGTGACGTGCTCGACAAGTACCACCCGGAAGTGGTGCGTTACCTGCTGGTGGCCAGCCACTACCGCAGCGCGATCAACTACTCGGAAGACAGCCTGCGCGACGCCAAGGGCGCCCTGGAGCGTTTCTACCACGCACTGCGCGGCTTGCCGCGGGTGGCCGCCCAGGGTGGCGAGGCGTTCGTCGAGCGCTTCAGCGTGGCCATGAACGACGACTTCGGCACCCCCGAAGCCTGCGCCGTGCTGTTCGACCTGGTGCGCGAGATCAACCGCCTGCGTGACAGCGACCCGGCTGCAGCTGCCGGCCTTGCCGGTCGCCTGCGCGAGCTGGGCGATGTGCTGGGTGTGCTGCAACTGGAGGCCGATGACTTCCTGCGTGCCGGCGCCGAAGGCAAGGTTGACGCCGCTGAAGTGGAAGGTTTGATCCAGGCGCGCCTGGCGGCGCGTACGGAGAAGAACTGGGCCGAATCCGACCGTATCCGTGACCAGTTGACGGCCATGGGCGTGGTGCTGGAAGACAGCAAGGGCACGACCACCTGGCGCCTGGCCGACTGATCGGCGTGATGCCATCGCGAGCTACGCTCGCTCCTACGGGCCTTGCGCTGGCCCCGTAGGAGCGAGCGCAGCTCGCGATGGCGCCGCCTAGGCGGCGCTCAGGTTCACTTGGCCAGCCCGGCAAGCGGGCAATGCAACACCAGCTTCGCCCCACCCAGCTCGCTTTCACCAATCTCCAGCCCGAACCCATGCAGGTCGACGATCGCCGCAACGATCGACAACCCCAGCCCGAAACCGGAATGCCGGTGCCCTTCATCACTGCGGTAGAAGCGCTTCAACACCGCAGCCCGTTCCTGCTCGGGAATCCCCGGCCCGCTGTCTTCGATGGCGATGTGCACACCGGTCTCATCCTGGCTCGCCCTGATCGCCACCCGGCCACCTTCGGGGGTGAACTTGATACCGTTGCCCACCAGGTTCGCCAGCGCCTCGAACAGCAGCTCACGGTCGCCGTGCAAGGGCGGCAATTGCTCAGGTTGCTGCAGGTTCAGGCGAATACCGCCGTCCTCGGCCAGCGGCAGGTAGAAATCGTGCAGTTCCACCAGCAGCTCGTGCGGGTCGAGCTGCACGAAGCCGGCGCGGCGCTGGCGGTCTTCCAGTTCACTGATGCGCAGCAGGCCACGAAAGCGTGCCATCAGTGTGTCGGTTTCACCAATGGCCTGGTCCAGTGCCTCGGCCTGGGCCGCGTCGACGTTGCTGTGCTGGCGAATACGGTACAGCTGCGCCCGCAACCGGGTCAGCGGTGTGCGCAGGTCGTGGGCAATGTTGTCGCACACGCCCTTGACCTCGTGCATCAGCCGCTCGATGCGGTCGAGCATGGCATTGACGATGTCGGCCAGCATGTCCAGCTCGTCACGCCGGGCCGACAGCGGCAGGCGGTGGGTGAGGTCGCCGGCGACGATCAGCTCGGCCTGGGCCTGGATCGCGCGGATGCGCTTGAGCGGGCGTCGGCGTAGCCAGTACCAGCCGGCAAACCCCGGAATCAGTGTCAACGAGATGCCCCACAGCAAGGCATGCAGGATGATGCGGGTGACCACGAACAGCGAGCCGTTGTCGCGGAACAGCACCAGCCAGCGGCCATCCTGCACCTTGATCGCCACCGCATCGCAGCTGTCGCGGGGCATGTGCGGGTCATCGGCGTCCAGGCAGCGCTTGAGTTCGTGAACCTTGCCGTCCAGGCCGAGGTCCGGCGGTATCGCGCGAATGCGCCCGCCCACCGGGTTGAACTGCGCGTCGAACAGGCCGTAGGCATCGAAGGCACGTTCCTCGAAGGCCTGGCTGGCCAGCAAGGCGTCGTCCAGCTGTTTGCCGGTCATGTGCGCGAACAGGTGCTGGCGTTGCAGCATGGAGTGGCGGGTGAGCTTGTTCAGGTAGCTGGACACCTCGAAGTACAGCACCCCCATGAGGATGCTGCTCCAGGCCACGAACAGGAAGCTGTACAGCGCCAGCAGGCGGCTGGTGGACGAACTCCAGCCCTTAGACGGGTTCAGCAATGGCATAGCCCGAGCCCCGTACCGTACGGATCAGCGGCGACTGGCCAGGCGAATCGATTTTCTTGCGCAGGCGGCCAATGTGCACGTCGATCAGGTTGGTACCGGGGTCGAAGTGGTAGCCCCAGACTTCCTCGAAAATCATCATCCGCGTGATTACCTGGCCGCTGTGGCGCATCAGGTACTCCAGCAGCTTGTATTCGGTGGGCAGCAGGTTGAGGGTTTGCTCGCCACGGCGGGCTTCATGGCTGATCAGGTCCAGTTGCAGGTCGGCGACCTGCAGGCGCGTCTGGGTCATCGGCACGCTGTTGCGGCGCAGCAGCACTTCGACCCGGGCGGCCATTTCATCGGAGGCGAACGGCTTGGTCAGGTAGTCGTCACCGCCGGCACGCAGGCCACGCACCCGTTCGTCGACGTCGGACAGGGCGCTGATCATCAGGATCGGCGTGGTGATCTTGAGGTTGCGCAGGGTGGTCACGATCGTCAGGCCATCGACCTCGGGCAGCATGCGGTCCAGGGTGATCAGGTCGTAACCGCCGGCGATGGCCTTGGCCAGGCCCTCGCGGCCGTTGTCGGCCCATTCCACATCCAGGCCGTGGCTGGAGAGTTCGGCGACGATTTCCTGGCCGGTGACGGCGTCGTCTTCGATGGTCAGTACGCGTGGCATGCTCGTTCCTGGGCGTCTAAAAGAGATTTGATTGTGCCAAAGAATAGCCAAACGGCGATTTAAGAAAAATTCATCTACAAAACGTCAAAACGAAAACGGGGCATGCCATGGCTGGCATGCCCCGTTGTTGTAGCGGCTGCAGGCCTCAGGCGACCTTGACGATCCAGCCGGCAGGCGCTTCGACGTCACCGCTCTGGATGCCGGTCAGCTCGTTGTAGAGCTTCTGGGTCACAGGGCCGACTTTTTCCAGGTCGTGGAACACGTGCAGCTTGCCGTTGTACTCGATGCCGCCGATTGGGGTGATGACGGCAGCGGTGCCGCAGGCGCCGGCTTCGATGAAACGGTCGAGCTTGTTGATTTCGACATCGCCTTCGATCACGGTCAGGCCCAGGCGCGATTGCGCCAGTTCCATCAGCGACAGGCGGGTGATGCCTGGCAGTACCGAAGCCGATTTCGGGGTCACGAACTCGTTGTTGGCGGTAATGCCGAAGAAGTTGGCCGAACCGACTTCCTCGATCTTGGTGTGGGTCAGTGGGTCGAGGTAGATGGCGTCGGCGAAGCTGGCCTTCTTGGCTTCAGCGCCTGGCTGCAGGCTGGCGGCGTAGTTGCCACCGACCTTGGCCGCGCCGGTGCCTTGTGGGGCGGCGCGGTCGAAGCTGGAAATCTGGAAGTTGTGCGGCTTCATGCCGCCCTTGAAGTAGGAGCCAACCGGGATGGCAAATACCGAGAAGATGAACTCGGGGGCGGTGCGCACGCCAATGTTGTCGCCGGTGCCGATGACGAACGGGCGCAGGTAGAGGGCGCCCTTGCCGTGCGGCGGCACGAATTTCTCGTTGGCCTTGACCACTTGCTTGCACGCTTCGATGAACACATCGGTGGGCACCTGCGGCATCAACAGGCGCGCGCAGCTGCGCTGCATGCGGGCGGCGTTCTGGTCTGGGCGGAACAGGTTGATCGAGCCGTCCTTGCAACGGTAGGCCTTGAGGCCTTCGAAGCACTGCTGGCCATAGTGCAGGGCAGTGGAGCCTTCACTGATGTGCAGCACGTTGTCTTCGGTCAGGGTGCCGTTGTCCCACTCACCATTGCGCCATACGGACAGGTAGCGCTTGTCGGTCTTGATGTAGTCGAAACCCAGCTTGTCCCAGTTAATGCTTTCGTTACTCATGACACCCTCGATTGTCTTGCAAGTGCCCGATCGCTCGGGCTGCTGTTATATGCGCACCACGCCACGATAATACAAACCTCGCGGCTCGGGAACGGCCAGTCACGAATTGGCCGCAATGGTGGGTGCAGGGCGGGAGATTTTCAGCGCCTCTAGCGGTGGGCGCTCGCAAGCCGCCTGTTCCAATCCCCCCCATGGCTGCGCGCGCAGGCCTCTTCACTGTCGAAACGCACATGCCAGCCCACATGGTCCAGCTTCACCCCCGCCTCATCGAGCGCTCGGCCCGTCAGCGCCAGCATGCGCGCCTTGGCAGTGCCGGCCACGGCCGCCGCCTTTTGCGCCTCGCGCTCGAACACCCAGGTGATGCGCAGGCTGGACGGGAAATCGTCGGGCACCAGCCGATGGGTCAACCAGGAAAACCCCACAATCTCGGCCTTGGCGGTTTCGCAGGCCTCGGTCAGGCACACGACCAGCTCACGCTCCAGGCGTGCCAGCTCGCGTTTGTTCAGGGCTTTCACTGGGCAGCCTCGTCGTCGATCTGCTGGCAGAAGCGCATCAGGTTGCCGAATGGGTCGCGCACCAGCATCTCCAGGCCCCAATCAACCCGCTCGGCCTGGGGCCGGGCGTAGCCGTACTGCTTGGCCAGCAGCTCGCGCTCCAGTGCCCGCAGGTCGTCGGTACGGGCGAATACCGTGGCGCCAGGGCAGACGTCGCCGTGGTGTTCGCTCAGGTGCAGGATCAGGCCGTCGCGGTGAATCTGCGCGTACAGCGGCAGGTCCGGGTTGAAACGGTGTTCCCAGTCAAGCTCAAAGCCCAGGAAGTCCAGGTAGAACTCCTTGGCCTTCTCCACTGAAAAAATGCGCAGAACCGGGATGGCGGGGGCGAGAGGCATGGCGATTCCTTGGCCGAGGGCAAAATACAGACTTTAGCGCAGCACCGATACGGGGCCAAGCGCTGCTCCGGCAATGGGCACGGCCACGCTGAATGCCCCATGCCAGAGCCATCGCCCTGAAAGTTTCATGTGCGTTCACCTGCGTAGTTGGCCCGCAACCTGCTATATCCAGCCAGCGAAATTTGATCGAGTGGTCAGTCTGCCAGTGCTCCAACAGCGCCCAGGCTGGCCCTCTAAACGGCCGCAAGGCCACGGAAATCAAGGGGCCGCAGGATGTCGCTCGCGGAGCAGATCGAACCATCGGAACAGGCGGCGGGCTGGAGCGCGCACCTGCAATTGCGCTTCGTCTTGCGCAGCGGTGTGACCCGCCTTGGTGCGCGCCGCCATTTCGGCCCGCTTTTGGTGCAGCGCCCGTTCTATCCGGAAGGGGCGCCGTGCCACGTTTATGTGCTGCACCCACCCGGCGGTATCGTCGCTGGGGACCGCCTGGAGCTGGATATCCACCTCGAACCCGGCAGCCACGCCTTGCTCACCATGCCCGGTGCCAGCAAGTTCTACCGCAGCATCGGGCCGACTGCGCGGCTGGCCCAGCATTTTCACCTGCAAGCCGGTAGCACACTGGAATGGTTGCCCCAGGACAGCATCTTCTTCAACGGCGCCCGCGCCAGCCTCGACAGCCGCTTCACCCTCGAACCCGGGGCCAAGCTGCTGGCCTGGGAAACCTTGTGCCTGGGCCGCCCAGTGATGAACGAGCGTTTCGAGCGTGGCGCGCTGGACAGCCGCCTGTGCATCGAACTGCCAGGCGAGCCCGGCCTGCACGAGCGCCTGCGCATCGAAGGCGGGCACCTGGCCAAGGTCGGCGAGCACCCCCTGGTCGCCACATTCTGCGCAGCCCCGGCAAGCCCGGCCGTGCTTGAGCAGGTGCGCACCTTGCTCGACGAACTCGCTACCCCCGCCGGCGCCACCTTGCTTGGCACGCTGCTGGTGATTCGCCTGCTCGACCACGACAACCAACACCTGCAACACACCCTGCAGCGCCTCTGGCACGTATTGCGGCCGGCCGTTCTCGGCCTGCCAGCGTGCCCGCCGCGCATCTGGGCCACTTGAGAGAGCGCAATGGAGCTGACCCCAAGAGAGAAAGACAAACTGCTGCTGTTCACTGCCGCCTTGTTGGCAGAACGGCGCCTGGCCCGTGGCCTGAAGCTCAACTACCCGGAGGCCGTGGCACTGATCAGTGCCGCGGTGCTCGAAGGCGCCCGGGATGGGCGCACGGTGGCCGAGCTGATGAGCCTGGGCCGCGAGGTACTGGGCCGTGAGCAGGTCATGGAGGGCGTCGCCGAGATGCTGCATGACGTGCAGGTCGAAGCCACCTTTCCCGACGGCACCAAGCTGGTGACCGTGCACGACCCCATCGTCTGACCTGGCGCAGGAGCCCAGCATGATTCCAGGTGAAATCCAGGTCGCCGCCGGCGACATCGAACTCAACGCCGGCCGCGACACGGTCAGCGTCAGCGTGGCCAACCATGGCGACCGGCCGGTGCAGGTCGGTTCGCACTACCACTTCTATGAAGTCAACGATGCGCTGGTGTTCGAGCGCGCGCCCACCCGCGGCTTTCGCCTGGACATCCCGGCCGGCACCGCCGTGCGCTTCGAACCGGGCCAGTCGCGTACCGTGCAGCTGGTGGCCTACGCCGGCAAGCGCGAAGTGCACGGCTTCCAGGGCAAGGTGATGGGCGCGCTGGAGGGCAGGGCATGAGCCGTATTTCCCGTCAGGCCTACGCCGACATGTTCGGCCCTACCGTCGGCGACCGCGTGCGCCTGGCTGACACTGCGCTGTGGGTGGAGGTCGAGAAAGACTTCACCATTTATGGCGAAGAGGTGAAGTTCGGCGGTGGCAAGGTTATTCGCGACGGCATGGGCCAGGGCCAGATGCTTAGCGCCGAGGCCATGGACCTGGTGCTGACCAACGCCCTGATCATCGACCACTGGGGCATCGTCAAGGCCGATATCGGCGTCAAGCACGGGCGCATCGCCGCCATCGGCAAGGCCGGCAACCCCGACGTGCAGCCGGGCGTGACCGTGCCGGTGGGCCCCGGCACCGAGGTGATCGCCGCCGAAGGCAAGATCGTGACCGCAGGCGGTATCGACTCACACATCCACTTCATCTGCCCGCAGCAGGTCGAAGAGGCGCTGACCAGCGGCGTTACCACCTTCATTGGCGGCGGCACCGGCCCTGCCACCGGTACCAACGCCACCACCTGCACCCCAGGGCCCTGGTACCTGGCGCGCATGCTCCAGGCCGCCGACTGCCTGCCGATCAACATCGGCCTGCTGGGCAAGGGCAACGCCTCGCGCCCGGAGGCCCTGCGCGAGCAGATCGCCGCCGGCGCGGTGGGCCTCAAGCTGCACGAAGACTGGGGCTCGACCCCGGCGGCCATCGACTGCTGCCTGGGCGTGGCCGAGGAAATGGACATCCAGGTGGCGATCCACACCGACACGCTCAACGAGTCGGGTTGCATCGAAGACACCCTGGCCGCCATCGGTGACCGCACCATCCATACCTTCCACACCGAGGGCGCCGGTGGTGGCCATGCGCCGGACATCATCCGCGCGGCCGGGCAGGCCAACGTGCTGCCGTCCTCCACCAACCCGACCCTGCCGTATACGGTCAACACCGTCGACGAGCACCTGGACATGCTCATGGTCTGCCACCACCTGGACCCGAGCATCGCCGAGGACGTGGCCTTCGCCGAGTCGCGCATCCGCCGTGAAACCATCGCCGCCGAAGACATCCTCCACGACATGGGGGCCTTCGCCATGACCTCGTCCGATTCCCAGGCCATGGGCCGCGTGGGCGAGGTGGTGCTGCGCACCTGGCAGGTGGCGCACCAGATGAAACTGCGCCGTGGCCCGTTGGCACCGGACACCGGCTACAGCGACAACTTCCGGGTCAAGCGCTACATCGCCAAGTACACCCTCAACCCCGCCCTGACCCACGGCATCGCCCATGAAGTCGGCTCGCTGGAAGTGGGCAAGCTGGCTGACATGGTGCTGTGGTCGCCAGCGTTCTTCGCGGTCAAGCCGGCCCTGGTGATCAAGGGCGGGATGATCGCCACCGCGCCCATGGGCGACATCAACGGCTCCATCCCGACGCCGCAGCCGGTGCACTACCGGCCGATGTTCGGTGCCCTGGGCGCTGCCCGCCATGCCACGCGCATGACATTCCTGCCCCAGGCCGCCATGGACCGTGGCCTGCACCAGGAGCTGGGGCTGCAGAGCCTGATCGGCGTGGCCCATGGCTGCCGCCGGGTGCGCAAGGCCGACATGGTTCACAACACCTTGCAGCCGGTGATCGAAGTCGACTCGCAAACCTACCAGGTGCGTGCCGACGGTGAGTTGCTGGTGTGCGAGCCGGCCAGCGAACTGCCGCTGGCCCAGCGTTATTTCCTGTTCTGAAGGAGTGAAGATGATTGTCCTGACCCGCCGCATCGGCGCCGCCGACACGGTCACTGCAACCGTTACCCTGGATGTCGACAGCCGCATCAAGAGCCGCCTGCGGGTGACCCTCGACGATGGCCGCGACGCTGGCCTGATGCTGGAACGTGGCCACCTGCTGCGTGGCGGCGAACTGCTTGCCGATGCCAGCGGCGAGCAGGTGGTGCGTGTGCTGGCTGCCGCTGAAACGGTGTCGACCGTGCGCTGCGACGACCCGCACCTGCTGGCCCGCGCCGCCTACCACCTGGGCAACCGCCATGTGCCGCTGCAGATCGACCCTGGCCTGTTGCGTTACCAGCATGACCATGTGCTCGACGACATGCTGCGCGGCCTGGGCCTGGTGGTAGACACCGAACAGGCGCCGTTCGAGCCGGAAGCCGGCGCCTACCAGAGCGCGCCGCACGGCCACGGCCACGGCAGCCATAGCCATGGTCACGACCACCCGTTCGTGCGCCTGCCTTCCTGAACCTCTCAACCAAGGAACCTGCAATGAAAAAGATTTTCGCCCTGGCCCTACTGATGGTCGCACTGCCTGCCTTCGCCCACCCCGGGCATGACGGCAACCCCCTGCAGGACGGCCTGTTGCACCCGTTGACCGGCCTGGACCACCTGCTGATGCTGCTCGGCACCGGCGTGCTCGCCGCGCTGACCCGGCGCAACCTGGCCTTGCCGCTGGCCACCCTGGCCGCGATGTTCGCCGGCGCCGTGTGCGGCCACCTGTTCGGTGACGTGCTGGGCATGGAAAGCATGATCGCCGTGTCGGTACTGGTGGCCGCTGCCGCCGTGTTGCTGCCCAGCCGCCAGCTGCTGCTGGCCCTGGCGATGCCGGTGTTCGCCTTGTTCCACGGCTGGGCCCATGGCGTTGAAGCCACCCCAAGTGCGTTCTGGATGTTCAGCGCAGGCTTCGTCACGGTCAGCGGCCTGCTGCTGGCAGTCGGTTTCGCCGTCGGTTGCCTGCTGCGCCGCCACAGCGGCCTGCAGAAGGCCTTTGGCGGCGGCATGCTGGCCGGCGCCGCGCTGGTACTGGCCGGTTGATGAACAGCGACCTGGCGCTGCTGCGCCTGCTGCAACTGGCCAGCCCCGGCTTGCCGGTAGGGGGCTTTACCTACTCCCAGGGCCTGGAGTGGGCGGTGGAGGCTGGCTGGGTGCGTGACACCGCCAGCTTCAGCGCCTGGCAGCGCGAGCAGCTGCACGACACCCTGGCCTGCCTGGACTGGCCGCTGCTGGCACGCCTGTACCGCGCCTGCGAGGCGGGCGATGCGCCGGCGTTCGCGCGCTGGAGCCGCTTCCTGTTGGCCAACCGGGAAACCGCCGAGCTGCGCCTGGAAGAACAGCAGCGCGGCTCGGCCCTGGCGCGCCTGCTCGACGGCTGGCAGCTGGGCCAGGAGCCCGCCTGGCGCGCAAGCCTGGAGCTCAGCCAGCTGGGCGGCATGGCCTGGCTCGCCGTGCACTGGCAGATTCCGCTGCGCCAATTGGCCCTGGGCGTGGCCTTTGCCTGGCTGGAAGGTGCGGTCATGGCCGGGGTCAAGCTGGTGCCGTTCGGCCAGCAGGCAGCGCAAACCCTGCTGCGCGACCTGTCGGCTGAGCTGCCCGGCGCGCTCGATCACGCCCTGGCACTGGGCGATGAGCAACTGGGCGGCGGCCTGCCGCTGCTGGCCATTGCTTCTTCCCGTCACGAAACCCAATACACCCGTTTGTTCCGTTCCTGAGGACTGCCTACATGCAAAGCTATCAGCAACCCCTGCGCGTCGGTGTCGGCGGCCCGGTCGGCTCCGGCAAGACCGCGCTGCTCGAATGCCTGTGCAAGGCCATGCGCGACCACTACCAGATCGCCGTGGTCACCAACGATATCTACACCAAGGAAGACCAACGCATCCTCACCGAGGCCGGTGCCCTGGAGCCCGAGCGCATCGTCGGCGTGGAAACCGGCGGCTGCCCGCACACCGCAATTCGCGAAGATGCCTCGATGAACCTGGCGGCGGTCGAAGCGCTGGCGCGCAAGTTCGGTAACCTGGAAGTGATCTTCGTTGAAAGTGGCGGCGACAACCTGAGTGCCACGTTCAGCCCAGAGCTGGCCGACCTGACCATCTACGTCATTGACGTGGCCGAAGGCGAGAAAATCCCACGCAAGGGCGGCCCTGGCATCACCAAGTCGGATTTCCTGGTGATCAACAAGACCGACCTTGCGCCTTACGTGGGGGCCTCGCTGGAGGTGATGGAGCGCGACACCCGGCGCATGCGCCCGGAGCGCCCCTGGACGTTCAGCAACCTGAAGAAAGGCGAGGGCCTGCAAGCGGTGATCGACTTCATCGTCGAGCGCGGCATGCTCGGTGTGAGGAACTGACGCCCCTCATTCATGGCAGCAGTGCGGCTTTTGTGCTTGCCCCTGGTAGCGGTCGTGATGCCGTACCCAGTCCATGGTGCCTGCTTCGTTGCGCCCTAGGGGCGCGATGTCGAGGAAGTTGTAGGTGTTGACCAGGATGTCCAGGCCGCGGGCGTAGGTGGAATAGGTATGGTAAAGGGTGCCATCCTGGTCCTTGAAAAACGCGCTCAGGCCTGGCAGTTCGCTTTCGCCACCGTTGTAGGGTTCGTAGTTGTACTGGCGTTCGCCTTCGCCGCCGACACTTACGCCAAAGTCTTCGTTGAAACCACTGCCTGCCGAGGAATACCAAGGGAACTGCCAGCCCATGCGCTGGCGGAAGGCTTGGAATTGTTCGTAGGGCGCGCGTGACACCGCCACCAGTGAGACGTCGTGATGGGCCAGGTGCAGGTTGGCACCGTCGAAGTGGTCGGCCAGGAACGAGCAGCCGGGGCAACCCTCGTCCCAGCCTTCGGCGAACATGAAGTGGTAGAGCAGCAGCTGGCTGCGCCCGGCGAACAGGTCGGTCAGGCCCAGTTCGCCGTTCGGGCCGGTGAAGCGGTAGGGTTTGTCGACCTTCACCCAGGGCAGGGCCTGACGGGCGGCGGCCAGTGCGTCGCGCTGGTGGGTGAGGGATTTTTCGTGCAGCCAGAGTTGTTGGCGGGCGGCTAGCCATTGGGCGCGCGAGACGACCGGGTGTTGGGTGCTCATGGGGGCTGACTCCGTGAGAGGGTTCAGCAGTTGGTCGATTTGCGGGGTAGGGAATCGACAGGGTTGGGTGGGGAGGTGATGAGTGGTTTGGGGGTGTAGGGCGGTAGAGGTGTGGTGCCTATGAGATCGAGCGCCGCCCGCGCGGCGCTCGATCTCACAGGCGCTACACCTCTCCCGTCGAACCCGAGGCCACCCGAACCCTCACCCGTGCATGGCCTCGATCAATTCCCACAACCGCGGATCATTGAAATCCTTCACCACCAACTTGGCCCCAGCCTCGATCAAACGCTCTGGCGCCTGCGTGGTCGCAATCCCTACGGTAAAAATCCCAGCGCCGCTCGCTGCCGTAACCCCCGGCAGCGAATCCTCGAACGCCAGCGCCTCGCCTGCCACGGCTTCAAGGCGTTGCAGCCCGGTCAGGTAGGGCAGCGGGTCTGGCTTGGGCCGGGCCAGTTCGTCCGCCACCAGCACATGTTCAAAACGCGACTGCAGCCCCATGGCCGCAAGCATGTGTTCGGCATTGAGCCGGGGCGCATTGGTGACCACGCACATGCCGATATCCCAGGCCCGGGCATGGTCCAGCAGGTTCAACAGCCCCGGCAGCGGCTTGAGTTCAGGTGCCAGTTCACGGAACAAGGCCTCCTTGCGTTCGGCCAATGCCTGGCATTGCGCCTTGTCGGCATGGGGAAACAATTCGGCAAACAACTCGCCGTTGCTGCGGCCGCTGACCTGGGCATCGAATTGCGCCTGGGTCAGTTCGCGGCCGTCATGGTCGTGCAGCAGTTGGCGGAAGGCCTGCAAATGCAGGGTGTCGGTGTCGGTCAAGGTTCCATCGAGATCGAACAGCAGGGCAGTCAGCATCAGGTATCCAGGTAATCAAAAAACAAAAGCGCAGGGATGATAACCAAAGCGCACGATAAAGGGGGCTGTTCAGTGTGCGGCAAAAAGAGTACAAATGTACCCCATGGACAATCTCACTCCCAAACGCCGGGCAATTCTCGCGTTCATCCGCGAACGAATTACCGACCATGGCCAGCCCCCGAGCCTGGCCGACATCGCCAGCCGCTTCGGTTTCGCCTCGCGCAGCGTGGCGCGCAAGCACATCACCGCGCTGTGCCAGGCCGGCTACATCGACGTCACGCCGAACCAGGCGCGGGGCATCCGCCTGGCCGAGCCCTTGCGCCGGCCGGAAATTCTCGAAGTGCCGGTGCTCGGCCAGGTGGCGGCCGGTGCGCCAATCGGCCCGGACCTCGGCATTCACGAACAATTGCTGCTCGACCCCAGCCTGTTTCGCCGCACCCCCGACTACCTGCTCAAGGTGCGCGGCGACTCGATGGTCGACGACGGTATTTTCGACGGTGACCTGGTAGGCATCCGCCAGCAGGGCGATGCACGCGACGGGCAAATCGTAGTGGCCCGCCTGGACGGCGAAGTCACCATCAAGCGCCTGCAGCGCCAGCCTGGCGGTTATCGGCTGCTGCCGCGCAACCCGGCCTACGCGCCGATCGACGTGGGCCCCGAGCGCGAGTTCTTCATCGAAGGCGTGTTCTGCGGCCTGTTGAGGCGTGACTGATGGGCGCGGTGGTCGACCTTGATCGGCTGCTCGACCAGCGCCAGGTCTGGCGTGGCCGCCAGGGCCAGGTTCGCCCCACCGGGCTGCAACCCACCGGCCATGCCACGCTCGACCAGCGCCTGCCTGATGGCGGCTGGCCGGCAGCGGCCCTGAGCGAGCTGCTGCTGGCCAGCCCGGGCTGCGGTGAACTGCAGTTGTTGTGGCCGACCCTGGCACGCCTGAGCGGCGAGGGCGGGCGGGTGGTGCTGGTGGCGCCACCGTTCATTCCCTACGCCCCGGCCTGGCAGGCCGCTGGCGTGGATTTGCGCTGGCTGGTGCAGGTGAATGCCGCGCAGGCCGACAGCCTCTGGGCGGCTGAACAATGTTTGCGCTCCGGCAGTTGCGCCGCCGTGCTGTGCTGGCCGGAACGCGCCGACGACCGCGCCCTGCGCCGGCTGCAGGTGGCCGCTGAAACCGGCCAGGCGCTGGCATTCGCCTGCCGGGCGCAACAGGCCGCGCACAACCCGTCGCCGGCGGCGCTGCGTATCGCCATCGATACCCGGCCGGCGCAGTGGCGCGTACTCAAGTGCCGTGGTGGCCTGCCGCCCGCGGCACCTATCGCCTGCCCCGGGCGGGGCTGATGGGCCATGCTCTGGGCCTGCATTCTCTTGCCCCAGCTGGCGCTGGACTCGATCCTGCGCGAGCGTGACGATGCCGATGCACCCCTGGTACTGATCGGTGGCCCGGTGCAGCGGCGCGTGCTGCAAGCGGTCAACCCCGCGGCGGCCGCGCTTGGCCTGCGTGCGGGGCAAACGCTGACAGCCGCGCGGGCGCTGGCCGACGGCTTTCAGTGCGTGGAAGCCGACCCGGCGCGTATCGAGCAACTGCAGCAATTGCTGGCCGCCTGGGCCTACCGGTTCAGCGCCCAGGTGAGCCTGCATTACCCCCGCGCCGTGCTGCTGGAAGTGGGTGCCAGCCTGCAGCTGTTCGGCCCTTGGCCGGTGTTCGAGGCGCGCCTGCGTGAAGAACTGGCCGCACTGGGGTTGCGCCAGCGTATCGTGCTGGCCACCAACCCGGTGGCCGCGCGCATGCTTGCCAACGGCCATGACGGCCTGGCATTGCTCAGTAACGACGATACCCGCGCGGCGCTGGCGCGCATGCCGGTCAACCGTGTCGGGCTGCCAGCGGACGCCGCCGAAGCCTTCGCACGCATGGGGCTGCGCCAGCTGGGGCAGGTGCTGGCGTTGCCGCGTGATGCCCTGGCCAGGCGTTTTGCCGCGCCGGTGCAGTTGCACCTGGACCAACTGCTCGGCCTGCGTACCCTGGGGCTGGACTTCTACCAGCCCCCAGACCGCTTCGAAACCCGCCTGGAACTCAACTTCGACGTCGAATCGCACCAGGCCTTGCTGTTCCCGCTACGGCGCATGCTCAACGACCTGGCTGCCTTCCTCGCCGGGCGTGACTGTGGCGTGCAGCGCTTCGTGCTGCACCTGGAGCACGCAGAAGGCCCCGACACCCAGCTACCAGTGGGCCTGCTGGCCGCGGAACGGGATGCCGCGATGCTCTTCGAACTGGCCCGGGGGCGCCTGGAGCCACTGCGCATCCCGGCGCCGGTGCGCAACCTGCGGCTGGTCGCCGACGACTTGCCGCCGTTCGTGCCCCAACACCAGGCCCTGTTCGACCCACGGGCAAAACAGGCCCAGCCGTGGGAGCAATTGCGCGAGCGCCTGCGTGCGCGGTTGGGCGATGAAGCGGTCAAAGGCCTGCGCGCCGAGGCCGACCATCGCCCGGAATGCGCCTGGCAGCAGGCCGAGCAGGGCGCCCTGGGCAGCCTGCCCGCCGCGCCCGGCAGCCGCCCTGGCTGGTTGCTGCCCACCCCGCAGGCCCTGGGCAACGCTGGCCACCGCTTACTGGGGCAGGCCGAGCGCATCGAGTCGGGCTGGTGGGATGGCGGCGACGTGCGCCGCGACTACTACTGCATCGAAACCCGTGAAGGCCTGCGCGGCTGGGCCTACCAGGACCTGGCTCAGCCCGGCCCGTTGTGGCTGCAAGGCTGGTTCGCATGAACGGCCCTGGCTATGCCGAATTGCATTGCCTGTCGAACTTCAGCTTCCAACGCGGCGCCTCCAGCGCCGAAGAGCTGTTTCGGCGGGCGCACGAGCAGGGCTACCAGGCCCTGGCGATCACCGACGAATGCACCCTGGCCGGTGTGGTGCGCGCCTGGCAGGCGGCCAAGGCCCGGCAACTGCGCCTGATCGTCGGCAGCGAAGTACGCTTGCAGGATGGCCCCAAGTTGGTACTGCTGGTGCAGAACCTCACGGGCTACCAGCACCTGTGCGCCTTGATCACCCGCGCCCGGCGCCGGGCCGAAAAGGGCGAGTACCAGCTGTTCGCCGACGACCTGCTGCAGCACCATGAAGGCTTGCTGGCGCTGTGGATTCCCGACGAGCCAGACGACCCGCAGCCTGGGCAATGGCTGCAGGGCGTGTTCGCCGAACGTTTGTGGCTGGGCGTGCACCTGCACCGGGGCAGCGCCGATGACCAGCGCCTGGCCCGCTTGCTCGCGCTTGCCAGGCACGTGGGGATCCGCGCCGTCGCCTGTGGCGATGTGCACATGCATGTGCGTGGGCGCCGTGCCCTGCAAGACTGCATGACCGCCATCCGCCAGCACTGCAGCGTGGCCGAGGCCGGGCGTTTTCTGTTCGCCAACGGCGAGCGCCACCTGCGCTCGCGGGAACAACTGGGCGAACTGTACCCGGCCGACCTGCTGGCGGAAACCTTGGTGATCGCGCAGCGCTGCCAGTTCGACCTTGGCCAATTGCGCTACCAATACCCGCGCGAGCTGGTACCCGAAGGCCATAGCCCCGCCAGCTGGTTGCGCGAGCTGTGCGAGCGCGGTCTGCCGCTGCGCTGGCCGGCGGGCCCAAGCAGCAAGGTACGCGAAGTGCTGGCCAGGGAACTGGGGCTGATCGAGGAGCTGGGTTACGAGAGCTATTTCCTCACCGTGCACGACATCGTCGCGTTCGCCCGCAGCCAGCACATCCTTTGCCAGGGCCGGGGGTCGGCGGCCAATTCGGTGGTGTGCTTCGTGCTGGGCATCACCGAACTCGACCCCATGGCGCATCGGCTGTTGTTCGAGCGCTTCCTGTCACGTGAGCGCAACGAGCCGCCCGATATCGATGTGGACTTCGAGCACGACCGCCGCGAAGAAGTCATCCAGTACGTTTTCCGCCGCTATGGCCGGCACCGCGCCGCGCTGACGGCGGTGGTCAACACCTACCATGCCGCGGGCGCGGTGCGTGACGTGGCGCGGGTGCTGGGGCTGCCGGCCGACCAGGTGGATGCCCTGGCCAAATGCTGCGGCCGCTGGAGTGACCGGATACCCGATGAACAGCGTTTGCGCGAGGCGGGCTTTGAACCCGGCAGCCCCTCGCTGCGGCGTATCCTGGTGCTGGCGGGCGAGTTGATCGGTTTTCCCCGGCACCTGTCGCAGCACCCGGGCGGCTTCGTCATTTCCGAACAGCCGCTGGACCACCTGGTGCCGGTGGAAAACGCCGCCATGGCCGAGCGCACGGTCATCCAGTGGGACAAGGACGACCTGGACATGGTCGGCCTGCTCAAGGTCGATGTGCTGGCGCTGGGCATGCTCAGCGCCTTGCGCCGCTGTTTCGACCTGCTGCAGCGCCACCGTGGCCGGCAGTTGACCCTGGCGACCATCCCCGGCGAAGACCCGGCCACCTACGCGATGATCAGCCGTGCCGAAACCATGGGTGTGTTCCAGATCGAATCGCGGGCGCAGATGGCCATGCTGCCGCGGCTGCGGCCCAACACCTTCTACGACCTGGTGATCGAGGTGGCGATTGTGCGCCCCGGGCCGATCCAGGGCGACATGGTGCACCCGTACCTGCGTCGGCGCCTGAAAAAGGAGCAGGTGACCTACCCCTCGGAAAAGCTCAAGGAAGTGTTCGAGCGCACCCTGGGCGTGCCGTTGTTCCAGGAGCAGGTGATGGAGCTGGCCATGGTCGCCGCCGACTACAGCCCCGGCGAAGCCGACCAGTTGCGCCGCAGCATGGCGGCCTGGAAGCGCCATGGCGGCCTGGAGCCCCACCGTGAACGGCTGGTGCAGGGCATGCTGCGCAACGGCTACGACCTGGCTTTCGCCGAACGTATCTTCGAGCAGATCAAGGGCTTTGGCAGCTACGGTTTCCCCGAGTCGCACGCCGCCAGCTTTGCCTTGCTGTGCTATGCCAGCAGTTGGCTGAAGTGCCATGAGCCGGCGATTTTCACCTGCGCCCTGGTCAACAGCTGGCCCATGGGCTTCTACAGCCCCGACCAGTTGCTGCAGGAGGCGCGCCGCCAGGGTATCGAGGTGCGGCCGGTGGATGTAATGCACAGCGAATGGGATTGCACCCTGGAACCTGATGGCAATGGGGTGTTGGCGATCCGCCTGGGGCTGCGCCAAGTGCGTGGTTTCAACGAGGCCGATGCCCGGCGCCTGGCGCAGGCCAGGGCCGAGCGGCCGTGGCGCGATGTGGAAGACGTCTGCCTGCGTGCCGGGCTCGATAGCCGTGCCCGTGCCCGGCTGGCCGATGCGGGTGCGCTGCGTGCCCTGGCGCAAGACCGCCACCAGGCACGCTGGCAAGTAGCGGCGGTGCAGCCACAGTTGCCGCTGTTTGCCGAGGTGCAGGCGCAGCCGCAAGCGCAGGTGGTATTGCCAGCACCCACCGTCAGCGAGGATTTGCTGGCCGACTATGACACCTTGGGCACGACCTTGGGGCCTCATCCGTTGTGCTTGCTGCGCACTCGCCTGCGGGCATTGGGCTGTCGCAGTTCAGGCGAGTTGGCGGATGTCGGGCATGGCGATGCGATTGCCGTGGCCGGGCTGGTGGTGGGGCGCCAGCGCCCGCAAACGGCCAGCGGGGTGACCTTCGTCACCCTGGAGGATGAGCTCGGCATGGTCAATGTGGTGGTTTGGCGTGACCTGGCCGAGCGGCAGCGGCGGGCGCTGGTGGGGGCTCAGTTGCTCAAGGTGAGTGGGCGGCTGGAGCAGGAGCAGGGCGTGCGGCACTTGATCGCCCGGCGCCTGGAAGACATCAGCCCGTTGTTGCAGGGACTGGATGTCAGAAGCCGGGATTTCCATTAACCGCACGGGCCTCCTCGCGGGTAGGAGCGAGCGCAGCTCGCGATGGGGCGCGCAGCGGCCCCAGGGTTTCCGCGAAGAAGCCCGCACGCTCTTTCAGACCATCGCCAGCTGCTGCTTGCGGGTAGGCGCCGCAAACGCCCGGTCAATCGCCCGCAAATCTTCCCGGCTCAAGGCCAGTTCCCCCGCCGCCGCATTCAACTGCACATGCGCCGGCGAAACGGCCTTGGGAATGGCGATCACCCCATCCTCGCGCGTCACCCACGCCAGGCTCACCTGCGCCGGCGTAGCGCCATGGCGCTCGGCAATTTCCTGCATGATCGGGTGCTGCAACAGCCGCCCGGCCTGGGCCAGCGGGCAATAAGCCATGGTCGGCAAGCCCCGTTGCCGGCTCCACGGCAGCAGGTCGAACTCGATACCGCGCTGCGCCGGGTTGTACAGCACCTGGTTGGTGGCGCAGGCAGGTGCGTTCAGTTCGCGCAGGTCGTCGACATCGAAGTTGGACACCCCCCAGTGGCGGATCTTGCCCGCTTCGCGCAGGCGTTCGAAGGCCTCGACCGTTTCCTCCAGCGGGTACTGGCCGCGCCAGTGCAGCAGGTACAGGTCGATCACGTCGGTGCCCAGGCGCTGCAGGCTGCGTTCGCAGGCCGCCGGCACGCCGCGGCGGCTGGCGTTGTGCGGGTAGACCTTGCTGACCAGAAACACCTGTTCGCGGCGCCCGGCAATGGCCTGGCCGACCACTTCCTCGGCGCCACCTTCGGCGTACATCTCGGCGCTGTCGATCAGGCTCATGCCCTGTTCGATGCCCTGTTGCAGGGCCGCCACCTCCGCCGCCCGGCGAGCGGGGTCCTCGCCCATGTACCAGGTGCCCTGGCCAATGGCGGGCACTTCGCAACCTGCCAGTTTCACGTAACGCATGTCACCTCCGGGGTTTGGGTATGGGAAAGCAGTACGTCGAGCAGCGCCTGGGCGGCGGTGGACAGCTTGTGGTCGCTCAGGGCGATGACGCCGATGCGCCGCTCTACAGCGGGTTCAACCAGGGTGACGCAGCGTGCGCCCAGCTCCTGCATCTGGTTGATGCACAGCGCGGGTACCGCACTCACCCCCAGCCCGCTGGCGACCATGCGGCCGATGGTTGACAGCTGGTGGCTTTCGAACGCCACCGCCAGCTTGCCGTGCTGCGCCGCGACATTCTGCTCCAGCAGCAGGCGCACGGCAGACGGGCGTTGCAGGGCAATGAAGTCCTCGGCCAGCAGTTGCGCCCAGCTGACCTGGGCCAGGCGGGAAAGGGGTGATTCAGCGGGCACCACGGCAACGAAACGGTCCATGTACAGCGGGTGGAAGTTCAGCCCGTCGGTGTTTTCCGGCTCGAAGCCAATGCCCAGTTCGACGCGGCGGTGGCGCACCAGTTCCAGCACCTGCTCGTTGATGACGTCGTGGACGGTGACATTGACCTTCGGGTAGCGCTGGCGGAACACCTTGAGCGTATGCGGCAGCAGGTTGCCGGCGAACGCCGGCATGGCGGCCACCGACACCCGGCCCAGTTGCAGGGTGAAGCGCTGGCGCAGCATTTCCTCGGTGTCGTCCCAGTCGGCCAGCAGGCGCCGGGCCAGCGGCAGCAGCACCTCGCCCTCGGCGGTCAGGCTGACGCTGCGGGTAGTGCGGGTGAGCAGGGCGCCGCCGAGGTTGTCCTCCAGCGCCTTGATGGTCAGGCTCAGGGCCGGTTGGGAGACATGCAGGTGTTCGCCGGCCTGGGCAAAGCTCTGGTACTTGGCCACGGCGACGAAGGCGCGCAGTTGCTTGACGTTCATGACTGCCCCGATCGCTGTTTTGGAAAAGTTATCAATCGATGATGAAAACAAAATTAACAAATCAGTCGCCAGCGGTGAAGATGGTGACACACGCTCACCGACAGCCTCGTCGGTTCAACAACTACAAAAGGCGGATCAGCATGGCCGGACTGGACAAGCGCGTAGCAACCTATGAAGAGGCCCTGGCAGGCCTGACCGACAACATGACGGTACTGGCCGGCGGCTTCGGCCTGTGCGGTATCCCTGAGAACCTGATTGCCGAAATCAAGCGCCTTGGCGTCAAGGGCCTGACCGTGGTTTCCAACAACTGCGGGGTCGATGGCTTTGGCCTGGGCGTGCTGCTCGAAGACCGGCAGATCCGCAAGATGATCGCCTCCTACGTGGGGGAAAACGCCGAATTCGAACGCCAGTTGCTCAGTGGAGAACTGGAAGTCGAACTCACCCCACAGGGCACCCTGGCCGAGAAGATGCGCGCTGGCGGTGCCGGTATTCCTGCCTTCTTCACCGCCACCGGCTACGGCACCCCGGTTGCCGAGGGCAAGGAGGTGCGCGAATTCAAGGGCCGCAAGTACATCCTTGAAGAAGCCATCACCGGCGACTTCGCCATCGTCAAGGGCTGGAAGGCCGACCACTACGGCAACGTGGTGTACCGCAACACCGCGCAGAACTTCAACCCATTGGCTGCCACCGCCGGCAAGATCACCGTGGTCGAAGTGGAAGAAATCGTCGAGCCCGGCGTGCTGCTGCCCAGCGAAATCCACACGCCGGGTATTTTCGTTGACCGCGTGATCGTCGGCACCTTCGAAAAACGCATCGAAAAGCGCACCGTCAAGGCCTGAGCGCCGTCCATCAGAACAACAAAGAGATCCTGACCATGGCACTGACCCGCGAACAGATGGCGCAACGCGTCGCCCGTGAACTGAAGGACGGCTACTACGTCAACCTCGGCATCGGCATCCCGACCCTGGTGGCCAACTACGTACCGGCCGATATGGATGTGATGCTGCAGTCGGAAAACGGCCTGCTCGGCATGGGCGAATTCCCCACCGAAAGCACCCTCGACCCGGACATGATCAACGCCGGCAAGCAAACCGTCACCGCCCGCCGTGGCGCGTCGATCTTCGATTCGGCGCAGTCGTTCGCAATGATCCGTGGCGGCCACGTCGACCTCACGGTGCTCGGCGCCTTCGAGGTGGATGTGCAGGGCAATATCGCCTCCTGGATGATCCCCGGCAAGCTGGTCAAGGGCATGGGCGGTGCCATGGACCTGGTGGCCGGCGCCGAGAACATCATCGTCACCATGACCCATGCTTCCAAGGACGGCGAGTCCAAGCTACTGCCCCAATGCAGCTTGCCGCTGACCGGTGCCGGTTGCATCCGCAAGGTGCTGACCGACCTTGCCTACCTGGAAATCGAAGACGGCGCGTTCATCCTGCGCGAAACCGCGCCTGGGGTAAGCGTTGAAGAAATCATCGAGAAAACCGCCGGCAAGCTGATCGTGCCGGACGACGTGAAGGAAATGACCTTCTAAAACGTATAACCGACCCTGTGGGAGCGGGCTTGCCCGCGAATGCCTTGGTGAATTTGCCATCGTATTCGCGGGCAAGCCCGCTCCCACAGGGTTTTGTGCTTGTGCTGGGCACATTGCCAACCTATAAAACCAATAAAAGGAATTCCCTCGTGGCCGCTGAAATCCAAGACAGCCGCTCCGCCCGCTTTGCCCTGCGTTGTTCCAACTGGGCCGAACGCTGGTTCCCCGATTCCTGGGTGTTCGCCGCCCTGGCCGTGCTGCTGGTGTGCATCGGTGCCCTGGCCATGGGCGCCAAGCCGACCGACACCGCCAAAGCCTTCGGCGATGGCTTCTGGAGCCTGATCCCCTTCACCATGCAGATGGCCTTCGTGGTCATTGGCGGCTACGTGGTGGCCAGCTCGCCACCGGCTGCGCGGCTGATCGACTGCCTGGCGCGCATCCCGAAAAACGGCCGCAGCGCCGTGTGCTGGGTGGCGTTGATCTCGATGCTGGCGTCGCTGCTCAACTGGGGCCTGTCGCTGGTGTTCGGCGGCCTGCTGGTACGCGCCCTGGCGCGGCGCACGGAACTGAAAATGGACTACCGCGCCGCGGGTGCCGCTGCCTACCTGGGCCTGGGTGCGGTATGGGCCTTGGGGTTGTCGTCGTCGGCGGCGCAGTTGCAGGCCAACCCGGCCAGCCTGCCACCGTCGATCCTGTCGATCACCGGGGTGATTCCGTTCACTGAAACCATCTTCCTGTGGCAGTCCGGGGTGATGTTGGCCGCGCTGGTGATCGTGTCGCTGGTCATCGCCTATGCCACCGCCCCTGGGCCAAACAGCGCGCGCAGCGCCGAAGACTGCGGCGTCGACCCCAGCTTCACCGCACCACCTGCACCCCAGCGTACCCGCCCGGGCGAATGGCTGGAGCACAGCCCGATTTTGATCCTGCTGCTGGTGGCGCTGGCTGCTGGCTGGCTGTACCAGGAGTTCGCCACCAAGCCTGCGATCACGGCCATTTCCGGGCTGAACACCTACAACCTGCTGTTCATCATGCTCGGCGCCTTGCTGCACTGGCGCCCGCGCAGCTTCCTCGATGCCGTGGCCCGCGCCGTGCCGACCACCACCGGGGTGCTGATCCAGTTCCCGCTGTACGGTTCGATTGCCGCGATCCTCACCCAGGTCAAGGGTGTGGATGAGCAGACCCTGGCTCACCACATTTCGCTGTTCTTCACCCAGATCGCCACCCACGACACCTATGCCTTGCTGATGGGCGTGTACTCGGCAGTGCTGGGTTTCTTCATCCCATCGGGCGGAGGCAAGTGGATCATCGAGGCACCCTACGTGATGCTGGTGGCCAACGACCTGCAGTATCACCTGGGCTGGGCGGTGCAGATCTACAACGCCGCCGAAGCGCTGCCGAACCTGATCAACCCGTTCTACATGCTGCCATTGTTGGGCGTGCTGGGTTTGAAGGCGCGCGACCTGATTGGTTTTTCGTTCGTGCAGTTGCTGGTGCATGTGCCGTTGGTGCTGGTGTTGCTGTGGGCGCTGGGCGCCACCTTGCAGTATGTGCCGCCGGTGATGCCGTGACCCAGCGTCGATACTGTTGATGCCTGTAGGAGCGGGCTTGCCCCGCGAAGCAAGCGCCGCGGTACAGGGCACCGGCTTCGCCGGTGTTCGCGGGGCAAGCCCGCTCCTACAAGAGGGGTGTCAGGCCTGGCTGTCGAGGCTTGCCAGCAAACCCGCCAGCGCCGCGCGCCCTGATTCATCCAGCCCGAACACCGGCCGCCGAGGCTCGCCCACCGGCAAACCGGTCAACGCCAGGCCTGCCTTGATGGTAGCGGGCAAGCCACCTTTCAAGATGAAGTCCAGCAACGGCAACTGCCGGTAGAACAACGCTTTCGCCTGCGCCAGGTCACCCGCCAGCACCGCCTGGTACAGCGCCTGGTTCAACGCCGGGATCAGGTTCGGCGCCGCCGTGCACCAGCCCTTGGCCCCGGCCACGAACGCCTCCAGGGCCAGTGGGTTGCAGCCGTTGTAGAACGGCACCTGGCCTTCACCCAGCAGTTGCAGCTTGTGCATGCGCTGGATGTCCCCCGTGCTCTCCTTGACCATGGTCACGTTGGCCACCTCGCGCACGATGCGCAGGATCAGCTCCACCGGCATGTCGGTACCGCTGGTGGCCGGGTTGTTGTAGAGCATGATCGGAATGTCGATGGCGCCGCCGATGGCGCGGTAGTGCTGAAGAATCTCGGCTTCGCTGAGTTTCCAGTAGGCGGCGGGCAGTACCATCACGGCATCGGCGCCATGGGCCTGGGCAAAACGTGCGCGGCGCACCGCACCGGCGGTGGTCAGGTCGGAGACGCTGACGATGCTAGGCACACGCTTGTCGATCTGGGCAAGGCTGTATTCGGCCACCTGCTGCCATTCGCTGTCGCTGAGGTAGGCACCTTCTCCGGTACTGCCCAGCGGGGCGATGGCCTGCACGCCGCCGTCGATCAGGCGGTCGATGGACCGGCCCAGGGCCGGCAGGTCGAGTTGTTCGCCATCAGTGCTGAAAGGGGTGATGGTGTAGCCGATGATGCCATGGAAATCGGTTGTCATTTTATGGGCTCCGCAAGCAAGGCAGTGGGGGTCAGTTCAGGCAGTCGGCGTGGGTGCGCAGGCTCTGCCGGGCAAAATAGTTGAACGCGGCGCTGTGGCGCTTGGGGCGGTCGATCCAATCGTGCGCTTCGCGGCCCAGCGCCGGGTCGATCGGCTTGACGGTGCCCGCCGCCATGGCCAGCAGTTGCAGGCGGGCAGCGCGCTCGATCAGCTGCGCATAGTTGCAGGCCTGCTCGATGCTGCTGCCGGTAGACAGCTGGCCATGGTGCGAGAGCAGGATGGCGCGTTTGTCGCCCAGCGCGGCGCTGATGATCTCGCCTTCCTCGTTACCCACCGGCACGCCTGGCCAGGCTTCAAGGAATGCGCAATCGTCATACAGCGGGCACAGGTCCATGTGCGAAACCACCAGCGGAACTTCGAGCATCGACAGGGCGGCGACGTGGGTCGGGTGCGTGTGGATGATGCAGTTGACATCCGGGCGGGCCCGGTACACCCAACTGTGGAAGCGGTTGGCCGGGTTGGGCATGCCTTGGCCTTCAAGCACCTCCAGGTCCTCGTTGACCAGCAGCAGGTTGCTGGCACTGATCTCGTCGAAACCCAGGCCCAGTTGTTGGGTGTAGAAGGTGCCCGGCTGCGGGCCGCGCGCGCTGATCTGCCCGGCCAGGCCCGAATCGTGGCCGTGGTCGAAGAGAATTCGGCAGGTCAGGGCCAGCTTTTCCCGTACAGTCCACGTATTATCGGCAAGCGAGCCGTGCATCTGTGCCAGTGCTTGCTGAACCAGTTGCTCTTTGCTGTGTGTCAGGGTCTTAGCCATGGGGAGTATCCTCTTTGGCGTTGTGAGCGATGTCGGCGTTGCCCTGTTCCGGTGCTTTGATCGGTAAAGGAATGGGGTTTGGCGTGACACAAATAATCCTATATGACACAAAGTGTCATAAGCAAGTGTGTGGGCCCAGGAAAATCGCTTCGAATGTCTAACCGATTGAAAATGCTTAGAAAAAAACTTGGGGTGACTTTGGAGGCGCTGGCCGAGAAGTCCGGCATGACCAAGAGTTACTTGTCCAAGGTCGAGCGTGGCCTGAACACGCCGTCGATTGCCGCTGCGCTGAAGCTGGCACGGGCGCTGAACGTTCAGGTGGAAGAGTTGTTCGCCGAAGAGCAGCCCGGCCAGAGCCTGTACAGCTTGGTGCGCCAGGGCGAGCGCCAGGCGTTGGTGGGTGATGGCCAAGGCCAGGGCTATGCGGCATTGACCCGCCAGGTGGGCCAGCGCAGCCTGCTGCCGTTTCTGATTCAACCGCCGACCGCGTTCAGCGACCCGACCTTCAAGGAGCACCAGGGCGAGGAGTTCCTGTTTGTCCATGCTGGCCAGGTGGAGGTGGACTTCATGAGCGAGCGGGTCATGTTGCAACAGGGTGACGCCCTGCATTTCAATGCCCAGACACCGCACCGGTTGCGCTCGGTAGGCGAGCAACCGGCGCAGTTGCTGGTGGTGGTGCACGACGGCGGCGAATGAGGGCAGGGCGATGATCGAGGTGTCGCGGTTCTGGCGGGATCCGGCGTTGCCCTTTGTCGAGGCCCGGCGTGTGGGCGATGGGCGCCAGGTGTGCTATGGGCCCCATTCCCATGAGAGTTTTTCCATCGGCCTGGTTACCGGTGGGCGCAGCACCTACCTGAGCGGTGATAACCAGGTTGAGATAAGCGCCGGCAGCACGGTGATGATGAACCCCGGTGTGGTCCATGCCTGCAACCCGATCGCGGGGCAGGGCTGGTCGTACCTGATGTTGTTCGTCGACATGCCTTGGCTGCGGGCGCAGGGTTTTATGTTGCCTGCGCAAACCTTCAGCACCTCGGCCCCATTGTATGGCCGGTTGCTGCGTGTGTTCGCCGACCTGTTCGACAGCGAGGTTGCCGATCGCGAAGCCGGCCTGGCACGGTTTTTCCAGCAGCTCCCTGATTACCTGGAGGCCGTGCCTGCCAAGGCGGACACCGCGCATCCGCAACTGGACAGCGCCGCTGCGTTCATGCGCGCCCACCGCAGCGACCCGCTGAGCCTGGCAGATATCTGCGCGGCCTGCGGCTTGTCCCGTTCCTACCTGATTCGTGCGTTCCGCCAGCGTTTTGGCCTGACGCCCCATGGATACCTGCTGGACCAGCGGGTGCAGCAGGCGCGGGCGCAGCTGCGCAAAGGGCGCGCCATTGCCGAGGTGGCCCTGGAGGCCGGTTTTGCCGACCAGGCGCATTTGCAGCGGGCGTTCAAGCAGCACCTGGCAGCGACGCCGGGGCATTACCGTGATGCCAGCCAGGCGTAACCCAAATGCCCTGTAGGAGATAACCCAGCCCTCGCGGGCTGCGCTGTCCCCGGTAGGAGCGAGCACAGCTCGCGATGGGGCGCGCAGCGGCCCCGGGTCTTCAGCTTCGCAGCTCATCACGCTGGGGCTGCTTTGCAGCCCATCGCGAGCTGCGCTCGCTCCTACAGGGGGCTGTGTTAATCAGATAGTTACGATTTGTTCCATGGGGGCGCCCTGGTCAAAGCACCAGGTACACCGCGCTTGCCACCAGCAACACCGCCAGCCCCCGGTTGAGCAGCCGCACGTACCGTACCTCTCGCAGGTACTGGCGAATCACACTCCCTGCCCACGCCCAGCAGGCCACCGACACAAAGCAGACAGGGGCGTAGATCCACGCAAACAACCACAGTAGCTGCTGCTCACCACCGGTATAGGCGCCCACACCCGCCACCGCCGCCAGCCAGGCCTTGGGGTTGAGCCATTGCATCACGGCGCCCTGCCAGGCCGAAGGCGCAGGCCGTTGCCGTTCGTCACCCAACTGCCCGTCGTCGCTGGCCAGCTTCCACGCCATCCACAGCAGAAAAGCCACGCCTGCCCAATGCAGCGCCACGCCCAGCGCCGGCCAGCGCTGCAGCACTTCATGCAGGCCAAGGCCCACCAGCACCAGCAGCAGGCAAAACCCCAGGGTGGCACCGGCCACATGCCACAGGCTGGCACGCAGCCCGTGGCGGGCGCCGCTGCCCAGGGCGACGATGTTCACCGGGCCAGGGGAAATCGAGGCGGCCAGGGCGAAGGCGGCCATGGAAAGGCTGATGCTCATTGCTGTCACTCCTTGTCGTGTACTGAGCCGCCATCCTGCGGCGCACGGGGGCCGGGCGTATTGAACAATAGTCCCCTGATGGCCAGGCGCACCGAGCAAGCCAGCGCTCGAAAAGGCCAGGAAGGTTTGCCGCCTGACGCCCCGCCACCGTCAGGAACATGCTGCCAGGCCATTTCGAACAGGAGCTGCCCATGCCCATTCACAAACTCGTGGCCAATCAGCCGCACGACCTGAGCACCCCGATCATAGGCCAAGTGATTCCCGCACCTGAACCCGACCCGCCACCGCCAGAGCCGAACCTTTCGGAAAAAAACCAGGCAGCCGGGGAACTCAGCGACGCCTTGCGCCTCAAGCACATCACCGAGGAAGATCGCCTGGCGCTGCGTGACCAGCATGGCCGCTGGCTCTGCGTGCACCGCCGGGGCTATGGCGACTGGGGCTGGGCCTACCTGGGCGACCCGGACACCTACAGCGCTGATATCGTACCGCTGCGCGTGCGAGTGGACAGCGCCCGCAACGAAATGGTCTTGTGCGCTGAGCTCGATGTCCAGGACTGGTCACTGTTCGCCAATGGCGACTCCAGCAAGGGCGAGTATGTGTTCGCGGGCTGGAAAGCTTGGGAAAGCTACCCACACCTGACGTTCAAGGTGGCCATCAGCGGCAATACGGTAGTGAACGAGCAGGAAGTCCCGGCCTTCACCTTGGGCGTGAAGCTTGGTACCTCACGCATGGTCCTGAATGCCCCAGGCGGTTCGTGGGGTTGGCTGAAACTGAGCCCGGTGGCGGAGCTGCCCACTGCGCAGGTCAGCCGCTTCTCGCTGCACAAACTGCTCGTGCCGGTCAGCAAAGTGGCGGCGTTGATCAAGGAAACCTGGCCCGCTATCGACCTGGGCTACCGCCAGTTCGCGGTCGACAGGTACTACGAGGCGATTTCCGACCAGCATGCACGGGCGATTTGGTACAACTCCGGGTTGGCCAGTTACCGCTTCACCCCGGAAGTGTTCGACTGCGACGATTTTTCCCTGGCGTACAAGAGCCAGGCCAGCAAGGATGCCTATGAGCGCAGAGCGCTCTACCCCTACGCCGTAGGCATCGTTTTCGGCAGCAATGACAGGGGCGCCCATTCTGCCAACCTGTTCATCGACCAGCAGGGCCGGTTACGCCTGATCGAGCCGCAAAACCGCAACATTCACCGTGCTTCGGAGTGGAACTACCGACCGTTCTTTGTCATGTTGTAACGGCAGCGGGGGGCTGCTACAGGTTTTGTAATAGTTTTCTGTTATCAAATAAATCGCTTGTCCTTGTAGGATTTTATTCCCTAATTTCATTCAAGGTCACCATGAGCACCTTCGCGGAGCCCCCCAGTCCCCGGCCGTTTCGGCCACTTCCCCTGCGTCTGCGTGACGCGTCCCACGTGAGTACCTGCTAATGGAATGGCTAGCCGATCCCACGGCCTGGCTAGGCCTGTTGACGCTTATCGTCCTTGAGCTGGTGCTGGGTATCGACAACCTGGTGTTCATCGCCATCCTCGCCGACAAGCTGCCGCCCCATCAGCGTGATCGCGCCCGGGTGATCGGCCTGAGCCTGGCGCTGGTCATGCGCCTTGGCCTGCTGGCCAGCATCTCGTGGATGGTCACCCTGACCGCGCCGCTGTTCGAGGTGTTCGGCAAAAGCTTCTCCGGCCGCGACCTGATCATGCTGTTTGGTGGCGTGTTCCTGCTGTTCAAGGCCACGATGGAGCTGCATGAGCGCCTGGAAGGGCATGTGGCCCAGGCCTCCGGCACGGTGCGCCATGCCGCCTTCTGGCCCATCGTCGGGCAGATCGTGGTGCTGGATGCGGTGTTCTCGCTGGACGCGGTGATTACCGCGGTGGGCATGGTCGAGCAATTGTCGGTGATGATGATCGCGGTGATCTTCTCCATCGGCATCATGATCGTGGCCAGCAAGCCGCTGACGCGCTTCGTCAACGCTCACCCAACCGTGATCATGCTGTGCCTGGGCTTCCTGATGATGATCGGCTTCAACCTGACCGCCGAAGGCCTGGGCATGCACATCCCCAAAGGCTACCTGTACGCGGCCATCGGTTTCTCGATCATCGTCGAACTGCTCAACCAGCTGGCCCGTGCCCGCCGCAAGCGCAGCCTGCAGCAGCACAAGCCACTGCGTGAGCGCACCGCCCATGCCGTGCTGCGCCTGCTGGGCGGGCGCCGGGTCGAGGCCGACGAGGTGGGCGAAGAAATCGCCGACCTGGTCGAAGGGGGCGAGGAGCAGGTGCTGTTCGACCGCCGCGAGCGGGTCATGATCAGCGGCGTGCTGAATTTGGCCGAGCGGCCGATCCGCACGGTGATGACTGCCCGCGCCGAAGTCGACGTGATCGACCTGGCGCAACCGGCCCAGGCCATCACCGAAGCCTTGGCCAACTCCGCCTACTCGCGCCTGCCGCTGATCCGCGATGGGCGCATCGACGAACCCTTGGGCTTCGTGCACAAGAAAGAGCTGCTCAAGGAAATTCTGTCAGGTGCCCAGCCGGACCTGGAGCGGATGGTCCAGGCACCGTTGAACCTGCTGGAGAGCTTCAGCATTCTCAACGCCCTGGAACAAATGCGCGGCCAATCGACCCACATTGCTTTCGTGGTCAACGAATTCGGTGACTTTACCGGCCTGCTGACCATGACCGACATCCTTGAGTCGATCGCCGGCGAGTTGCCAGATGCCAGCGAGGTGGAAGGCCCGGCGGTGGTCGAGGAGGGCGGCAGCTTCGTGGTCAGTGGCGCCCTGAACCTTGGCCAGGTGCAGGCGCGAACTGGCTTCAGCGCCCGCCCCACCGAGGATTACCAGACCCTCGCGGGCCTGGTGATGAGCTTGCTGGACCGCTTGCCAGTGGTGGGTGACCGCCTGGCCTGGAACGGCTGGAACATGACCGTGGTGGCGGTGGAAGAGCGCCGTGTCAGGCAGGTACGCCTTACACCGAGCGGCGAAGCTGACGCAGCAGGTGCTTGAAGCCTTCGAGCACCAGCACCAGCACGGCGGCCCAGATCGGCAGGTAGGTCAGCCACTGGTCCGGGCCGATGGTTTCGCCCAGCAGCAGGGCCACGCCCACCAGCAGCACCGGCTCAACGTAGCTGAGCAGGCCGAACAGGCTGAACGGCAACAGGCGGCTGGCCAGCACGTAGGCGATCAGCGCCGAGGCACTGATCGCCCCCAGCACCGGGATCAAGCCGTACAGCCCCGGGTGCGCCTGCAGGTCGGCGGCTGACAGCGGCCCGGTGGCCACGAAGTACAGCGCCCAGGGCAGCAACAGGCACATGTCGCACCACAGGCCACCCAGGTGGTCGGTGCGGCAGCGCCGGCGCAGCACGAAGTAGATCGGGTAGCCGATCATCACCAGCAGGGTTTCCCAAGCAAAACTGCCATGTTGGTAGAGTTCGTGCCCCACGCCCAGCGCGGCGCAGCTTACCGCCACCTTCTGCAGGCGCGACAGGCGCTCGCCGTACACCAGCCGGCCAGTCAGCACCATTGCCAGTGGCAGCAGGAAATACCCCATCGACACTTCCAGGCTGCGGCCGTGCAGCGGCGCCCAGAGGAACAGCCACAGCTGCACGCCCATCAACCAGGAAGTGCCGACCATACCCAACAACAGCACAGGCGTCTGGCGCACCCGCGCCAGCAGCTCGCCGACGCGCTTGAAATCCTTGCTCACCAGCATGAACAGGGTCAGGCAGGGCAGGGTCAGCAGCGTGCGCCAGCCAAAGATCTCTTCGCCGTCCAGCGGCGCGAGCAGAGAGGTATAGAAGTACATCACAGCGAACAAGCAGGACGCCATGACCGACGAAATAATGCCTTTTGACACGAATGCCTCGGATAACGGGGGAGTGAGCGGATAAGTCAGCCGCGCATGATCTCAGGGGGCGCGCCTTGCGGCAACCGCGCAGCACCCGGCTGGGCGGCCAGGGCCTGCAGAAAGGCATCTGCCGGCATTGGCCGGCCGAACAGGTAGCCTTGCTGGAAGTCCACCCCGTGCTGGGCCAGGTAGTCGCGCTGCACCTCGGTTTCCACACCCTCGGCGACGATACCCAGGCCCAGCTTGGCAGACAGCTCGATGATGCTGTCGAGAATATGCTGTGACAGGGCATCGCCGCCGATCATGGCGACGAAGCTTTGGTCGATCTTCAGGTAGTCAACCTTGAACTGGCGCAGGTAGTTGAGGCTCGACTGGCCGGTGCCGAAGTCGTCCAGGGCGATCATCACGCCCATGGCATGGAGCTTTTCGAACAACTCCAGGGCAATGGGCGTGGGTTCGATCAGCTTGCGTTCGGTCAGCTCCAGGGTCAGCCGCACGCGGCCGGGCGGGAAGTGCTGGAGGAAGGTCTGGCAGTCGTCGAGCAGGGTCAGGTCGCGGCAATGGTCGGCGGTGATGTTGACGCCGATGTGGAAGCCGTCCTCCAGCAGCGCCGTGTACGGCGCCAGGCTCTGCGCGGTATGCAGCATCAACGCCCGGGTCATGGCGACGATCTGCCCGCTGTGTTCGGCGTAGGGGATGAACAGGTCGGGGCGCACCAGGCCCTCGCGCGGGTGGTTCCAGCGCATCAGCACTTCGGCACCGGCCCAGCGATAATCGCCCTTGCGCACCACCGGCTGGAAGTAGGGCAGGAACTCATCGGCCTCCAGCGCCCGCTGCAGCTCGGCGCTGGGCGAACTGGCGCGACGGATCTGCCAGCGGCATACGCCCGCGGCGACAACGCCCAGCACCAGCAACAGGCTGAGCAGCGCCGGGTACTGGCTGCGCAGCAGCTGTGCCGGTTTGTCGGCGGCGTAGCCACCGTGCACGCTGAACGGGTAACGGGTCGAGCCCAGGGTCACGTCGGCCGTGGCCGCCGGGGCTGGGGCCCCGGCATGGACCCTGCCATCCTGGCCCAGCCAGGCATTGCCCACCCGCAGTTGCAGCTGCTCGTTGGGGCCGATCAGGCGCAGGGCAGTCACCAGGTGGTCGCCATCGACGGTGCTGATGGCGCCACGGGCACCGTCGCTGAGGCGATAAACCAGCAAGGGGTGGCCAGGGGTTACCGAGTTGCCGTCCATCAACCACAGGTGGCCGTCGGTGTAGTCGTTGGCGTCGACCGGTTCGTCGAAATCGCCGAACAGCGACGAGCAATACAGCGTGTTGTCGCGGAACAGGTTGGTCGAACGCACGAAGGCGTTGCGCGTCACCTGGCTGCGCAGGGTCAGTTGGGCGGGCTCGCAAGGGCTGCCGGCCAGTGGCAATAGCACCTGGGCGGCGTTGGCGAGGTTGTCGAGAATATGTTCCACATGTTCCACCACCTGCCGCGTGGTGGCCTGGCTGCTGGCGCGCAGCTCGCGCTCGATCTGCCAGTGCATCACCGTGAGGCCGCAGGCCACCGGCAGGATGCCAACGACCCAGGGCAATAGGCTGCGCCAGCTCAATCGGGCTGGGCGTTTTACCGTAAGGGGCATGCTGGCCTAGTCTTGATGAGGGTTACTGTGCAGAGGATAGCCGTTTGCCAGCCCTGGCAACCAACAAAAACGCGACAAAGTAATTTACGCAATGTAGAATCGGTTTACGAATAAAACAATAAGCCCCTTCCCACGCGAAGGGACAACCCCACCGAGAATGGGTCCATATGACATACCATGGGTTCAAGCTGATCATTGGTGACTTCCTCGCCCGCAGCGTGCGCGGTATCCCGTGCTCACCGCCATCGTCCTTCCACATCCCGCGTATTCACTAATATTTCGCTGCAGATGAGGACACGAACATGGCTGATATCTTCGACAATCCAATGGGCCTGATGGGCTTCGAATTCATTGAACTGGCTTCTCCCACCCCAGGTGTGCTTGAGCCGGTGTTCCAGATACTTGGCTTCACCAAGGTAGCCACCCACCGTTCCAAGGATGTGCACCTGTATCGCCAGGGCGGCATCAACCTGATCCTCAACAACGAACCCAAAAGCATCGCCTCGTATTTCGCCGCCGAACATGGGCCATCGGTGTGTGGCATGGCCTTCCGTGTGCGCAACGCCCATGAAGCCTACGCCCGCGCCCTGGAACTGGGCGCCCAGCCGGTGGACATCGAAACCGGCCCGATGGAACTGCGCCTGCCGGCCATCAAGGGCATTGGCGGCGCGCCGCTGTACTTGATCGACCGTTACGAAGAAGGCAGCTCGATCTACGACATCGACTTCAATTTCATTGAAGGCGTTGACCGCAACCCGGTTGGGGCGGGCCTGAAAATCATCGACCACCTGACCCACAACGTGTATCGCGGGCGCATGGCCTACTGGGCCGGGTTCTACGAGAAACTGTTCAACTTCCGCGAAATCCGCTACTTCGACATCAAGGGTGAGTACACCGGCCTTACCTCCAAGGCCATGACCGCACCGGATGGCATGATTCGCATCCCGCTCAACGAAGAGTCGTCCAAGGGCGCTGGCCAGATCGAAGAGTTCCTGATGCAATTCAACGGTGAGGGCATTCAGCACGTCGCCTTCCTGACCGATGACTTGCTCAAGACGTGGGACGCGCTCAAGGGCTTGGGCATGCGCTTCATGACCGCACCGCCGCAAACCTACTATGAAATGCTCGAAGAGCGCTTGCCGGGCCACGGTGAGCCGGTCGACCAACTGCAGGCCCGCGGCATTCTGCTCGACGGCGCCTCGGAACCGGGCGACCAGCGCCTGCTGTTGCAGATTTTCTCGGAAACCCTGCTTGGGCCGGTGTTCTTCGAGTTCATCCAGCGCAAGGGCGATGACGGCTTTGGCGAGGGCAACTTCAAGGCGCTGTTCGAGTCGATTGAGCGCGATCAGGTTCGCCGTGGCGTGCTGAACGCCGACTAAGCGTTACGTGCCGCCGTCAGTGGGCGGCGGTACATACCGCGGTTGCCGCGCAGTTTGAACAGCCCCCAGTAGGCGATGGCGCCGGTCGTGACTCCGATCAGTGAAAGGGCGGGCAGCAGCTGCTTCATGGTCTGGCGCGCTTCACGCGCGGCATAACCTTCTGCATAACCTGCCTTGACCACGTAGCCATACTTCGCCGAAACCCCCTTTTTGAAGTACTCCACCTGTGATGGACGTTCGGCATCGCGGCTGTCGCCGTCGGACCAGATGTACTGGTCGCCGAACTCCAGCACGATCGTCAGGCCTGTGCGAAACGCCCGCAGCTCATTGCGCAGGATCAGGTCGTAGGTCGTTGCAATGACGCCCTGGCTGTTTTCGCGCAATTGGTAGGCGAGCAGCACCGATTCGGGCATTGAAGGTGGGTTTAGTAAAAGGCCGAAGGCTTGGTTCGCGTCTTCAAGTTTGCTATGGATCATATGACGGGTTTGTTTGGAGCTGCAGTACACCTGGCTGCCTTCGGTCAATGCCAGTGACCGAAGGTGCGGGGCTTTTACCACCTGATCGACCAGGCGGCCCCGCACGCCCTCGCATGCCCTACCGGCCAACGGCAGCGCCGTGAGCGCCGAGGCGTGAATGCGGTCGAGTGCCAAGTCCACGGAATAAATGGCTTCTTGCACCGAATCCTGGGCAATGCCCTCAAGCTTTTTGGCTTGCTGGTACTCCATGACCAGGAGCCCTGACCCCACGGGCAGCGAACTGATAGCCAGTATCAACACCAGCTTCATTGCGCCGTAGCCTGTATTTCTCATTCTGGACATGAGCAACGCTCCATTGGACCGATTTGCCCGTGGTGGGCAGTCGAATGGAGAGCCTACGGATCAAGCTTCACGGCTACTGTCATCCTAGGCCGTGAAGGGCGTGGGATTAGCAATACCCGCTCGTAGGAGCCGTTACTTTTGCAGCGCCTGGAGCACCCGTTCGGCCAGCGCACCGGTCGAGGCGGGATTCTGGCCCGTGAACAGCCGGCCATCGCCGACCACGAAAGGTTTCCACGGATCATCGTCCTTGCTGTAGTGCCCGCCGCGGGCCACTAGCTCGTTTTCGGTCAGAAAGGGTACCACTTTGTCCAGCTCGATCAGCTTCTCCTCGGTATTGGAGAAACCGGTCACCTGGCGGTCCTTGAGCAGCAGGCTGTTGTCGCTGAGCTTGATGTTCAGCAGGCCGGCCACACCGTGGCACACGGCAGCGACGATGCCGTTGCGTTCGAAGATTTTGCGCGCCAGTTCCTGCAGGGGGGCGTTGTCGGGGAAGTCGAACATCACGCCATGGCCGCCGGTGTAGTAGATGGCGTCGTAGTCTTCGGCCTTGACCCGGCCGGGGCTCAAAGTAGCGCCCAGGCGGCTCATGAAGGCCTGGTCGTCATACCATTGCCAGTCCAGGTCAGGCGCCATCTGCAGGCTGTGCGGGTCGATCGGCACGTAGCCGCCGTTGGGGCTGACGAAATCCACGGCGTACCCGGCTTTTTGCACCGGCTCGACAAAATGCACCGCTTCCCCCAGCCACAGGCCCGTTGCCCGCTTCAGGGAGGGATACTTGGCCGTGTTGGTGACCACTACCAGAATTTTCTTGCTCATCACCACGCTCCTATGGAACAAATCGTATCTATCTGATTTAACAGGCATTTCTGTAGGAGCGGGCTTGCCCCGCGAACACCGGCGCCATACACCGAGCCGCTTGCTTCGCGGGGCAAGCCCGCTCCTACAGAGGATGGCTGTGCCCCTGCGCGACAGCGCAGCCCGCAGGGCTGAGCCATCTCCCATCAGCAGTTGAGGGGACAGTCGTTCCATGGCGCGGGAAAAACCTCATCAGCATAGCTGCCGATAGCGCGCGCGCCATGCGGCGGTGGGCGCTGTGCTAGTGTTGCTCGAAGCAGCTTCGAGATCCGGGGTTCGTGCCCCAGGGTGGGGGAGGCCCCACGCCGTGCAGCCGAAGATGCGCGAAACGGATTTTCCCCTGGGCAACGCTGGAGTCACGAGATTGGTCGCCAGGCACACCCCACACGTGCGCTCGCCCTCGGGCGGGCGCCACGACAGCTCCCGCACCACGAGGGGCGGCATGGGCGAGCTCATTGCCCAGCATGACTGGAGCACGACCAGCCTTGGGCCGTTGCCGCAATGGCGTGCTTCACTGCGCATCGCGGTCGACATGATGCTGATGTCGCCGTTTCCCAGCGCTGTGGTGTGGGGCCCCGACATGACGGTTATCCATAATGCCGGTTACCTGGCGCTGCTCGACAGCCCCGGCCCGGTGCTGGGCCAGCACTTCGATACGCTGTGGCAGCAGCATTGGCAGAGCATCGGGCCGTGGGTGTACAAAGCCTTGGGCGGCAGCGCCAATTTTGTCGAGGCGCAACCCGTGCTGATTGCATCGCCGAACGCCGTTGGGCCTGCCTGGTATGCCTTCAGTTATACGCCCATTCGTGACGAAATGAATGAAGTCGCAGGGTTTCTGCACACGGTGATCGATACCACCGACAGCGTCGATGCGCACGCCCGCTGGCGCGACCAGGCGCTGGCCTTCGAAGGGCAGATCCACCGCTACATGGCCGACCGCGAGCAGATGTGGAAGTTGTCGCGCGACGCCATGCTGGTAGTCACCACCGACCTTAAGATCCAGGCCGCAAACCCTGCCTGGCAGCGGATTCTTGGTTGGCAGGAGGACCAGGTGCGCGACACCTCGATCCTGGCGTTGGTACACCCGGCGGACCGGGCCGAAGTGGAAGTGGCGGCGCTCGAATTCACCCGTGGCGAGGGCGCCGGCCAGCTGGAAACCCGCCTGCGCCATGCGGACGGCCACTACCGTTGGTTCAACTGGACGGCCAACTTCGATGGTTTGCTGCTGACCGCCGTTGGCCGGGATATCAGTGCCGAGCGCGAAGAGGCCCAGCGCCATTCCCAGGAATGGCTGCGTGACGCGCAGCGCCTGGAATCGGTCGGCCAGCTGGCAGGGGGCATGGCCCATGAAATGAACAACCTGTTGTCGGGCATCGCCGGAAGCCTTGAAATGCTGCAGCGGCGCATTGCCCAGGGGCGCACGGAGCGCATCGAGCACTATGTGGAGCTGGCCAGTGATTCGGTGCAGCGTGCCATGAACCTCACCCATCGGCTGCTGACCTTCTCCCGCTACCAGCCGCTGGCGCCCAAGGTACTTGAACTGAACCGGCAACTGACCGATATGGGTTCGTTGCTGCAGCAGGCCCTAGGGGCCGAAATGCGCCTGATCTGGGAGCTGGACGTACAGCCCTGGGCGGTTTTCCTGGACGCCAGCCAGCTGGAGAATGCCCTGGTCAACCTGTGCGCCAATGCCCGTGAGGCGTGCCTGGGCTGTGGCGAGCTGACGATCCGCACCATCAACCGGCGCCTGGCCACCCCGTTTCCAGATGGCAACGGCTTGCCGCCGGGTGACTACGTGGCCCTGGAAGTACTGGACACTGGCCATGGCATGCCGGCCCAGGACATCGCCAAGGCCTTCGAGCCGTTTTTCACCACCAAGCCCATGGGGCGTGGCTTGGGCTTGGGCTTGTCGATGGTGTATGGCTTTGTCGGGCAGTCCGGTGGCCATGTCTGGATCGAGTCGACACCTGGGCAGGGGACAGTGGTCAGCCTGTTGTTTCCGCGCAGCTTCGAAGAGGTCGTGCAGGCGCCTGCCGTGCAAGCCCCGGCGATCTCATTGGCCAGTGGCCAACGCCTGTTGTTGGTGGACGATGAGTTCAACCTGCGCACCCTGATGCGCGAATACCTGCGTGAGCGCGGCTTCGAAGTGTTTGACGTGGCCGACGCCAACACTGCCATGCAGCGTTTCCAGCACGCAGGGCCCTTCGACCTGGTCATCACCGACATTGGCTTGCCTGGCGGGTTCAGCGGCCGCCAGTTGGCCAGGACGATGCGCATGCTCGAACCCTCGCAGAAAATCCTGTTCATCACCGGCTACACCGAGCAACCCTTGGAAGCGCAATTGCTGGAAAGCCCGGGTACGGCGCTGATGCTCAAGCCGTTTCAGCTGCAAAGCCTGGCCAACCAGGCACTGCTGATGGTGAAGGGCTGAGGGGCCTCAGGCCTTGCCCAGTATCTGCGCCACCTGGGCCTGCAATTGCGCAAGTTCGAAGGGCTTGCAGATCAGTTGCATGCCAGGGTCGAGGAAACCTTCGCGGGCCATGGCGGTTTCCGAATAGCCGGTAATGAACAGCACGGGCAGTTGCGGGCGCAGGGTGCGGGCGATTTCCGCCAGTTGCCGCCCATTCATGCCAGGCAGGCCAACATCGCTCAGCAGCAGGTCGACCGGCTGGGCCGAGCGCAGCCACTGCAGGGCCTCATCGGCGTTGGCAGTACTGCGGCAGGACAAGCCGTCTTCTTCCAGGGCCTGGCACAGCAACTGGCGCACATGCGGGTCATCCTCGACCACCAGCACGTTGTGCCCGTTGCCGCTGGGCCGCGGGCTTGGCGTAGGCAAAGGCGCTCGTGGCGCATCCAGGTGCCGCGGCAGGTACAGGTCCACCCGGGTGCCCTGGCCAATCTGGCTGTTCAGTACCACATGGCCATGGGACTGTTTGCTGAAGCCATACACCATCGACAGGCCCAGGCCGATGCCCTGGCCGACTGGCTTGGTGCTGAAGAAGGGCTCGAAAGCATGTTCCAAGGTGCTTTGCGACATGCCCTGGCCTTCGTCGATGACGCTCAGGCATGCGTAGTCCCCACCGGCCAGGGTAGCGCCGCTGAACTGCTGGTCACTGACCTGCCGGTTGTTGCCCTCGACGCGCACCAGGCCGCCGTTGGGCATGGCTTCGCAGGCGTTGAGCAGCAGGTTGTCCAGCGCTTCCTGCAGTTGGCTGTCGTCGGCCTGCACTGGCCAGAGGTCTTCGGCCAACGATACGTTCAGTACCACCTGGTGGAGCATCTGGCCTTGCAGGCGTGGCGCCTGCAGCAGTGCGTGCAGGTCGATGCGCTGGCTGTGCAGTGACTGCCGGGAGGAAAACGCCAACAACCGGTGGGTCAGCCGTGCTGCGCGGGCTACCGCTTCCTGGCCGCGCTTGAGGATGCCGTCCAAGCCGTCGCTGCGCCCCTGTTTCAGGCGCCGGTCGATCAATTCGAAGCTGCCGCCGATGCTGGTCAGCAGGTTGTTGAAATCGTGGGCCACACCACCGGCCAACTGGCCGATGGCTTCCATCTTGCGGGTTTGGTACAGCGCAAGCTCCGTGGCGTGGTCCGCCTGGCTGCGGGCATCCAGGCGCTGTTGCAGGTTGAATAACTGGGCGCGGGCCAGGTACTGCCGGCGCCGGTGGCGCAGCGCCAGGTGAATCAACGGCAACAGGTCCTCGGTATGGAAAGGCATGCACAGCAAGGTCAGGTTGCCCAGCGCATGGTCGGTGGGCGAGACGACGGCTGCCTGGGTTTGGGTCAGCAGCACGATGGGCAGGTCCGACCAGCTGGGTTGGCTGGCGATGAAGCCTTGCAGGTGCTCGGCCGCGCCGTTTTCCAGGGCCTGTTCGGCGATGATGGCCAGGCCCGCGCCCTCGCTCAGGCATGCCTGCAGGTTAGTGATATCACTGGCGCACAGGCAGTCGATACCTGCATCGCTCAGCATCTGCGAAGTGGTGATGGCGAGCGGGGCAGGTGCCAGAATCAGCGCACGTTCGTCCAGCGACAACGAGCTGGCCAAGGGGGATCTCCTGTAGCGCGCATGGCCGAAAGGGGGCCATGCCTTCAGTGGTCCGTTATCCACTGGACCACAGGCGCTGGCTCAGGGTTCAACGCAAATCACAGGCCTTGCTGCAGGTAGGGGTCGTCAGGGTTCTGGCGCTCAAGCTCGGCCAGTAGAACCTGGACATTCTGCAGCTGGCCGCTGTCCTTCCAATATTGGATCAGCAGCACCCGTGCTCGGCGGTTGGCCGGCTGCCGGCTGAGCAAGGTTTCCAGCTGCTTCTGCGCAGCCTCGGCCTGGTCCAGCGCGTGCAGGGTTTGCGCCAGGGTGTAACGGTAGTCGGCGTTGTCCGGCTCCAGCTCCACCGCGCGGGACAAGGCCAACAGGGCGTATTCGCGCTGTTCATGGCGGTTGAGCCAGCGCCCCAGTTCGTATTGCAGGAACGCAGAATCCGGGCGCAGGGCCAGTGCCTTGGCCAGCACCTCGCGGGACTGCTCATGGTGACCTTGGCGTTCCAGCAGATGCACCTGGGTGGCCAGTGCCTCAAGGTTGTCGGGCGCCACGCTGAGGCTGCGCTGCACGGCCTTGGTGGCCTGCGCGTAATCGTTCTCGTGCAGGTACAGGCGCGCCAAGTGGACCTGGGCCTGGGCGTCGTCCGGCTGCTGTTCGAGGGCCTGCTGGTATTGCTCAAGCACGGTCTGCAAGGGCCCGAAATACAGGCCGATGGCATCCGGGTCGAGGCCGAGCAGGGCGTCCACGGCGGCGAAACGCACGCTTTGCTCATCGTCATCGAGCAACGGCCCCAGCACCAGGCTGCGCTGCGCTGGCGGCAGCAAGCGCTGAATGCTGGCGATGGCGGCGCGGCGCACCAGCGGGTCGTCGTTTTCCAGGTCCAGGCGGGCCAGTTTCAGTGCCTGGGGCGACGGGTAGTTGGGCAACTCGGCATACAGCGCGGCGCGGCGTATGGGCGTCAGGTCATCGCGTTGCAACTGCTGGTACAGCACCCGCGCAGCGCCTGGCTGGCCGTCATGGGCCTGGCGCAGGGCCTTGGCGTAGCTTTGTGGTGGCAAGGATGGCGGTGCGGGCCGGTCTTCGCGGCGCAACAGGGCGATACCGACCGACACCAGGATCAGCAGCAATACAGCGATCAGGTAGCGGTGGCGTCTTTGCATCGTCTGGCGCGGTCCATGGCGGTGGGAAGGCAGAGCTTGGGGCACAATGTCTGAAGCTGCAAGCTTCATGGGCCTCTATCGCGGGATTTTACGCCGACTTGGTAGGAGCGAGCGTAGCTCGCGATGCGATCCCACAGGCGGGCTCATCATGAGGGATGTGGTGCCCGTCAGATCGCATCGCGAGCTGCGCTCGCTCCTACCAAGGCGGCGTAAAATCCCGCACCCGAAAAAAAGCCCCGCAAGCCAAGGCCAGCGGGGCAAACGGTTGGGGGAGGAGCCAACCAAAGGAGTCGTTTGAACGGGTAAGGGTCAGCGCAGGCTGGCGACGTTCTCTGGCTGCCAACCGCCGCCGAGGGCCTTGTAGATCGAGACGATGCCGCGGTACAGGTCGACTTCACCCTGCGCCTGGGCGTCTTCGGCGCTCAGGCGTTCACGTTCGGCATCCAGCAGTACCAGGTAGTCCACCGTGCCTTCGCGGTAGCGCACCGAGGCGAGTTCTGCGGCCTTGCGGCTGGCATCGCTCTGGCGCATCAGCGACAACAACCGTTGCTGGGTCTTGTCGTAGTCGCTGAAGGCATTGGCCGACTCTTCAAGCGCCAGCAACACATGCTGCTCGTAGTTGGCCAGGGCACCTTCGGCATCGGCCTTGGCGCCGCGCAAGCGGGCGCGCACGCTGCCCAGGTCGAACGCCGCCCAGGTGATGCTCGGGCCCAGCGACCAGGCATTGGCCGCCGCCGAACCGATCTGCGAACCGCGCGAGGCGGTGAAACCCAGGAAACCGCTGAGGCTGACCCGCGGGAACAGGTCGGCCGTGGCCACGCCGACATTGGCGGTGGCGGCGGCCAGCTGGCGCTCGGCACTGCGGATGTCCGGGCGACGGCGCAGCAGCTCACCCGGGTCGCCTACCGGCAAGGCCTTGGCGATGGCGGGCAGGGCCTTGGGCGAGAGGTCCACGCTCAGGGCGTCCGGGCGCTGGCCGAGCAGGGTGGCGATGCGGTGACGGGCGCGGGCCTGTTCGGCCTGCAGTTGCGGCACGGTGGCTTCCACCCCCGCCAGGCGGGCATCGGCGCGCACCACGTCAAGCTCGTTGCCAACCCCGGCGTCGCGCAGGGTCACGGTGATACTGCGTGATTCCTGTTGGGTCTTGAGGTTGGCCACGGCGATGTTCTCGCGCAGTTGCGCACCGCGCAGTTGGCCATAGGCGTCGACCAGCTCGGCGATCAGGCTCACCTGCAACTGCTGCAGGTCGGCCTGGGCCGCCGCTTCCTGGGCTTCGCTGGCTTCGATCTGGCGCTGGATGCGGCCGAACAGGTCGAGCTCCCAGGCCATGTCCAGGCCCAGGTCATAGCGCTCCTGGTTCACCCGTTGCTCGGTCTGGCCGGGCACCTGGCCCTTGCCGACCTGGCTGCTGGCGCGGCTGGTCACCACCGGGAACTGGTCGTTGGCGGCGTCGTCGCGGATCGCCCGGGCCGATTTCAGCCGGGCGAACGCCACCTGCAGGTCACGGTTGCCCTCCAGCGACGCCTGCACCAGCTGGTTCAGCACCGGGTCGTCGAATTGCTTCCACCACAGGCTTTCGAAGCGGTTGCGGTCGAACGCCTTGGCCTGTGCCTCGGTGCTGTTCAACTGCGCAGGCGCGGTGTTGGGTGCCTTGTAGTCCGGGCCTACCGCGCAGGCCGCCAGGGCCAGCGCCAGCAGGCTTGGGGTCAGGGGTTTGAGCAGGTTCATGCATGGTTCTCCAGCACAGGCGCGTGTTGGGCCTTGCGGGCCTGGCGACGCTCGACGAAACGGCGGATCAGGAAGAAGAACACCGGGGTCAGGAACAGGCCGAACACGGTCACGCCAATCATCCCCGAGAACACCGCCACGCCCATGGCATGGCGCATTTCCGAACCTGCACCGGAGCTGAACACCAGTGGCACCACGCCCATGATGAAGGCGATGGAGGTCATCAGGATCGGCCGCAGGCGCAGGCGGCAGGCTTCCAGCACTGCAGCCAGTGGGTCGAGGCCCTTGGCCTGTTCATCCTTGGCGAACTCAACGATCAGGATCGCGTTCTTGCACGCCAGGCCCACCAGTACGATCAAGCCGATCTGGGTGAAGATGTTGTTGTCGCCACCGGAAACGATCACCCCGGTAATGGCCGACAGCAGGGTCATCGGCACGATCAGGATCACCGCCAGCGGCAGGCTCCAGCTTTCGTATTGGGCGGCCAGCACCAGGAAGGCCAGCAGTACGCACAGCGGGAACACCAGCAACGCCGTGTTACCCGACAGAATCTGCTGGTAGGTGAGGTCGGTCCACTCGAAGGTCATGCCGTTGGGCAACTCTTGCTTGAGCAGTTTCTCGATCGCCGCCTCGGCCTGGCCGGAGCTGTAGCCAGGGGCGGCAGCACCGTTGATTTCGGCGGTGATGAAGCCGTTGTAGTGCATCACCCGGTCAGGCCCGGAGGTGTCGCTGACCTTGAGGAAGGTCGCCAGCGGGATCATCTCGCCCAGGTTGTTGCGCACCTTCAACTGGCCGATCTGCTCGGCATCGAGGCGGAACTGCTGCTCGGCCTGGACGTTGACCTGGTAGGTGCGGCCAAAGCGGTTGAAGTCGTTGGTGTACAGCGAGCCCAGGTAAACCTGCAGGGTGTCGAAGATGTCGGTGATCGCAACACCATGGGTCTTGGCCTTTTCCCGGTCGATGGCAGCATCCACCTGGGGCACGTTGACCTGGTAGCTGGTGAACAGGCCTGCCAGTTCCGGCACGTCATGGCTCTTGGCGATGATGTTCTGGGTTTCCTTGTACAGCGCTTCGTAGCCCAGGTTGCCGCGGTCTTCGATTTGCAGGCGGAAGCCGCCAATGGTGCCCAGCCCTTGCACCGGTGGTGGTGGGAAGATCGCGATGTAGGCGTCCTGGATATCGGCGAACTTGGCGTTCAGCGCGGCAGCGATGGCGGCCGCCGACTGGCTTGGGTCCTTGCGCTCATCGAATGGCTTGAGCGGGGTGAACACGATGCCGCTGTTCGGGCTGTTGGTGAAGCCGTTGATCGACAGGCCGGGGAAGGCCACCGAGTCGGCAACGCCCGGCTGCTCCAGGGCGATTTCGCTCATGCGCTTGATGACCGCCTCGGTGCGGTCGAGGCTGGCGGCGTCCGGCAGTTGGGCGAAGGCCACCAGGTACTGCTTGTCCTGGGCCGGCACGAAACCGGTCGGGGTGGACGAGAAGCCCAGGTAGGTCAGGCCCATCAGGCCGGCGTACACGAACAGGGCGATGCCGCTGCCGCGGATCACACGGCGTACGCCGCCGACATAACCATGGCTGGCGCGGTCGAAAAAGCGGTTGAACGGTGCGAACAGCCAGCCACCGAGCAGCTTTTCCAGCAAGCGCGAGAAACGGTCCTTCGGTGCGTGGTGGTCTTTGAGCAGTACCGCGGCCAAGGCCGGCGACAGGGTCAGCGAGTTGAACGCCGAAATCACGGTGGAAATGGCGATGGTCAGGGCGAACTGCTTGTAGAACTGCCCGGTAAGGCCAGAGATGAACGCCGCTGGCACGAACACCGCGCACAGCACCAGCGCCGTGGCGATGATCGGCCCGGTCACTTCGCTCATGGCTTTCTGCGTGGCTTCGAGCGGCTTGAGGCCCAATCCGATGTTGCGCTCGACGTTCTCCACCACGACGATGGCGTCGTCCACCACGATACCGATGGCCAGCACCAGGCCGAACAGGGAAAGGGCGTTGAGCGAGAAGCCGAACAGGTGCATCACCGCGAAGGTGCCGATCAGCGAAACCGGTACGGCCATCAGCGGGATGATCGAGGCGCGCCAGGTCTGCAGGAACAGGATCACCACCAACACGACCAGGATCAGGGCTTCGAACAGGGTATGCACCACCGCTTCGATCGAGCCACGGACGAACACGGTCGGGTCATAGACGATGCTGTAGTCCATGCCTTCGGGGAAGTCCTTCTTCAGCTCGGCCATCTTCGCCCGCACTTCGTCGGAGATTTCGATGGCATTGGAGCCCGGGCGCTGGAAGATCGGAATGGCCACGGCCGGCTGGTTGTTCAGCAGCGAGCGCAGGGCGTACTGGCTGGAGCCGAGCTCGACCCGGGCGATGTCCTTCAGGCGGGTGATTTCGCCATCGGCGCCGGCGCGGATGATGATGTTCTCGAACTCTTCCTCGTTGACCAGGCGGCCCTGGGTGTTGATCGACAGCTGGAAGCTGGTGGAGCCGGGGGCGGGCGGGGCGCCCAGCTGGCCGGCGGCCACCTGGCGGTTCTGCTCGCGAATGGCCGCGACCACGTCGCTGGCGGTAAGGTTGCGCGAAGCGGTCTTGTTCGGGTCGAGCCACACGCGCAGCGAGTAGTCGCCCATGCCGAACAGCTGCACGTCGCCCACGCCGCCCAGGCGGGCCAGTTCATCCTTGATGTTGAGGATGGCGTAGTTGGACAGGTAGAGCATGTCGTAGCGGTTGTCCGGCGAGGTCAGGTGCACGACCATGGTCAGGTCGGGCGAGGCCTTGTCGACGGTGATGCCGATACGGGTCACTTCTTCCGGCAGCTTGGGCTGGGTACGGGTGACGCGGTTCTGCACCTGCACCTGGGCGTTGTCCAGGTCGGTGCCCAGGGCGAAGGTGATGGTCAGGGTCAGCTTGCCGTCGGCGGTGGACTGCGAGGACATGTACAGCATGTTCTCGACACCGGTGATGGCCTGCTCCAGCGGCGCGGCGACGGTTTCGCCGATCACCTTGGGGTTGGCGCCAGGGAAGTTGGCGCGCACCACCACGGTGGGCGGTACCACTTCGGGGTATTCGCTGATCGGCAGCTTGAACAGCGAGATGGAACCCGCGATCAGCAGCACCAGCGACAGCACCGCGGCGAAGATCGGCCGGGTAATGAAGAATTTGGAAAAGTTCATCGGTGTGGTCCCTTAACCGCGTGGCGCCTGGGCGCTGGCGACTTTTTCATTGGTGCCGGCCACCTTCGGCGCCGGGTTGCTGGCCTCCAGGGCCTGGCGCTGCTGGGCGAGGGCGGCGAGGGTCTGTTCGCTGGCCATTGGCGTTTCTTCCGGGGTGACTGGCGAACCTGGGCGCACGCGCTGCAGGCCCTTGACCACGATGCGGTCGTCCTTGGCCAGCCCGCTGCGCACGATGCGCAGGCCTTCGAGCTTGGGCCCGAGCTCCACGGCGCGGTAGGCGGCCTTGTTGTCTTTGTCCATGACCAGCACGAACTTCTTGCCAAGGTCGGTGCCGACCGCTTCGTCGTTGATCAGCACGGCGTCGTACTGGGCGCTGCCCACCAGTTTCAGGCGTGCGTACAGGCCGGGGGTGAACTGCCCGTCGCGGTTGTCGAACACGGCGCGGCCACGGATGGTGCCGGTGCGCGGGTTGACCTGGTTGTCGACGAAGTTCATCTGGCCCAGGTGCGGGTTGCCGGTTTCGTTGGTCAGGCCTAGGTAAACCGGGGTGCTCTGGCCGCGCTGGCCTTCACGCGCCAGCTGGGTGTACTTGAGATACACGCGCTCGTCGGCGTCGAAGTAGGCGTACACCTTGTCGGTGGAGACGACGCTGGTGAGCGGGGTGACATCGGCGGTGACGATGTTGCCGGCGGTGAACTCGGCGCGGCTGACGCGGCCGCTGATGGGCGCGGTAACGCGGGTGAAGCTGAGGTTCAGGCGGGCCAGGTCGAGCTGGGCCTGAATGGCGTCGACCCCGGCACGGGCTTCGGCGGCGGCGCTGCTGCGCGATTCGGCAAGCTCTGCGGAGATGGCGTTGCTGTCGCGCAGGCGCTCGCCACGGCGGGCTTCGTTGGCGCTGCGAATGGCGGTGGCCTTGGCCTGTTGCAGTTGCGCTTCGAGGCGGCGCACTTCAGCCTGGAAGGGGCGCGGGTCGATCTGGAACAGCAGGTCGCCTTTTTTCACCTGGGCGCCTTCGGTGAAGGCAACCTGGTCGATCTGGCCAGACACCCGTGGGCGCACTTCGACGGTTTCCGGGGCTTCCAGGCGGCCGGTGAATTCGTCCCATTCGTTGATCGGCTGTTCGATGACCTTGGCGACGCTGACTTTCGGCGCGGCGGGAGCCTGCACGGCGTCAGGGGTGCGCCCACAAGCGCTGAGCACCACCACTGCCAGGGCAGCGAGGGGGAAGCGCAAGGGTTTGAGTGAGTGATCCATGGAGAACTCCGCCAATGTATTAGTAGTGGGCGGAGTGTGAGTGTCTTGCGCGTGACGCACGAATCGAACGCAGCGAAAGCTATTATCACGCACAATGATATGTCTGCATCGATCATCGATGGCGGGCATGTGACGGGGCTTGGGCTTGAGCGCTCTAACAGCAGTGCCGGCCCTATCGCGAGCTACGCTCGCTCCTACAGGCGATGCATTTCCCCTGTAGGAGCGAGCGTAGCTCGCGATAGGGCCCGCACAGCCACCAACGCACAGCGACTGAAATAGGCCCCACCTTGCACACCTACCACCGCCTGCCCGGCCCCCTTGGCATCGTCCTTCTCGGCGTGCTGCAAATCCTGGTCTGGGGCGGCTCGTTCTTCCTCATGGCCGTGATGGCCGACCCGATCAGCCGCGACACCGGCTGGCCCAGCCAATGGGTGTATGGTGCGTTGTCCCTGAGCCTGATGGTGTCGGCGCTGTTCGCACCGTTGTCCAGTCGCCTGGTTGCCCGCTACGGCGGCCGCCCGCAGATGGCCGCGAGCGGTGCGGTGGTGGCGGTGGGGTTGTTGATCATGGCTGCCAGCGATGGCCTGGCGTTGTTCCTGCTGGCCTGGGCGGTGATCGGCATCGGCATGGCCATGGGGCTGTACGAAGCGCTGTTCGCCACCCTGGGTGGGTTGTACGGGGAGGGCGCGGGCAAAGCCATCACGGGCATCACGCTGATCGCCGGCTTCGCCTCGACGCTGTCCTGGCCCACGGTGGCCTTGGCCATCGAACACTTCGGCTGGCGGGCGACCTGCGCCTGTTATGCGCTGGTGCTGATCGTTGTGGTCGCGCCGTTGTACTGGCGGGTGTTGCCTGCAGGTGGGCGCGTGGAAGTGCCGGCCAAGGCCCAGGCGAAAGGCGAGGCGGTTGGCGTGGATCGCGGGCTCTACTGGCTGCTGACGAGCATGTTCGCCATTGGCGCCATCATCATGACCGCCATCGCCGTGCAACTGGTGGCGGTGCTGCAGGGGTTGGGGCATTCGCTACCGGCGGCCATTGGCCTGGCGGCGATGCTCGGCCCGAGCCAGGTGGCTTCGCGGGTGTTGCAGATCCTGGCCGGCAAGCGTCACCCGATCTGGACTGCGCTGGCTTGGGTCAGCCTGGTGCTGGTGGGTTTGTTGCTGGTGACCTTGGTGCCGGCCGCCACGGCGGTGGGTTTGTTGGTGTTCGGCTGTGGCAATGGCCTGCGGGCAATTGTGCGGGGTTTGTTGCCGCTGGCGATGATGCCGCCGGCGCAGTACGTGCTGCTGATGGGGCGCATGTCGCGGCCTTCGTTGATTGGGCAGGCGTTGACGCCGGTGGTGGGCGGGTATTTGTTTGAGCACTTTGGCTCGATGGGGGTGTTGGTGACCCTTTGCCTGTTGGCGTTGACCAATGTGGTGTTGGTGGGAATGGTGATGCGGCTACGGGCATGTTCGCCGGCAGATTTTCAGCGCCTGTGAAACCGAGCGCCGCCCGCGCGGCGCTCGATTTCACAGGCGCTACACCTCTTGAGGCAGGTTGATGCAGGCGCATGGCCACCCTGCCGCCTCATGAGGGCCTGGCTAATTCATCTCGCTGAACTAGTGTGTTAGGAGGACTCTGCATAATCTGGAGGTGGTCATGAGGACATTGGTAGTGCTAGCGCTATTGAGCCTGCTGGCAGGCTGCAAATATTTCAGTTATCAGGAGAGCTGCACAGACAACCCAACCCGCGCCGACTGCGACGGCAGCCATCAAGTCGAACGCCGCAAGTGACCCTCAGGCACTTTCCCGAGCGATCAACTCACACGCCAGCAGGTTCAGCCGCTGCACCTCGCCCTCGACAGGCACGCTGCCCAAATGCTGCAAAACCCGCAACGCCGCCAGCTCGCCAATCTCCCGCGAGGGCGGCCGCAGGGTGGTCAGGCTGGGCAGCAGCATCTGCGCAAAGGCATAGTCGCCAAACCCCATGATCGCCATGTCCTCCGGCAACCGCAGCCCAGCGCGCTGGCCCGCCAGCAGGGCGCCAGCAGCCAGGTTGTCGTTGGCGAAGATGATCGCCTCCGGCCGCGGGTCGCGGCGCATCAGCGCCTCCATGGCCTGGCGCCCAGCCTCGAACGGCGCGCAGTCGGCTGACGGCACGAACACCCACGGCTCCAACCCAGCCTCGCGCAGCGTTTCGATGTAGCCATCACGCCGCTCCAGGGCGCTCAGGTCGCCGGCGGCACTGTTCTGCACGAAGGCGATGCGCCGATGGCCCTTGCCCAACAAGTAGCGGCACGCCTGCACACCCACCTGGTGATGCAAGAACCCCACCTGCAGCGGTGCCCGCTCGGGGCAGTAGTCCCAGATTTCCAGCACCGGCACATCGGCCTCGGCCAGCATCTTCTCGGTGGCCGCGCTGTGGAAGCGGCTGGTCACCACCAGCGCCGCCGGCGACCAGCCCAGGAAGGCACGCACGGCGCTCTCTTCCTGCGCCTCGCTGAAGTAGCTGGAGGCCAACAGCAACTGATAGCCATGCTGGCTCAGGGTGTCACTGAACGCCTGGATGGTCTGGGCGAAGATCGGCCCGGAAATGTTCGGGATCACCATGCCGACGATCCGCCCGCGCGCCGAAGCCAGGCCACCGGCCACCAGGTTCGGCACATACCCCAGTGCCTGCACCGCCGCTTCGATACGCTCGCGCAAAGGCGGCGACACCTGCTCGGGCTGGTTGAAGAAACGCGAAACGCTAATGGCCGACACCTCGGCAGCGCGCGCCACCTCGGCCAGGGTCACACGGCCGGCGCCGCGTCGCTTGCGGGGGGAATCCTTGGCTTGGCTCACAGGCTGGCCTCATGGAGAAATGCGGCGATGTTAGCGCTAACGTAGGCGATGCTGGCAAATAGCTTTATGGCATATAAATCTGCTTTTTTATTATTTGACCTGCTAAGCACAGCGCTCTGATACTTGGTGATGTTAGCGCTAACAAGCGCTGCTGTTGGCAAGCGCCTGCCACTCGCACGAGCGAGACCAGACAACCACAGCAACACCCCGTTGGCTCGTATGCGGGCCCTGGTCTGGTCTTTGAAGGCAGTGAGCATCATGCACAAACCGCACAACGCTTTTCCGTTCAAGCAACGCCAACCCCTGGCTGCCGCGCTCTTGCTGGCGGCCATTGGCCAACCGGCCCAGGCCGCCGAGCCTGAACAGCAAGCCACCGCGCTGGATGCCGTGACGGTGACCGCGACCCGTCGCGAGTCGACCCTGCAGGAAGTGCCGGTGGCCGTGTCGGTCATCAACGGCGAGCAGCTTGAACGCGACAACCGCAACAACGTAGCCAGCATCGTCCAGCAGGTGCCAACACTCAATTACCGCGCCGGTGCCTCGAACAAGGACACCTCATTGTTCATTCGCGGCGTCGGCACCATTTCCACATCCCCCGGTGTAGAACCGACCGTGGCCACGGTGGTCGACGGCGTGGTGTTCGGCCGCCCAGGGCAGTCCACCCTCGACCTGCTCGACCTGGAACGCATCGAAGTGCTGCGCGGCCCCCAGGGCACGCTGTTCGGCAAGAACGCCTCGGCCGGCGTATTGAACGTGGTCAGCAAGGCCATCCCCGAGCACACCCAAGGCTACATGGACTACTCGCACTTCGGCGGGGGCGACGAGAACCGCCTGCGCTTCGGTATCGGTGGCCGCCTGAACGAACAGCTCAAGGGCTCCCTGAGCACCTTGTGGGGCGACTATGACGGTAACGTCGAGAACGTCGCCAACGGCCATGACGTCAATGGCTACTCGCGCAAGGGGGCGCGTGGCAAGCTGGAGTTCGAACCCAACGATGCCCTGCGCCTGACCCTGATCGCCGACTACATGAAGGGCGAGGACACCCTGCCCAGCGGCGTGATCACCAGCGCCAGCAGCGCCTTCGCCAGCCAGCTGCGCCCGGTGACGCCCAGCGCCCACAACCGTGACATCAACAGCGATTTCAAAACCCATGTCGAGGACGAAAACCAGGGCCTGTCGGCCCAGCTCGACTGGCAACTGGGTGACTACACGTTGACCTCGATCAGCGCCTGGCGCGGCTGGGACAACACCCAGTTCCAGGATGGCGACCGCCGCGCCTTGCTGCCGGTAACCGCTTCCCACGACAAGGGCACCGTCGATTACGACCAGTACAGCCAGGAATTTCGCCTGACTTCGCCCAAGGGCCAGTTCAACGAATACGTGCTGGGTGCCTTCTACATGCACGGCACCTCCAACGAAACCTACCAGCGCCTGTCGGTGAACAGCGGGGTGGCCAACACCGGCAGGGCGGACTACTCCACCACCAACGACAGCGTCGCGTTGTTCGGCGAGAACACCTTCAACTTCACCGATGACCTGCGCGCGATCTTCGGCTTGCGCTGGACCCACGACGACCTTGAGTACGACCACCGCCGCGTCTCCACCTCGGCCACCGCCGTGACCGGCATCCAGCCCTCGACCGCCAGTTCCGGCTCGGTGGACGAAGATGGCTGGAGTGGCCGCACCGGCCTGCAGTACGACTTCAGCGACAACCTCACCGGCTACGTCACCTATTCACGCGGCTACAAGGGCCCGGCCTACAACGTATTCTTCAACATGCAGCCGCGCGACACCGAAGCGCTCAAGCCGGAAACTTCCGACGCCTACGAAGTAGGCCTCAAGGGCACGGCGCTGGATAACCGGCTGATGGCCAACCTGGCGGTGTTCCACACTGACTACGACAACTACCAGGCCAACTTCTACGACACCGTGGCCAACCAGGTGGTAACCCGCCTGGTCAACGCCGGCAAGGTCAAGACCCAGGGCGTGGAGCTCGACGCCAGCTTCCAGGCCACCTCCCAGCTCAAGTTCTCGGCAGCGGCGGCCTACACCAAGGCGCGGGTCGACCACTTCAACTGCCCGGCGGGCGCCGCTGCCAGCTGCAACATCGACGGCGGCCGGCTGCCTTTTACCCCGGACTGGAAGGCCTACCTGCGCGCCGACTACAGCATCCCGCTGGCCAACGGCCTGGATGTGGAGCTGTCCAGCGACTACAGCTGGCAGGACGCGGTGCAGTTCAGCCTCGACCAGAACCCAGACACCGTGCAGGGTGCCTACGGCATCTGGAACGCCAGCATTGCCCTGGCCGACTACAACGAGGGCTGGCGCGTGGCCTTGCTGGGCAAGAACCTGGGTGACAAGTCGTATGCGCAGATGCTGGCCAGCGGCGGCGACTACATCTACCGCTCGGTGCCGCGCGATGACGGGCGCTACTTCGGCGTGCAACTGCGCAAAGACTTCTAACCGCGCCCACCCCTGTAGGAGCGGGCTTGCCCCGCGAAGGGCTGCAACGCAGCCCCATTCAAGGAGACCCACACATGACCCGCCAAATGAGCCTGGGCGCGTTCCTGATGGCCACCGGGCACCACGTGGCCGCCTGGCGCCACCCGGATGTCCCCGCCGACCCGCTGGACTTCAGCACCTACCGGCGCACCGCGCAGGTGGCCGAAGCCGCCTGCTTCGATGCCCTGTTCGTCGCCGACAGCGTTGCCGCACCCAGCGACGCCCTGGCCAGCCACAGCGCCCGTTCGGTGTACTTCGAACCCCTGACCCTGCTCTCGGCACTGAGCGCCGTCACCGAGCGCATCGGCCTGATCGCCACGGCCACCACTAGCTATAACGAGCCATACCACGTGGCACGCAAGTACGCTTCCCTCGACCACCTCTCAGGCGGCCGCGCCGGCTGGAACCTGGTGACCTCCGACGCCGCCGCCGAGGCTGGCAACTTCGGCCGTGACGCGCACATCCCCCACGCCGAGCGCTACGCCAGGGCCCGTGAGTTCCAGCACGTGGTGCAGGGCCTGTGGGACAGCTGGGCCGACGATGCCTTCATCCGCGACAAGGCCAGCGGCCAATTCCACCACCCTGAAGGGGTACGTACCCTCGACCATGCCGGCGAGCACTTTCAGGTTCGCGGCCCGCTGAACGTGGCGCGTTCGCCGCAGGGCCGGCCAGTATTGGTGCAGGCGGGTTCATCAGAAACCGGCCGCGCACTGGCCGCTGAAAGCGCCGAGGTGGTGTTCACTGCCCAACCCAGCCTGGCCCGTGCCCAGGCGTTCTATGCCGACCTCAAGGGCCGCCTGGCCGGCCATGGGCGCACGGAAGATTCGCTGAAGATCATGCCCGGGGTGTTCGTGGTGGTCGGCCGCAGCCACGCCGAGGCGCAGGCCAAATACCAGCAGTTCCAGGACCTGGTGGACCCGCGCGTGGGCGTGGCCTTGTTGGGCCGCATGCTCGGCAACTTCGACTTGTCTGGCTACCCGCTGGACGGCCCGCTGCCGGCGTTGCCGCCCACCGAAGACGGCCAGCGCAGCCGCCAGCAGCTGCTCACTGAGCTTGCCGGCGAGCAACAGCTGACCTTGGCCGAACTGGGCCGGCGCATCGCCGGCGGGCGAGGGCACTACAGCCTGATCGGCACCCCGACGCAGATCGCCGACGAACTCCAGGCCTGGTTCGAAGGCCGTGCGGCGGACGGTTTCAACGTGCTGGTGCCGCACCTGCCGCTGGGCCTTGAGGACTTTGCCCAGCAGGTCGTCCCTGAACTGCAGCGTCGCGGCCTGTTCCGCCGCCAGTACCAAGGCAAAACCCTGCGCGAACACCTGGGCCTGCAGCGGCCCGCCAACCCCTTCTTTGCCGAGCGAGGCCAACCATGAGCTACATTGCCCACCCTGAGCGCTATGCGCGCATCCCTTACCGCCGTGTCGGGCGCAGCGGCCTGGTGCTGCCGGCCCTGTCCCTGGGGCTGTGGCACAACTTCGGCGACGCCACCCCCATCGACACCCAGCGCGCCTTGCTGCGCACGGCGTTCGATGCCGGCATCAACCACTTCGACCTGGCCAACAACTATGGCCCACCCTATGGCAGCGCCGAAACCAACTTTGGCCGCCTGCTGCGCGAAGACCTGCGCAGTTACCGGGACGAACTCATCATTTCCAGCAAAGCCGGCTGGGACATGTGGCCCGGCCCCTACGGGCAGGGCGGCAGCTCACGCAAGTACCTGCACGCAAGCCTTGACCAAAGCCTGCAGCGCCTGGGGCTGGACTACGTCGATATCTTCTATTCGCACCGCTTCGATGCCGACACGCCGCTGGAGGAAACCGCCATCGCCTTGGCCGACATCGTGCGCCAGGGCAAGGCGCTGTATATCGGCATTTCTTCCTATTCAGCCGGCAAAACCCGTGAAATTGCGGCGTTGCTGGCCGAGCTCAAGGTGCCGTTGCTGATACACCAGCCGTCGTACAACCTGTTCAACCGCTGGATCGAGCACGACCTGCTGGCCACCACCGAAGAGGTGGGGGCCGGGGTGATCGTGTTCACGGCGCTGGCCCAGGGCCTGCTCAGCGACAAGTACCTCAATGGCATTCCCGCCGATGCCCGGGTCAATCGCGCAGGCGGTGGCTCGTTGCTGCCAGGGCACCTGTCCGAAGCCAATATCGCCAGGGCCCGGGCGCTCAATGAAATCGCCCAACGGCGCGGCCAGAGCCTGGCGCAGTTGGCCTTGGCCTGGACCTTGCGCGACCCGCGGGTAAGCTCGGCGCTGATCGGTGCCAGCCGCCCTGAGCAGATCACCGAAAACGTCGCGGCGCTGAACAACCTGGCCTTCAGCCAGGCCGAGCTGGACGAGATCGACCAGTACGCCGTGGAAGGCGGGATCAACCTCTGGGAAAAACCCTCGACCGATTGGAAGGCCTGACCTATGCGCACGCTACGACTTGCGATGCTTCTGCTGTTGGGGCTGGCCAGCGCGGTGCAGGCGGCCGACCCGGCGAGCCTGCGCATCGGTTACCAGAAGGGCTCGATCAGCCTGGTGCTGGCCAAGCAGCACCGCTTGCTGGAGCAGCGCTTTGCCAATACCCAGGTGCAATGGATCGAGTTCCCGGCAGGCCCGCAGATGCTTGAAGCTCTGAACATCGGCAGCCTGGACATTGGCTCCACCGGCGACATTCCGCCGATTTTCGCCCAGGCGGCGGGGGCCGACCTGTTGTACATCGCAGCCGAGCCGCCCAAGCCCAGGGCCGAGGTGATCCTGGTGCCCAAGGCCAGCCCGATCACCTCGGTGACGGGCCTCAAAGGCAAGCGTATCGCCCTGCAGAAGGGCTCCAGTGCGCATAACCTGCTGCTGCGCAGCCTGGCCAAGGCGGGGTTGGGAATTCGCGATGTACAGCCGGTGTACCTGGCGCCGGCCGATGCGCGGGCGGCGTTCGAGCGCGGCAGCGTGGATGCCTGGGCCATCTGGGACCCGTTCTATTCGGCCATCGAACTGGAAGGCAAGGCGCGCGTGTTGGCCGATGGCGAGGGCTTGGGGCTGATCGGGCCGTTCATGCTGGGGGCGCGCCAGTACGTGCAGGCCAATGGTGAGTTCGTCGGGCAGCTGCTGGATGAAATCACCCGCGCCGAGGCACTGACCCGCAGTGATGAGGCCGGAAGCGTCCAGCTGCTGGCGCAGTTCATGGGGCTGCCGGAGGCGGTGGTGCAGCGCAGCTTCAGCCACCGGCCGGCATCGCCGCTGATACCGATCAGTGACGACATCGTCGCGGCGCAGCAGCACACCGCCGAGCTGTTTTTCCAGAACCGGGTCTTGCCCAGGCAGGTCGACATTGCCGGCGCCGTCTGGCACCGCCCCTGATACCGCCTCAACCGGCCGTTTCGCGGGGCTAATTTGTAGGAGCGGGCTTGCCCCGCGAAGCAGGCGACGCGGTACATGGCACCGGCTGCGCCGGTGTTCGCGGGGCAAGCCCGCTCCTACAGGGTAATGGTGCGCAGCCCGCGAAAGGGCCGGCCCAGGCGATTGCCTACCCAGTGGCAGCATGATTCGTTAGCGGTACAGTAATGTGTATCTGATTAATTTAACTTAACTGTACCGGTCGGAGGCAGGACGACTCCGTTAGTGTGGCAGCACCTGCAACGAATCTGGAATGCCTGTCATGCTTGCCTCTGCCGACCTCCTCACAGCCTTCATGCTGTTCGCTTTCGTTTCCTCGATCACACCGGGGCCCAACAACACCATGCTGCTGGCTTCGGGCGTGAATTTCGGTGTGCGCCGCTCAATCCCCCATGCCATCGGCATCAGTGTCGGCTTCATGGTGATGGTGCTGGCGGTTGGCCTGGGCCTGGGCGAGGTGTTCAAGGCCTGGCCGACGCTGTACAGCGTGCTGCGCTACACCGGTGCGGCCTACTTGCTGTACCTGGCCTGGAAGATCGCAACCTCCGGGCCCCTGGGCACCGATTCGGCGAATGCCCGCAAACCGCTGGGCTTCTGGGGTGCGGCGGCGTTCCAGTGGGTCAACCCCAAGGCCTGGGTAATGGCGGTAGGGGCGATCACCACCTATACACCGGCCCAAGGCTATGTGACCAATGTGATCGTCATTGCCGCTGTGTTCGCCCTGGTCAACCTGCCAAGCGTCGGCATCTGGGTGATGTTTGGCAGCGCGCTGCGCAACCTCTTGCAGAACCCGCGCTGGTTGATGCTGTTCAATGTCCTGATGGCCTTGCTGCTGGTGATTTCCCTGTACCCGCTGCTGTTTGTAGAATCGGCGTTTTCCTGAACCCCTGGGTACAGTACACCGATGCAGTTGATCCCCTGGTCCTTCGACACCCGCGAAGGCTTCACCCTGCGCGGCTGGCGCACGCCGGCCAGCGGCAAGCCGCTGCTGCACTTCCTGCATGGCAACGGCTTCTGCTGCCTGGCCTACCAGCCCATGTTGCTGGGCTTGGGCGAGCATTTCGACCTGTGGCTGTGCGACGTGCAAGGCCATGGTGACAGTGACCATGGCGGCGAATTCCGTGGTTGGAACCGCACGGCCGAGCTGGCGGTGGAAGCGTTCGAGGCGGGGCGGCATGAGTACGGTGATGTGCCCAGGTATGCCTTGGGCCATAGCTTTGGTGGCGTGCTCACGGGCCTGATACTGGCCAGGCATCCTGGTTTGTTCCAGCGTGCGGTGCTGCTCGACCCTGTGCTGTTCAGCCGCCGCATGCTCGGGGTGATGGGCGCTGCCGCGCTGGTTGGCCTGCACCGCAAGCACGGGCTGGCGCGCAAGGCTGCCAGCCGGCGCAGCCATTGGCCGGACCGCGAGGCGGCGCTGACGTCGCTGCAAGGGCGCGGCATCTTCAAGGGCTGGAGCGATGCGGCGCTGCAAGCGTACATCGAACACGCTCTGGGTGACTGCGGCGAGGGCGTGGTGCTCAAGTGCCGGCCCAGCCGCGAGGTGGACATTTTCAGCTCGTTCCCCTCGCGCATGTGGGCGCAATTGGCGAGCATCGCGGTACCCACGCGGGTGCTCTACGGCAGCCGTACGTACCCCTTCGTACCGCGCTCGGTAGCACGGCTGGTTGCGCTCAATGCCCATGTGAGCGCCAAGCAAATGGCCGGCGGCCATTGCTTCATGCAGGAGGACGCTGCCCCCTGCATCGCAGAGGTGCACGCTTACCTGAGCGCACCCATGGCAGAGTAAGCCTTGAAGCAATCGCCCTGTCGCGACGCTCACCCGCGTGCCTTACGCCGTTTATTGTCCTGCCAGTAGAACGATACGTGCTGTTTTTGCTGGCTTGTGGCGAATTGGCTTCATGGGTAAGTTTATTTCCATGAAGAGAGGAGCCTTTCCATGAAAACGATTCTGGGCATCCACCGCAGCCCCCACGCCCACTGGGTCGGTGACGGTTTTCCGGTGCGCAGCCTGTTCACCTACGACACCCTGGCCAGCCAGCTCAGCCCGTTCCTGCTGCTGGATTACGCAGGGCCTTATGACTTCACGCCAACCACCGACCGCCGTGGCGTGGGCCAGCACCCGCACCGGGGTTTCGAGACGGTGACCATCGTTTACCAGGGGGAGCTGGAGCACCGTGACTCTACCGGTGCAGGTGGCCTGATCGGGCCGGGCGACGTGCAGTGGATGACGGCCGCCAACGGCATCCTCCACGAGGAATTCCACTCCCCAGCCTTTGCCCGCAGCGGCGGCACGCTGGAAATGGTACAGCTGTGGGTCAACCTGCCAGCACGCGACAAGCGCGCAGCGGCGGGGTATCAGACCCTGCTGGCCACCGACATTCCGGTGCTGCCCCTGGCGGGCGATGGCGGTAGCCTGCGGGTGATCGCCGGTGCCTACCAGGGCTAGCCAGGCCCCGCCCGGACCTTCACCGCGATGGACGTGTGGGACCTGCGCCTGAACCCCGGTGCCAGCCTGCAATTGCCGATTGCCCAGGGGCGCCATGCCGCCCTGGTGGTGCTGCACGGCAGCGTGCGGGTCAACGGCGAACGCGACGCCGGCCCGGCCAGCCTGGTGCTGCTGGCGCGCGCCGGTGAGGATGTCGCCATCGAGGCAGCAGAAGGCGCAAGCCTGTTGTTGCTCAGCGGCGAGCCGATCGACGAGCCAATCGTCGGCTACGGCCCGTTCGTGATGAACAGCCAGGCGGAAATCGCAGAGTCCTTCGATGATTTCCACGCCGGCCGGTTCGGGCAGATGGCCTGAACCGCAGCACACGCCTTCTGCCACACCACACCTGGTAGGAGCGAGCGCAGCTCGCGATGCGCCGCGAAAGCGGCGCAATCACACAAATCTTGGCATGATGCACCTATGCCCCATTCCCGCTTCCAAGCCGTACAGCGCACCATCACCCCCACCGGCCACACCCTGTGGCTGCGCTACGCCACGCCCTACCACTGGCCCTCGACCCTGGCCTTCCTCGCTGCCCGCTGCATCCCCGGCATCGAAACCTTCAGCGCCGGCACCTACCGCCGCACCCTGATGGTCAACGGCCGGCCCGCCCTGCTCGAAGCCAGGCCCACGGCGGGCAACCGCCTGCGTATCGGCCTGGTCGGCGTGCCCAGCCACGCGATCCCCGCTTTGATTGCCCGCGTGCGGCGTGTCTTCGACCTGGACGCCAACCCCGCCCGCATCGCCCGCGACCTGGCCCAAGACCCGCTGATGGCCACGCTGCTGGCTGCGCGCCCGGGCCTGCGCGTTCCCAAGGGTTGGGATGCCTGCGAACAGGCCATGCGTACCGTGCTCGGCCAGCAGATCAGCGTCGCCGGCGCCATGACCCTGGCCGGGCGCCTGGTGGCGCGCCATGGCCAGCCCCTGCAAGAGCAGGCGCAAGGCCTGAGCCATGTGTTTCCAAGCGTCGCCACCCTGGCTGCCGCCGACCTTGAAAACCTCGGCATGCCCCGCGCCCGGGCCGCTACCCTCGGCACCCTGGCCCGCGCGCTGCTGGCGCAACCCGACCTGCTGCGCGCCGGGCAGCCGTTGGCGCATGTGCTGGGCACCCTGTGCCGCCTCAAGGGCATCGGCCCATGGAGCGCCCAGTACCTGGCCCTGCGCCAGGTCGGTGCCAGCGACGCCATGCCGCTGGGCGATGTGGCCCTGGTCAAGGCCCTGCGCCAACGCGAAGGGCAGCACGCGCAACTGGCCGAACGCGCCCCGGCTTGGGGCCCTTGGCAGGCCTATGCGGCGCAGCACCTGTGGGCGTCGCTGGCCGATAAATGACGGGCCGGTGACCGCCTGTCGCAAAGTGCCACCATTCGATCGAACAGCCCCCAGCCGCCAGCGTTCTTCCACTAAGGTGCTATAGGATTTCCCCGCAGAATCATTGCTCCGGCGCATGGACGGCCGCTTGAGCATGGGCAATATCAATTGGCACCCCGTCCCGCAAAGGCGTACTCACACTCATAAGGCCAACAGAGAGGGGTCGTACCATGTCGTTGATTGGAGTTTCGATGCTTGAAATGCGGCAGATCATCGAGCAAGCCTGTTTGCCCGACCGCTGCGAAGTCAGCTGCACGGATGGCAATAGCCTGACCATTCGCCTGGGCCAGGGCCAGAGCCTGGAGGAGGGCGTGACCCTCACCGGGGTATCGCTGCAGAACCTGAACAGCTGCCGGGACCTGGTGAACCTGGTCGGCCAGCTGCATGCACTGCGCAACACCCACTCGCTGCCGTTGAAGGCGATCGCCTGATCGCTGGCGCCGCGCCGGTCAGCCCAGGCTGGCCGGCCGCCCGCATGGCCTACTGCAATTCCAGCAGCAGGTTCAGCCCACCATCACCACACCGGCCCTGATCGCGCACCACGCCGCGGTAACTGCGCCCGTCCCAGACGAACGCCACGCTGTGCGCCCGCTCGACCTTGTCGGGCAGTGGCGGGCAAATGTGCAAGCGCAGGGCAGGGCGCCCCTGCAGGCTGAGTGCGGCAAGCTGGCACTGGCATTCCACGCTCAACGCCACCGGGCCAAACAGGGTATCGCGAACGTAATCGAGCTGAACGCTGGCATTGGGGGCGCGGCCGGGCATTCTCATGGCCGCTGGGTTCCCGGGAACTGAACAGGCATAGGCAGGCTCCTGGCAAAAACACTGCGTCGATCTTCTTTATGAAGCCTAGCGCACCAGGATGTTCAACTTATTTCACTGCTGTTTGTCGGGTGCCCGCCGTATTCAGGGCCGCTGCGGCACCACCGAGGTGCCAAAGCTGTTGCCCATTCGTGTGGCGGTGGCAGCCGGTGTCGCCAGGCCCAGCTGGCTTGGCTGGCGCTTGTCCACCTGCTGGCCGGCCTGCACCTGTGCACGCAGGGCCTTGCCGGCACGCGGGTCGTTGCCCTGCAGCTGCTTGCTCAGGCAGTCGAAGGCCAGGGCGCGCGATTGCCCGACCTGCACGTCGATGCAGCCTTTCTCACTGCTGGCCTGTTCGGCCAAGGCCGGCGCAGCCAAGCCCAACAGCACTGCCAGCAGCCCGATTCTCACGCAAACCATGAAGCACCTCCATCCAGGTACGGATTGCCTGGAATTCTAGCCCGCGTCGCCATGTGTCGGGGTGAAGCTTTGATGGCCGAATGCTGTCACCACAGCGTCATACACAGGCCCCAGGATGGCCACTCCCGGTAACGGCGACAGCAAGGAGGCCGACCAGTCCGTGCGTGCATTTCTGGTGGTTGGCCTGTTGTGGCTGGCGTTGGTGATACCGGTCCGTGGCGATACGCGGCTGACCCTGGCAATCCCCGCGCAGCCCCTGGGCCTGGCGCTGGACAGCTTCGGGCGGCAAAGCGGCATGGCCGTGCTGGTCGACCAGGCCCTGCTGGGCGGTCTGCGTTCAAGCCCGATCAATGGGCGTTACACCCCCCGTGAAGGGCTCCAGCGCCTGTTGCTGGGCACCGGGTTGGAGGCGCGCTACAGCGCCGCACAAGGTTTTACCCTGCGGCCACTGCGCCTGCAGGCCCCGGCTGCCCGCGAGCGGCCGGGCGGTACTGGCGCCGGCAGTTACGCGCGGGCGCTTCAGCAGGCCGTGGAGCAGGCGCTGTGCGTTTCGGCGCTGACCCGTCCGGGCAGCTACCGCGCCGCCCTGCAAGTGTGGATAGACGCCAGCGGGCAACTGGTGCAGAGCCGGCTACTGGCCACCACCGGTGACTTCAACCGTGACGCGGCGCTGGTCGAGCGCCTGCGCGCCGTGCGCCTGCAGCGTGCGCCGCCAACTTCCCTGGCCCAGCCGGTTACCCTGCTGCTGCGCCCGGGACCTATGGATTGCCCACTTTCGCAAGGAGCTGCGGCGGCATGAACAAACCTCGGGACAGTGCGCTGGTCAAGCTGTTCTTGACCTCCTATGACGCCTTCAGGGTACGCCTGAAGCGTCGGCTCGGCTCCGATGACCTGGCCAACGACGTGCTGCAGGAAACCTTCCTGCGGGTCGACCGCATGGAAACGGCGCAAGAGGTGCACAAGCCCAGCGCCTACCTCTACCGCATGGCCCTCAACGTGGCTGCCGACCGGCGCGAGGCCGATGCGCGGCTGCTCACCGGCGGTGAAATCGAAAGCCTGCTGCAAGTGGCCGAAGACCAGGACCCGGCCCGCATCGTCGGTGGCCAGAAGGAAATCCAGAGCCTGCTCGGCGCGCTCTACGAATTGCCGGCCAGGCGCCGGCGCATCTTTATTGCCGCGCGCCTGGAGGAGGCTTCACACCAGGAAATCTCCCAGCGCTTCGGCATTTCCACGCGCATGGTGGAGAAGGAAATCAAGGCAGCCTTGGGGCATTGTGCAACGCGCCTTGAAAGAAAAGCGTTTCAGCGGTTCGGTCCGGGGGCGGGAAAACCGTCTTGATCAATAGTCGACCTTTTCATGTGAGCACCATGCCCCAGATTTCGCCCGACCCCGAGTTGCAGCGCCAGGCCCAGGACTGGCTATTGCTGTTGACCTCCGGCCGCGCTACCCAGGCCGATGCCAGCGCCTTGCAGCAATGGTGCGCACGCAGCCCGGCCCATGCCGCGGCCTTTGCCCAGGTGCGCGAGCTGTGGCGCCTGCTGGGCCCGGCGGCGCAACAGGCGCAGGCCGTGACGCCCCTGCCGGGCGTGAGCCGGCGGGCGTTTCTCGGCGGCGCGGTGGCTGCTTCGGTAGGGGTCGTCGCTTGGCAGGCTGGCGTGTTCAGCCGCCTTGGCGAACCTGCTGCTGCCTTTGAAACCGCGCTGGGCGAGCAGCGCCGGGTGGAGCTTGCGCCGGGCATCGAGCTGGAGCTCAACGTGCGCACCCGTGTGGCGCGGGAAGGCCAGGCCATTGCTTTGCTCAGCGGTGAGATGGAAGTGCTCGCCAGCCAGGCCGTGCGGGTGCAGGCCGGCGCCGGGCTGATCGATGCCGAGCAGGCGCGCTTCAACGTGCGTGAAGATGACCGGGGCATCTGCGTTACCTGCCTGGGCGGCAGCGTGAAAGTCAGCGCCCTGGGCCAGGTTCAGGTGTTGCCGGCCGGGCGCCAGTTGCGCTTCGGTGCCGGCGACCTGGGCACACCGCAGGCGTTCGACGCAGGCCAGGTGATGGCCTGGCGTGAGCGCTTGCTGGTGTTCCGGGATGCCCCGTTGGCCGAGGTGATCGCCGAAATCAACCGCTATCGCCCCGGCCGCCTGGTGCTGCTCAACCAGGCCCTTGGCCGGCGCCGGGTGCAGGCGCGCTTTAGTTTCGAGCAACTGCCCCAGGCCGCCGAACTGATCCGCGCCGCCTACGGCGCTCGCTGCCTTGAGCTGCCCGGCGGGGTAGTGCTGGTCAGTTGAACGGCCCCAGCACCTGGCGGTAGTGGGCCTGGCCCTGCGCACTGCGCAGGCTCAGGCGAATTTCCAGCCCCTTGGGGTTGTCGGCGGCGGTGCTGTCCAGTACCTGCCAGCCGCTTTGTTCCTTCCAACTGCGCAGGGCAAATGCCTGCACCCCTTGCAGCAACGCCACGCCCCCCTGCGCCGCTGCCAGGGGGAAGCTGTCGCTGCTCGGCGCGGCGGCGCGGTACAGGGTGCCACCGCGCACCCACCAGCGTACCCGCTGCAGGCCACTGCCGGGGCCGGCGGCGGCGCGAATCAGTTCCAGGCGGTCGGCACGCACACGCAGGGCCGGCAGAATCGGCTTGGCGATCAGTTCCTGGCCGGGCCGGGCCGGCTCCAGCAACTCGGTGGTGGCGCGCAACGCCAGGTCCCGTTCCAGTTGCTGGAACACGCGCAGTACCGCCTGGTTGTCCTCGGTGCTCTGGCGCACGTGCCGATCCGCCCGGCTGACACTGTCCAGGCCACGCCAGGCGATCAGGCTGACCACCGCCATCAGCAGAATCGCCACCATCACTTCCAGCAGGGTGAAGCCGTTCTGGCGCCTCATGGCCGGGCCACCTGCAGCGTGCCGGTGCCGCTGCGCACCAGCTCGATCACCTGGTTGCCACTGCGCAAGGCCAGGGTCAACGGTTCGCTGACCCATTCGCCCTCCAGCCACAACGGGCCACGCGGGCGCTTGTTCACTTTCACCGCTTCGGCTTGCCACAACCTGGGCCGCAATGGGCCATCCTCCAGCACCACGCCGTCACCGCGCACGAAGCGGTAGCCCCGGGCGTCGGCCTGCCAGCGCAGGGCCTGGCCATCGCTCTGCGCCTGGCTGTTGGCCAGCTCCAGCAGCCTTGCCAGCCGTTCGGCGTCCTCGCGCAGGTGCTTTGCGGGGTCGGGGCGAATGTTCAGGCTGATGGCCGCACTTGCGATACCAACGATCACCAGCACCACCATCAGTTCGATCAGGGTAAAGCCTTGTTGTCCGTTGCGCGGGTTCACGGCAGGTCTCCTTGTCCTGCTGCCAGCATGGCCCACGAAGATGATCGCGGTGTGAAACAAAACCGTGAGGTTTACCCGATATGCTCAGGGTTTGAGCACAAGGAGCGCGCCATCATGTCGTTTCAACGTCTTTATCGCTCACCGGGGTTGTTGTTGCAGGGTTTGGGAGGGCTGGTGGCGGTTGCCGGTGCCGTGACCTGGGCCTGGGTGCTTGCGCCCGCCGCCGCGCTACCCACCCAGGCCCAGGCAGCGGCCACCGCGCCCCTGGCCGATACCGGAGCGGGGCGCTGGTTCGCCGACCTGCCCGCGCAGGTGGATATCCGCGTCAGCGGGGTGCTGTCAGGCCGCGCCGGCACGGTCGCCATCATCAGCCTCGATGGCGGCCCGGCCCAGGCCGTGGAAGCCGGGGATGAGCTGGCGCGCGGCGTGAAGCTGGTGGCCATCGAGCAGGACGGGCTGGTGATCGAACGGGCAGGGGAGCGAAGCCGGGTGGAAGTGCCGGCGTTGGCGGTCAACAGCTTCTTGTAACGGGCTGAAGGGCTGCACCTGCAAGGGGCCGCTTGGCGGCCCGCATTCTATGGCAAATACGCCGATTTCTTTATATCCGCCCCGAACCCACGTCCAATTACATGCGCCGTTGCGTGATAGATGTGAAGGATTATTCGCTTAGAATTGTAGGAAGTTTCTGAATTTACCATTATGGGTTGAATTCAAGTTGCTTTTTTGCATTGGCGATAAAGGTGCGTTCAATACAGCCCTGCATTGATTCAGGTCAATGCAGTGAAGCGGGTTACTTTGCTTGTATGGCATGGGTTTTTCACGAGCAGAATTGGCTAGCCCCAATCCCTGCTAAATCCATAAGTATGTAGGAAAATTCTGAGTTTTCACCGGGGGCTGGCGAAAAGAAAAAATGTACGTCATCTTTGCAAAGGGATGGATTTCGGGGCAGCGCACACAGGCCAGTGTGGTGGTTAATTACCCCGTTGCACCAATAGGATTGATTCGATGTGAGTGCTGGTGATTGTTTTCACGTGGCACCTTTATTCCAGGAGGAATTATGGCTTCAAACAGCTTTCAGAACGAAGTGCCCAAGGCACGTGTCAATATCAAGCTCGACCTACACACGGGCGGTGCTCAGCGCAAGGTTGAACTGCCGCTCAAACTCATGTTGATGGGTGACTACAGCAATGGCCGGGAGCAACGCCCGCTGTCGGAACGGAGCAAGGTCAATGTCAACAAGAATAACTTCGACAGCGTATTGTCCGAGTTTTCACCCAGTCTGAAGCTTGTGGTTGAAGACACCCTTGGCAACGCGGGTGGGGAAACACCGGTTGATCTTAACTTCCAACGCATGAAAGACTTCGAGCCCGAGCAGGTCGCCCGGCAAATACCGCAATTGCGCGCCTTGCTGGCAATGCGCAATTTATTGCGCGAATTGAAGGCCAATCTTTTGGACAACGCCACGTTCCGGGTTGAACTGGAGCGAATACTCAAAGATGAAGCCTTGAGTGACGAATTGCGCAAGGACCTGGCTGCGCTCGCTCCGCAAAACGACCGCTAGAAAACAATTATCTCGACAAACGGGAAGTTAACTCATGTCCGAAGAGCAATCTTCTGCGCAACCGCGTGGCGCTGCTGTGCACGCGCAAGAAAGCCAAAACGTCTACCGCGCGCTGTTCGAGAAAATAAACCTCGAACCCCTCGAGCACATGGGCGGCATTGACGCCTATCAAAGTGTCGATGCGTTGTCCGAGGCCACCGCCAATGAGCGCGTCACTGCCTCGGTCAGCGTGTTTCTCGAACGGCTCAAGCACCTGTCACCCAAGGTAGAGCGCCTGGACCGGGCCCTGCTGGACGAGCACATCGCCGCCATTGATGCGCAGATCAGCAGCCAGTTGGACGCTGTGATGCACCACCCTGACTTTCAGCGGGTCGAGTCGCTTTGGCGCGGTGCGAAGTCGTTGATCGACCAAACCGATTTCCGCCAGAACGTTCGTATCGAGCTGCTGGATATCAGCAAGGAGCATTTGGCCCAGGACTTCGAAGACGCGCCTGAAATCGCTCAAAGCGGTATGTACCTGCACACCTACACCCAGGAATACGATACCCCAGGTGGGGAGCCAATCGCAGCGGCCGTTTCGAACTACGAGTTCGGCCGAGGCGCCCAGGACATCGCACTGTTACGCAATATTTCAAAAGTGGCGGCCTCCGCCCATATGCCCTTTTTGTGCTCGATGGGCCCAAGTTTCTTTAGCAAGCAAACCATGGAAGAAGTGGCGGCCATCAAAGACATCGGCAATTACATGGAGCGCGCCGAATATATCAAGTGGCACGCCTTTGCCCAAAGTGATGATGCGCGCTACGTGGGGCTAACCTTGCCCTGCACCTTGGGGCGGCTGCCGTATGGGCCCGACACCAACCCGGTACGGCTGTTCAACTACCTGGAGCGCGTGAAAGGGCCAGACCACAGTAAATACCTGTGGGTGAGTTCGACGTTCGCCTTTGCCGCCAACATGGTTAAAAGCTTTATTGCCAACGGCTGGTGCGTGCAAATTCGCGGGCCCCAGTCCGGCGGTGCAGTGACTAACCTGCCGATTCATTTGTACGACATGGGCACGGGCACGCAAGTAAAGGTGCCTTCCGAAGTGATGATTCCGGAAACACGAGAGTTTGAATTCGCCAACCTGGGCCTGATTCCACTGTCCTATTACAAAAATCGCGACTATGCGTGTTTCTTCTCCGCGAACTCGGCCCATAAGCCTGCGCTTTACGACACACCCGAAGCCACCGCCAACAGCCGTATCAACGCCCGTTTGCCTTACGTATTCCTGCTGTCTCGCATTGCCCACTATTTGAAATTGATCCAGCGGGAAAACATTGGCACGACCAAGGATCGTCGCCTGTTGGAACTGGAGTTGAACAGGTGGCTAAGTGGCCTGGTCACGGAAATGACGGACCCCGGCGATGATTTGCAAGCCTCTCACCCGCTAAGGGAGGGGAAAGTGATCGTCGAAGACATTGAAGACAACCCAGGGTTCTTCCGGGTCAAGTTGTTCGCGGTGCCGCACTTCCAGGTTGAAGGCATGGACATCAATTTGTCCCTGGTTTCGCAAATGCCCAAAGCCAAACCTTGAATGCGGTTGTAGGAGTTTATTAACGTGAAAATCGATCGGCCGTTATGGGCCTCCGGCGTGGTGCTGTCTGCGCAACAGTTCCAGCAGCAGGCCCGCCTTGAAGCCTGGGCCCAGCGCAGTACCGCCGCAATGGCCTGGGTGCATCCCTGGGGCGTTCGAGCCGTTGCATTCGACAGGGATGCACTGCTGCTGGGCAAGCTCAGCGCCACTCGGCTGCAGCTGTGCATGCCAGACGGAACACGGATTGACACCGATCGATTGGACCGGCTGCCCAGCGCCCTGGAGCTTTCCCGGCTACTGCCTGAGGGCAGCCAGGGTGCGACGGTGGTGTTGGCTTTGCCGCTGGAACAGGCCAATGGCAACAATTGCCTGTTCGAAGGCGGCAGGGCCGAGCGCCCTGTCAGGTACCGCCAGGTTTGGCGGGATGTTCAGGACCTCTACACCGACGACGTGCAGTCCATCAGCGTGCTGGAGCAGGCGCTGAGCCTGCGCCTGGCCAGTGACGACAATGCGGGCTACGTCACCTGCCCGGTGGCCCGGCTGATGCGCGATGGCAGCGGCAGTTGGGCGCTTGACGAGGCCTACATTCCACCCTTGCTGCAGTTCGATGCCCACGCCGGGCTGTTGCTGCAACTGGACAACCTGCTGACCCAACTGTCCGCCAAGCGTGAGCGGCTGATGGGCATGCGCCGGGAGAGCAACCAGCGCATGGCGGATTTCGCCGTCGCGGATGTCACGTTGTTCTGGTTGCTTCATGCGCTGAACACCTACCAGCCGGTATTGGCTGACCTCAAGGCCTACCCGGCTCGGCACCCGGAACAGGTGTATCAACAGCTGGTGAAGTTGGCAGGGGGGCTGCTGACGTTTTCGCTGGACCAGGGCATCGAACAGATCCCTGCCTATCAACATGCGGACCTTGAGGCTGTATTCCCGCCCTTGATGCGCACGCTTTCCACCTTGCTGGAGGCGAGCCTGCCATCGCGGGTGTTGGCGTTGCCGCTTGAGCTGCGCAGTGCCAACCGCTGGCAGGTCGCCTTGAGCGATCCGCGGCTGCTTGAAGCCGACGGGGCAGACTTCTACCTGTCGGTGCGCTGTGGGCTGCCCGCCGTGCAAGTGCAAAGCCAGTTCCCACGGTTGTGCAAGGTCGGTAGCCCCGATGACGTCGACCACCTGGTGAACGCCGCGCTCGATGGCGTTCCCTTGAAACCCTTGAGCCACGTGCCCGCAGCGATACCGCTGCGCCTGGAAAACCAATACTTCGCACTGGACCTTGCCCATGAAAAAGGCCGCGCCATGTTGGCCAGCAGGTGTTGCGCGCTGTACGTCCCGAGCGTGTTCCAGGATGTGAAGCTCGAACTGTTCGCGGTGCTTCGCTCATGAGCCGCCTTACGCAAACGCCAGGTGCGGCCCAGGCGAACATCGATGCACTGCTGCAAGACACCTACCTGCTGGTGGTGGAGTTGCGACACGGCACGGGGGCACACAGCAGCCCTGAACTGTGGCCGCGCTGCGTGACGGAAATCGAGCGGGTGCGCGCCGCACTTGAAGCCCAGGGGCTTGATCGGCGGAGCATCGACCTTGTCAGCCATGCGCAATGTGCCTTGCTGGATGAAGCCGTGCTTGCCTGCGCCGAAGGCCGCGCCCACGAAGGCTGGGCAAGGGAAACCCTGCAGGCACGGTTTTTCAGCAGCCACCAGGCCGGTGAGTCGCTGTATGAAGACATGCGCACGGTGCTGCATGAGGCCACTGCCCACCCGTATGTGCTCACGGCTTTTCAGCGGGTGTTGATGCTGGGCTTTCTGGGGCGTTATCGCGACCTGGACCACCCAGAGCGCCAGCAACTGGTAACGGCGCTGTCTGCGCAAGTGCCGCCCCTGGAGAACCACCAGCCGCTGGTCATCCGGGCGCTAACCAGGCCACGGCTACCCGCGTGGGGCTGGCTGCAGTCCCCGTTGCTGCAGGGGATGGTGGCTGCGGTGTTGTTGCTGGGCATCTGGTGGGGGCTGGACCATACGCTGGCTGAGGCCGTGGCCTCGCTGTTGCCGGTGCAGGGGTGAGCGGGATGTGGCGCACACCTGAAAACGGGCTTTGGTCATGGGCCGCCGTATTGTGCGTGCTGCTGGTTGCCACGCTGCCACTGGCCATCGAATGGCAGGTCGTAGCTGCCCTGGCCATCACCGTGGTTGGGCTGATGGCGTGGCGCCGGAGCGTGCGTGTTGCCAGCGAGCGAGGTGCAGCGCAGCCGAGCGCGGCCGCCAGTTTGCCGGCCAGCACATATCGGCATCCGGTGGTTCTGGTGGCAGGCGATTGCCTGGCTGAGCTGTTCGGGCCGGCACCTGCAGAGCAGTGGCTGCCTCGGGTCACGGTGGCGGGCTGCTACCTGCCAGTGCCCGACCTGCTGAAACTGCCAGCCACGGTCACCGAGCTGGTACAGCAAAGGCCGGAGTGGCACGGGCAGCTCAGCGTCATGTACTGCATCGCCCCCCACACCCATACGGATGCTGCGGTATTGGCCAACCAGCTTCGCAGTGTGTGCGACCAGATAGCGATGTTGCGAAAACGCGGCATGCCTTTGTCGCTGCTGGTCGCGGGCTATTTCCGGGGGGCAGCGCAGGTTTCACCGTGGTTCAGCTGGGAGGCCGGTGAGGCGAATGCCTGGGTGCGTGAGCCAGGTGCATGCATGGGCCTGGCGCAATGGCAGGGAAGGGGCAATACGCCCGCTGCCCAGGCCGCCCGGCTACGCGCTGTGGTGCAGCTGAATGCTGCTGCAGGCTGGTTGAGGGAAGTGTGCGTGCCTGAGATGCGCGCGTTTACGGCATTAGCGGTGGTGCTGGTGCCCGGGCTTGGCCAGCATTTTGAAAACAGCCTTTGGCAGCAATGGTTGCGCAAGCGTACCGGGCTTGATTTCAGCCATGGCACAACGAACGGAGCAGAGGCGCCGCTGCCATTCCCCGACCCGCTGCTCCATCTATTGCCCGGCCGTACCTCCTGTGGCAGGCGGCGCAGGGTGGTGCTGATGGGTATCTGGCTGTTCGTGCTGACGGCCTGCGTGGCGCTGCTCAGCTCGGCATGGCAGAACACCTTGCTGGTACGCCAGGTCACCGATGACCTGCGGCGTTACGGCACTGCGCCGGTGGGCAGCGAACCGAACGCCGTGCGCCAGCGTGAGAACGCGCTGGCCGTGCTCCACCAGGATGCGCAGCGGCTGGACACCTATTACCGCCAGGGGGCGCCCTGGTCGCTGGGCCTTGGCTTGTACCAGGGCGAAAAGCTCCGGCCGCCATTGCTTGCCGCCATCAACGGCCACCGCCTGCCAACGATGCCGGCATCGCCCGACAGGCCGCGCATGGTTCGGCTAGACAGCCTCTCGCTGTTCGGCAGCGGCAGCGCACAACTCAAGCCCGGCTCGACCAAGGTGCTGGTCAGTGCCTTGGCAGGCATCAAGGCCCAGCCAGGCTGGCTGATCGTGATTACCGGGCACACCGACGCCACCGGCAGCGTCGAGCACAACCTGCGCCTGTCGCGCGCCCGCGCCGCAGCCGTGCATGACTGGATTCAACACATGGGCGACATCCCCGCCACCTGCTTCGCCGTGCAGGGCGTGGGGGCCAGCCAGCCTGTTGCAAGCAATGACACCGAACACGGGCGGTCGGCCAACCGCCGAGTGGAAATTCGCCTGGTGCCGGCGGTGGGGGCTTGCCAGCCCTCGGCGGCGGCGCCAGGCCTGCAACCCCTGTCGTATGTAGCGACATTCAACGCCAACTAAGGAGTTTCAAATGGCTATTCCGGTTTATCTGTGGCTCAAAGACGACGGCGGAGCCGATATCAAAGGCTCGGTCGATGTAAAGGACCGCGTGGGCAGTATTGAAGTGGTCGCTCAAGATCACGACTTGTACATACCCACCGATAACAACACCGGCAAATTAACGGGCACGCGCATTCATACGCCGTTCCTGTTCACCAAGGAAATCGATGCGTCCACGCCTTACCTTTACAAGGCCGTGACCACTGGGCAGACACTCAAGGAAGCCGAGTTCAAATGGTATCGGATCAACGATGCCGGCCAGGAAGTTGAGTATTTCAACACCAAGTTGGAGAACGTCAAGGTCGTCAAGGTGGCGCCGAAGATGCACGACATCAAAGACCCTGGAAAGGAAAAGCACAACCACCTCGAATCCATCGAGTTGCGCTACGAGAAGGTCACCTGGACCTTCAAGGACGGCAACATCATTCATTCGGATTCGTGGGATGAGCGTACTACCGCCTGATGAAGCAGGCCCGTCAGCCACTGTTGGCTGACGGTTTCCAGTGTCTTGGGTTGAGCGTCCGTGCGCGGGCGTTCAGCCAAATACACCTCGGCGCTTCGGGCAGTGGCTGCACTGACGAAGCTGCATTGAATACCGACGACAAGGATGCCCTGTATGGCAAACGACCCGACCCGCTTGCTGCGCCGGCTGAACGGCTATTGTGCCCAGGCCCTCACGGCCGCAGCTTCTTTGTGCCTTGCGCGTGGCCATAGTCAAATCAGTGTCGAACACTGGTTGTTGAAGTTACTGGAGCAAGGCAACGGTGATCTGCTGGTCATCGCCCGGCGCTACGGCTGGGACATGGATGCACTCTGGCGCGGGCTGCTCGAACACTTCGACAGCATGCCGCGCCGTGTGCTCAGCAAGCCTAGGTTGAGCCGCGAAGTGCAACAGTTGATCAGCAGCGCATGGCTGCAGGCATCGTTGGATGGCGATTGTGACCAACTACGCTCGGCTCACTTGCTGGGGGCATTGATTGACGAACCCACGTTGCTCAAGTGCGCCGCTGCCTGGCCGCTGTTGAACCTAAGCCCAACGCAATTGCAGCAGATGGACGCGCTGCTGGAGGCTGAGTCCGAAGAGGGCCAGCCAGCGGTGGCGCTTGCGTTGAACTCAGCTGCAGCAGGCAACGCATCGCCCAGTGATGGCGCCACGGTTCTGGACCAATTCAGCCACGACGTGACGGCCAAGGCGGCGGCGGGCCAGATCGACCCAGTGTTTGGCCGGGACGATGAAATCCGCCAGGTGATCGACGTGCTGAGCCGTCGGCGCAAGAACAACCCCATTCTGGTGGGTGACCCCGGCGTCGGCAAAACCGCCCTGGTCGAGGGGCTTGCCCTGCGCATCGTCAGCGGGGATGTGCCAGACAGCTTGAAACCGGTGAGCATCCGCACGCTGGACCTCGGGCTGCTGCAGGCGGGCGCAGGGGTGAAGGGGGAGTTCGAGCAGCGGCTGAAGAACGTGATCGAGGCCGTTCAGCACTCGCCGACGCCGGTGCTGCTGTTCATCGATGAGGCACACACCCTGATCGGTGCCGGCAACCAGGCGGGGGGCGCCGATGCCGCGAACCTGCTGAAACCCGCCCTGGCCCGTGGCGAGCTGCGCACCCTCGCGGCTACCACCTGGAGCGAATACAAGCAGTACTTCGAGCGCGATGCCGCGCTGGAGCGTCGCTTTCAGATGATCAAGGTCGACGAGCCCAACGATGCCAATGCTTGCCTGATGCTGCGTGGGCTCAAGGCGCGTTACGCCACCTACCACGGCGTGCATGTTCAGGACGCCGCCGTGCAGGCGGCGGTCAGCTTGTCGCGGCGCTTCCTCACGGGGCGCCACCTGCCGGACAAGGCCGTCGACCTTATCGACACCGCCTGCGCGCGGGTGCGCATGAGCCTGGATTGCGAACCCCAGGCACTCGTCCACGTGAAGGCGCAGAAAACCGCACTGATGGCCGAGCGAGCAGCACTGGCAGAAGATGCACAGCTTTCTGGCACGGCGGCTGAGCCGCGCCTGGCCAACATCGACGCCCAGTTGGCCCAACTGCAGAGCCAGCAGGCCGAGTTGGAGCTGCAGTACCAGCAAGAGCTGGCGCTGACCCACCAGCTCCTGAGCCTGCGCCAGGCCGAACCGCTCGACACCGCCGCGTGCGCCCAACTTCAACAACAACTGAGCGACGCCCAAGGCAACCGCCCGTTGCTGTCGCTGGACGTCTGCGCCCGCAGCGTGGCCGAGGTGATCGCCGACTGGACAGGCGTTCCCCTTGGCAGCTTGCTCAAGGACGAACACGCAAGCTTGCTGAACCTGGAACACCAGTTGGCTGAGCGCGTGGTCGGCCAGGAGCCGGCCCTGCATGCACTGGCCCAACGCCTGCGCGCCGCCCGCACCGGCCTGGCCAACGACAACGCACCCATGGGCGTTTTCCTGCTGGTAGGCACCAGCGGCATCGGCAAGACGGAAACCGCCCATGCCCTGGCCAGCAGCCTGTTCGGCGGCGAGAAGGCGCTGGTCACGCTCAACATGTCCGAATACCAGGAAGCGCACACCGTCAGCCAACTCAAGGGTTCGCCCCCTGGCTATGTCGGCTACGGCCAGGGCGGCGTGCTGACCGAAGCCGTGCGCCAGCGCCCCTACAGCGTGGTGCTGCTGGACGAAGTCGAAAAGGCCCACCGCGACGTGCTCAACCTGTTCTACCAAGTGTTCGATCGCGGCTTCATGCGCGACGGCGAAGGCCGCGAGATCGATTTTCGCAACACGGTCATCCTGATGACTTCCAACCTGGGCAGCGACCTGCTGCAAGGTTGCATCGAGCAGCAGCCAGCCATTGACGATGCAGCCCTGCATGAGCGGCTACGCCCGCTATTGCGCGAGCACTTCCAGCCAGCACTGCTGGCGCGCTTCCAAACCTTGATCTACCGCCCACTGGCAGCGGCGGCGCTCCAGCGCATCGTCGAAATCAAGCTGGGCCAAGTGGCCACACGGTTGCAGCGTCATTACGGCCTGCAGTGCGAGGTGGACGGCTCGCTCTACGAAGCCTTGGTCGCCGCCTGCCTGCTCCCCGACACCGGCGCCCGCAACATCGACAGCTTGCTGAACCAGCAGATTTTGCCGGTGCTCAGCCAGCAGTTGCTGCAGCGCCAGGCCCTGGGCCTGGCAGCACGAGCCGTGACGCTTGGTTACTGCCAGGACGCAGGCATCAGCTTGAGCTTTGCCGATGAACCGAACGCAGCGCCGTTGGCGGCAGGGAGGGCTTGAACATGGCCAAGCCAATCATTGCTGCCATCCACAACCGTTACAAACTTGAAGTCGACGAATTCAAAACCGCCGAACTCGATGTACTGTCCTTCAAAGGTGAGGAGTGCCTGAGCCAACCGTTCAAATACACCGTGGCCTTCACCTCCCCAGCACAGGATATCGACGCCACGCAAATCCTCGGCAAAGACGCCAGTTTCTACCTCGGCTCACCTCACTCCCTGCAAAGCGCCTCGCGCACCTTGCATGGCGTAATCACCGGCTTCAAGCGCGTCTCCAGCTCCAAGGACGAAGCCCGTTACGAAGTGACCTTCGAGCCCCGGCTGGCCTTGCTCTCCCGTGGCAAACAGTACCGCATCTACCAGCACCAATCCGTTCCGGAAATCGTCGAAAGCGTCTTGCGCAGCCGCCATCAATTCGAAGGCCAGCACTTTCTGTTCAACCTGCTCCGCGAATACCCCAGGCGCGAACAGGTGATGCAATACGGTGAGAGCGACCTTGCATTCATCAGCCGCTTACTGGCCGAAGTGGGCATCTGGTACCGCTTCACCCACAACGACAAGCTGTACATCGACGTGGTCGAGTTCCACGATCACCAACAGCATTATCAGTTCGACATCCACCTGCCGCACCGGCACCCGTCGGGCCTGAGCAGCAACGACCAGGACTGCGCCTGGGCCCTGCAGGTGAGCCATGCGGTGGTGGAGCAGCACATCAATGTGCGCGCCTACCACCACCGCGATGCCGCAGCCTTTCTCGACGGTGAGGTGGACCACACCCGAGGGGCGACCACCACCTATGGCGAGGGCTACCACTACGGCGAACCCTACACGGCGCTCGGCGACGCCATTGACCGGGATGAAGAACTGCTGACCGAAAGCGGTTACTTCTATGCCCGCCTGAACCATGAACGCTACCTCAACGGCCAAACCCGCTGCAGCGGTTTGAGCACCAGCGTGACCCTCGTGCCAGGGCAAGTCGTGACCATCACCGACGGCGTGCCGCAGGTCTTCGAGCCAGGGGTGGTCATGACCCGCCTGACCGTCGAAGCGGCCCGCGACCGCAGCCTTCTGGTCACCTTCGAGGCCATTCCCTACTCAGAGTCGATCTGCTTCCGGCCTCCCTTGTCACCCAAGCCGCAGATCGCCGGCACGGTACCGGCGCGGGTCACCAGCAACCGCCAGAACGACCCCTATGGCCATATCGACCTGGAAGGCCGCTATCGGGTGAACTTCCTGTTCGACCGGGACACCTGGCGCCAAGGCGAGGAGAGCGTATGGCTACGCCTGGCGCGCCCCTACGCAGGCGACACCCATGGCCTGCACCTGCCGCTGATTTGCGGCACCGAAGTGGCGGTGGCCTTCGAGCAAGGCGACCCCGACCGGCCCTACATCGCCCATGCCCTGCACGACAGCCGCCACCCCGACCACGTGACGCTGCGCAACTACAAGCGCAATGTGCTGCGCACGCCGGCCAACAACAAGTTGCGCATGGACGATACCCGGGGGCAGGAGCACATCAAGCTCAGTACCGAGCACAGTGGCAAGAGCCAGTTGAACCTGGGGCATGTGGTGGATGCCAGTCGCGCCAAGCGCGGGGAAGGCTTTGAACTGCGCACGGATGCATGGGGGGCGATTCGCGGCGGTAAAGGCCTGTTCATCAGTGCTGACAGCCAGGCCAATGGCGCTGGGGACGTGCTGGCGATGCAGGCGGCCTGCGCCAGGGTTGAAGCGGCCAAGGCACAGATCACTAAATGGCAGGCCATCAGCGAAGCCCACCGCAGCCGCCCCCCATGCATTGGCGGCCTGCAGCAGCTGCAAACCGACACTAACTGCCTGCAGGGCCCGGCGATCATGCTCAGCGCGCCCAAGGGTGTTGGCGCGGTGACGCCCGCCAGCCTGCTGCTGGAGGGCGGTGAGGGGCTTTACCTGCAAAGTGGCGATGAACTGAACTTGGCCGCCGCCAAACGCCTGCTGGTCAACGCTGACCAAAGCGTTTCACTGCTCGCCCGCCAGGAAGGCATGCGCCTGGTATCCGGCAAGGGGCCGTTGGAAATCGAGTCCCATGGCGATGTGATGGGGCTCACAGCGCTGCAGGACATCACCGTGCAGTCGACCCAGGGGCATCTGCAGCTCACCGCCAAGAACGGCATCACCCTGGGGTGTGGCGGCGGTTATATCCGCATTACAGCCCAAGGTGAGATTCAGATTCACAGCCCGAGTGTCATCAGCCTGAAGGGCAAACACCGCTTCGATCCACCCGCCAGCCAGGACTTTCCACTTCCAGAGCTTCCAGGTGTGGTGTGCGAGGAGTGCCTGCGCAGAGCCCAGGCCACGGCGCAAGGCTTCGTGCTGCGGGAGGCCCAGGCATGAGTACACAAGCGGGCACCACGTGGCTCAACCTGCTGCTGAGCGCGTGCGAGCAGGCACAAACCCCTTACCTGCACGTGATAATCGACCAGGCCGGTTTTGCGTTCCCGATTCGGCACAGCGTGCTGAGCGTCGACCCACCGCTGGATTGCTACTCACTGTTCACCGGCCTGCCAGAGGAGGGGGCCGAGGATCTGGCCCCGCTGCTGGTGCGGGTTGAGCTGGCACAGCCGCTGCAGAAGCAATGGCTTCTGGGGTTGCTGAATGCCACCAATGGCCTGCCCGTTGTACTGACCCTGGCGTCTGCCTGGCCCTTCCCGATACTCGCAGAGCACCTTGGCCGCTGCATCGAGGCACTCAACGGCGGGTGCCTGGGCTTGCTGCGCTACTACGATCCGCGGCTGTTCCCGTTGTTGTTCAGTCACGTGCTGACGCCTGAACAGCAGCAAGCATGGCTCCAGCCCGCTGTGTTCTGGAGCTGGCTTGACCGCGATGGCATGCCCCAGCACTTGCTGGGGCAAGCCCACAGCCCAGTGACAGACGACCCGTCCACACCGATTGAGCTCAGTGACAGCCAGGTCGACGTGCTGTGTTGCGCCAGCGACGCCACCGCAGCCATGGCCAGTCTGGCGGCGGCGTTTCCCCACGACTGGGGCGCGGAACAGCGGTTTCGCGGTTGCTACAGCGGGATGCTGGCTGCCAGCTCGGCAGGCCTGCTGACCACCGCCCAGCGTGAGGCTTACACCCTCGACCACCTGCGCCAAACCGTTGATTCCGCACCTTCCAGCAAGAGCCCATTGCAGGCCCAGGAGCCGCATTCATGTCCCAGATAAAGCAGCCCGTCAGTTATCCACCGCAGTTCCCACTCCAGGGCCGGTTGCCCCAGCGCATGGAGCAGGTTCAGGCCAACATCCTGCGCCAATGCGAGCAGGAGCGTGGTTACCACGACGCCTTGTGCCTGGCTTCGGGCTATCGGCAGTCTCCTCCCTGCTGCAAAACCCTGCATATCAGCCTGTTTTTCGACGGCACCGGCAACAACCTCAACAACGACCTGTTCGAATCCAAGGTCGCTCACCCCACCAATATTGCACGGCTATTTCGCGCAAGCATCGGCGCCGGTCACGTGGGCGGAACCAGCCATCACAGCCGTGCCCAGGGTTTGACTGACGCCGTGGGTACCGGCAACGGTCAGTATTTCAAGTACTACATGCCGGGTGTGGGCACACCCTTTCCGGAAGTGAACGACCTGGATTACACCAGTGAAGGCCTCGCGTTTGCCCGCCGTGGTGAAGAACGCATCAACTGGGGGCTGCTGATGCTGATCGATGCCCTACGGCTCAGCCTGTCGCTACCCCGGTTGGACAATGCTGCCCTGCAAGCCTCGGTCGAGGCCATGGGAACCTGGATTGGAACGGGCGGAATAATGGGGCCTGCCAACCGCTCCCGCGAGTTTCGCAAGCAACTCAAGGCCATCGAACAGCCCTTGCGTATTGCCTTGGGCCAACCCCAGCCGGGGCAGTCCAAGTTGCTGGGCATCAAGCTGTATGTCTATGGGTTCTCCCGGGGGGCAGCGGCGGCACGGGCCTTCGTCAACTGGCTGAACGCGCTGCTGTCGCGCCGCGAGGCTGAGCCAACACTCACGCTCTTTGATCTCAAGATACCGATCACCGTGGAATACCTGGGGCTGCTGGACACCGTGGTATCGGTGGGGCTGGCCGATATCTCCCCTGGTGCGACCGGGCATATGGGCTGGGGCGATGGAAGCCAGGAACTGCCGACAGGGAAGTTGCTGAAAAGATGCCTGCATATCGTCGCGAGTCATGAGCAGCGCTTGAGCTTTCCGTTGGATTCTATTCGCCGGGAGGATGGTAGTTATCCGGCAAATAGCGTGGAGGTGATTTATCCCGGCGTGCATTCGGATCAGGGGGGAGGGTATCCGCGGGGGGATCAGGGGAAGGCGGTGGGCTCGGAGGATGTTCTGTTGCTTTCGCAGATCGCGCTAAACGATTTGTATGCTGACGCTTTTACTCATGGAGCACCGTTAAAAGTTCCAGGGCAGGTGCTGCCAGTGGGCCTGCAGGATGACATCTGGCGGGCTATGGAAACTGATGTTGTATTGGAGTTTGATGCTGACCCGTCATTAGTCAGTCGCTTTAATGCTTGGCGTCAAGTGACTCTCAACTTGACTACATCCCCTCATCCACTTTCGTCCGAGCTAATCGAGCGCTACCGAGCATCGCCGGCTCCAGTACCCCTGGAAGAAGCAATACGTATACAACTAGCTTGGATCACTGCATGGCGCATTGATCGCTACGCCTTTGCCAGCCTCAAGACTACACAGTTCTACCGTAATGCCAGTGATACCCACGGAACGGAGGATGCCCTCAAACGCGCTGGGGCCGAACGGGAGCAACAGCAGGCGAAGGTCGAGGCCCGTCGCCGGCAGCAAATAGCCCGTGAGCGCAACGGCGCTCCGAGCAAGCCGCTGGAGCCTGGCGTGCCCGACTTCGATCCAGACAGAGCACAGAGTCAATTGCGCGAAGCCGCTGAAGAGTTTGGCAAGGCCTATCGCGATCTTGATAGCGACCCCTATCTCACATTCTTGCGCATCGCGAAGAGAGTCAACCCTATTGCACTGATGACTTACCTCAACAGTGCCGAAACCCGGGCTGAGCGAGAACGTATCAAAGCTGCTGGGCGTGAAAAGGTCAGCCAGCTCTTTCCGCCTCCACTAGGGGAGCGCAACCATCATACGGAGCGCGCTCGCGGCAATGTCGATGAGCACCGAAACCGCCATAAACCCGAAGGGCTTCTGCGGGCCCTGTTCGATGACCAGGTCCATGACTCGCGTGCCTGGTTTCTACACGCCCTGCTCAACAATCGCTACCTAGGCACGAATCTGGCGGTAGGGCGTGAACCCTGGGGCAGCTACTTCAACGAACGCATGGTGTTTTTCGGTGAGGCTGACCGAAGGGACCTGGCATTGATAGTCGAGCCTGACGGGGAGTCGGCGCTTGCAGCCAGCATCGCCGACACCCCCGGGCCTAACGGAAGGACTCCAGCGGGGGATGCTCAGCAAAGGACTGAGCGCCAGCAACGCATCACTGCCGTCTGGGACGCTCATTACGCGATGGTGAAGGAGGTGAACAATGGACTGGGCTGATAAGGGCGTACAGCAAGTCAAAGCAAAACGTACAGGCAAGCTCATGCGCCGCCATGTACTGAATATCATCCTAGGCTCTGTGGCGATGTTCTTAGGTGTCATGCAAGCCAGTGCGAGCACGCTTTATGGCGTCAACCACACCCATTGGGCGATCAACCGGTTTAGTGTCGATGGCCGTTCCGCAGTTGACATCATTGGCCCCTATCAAGGCGGCGGTGGAGGATGCTGCTACAGCGCACCAGAGCCCTGGTATCCGGGCCTAACGGTGCGGGTTGACTGGGAAACGGGTGTCGGAAGCACAAGGGATTTTCCTGGATTTGGCGATCGGCCTAAATTTCTGGCTTGGAAAGAAAAAATCCTGGCGCAAAAGCGCAGGCACAGCAAAGTCGTCGCCGTCCCGGATTACACCGGCGAGCAAGTGTGCGGCATCACCGTGCATTTCCTGCCGTGCGACGAAATTCAAGTCACCACTTCCTGCTACGGCTACGGCACCCCCGAATACCCAATAAAAACCCCTCTGCAGTTGCCGGAGCCGCAGTCATGCCCCCGTTGAATCGCATTGTCCTTGCTGTCTATGCCGGCCTGTCTCTACTCATGCTCGCCCGTCCTGTTGATGCCAGCACCCTTTATGGCGTCAACCACACCCATTGGGCGATCAACCGGTTCAGTGTCGACGGTCGTTCAGCCGTTGACATCATTGGCCCCTATCAAGGCGGCGGTGGGGGGTGTTGTTACAGCGCGCCAGAACCCTGGTATCCGGGCCTGACGGTGCGAGTTGACTGGGAAACGGGTGTTGGAAGCTCAAAAGGCTTCCCTGGCTTCGCGGATTGGCCGAAATACTTGGAATGGGTCGAAAAAATTGATGCACAAAAGCGTACCCATAGCAAAGTCGTCGCCGTCCCGGATTACACCGGCGAAAAAGTGTGCGGCATTACCGTGCATTTCCTGCCGTGCGACGAAATTCAAGTCACCACTTCCTGCTACGGCTACGGCACCCCCGAGTACCCAATCAAAACCCCTCTGCAGTTGCCGGAGCCGCAGTCATGCCCCCGTTGAATCGCATTGTCCTTGCTGTTTATGCCGGCCTGTATGTGCTCATGCTCGTCCGTCCTGTTGATGCCAGCACCCTTTATGGCGTCAACCACACCCATTGGGCGATCAACCGGTTCAGTGTCGATGGTCGTTCGGCGATCGACACTATTGGTCCGTATCAAGGTGGAGGTGGAGGGTGTTGCTACACGGCTCCTTCGCAATGGCGGCCGGGAATGACGGTACGGGTCGATTGGGAAACCGGTGTAGGCGGCTCAAAAGGATTCCCAGGGTTTGCGGATGAGGCGAAGTACGACGCCTGGCGGCAAGAAATCGTGGCACAAAAGCGCACGCATCAGAAGGATGTCGTCGTCCCCGACTACACCGGCCAGAAAGTCTGCGGCCTGACCGTGCATTTTTTGCCGTGCGACGAGATTCAGGTCACCACCTCGTGTTACGGATACGGCACTCCTGAGTACCCAATCAAAACCCCTCTGCAGTTGCCGGAGCCGCAGTCATGCCCCCGTTGAATCGCATTGTCCTTGCTGTCTATGCCGGCCTGTATGTGCTCATGCTCGCCCGTCCTGTTGATGCCAGCACCCTTTATGGCGTCAACCACACCCATTGGGCGATCACCCGGTTCAGTGTCGATGGCCGTTCTTCAGTTGACAGCATTGGTCGGTATCAAGGCGGCGGTGGTGGCTGCTGCTACAACGCACCAGAGCGCTGGTATCCGGGGCTGACGGTGCGGGTTGACTGGCAAACGGGAGCGGGAAGCACCAAGGATTTTCCCGGAACCCAAGATTGGTCCAAAGTTGTGGCTTGGAGAGAAAAAATCCTGGCGCAAAGGCGCAGCCACAGCAAAGTCGTCGCCGTCCCGGATTACACCGGCGAGCAAGTGTGCGGCCTTACCGTGCATTTCTTACCGTGCGACGAAATTCAAGTCACCACCTCCTGCTACGGCTACGGCACCCCCGAGTACCCCATCAAAACCCCTCTGCAGTTGCCGGAGCCGCAGTCATGCCCTCAGTAATCCAACCCCCCCCAACAGGAAGTTAAGCGATGAAACCTTTCGTTCGCCAAGGCGATGCATTACGGGAATTCGGCGGTGAAGTGCTTGCAGGCCACTACCTGTGCGAGGGCGTGCCCATCGCCTGCATGGGCGATGCGGTACGTTGCAACCTGCATGGCGTGAACCAGATCTCCCAGGGCAGCGAGCTGGTGACGCTCGACGGCATGCCGGTAGCGCTGGATGGCCACCCGTGTGCGTGCGGTTGCACATTGGTGAGCTCGCTGCCCGACACATTGGCGGCGTCATGAAGCCCGGCGTAACCACCATGCCCTACCCAGAGGTAGCCGCGCCGGCCTACCCGCGCTGGCTGCTGGCCGGTGCGGTGCTGTTGGGCCTGCTGGCCAGCGGGGCCGTGGCGTTGCGTTCGTGGGTTGAGCCGGCCCTGTTGCTGCTGACGGGAACCGTCGCGGTGCTGCTGTGGGTGTTGGCACTCACCCTACGCGTGCTGCGTTATCGCCTGAATCGCCACAACGCACAATGCTACAGCGAAGCCATCGCGTTTGAACGCCAGGCGTGGTGGGAGCGCCATCGGCAGAAGGTTGCCTTGCTGCAGTCGGTGCTGGTGAGCCCGGTGTGTGCGCAGCCTGAACAGGTTACCGCCTTGTTCGAAGCCGGTGCCGCGCCATCGGCGGCCTTGGCGCCTCCCCAGGCGCACGCCATACGCCTGGCGCAGGTGCTGGCGCCTGAGGGCCCGGCGCGGGAGTGCGAACTGGCCGTGCTGCTTGCCTTGAAGTGGCAGGCGATCCGGGACGGGGAGGGGGCACTCCAGCCCGTGTCCTGCTACTGGCAGGGTTCGGCTGCGGGTTGGCAGGCCTTCAGGGCGCAGCTGGCGTTATGCAGCCCCGAGGTAGTGCTGCCTGAGCAACCTCTGCCCTGGGAAGGCTTGCGCAGCCTGGACGCGATCATTGACCGCTTGCACGCAGCACCTGCGGGCACCCGAATCCTGTGCGCAGGCTGCCAAAGCACTGTGGCCGAGATTGCACAGCCAATGCCTGCAGGAGAAGCCGCAGTGCTCTGGCTGCTAGGGAAAACCGGCCGGGTAATGCTGCCCAGGGGCGAATGGTTGGCAGCCGGGGCTGAACCGCTGGCCACGGTGGCCGAGCGTGCCTTGGAACAAAGTGAAATGGATGCCCCCGCAACGGTTTGTGCATCGCTCAGCCAGCCGGGTGACCCGGACCAAGCCGCCTTGCTCTGGCGTGTGAAAGCACAGCGTCAGGACGCCCATTTCGGGGCCCTGGGCGGCCTGGAAGCCTTGGTGATGCAAACCCTGGCGGCCTGGTACGCCGAGCAGCACGGCGCCCCCTGCGCCTGGTTGGCATCCGACCCTGAACACGCCCTGACTCTTGGAATAGTGACCGTTGATGACTCAAACAACTGAACCGCGAAAATTGTCGCTGGCGCCCACCTTATTGCTAATAGCCTTTGTGCTTGCCTTGTTGGTGGCCTTGGCGGGTGCCGGGTGGTGGCAATGGGTAGGCAGGCCGCAGGGCGAGGCAACCTTGCGCACTGCGCTTGTCAATGGGCTGCTGTTCTGGGCGCTGTGCTACTGCCTGACCGTGCTGACGTGGTTGATGGTGCAACGTGATATCTGGGCATTGGTGCGCCGTGCCCATGCACCGCTCGCACAAGCGCCATCCGCGCGCCCGCAGCGCAATCGAGAAGAGGTGGCAAGCCACCTGCGCCATCACTACGGCCTCTTCTGGCGCTGGCGCGTGCGGGTTTACCTGCTGGTGGGCGAGCCAGAGCAGGTTGAGGCCCTGGCGCCGACTCTGGTCAGCCAACAGTGGTTGGAAGGGCGCGGGTACCTGCTGTTGTGGGGCGGCAGCCTGCAACAGCCCATGGAGGAAACGCGGATGGGCCGCTGGGCCGCGTTGCAGCGCAGGCACGGCTACCATGGCGTGGTCTGGGTGCTGAACCAGGCGCAGCTTGGCGATGCCAGTGCAATGGCCATCAGCAGCCGGCGCTTGCAGGCACTGGCCTCGGGGTGGCAGTTGCCGCTGCACCTGTGGCAGGTCTGCAACAGCGACTGGCCTCAGCAGGGGCGCAGCGTGCAACCTGTCGGCTGCCTGCTGCCCCAGCCGTTCACGGCAGCAGGGTTGGCGAGTTGCCTGGATCGGTTGCAGCAGCCGCTGCGTGAACAGGGCCTGAAGCAGATGCAGCAGGCACCTGAGCATGACTTCTTGCTGCGGTTGGCGCGAGAGTTGCGGGCCGAAGGTGCGCAGCGCTGGCAGGAAACACTCAAGCACTTGGCGAGCGCGCGCGGTATCTCGCTACGTGGCCTCTGGTTCAGTTTGCCGCTGGCAATACCAGGCATTGCGGCGCCCGCAAACTACTGGCAACCGAACCCGGCCTGGCCCGACGTATTTGGCCAACGCCTGGCGAAACCCGCTCGCCTGGGTTGGAGCCTGCCCCGGGCAACCTATGTTGCCGCGTTATCCGTCGCGGCCCTTTGGTGCGTAGGCATGATGGCGTCGTTCTTTATCAACCGTGCTGAAGCGGTGCGTATCAGCCAGGCGCTGGCAACCCTGCAACACCCAGCCGAGGGCATTGACCCACTGGCGACCCTGCGTGACCTGAGCCTTGACGTTTCCCGCCTGGCCTATCGCGCCGACCACGGCGCCCCCTGGTACTACCGTTTTGGCCTGGACCGAACCCGCACCTTGCGTGATGCTGCCTGGCCGCATTATGTGCAGGCGGTACAGCAGTTCGTGCGCGACCCGGCAGCGGCCAGCTTGCAAGCCCAACTTGCCAGCTTGGTGCAACTCCCGCCCGGCAGCCCCGAACGCGCCCGGCGTACCCCGCAAGCCTACGCTCAGCTCAAGGCCTACCTGATGCTGGCTCGACCAGAGAAAGCCGAAGCCGACTTCCTGGTGCAGGCCTTGGGCACGGTCGAACCCGGCCTGTGGCGGTTCTACGCCGAGCACCTGCCCAACCACCCGGAATGGGCCATCACCCCCAACCAGCGCCTGATCGGCCAGGTCCGCCAGGTACTGCTCGCTGAGCTCGGCCAACGCAACGCCGAAGCCACGCTGTACCAACAACTGCTCGACACCGCCGCCAACCACTACCCGCCAATGGCCTTGCAGCACATGGTCGGCGACACCGACGCCGCCGCCCTGTTCACCAGCAGCGGCCACGTCCCCGGCGTGTTCACCCGCCAAGCCTGGGAGGGCCAGGTTCGCGCGGCCATCGATGACGCGGCCAAGGCACGCCGTGAGGAAATCGACTGGGTGCTTAGCGACAACCAGGGCGATATCGCCGGGGCACTCAGCCCCGAGCAACTGAAAGCGCGGCTGACCGCGCGCTACTTCAAGGACTACAGCCGTGCCTGGCTAAGCTTTCTCAACCGCCTGCGCTTGCAGCAGAGCACCAGCCTGCAGGACGTGATCGCCCAGTTGACGGTGATGAGCGATGCCCGCCAGTCGCCCTTGATCGCCCTGATGAACACCCTGCGTTACCAGGGGCACGCCGGTGTGCGCAGCCAGGCCCTGGCCGATTCGCTGATCGAGTCGGCGCAGCAGTGGGTCGGGCAAAAAGCGCCACCGCTGGCGGACCCGCTGGCGCAAACCCCTGGCGGCCCCCTCGACAGCACCTTCGGCCCGCTGCTGGCCTTGCTGGGCAAAGACCCCGAAGCCCGGCCCGGCAATGACGCCCTGAGCCTGCAAGCCTTCCTCACCCGCGTCACCAGCGTGCGCCTGAAGTTGCAGCAGATCACCACCGCCCCAGACCCACAAGCCATGACGCAAGCCCTGGCGCAAACCGTGTTCCAAGGCAAGGGCGTCGACCTTACCGATGCCCAGTCCTACGGCAGCCTGATTGCCGCAAGCCTCGGCGCCGAGTGGGGCCCGGTGGCCCATGCGCTGTTCGTGCAGCCGTTGGCGCAGGCCTGGCAGCAGATCCTGCAGCCCTCATCCGCCGGCCTGAACCGGGATTGGCAGCGCGCCATCGTCGATGAGTGGCACGGCGCCTTCGACAACCGTTACCCGTTCGCGGCGTCCAGCAGCGATGCATCGCTGCCCATGCTCGGGCAGATGATTCGCGCCGACTCAGGGCGCATCGAGCAGTTCCTCAACACCCAGCTCAACGGCTTGCTGCGCAAGGAAGGCAGCCGCTGGGTCATCGACCCCCGGCAGGCCCAGGGCCTGCGTTTCAACCCCGCTTTTTTGGCCGCGATCAACCAGCTCAGCCAACTGGCAGACGTGCTGTACACCGACGGCGGCATGGGCATGGGTTTCGAGCTGCGCGGCAAGCCGGTGCGGCACGTGGTGCAAACCAGCTTCGTGCTCAACGGCGCGAAACACCATTACTTCAACCAGCGCGAGCGCTGGCAGCGCTTCGTGTGGCCAGGGCAGAACGACCACCCCGGCGTCAGCCTGACCTGGACCAGTGTCGATGCCGGGGAGCGGCTGTACGCTGACTACCAAGGCACCTGGGGCTTGATCCGCCTGCTGGAGGAGGCCCGTGTCACCCCGCTGGACGATGGCGACAGCCGCTTCCAGGTGGTGCTCAACGCACCCGACGGCCTGGGGCTGACCTGGCACTTGCGAACGGAACTGGCGGAAGGGCCGCTGGCCTTGCTCAAGTTGCGCAGCTTCCGCCTGCCCAGGGACATCTTTCTGGTAGACGCCACGCATCACCCACAGCCCGGAGCCCCACTATGAGCCTGCAAAGCCTGCTCGCCAGCTGCCTGCCCGGCAGCGATGCAATCGCCTTGGCCCGCGCCGAGGGCCAAGGCTGGGAAGCCTGGTTAGCCCCCATCAGCACAAACGCCCCCGCCGGAGAAGACCCCGGCTATGACGACGATTTCCAGCGCATGCGCGAAGAGGTCAACCGGCTTTCCGGCGCCGATGTCGAGCGGGTCGCACAGCTTGGGCAAAGGCTGCTGCACGATGCCTGCAAAGACCTGCGCGTAGCGACGTACTACCTGTGGGCCCGCCTGCACAAGGACGGGGAGCCCGGCCTGGCTGACGGCTTGAACCTGCTGGCGGCACTGCTGGAACGCTATGGCGCAGGCATCCTGCCGGCACGCGCCAACAGCCGGAAAATGGCCCTGGAGTGGTTGGCGGGTGACCGGGTGCTGGCAAGCCTTTCCCTGTACCCGCAGGTGGTCAAGGCCGAGGCCCAGCGCACCGTGGCGGCGCTGGTGTGGCTGGAGCAGGGCTTCAGCACCTGGCCAGAAGACCAACAGCCACGCCTGGATGGCCTGTACACCGCGCTGTCTGCCCGCCTGGCCGTGGCCGGCGGGGTGGATGCGATTGTGCCGCAAACCAGCAGTGAATCTGCGCCCACATCGTCAGGCACCGGCCCAAGTGCGTCGTCGATCAAGTCCGGGCGTGACTTGCTCGACAGTGGGCGTTCGCTGGCCAGCTACCTGCGCGAGCAACCCGAAGGCTGGCTGGCCGCCCATCGGCTGCTGAAAAGCCTGCGCTGGGACACCGTGCACCAGGTGCCACCGCAAGACGCCCAAGGCATTACCCGCCTGGCGCCCCCGCGCGGCGAATACCGTGCCCAGCTCAAGCGCCTGCACCTACAGCAACGCTGGGGCGAGCTGATCGAACAGGCCGAGCGAATGTATGCCGAAGGCGTCAACCATTTCTGGCTGGACCTGCAATGGTATCTGCACCAAGCCCTGGGCAAATCGCCCCCGCCGCACAGTGGCTGGGCGGATATCGTCAAGCACGACCTGAACCTGCTGCTGCAACGCTTGCCTGGCCTGGAGGCGTTGTATTGGAGCGATGGCTCGCCCTTTGCCGATGAAACCACCCGCGAGTGGATCAACCAGCACGTCAGCGCCGGCCACCCCACGCCGTGGCTGCCCGCAGCCGCCCCGGCAACCACGCCGGCCACCTGCGACATCCTCGCGCTGGAGCCCGAGGCACTGGCCCAGGCCGACGCCGAGGGTATCGAGCAGGCGCTGGCGTGGCTGGCGAATCGGCCTGATGCCCAAGCGGGGCGGCAGCGCTGGTTGCTGCGCCTGCTGATGGCGCGGGTGGCCGAGCAGTACGGCAAGGCCGAACTGGCCATTCATGTGTTCACCGAACTGGATACCGCCGCCCACCACCACGCATTGGCCGACTGGGAGCCCGAGCTGGTTTTCGAGGTGAAGGCGCGCTTGCTCAAGCTGCTGCGTGTGAAAGCCCAGCGCAACGATGCCGACCGCCCGGCCTTGGCGCGGCAGATGGAGCAGCAACTGGCCGCGCTGGTGGCAATCGACCCGGTACGTGCAGCGGTGCTGTGCGGCTAATTCATATCGATCAGGACTTTGCTTTGAGTACGGAAAACTTGACCCTGCGTTACTTCGATGCCGAGATGCGTTACCTGCGTGAAGCGGGTAAGGAATTCGCCGAGGCGTTCCCCGACCGGGCGGCGCAACTGAACCTGGACAAACCCGGCGCGCAAGACCCCTATGTGGAGCGCTTGTTCGAAGGCTTCGCGTTCCTGATGGGGCGCCTGCGGGAAAAGCTCGATGACGATTTGCCCGAGCTGACCGAAGGGCTGGTGAGCCTGCTGTGGCCGCACTACCTGCGCACTATCCCGTCGCTGGCCATCGTCGAGTTATTGCCCGATGCCAGCCAGATGAAAAGCGCCGAAACCATTGCCCGGGGTTTCCAGGTGTTGTCCCAGCCGATAGGGCCGCAGCGCACCCGTTGCCGCTACAGCACCACGCAGGACGTTACCCTGCAGCCGCTGCAGCTCGACACCGTGCGCCTCGAACACCAACCCGACGGGCGCGCGCTGCTACGCCTGCGGTTTGCGTGCGGGGGGCTGGTGGATCTAAGCCAGTTGGCGCTAGCAGAGCTACCGCTGTACCTGAACGCCGACCCGGCCCTGGCCAGTGCACTGCATCACGCCCTGACCTTGAACGTGCAGGCGCTGTATGTGCGCCTGCCAGGCTCGCTGGAGCGCCAGGCACTGCAGGGCGGCTTCAAGCCCAAGGGGTTTGCCGATGACGACCGCCTGTGGCCCAAGGGCGACAGTGCGTTCAGTGGTTATCAGCTGCTGCTGGAGTACTTCACCTTCCGCGAAAAATTCATGTTCGTCACCCTGTGCGGCTTGCAGTCGCTGGCGTTGCCTGCCGGGGCGCCGTGGTTCGAACTTGAAGTGGTGCTCGCTGAGGCCTGGCCCCATGCCTTCACGCCCAATGAAACGCACATTCGCTTGCATGCGGTGCCAGTGATCAACTTGTTTGCGCTGGAGGCCGACCCACTGGCCCTGGACCCGTTGCAGAACGAGTACCTGCTGCGCCCGATGCGCCTGCAGGATGGCCATACGGAAATCTATTCCGTCGACCGGGTGTCGGGCACCAAGAACAGCGTGCGCCAGGACTACGTGCCCTTCAGCAGTTTTCGGCACAAGGGCGGCATGCTGCGCGATGAAGCGCCGGAGCGATACTTTCATACCCGCCTCAGGCGCGGCGCCAATGGCCTGCACGACACCTGGCTGATCCTGGGCGGGGAGGGCTTCGACAAAGACATGCTGCTCGAGCGCAAAAGCCTGTCGCTGCGCCTGACCGGCACCAACGGCCAGCTACCGCGCAAGGCACTGCGCAGCACCTCGCTCGACGCGCCCGCGCAATCCACCCAGGCCGGGCTGCGTGTGCGCAACCTGACCTCGCCGACACTGCCGTGCTACCCGCCGAACCGTGACCGCTTCCACTGGCGCGTGCTCAGCCACCTGGGGTCGAACTTCCTGCCCATGCTCAACAGCGCCGAAGTGTTGCGCGGCACGCTGGCATTGTACGAATGGACGGGCAGCGAACCCAACCGGCGCCGGCTGGACGCCATCGTTGAGGTGCGCCACCACCTGATCCAGCGCTTCGACAAAGGCTTTCTGCTGCGCGGCGTGGATATCGAGGTGACCCTCGACAGCCATGGGTTTTCGGGGGAGGGCGATATCAGCCTGTTTGGCGAAATGCTCAGCCGCTTCTTCGCGTTGTATGCCGATATTCACCTGTGCACGCAACTGACGCTGATCCTGCAACCGACGGGGAGGTGCCTGCGATGGAACGAACATCACAGCCAGCGTATTCCCGGTTGACGGCCCAAGGGCTGCTGCAGCTGTTGCAAGAGCGGGTGGCCACGGCCAACGTCTATCGCTTCTGCCAATTGCTCGAGCAGGTGCAGGCCGACCAGCCGCCGCTGGGCAGCACGGCGCACCCAGGGGATGACGGGGTGCGCTTTCGGCCCGACCCAGGCATGGGGTTTCCCGCCAGTGAGTTGAAGGCGATCGAGTTCGACCCGGCCGGCCCACAGCGCGCACCCACGGTACGCACGCGATTGCTGGGCCTGTACGGCGTCGACTCGCCGCTGCCCACGGCGTACCTGGACGACATCGCCCAGCGCCGAGACGGCCATGACGCGGTCGAGGCGTTTCTCGACATCTTCAACCACCGGCTGTTCACCCAGTGCTACCGGATCTGGCGCAAGTACTCGTACCCCGCCACCTTCGAGGCGGGTGGGCGCGATGCCACCTCGCAGTGCTTGCTGGGCTTGATCGGGCTTGGCATTCCCGGCACTGCCGAACGCATCGCCACGCCCATGTCACGCTTTCTGGCTTTGCTCAGCGTGATGCGCTTGCCAACCCGCAACGCAGAAGGCATTGCCGCGCTGGTCAAGCTGCTGGCGCCGAACACCCGGGCGCAGGTTAGCGGACATTGCCCGCAACGGGTGCTGCTTGAACACCCCGCGAGCCTTGCAGCCGACCGCCCCGTGCGCCTTTCCCAGGGCATGCCGCTGGGGGCTGTGGGGCTCGATGCCAACAGCCAGTTGCGCCTGTTGCTGCACACCGATAACCCAGGTGAAGCGCGTGAGTGGCTTCCCGGTGGCCAGTTGCTGCGCGATGTGCGGGTGCTGCTGGAGGTCTACCTGGGCTGGCGCTGTACGGCAAAGCTGCAGCTTTGCCTTGCGCTGCACCTGTTGCCAGCACCAGTGCTGGGCCGCACGCCGGCACGGCTGGGAATGACAGCGGTGCTGGGGCTGCCAACGGGCCAAGCGCAAAAGGCCCAGGGCAGCACCATCACCGTCAACCTGGGCCGTTATCAGGGCCTGCAACTGAACCCTTGCAACAGAGAGGTAGCGCATGTGGCGTATCGCTTCTAAACACTTCACGGGCATAGCGCTTGCGGCACTGCTGGGCGGCTGCGGGCTCACCCAGAACGTGGTCGATGGTACGGCCTCCACGGCCCACGCGCTGTTCTACAAGCAAGTAAAGACACTGCACCTGGACCTGACTGGCCGGGCAGCGATCAACACCGACGCCACGCACATGAGCGGCTTGTCCGTGCCTGTGCTGGTGCGGGTCTACCAGTTGCGCGACCGCAAGGCACTTGAGCGGGCAGGCTACGACGACCTGGAGAACCTGGGCGAGCGCGTGCTGGGCGGCGACCTGCTGAGTGCGAACACCCTGGTGGTCAAACCGGGTGAGGCGGCGCAATTGAGCACGCCGTTGCACGCTGAAGCCCGCTACGTGGCCGTGGTTGCCTTGTTCAGAAGCCCAGACCTTGCCTTGAACACCTGGCGCCTGACCTTGCAGCGCGATGAGCTCGACCCGGAGCTGGCCAGGGTCATTGAGCTGGGTGAAAACCGCTTGAAACTGCGCCCAGGCAGCGAGGGCTCGACAGATGCATGAGTCGGGCCCTTCGCTCTACGAAACGTTGCTGCAGAACTTCAGCGGCGAGCTGGCATTGGCGCAAGTGGCCGAAGGCGATCAACTGACGCTGTCGGTGCTGAACAACCTGCAGCGCATCCTCAACAGCCGCGCCGGAACGCTCGCGCATTTACCCGACTACGGCTTGCCCGACATGGGCACGGTGCTCCAGGGGCTGCCAGCCTCGGCCCACGGCGTGATGAACGACATCGTGGGGACGTTGCGCAGGTATGAGCCGCGGCTTCGCGAGGTACGCATCGCGCTACTGCCCCAGTCCCAGCCGGGCCACCTGGAATATGCCCTCGACGTGCTGATCGAGGGCGGTGCCCGGGCCACTTTCGCAACGACGCTGGCCCCGGAGGGCAGGGTGCTGGTGCGCCACCTGAAGCACGAAGGCTACCTCGCCAAGCGATGAACCGATGAACAAGAGGGCAAGATGACGGCGCTTTTCAAAATGCGTGTTCGCCTGGGCGGGGCCCCATGCGACCTGGATGAATTCAAGGCATTGCACGGTGAGCTGGCGAAGCTGGATCACCCCGCGTGCCCCGATGTGGACTGGGTAAACGTTGAGCGGCTGTGCTTGCGGCTGTTCGAATTGAACGGGGTAGAGCTGCAAACGGCAGTGGCGTTCGTGCTGGCGCGAAGCAACCTCACCGGGTTGCCAGGCTTGGCGGAAGGGGTGGCGCTGCTTTCGACACTCACTGGCCAATGGCCGCGCTTATGGCCGCAACAGGCTTCGGCACGCATCGATCTGATCGCCTGGTTGTTCGCCCAACTGCACCCGCTGCTGCGCAGGGTGGATTGGGCAAGGGCGAGCTTCACGGCACTTGGCGAACTCACCGCCGAACTGGGCCAGTTGGACCAGCGGCTGACTCGCCTTGGCCATGGGCCGCTGGCTCCATTGCAGGTGTTCCGCCAGCAGCTCAACAGCCTGATGCAACGGATGTCGGGCAGCAGGGCTGTGCCGTTGCCAATACCACTGCCGCCATGGGCAACGGTGGCCGAGCCTGCACTCGGCCCTGTGCTTGCCCCGGTGGTGCCTGCACCCTCGGCCTACACCTTGGTGATCGAACCGCCAGCACGCAAGCGCGCCTTATGGCCGTGGTTGCTGGCATTGACCCTCGTCGGCGCTTGCATGGGGTGGCTTGGGTGGCAGGCATGGGCATCCAGGCAGGCTGAAGTGCCCGCCACACCTGAGCCAATTCAGCTCGACAGCTTGAACCTGTTCGACCCCGGCAGTGCCGAATTGAAGCCCGGCTCGACCAAGGTGTTGGTCAATGCCTTGGTGGGCATCAAGGCCCAGCCGGGTTGGCTGATCGTTGTTTCCGGGCATGCGGATGCGCGGGGAGACGCCGCCAGAAACCTCGAACTGTCGCGGGCCCGGGCTTCTGCGGTGCGTGACTGGATGCAGCGCATGGGGGATATCCCGGACAGCTGCTTTGCCGTTCAGGGCGTGGCGGCCAGCCAGCCGGTCAGCAGCAACGACACCCTCGTTGGCCGGGCAGAAAACCGCCGGGTGGACATCCGCCTGGTGCCTGAGGCCACCGCGTGTGGCGATGCTGGCTAAAGCCGCTTTTATGGAAAAACATAACTATCTGATTTAATTGATACTTCTGTAGGAGATAACCCAGCCCTCGCGGGCTGCGCTGTCGCGCAGGGAACAGAGCCAGCAGCCGCGCCGCAATGCCCTGTAGGAGCGGGCTTGCCCCGCGAACACCGGCGCAGCCGGTGCCATACACCGCGTCGCCTGCTTCGCGGGACAAGCCCGCTCCTACAGAAATACCATTTGAATCAGATGGTTACGATTTGTTCCATAAGAGCGCGTGTGTCAAACCGGGCGTTTCATCAGAGCGCCTTGCGCATGAACACCCGGGCAAACCCTTGCTCTTCAGCCCGGTGCGTCTCGACATAACCGAGCTTGTGGTAGATCTCGATATTCTCGGTCATGCGCTCATGGGTGTACAGCCGCACCGCCTTGCACCCCGCCTGCAGGGCGTGGGTTTCACAGAACGTCATCAGCGCTTTGCCAATGCCCTGGCCCTTGCACGCTGGCAATACCGCCACATTGGCCAGCAGCATCTGTTCGCCCTCACATTCCATCACCAGCACGCCCACCACCTGCAGGCCTTGCACTGCAACCTGTACATCGCAATCGGCCAATACCTGGCGGTAATCGTCGAGCATGGGCGCAGGCGCCTTGCCGATACGCTCGATATAGGGCGAGTAGGCCGCCTGAACCAGGGCGGTGATCGCCTCGACATCGGCGGGTTGGGCCTTGCGAAGGGTGAGGGTGGGGCGCATGGGCAAGCCTCCTGAACAGGGTTTCGAGCATAGTGTGTCGTGCGGCTACAGGCCATTAGGTATGAGACTGCAACGCTTCACTCCGCGGCTTTCGTATCCAACCGCCAGCGGCCTCGTGCTAAAAGCCTGGGCAGAGCCTGTTCAATAACAACAACTGGAATGCCTGATGCCTGCCAATCACCCGCCCGCCAATGGCCTGTTCACCACCTTCTGCCTGGGCAGTTACCTGTTGTCGCTGTCCTATGGCGCCACCTTCCTGCTGGCCATGATGCTGCGTGCCCAGGGCGCCAGCGAGGCCGATGCCGGCTCGGTGATTTCGGTGGCGATGCTCAGCACCTTCGTGGCCGTGATCTTCTCCGGCCATTTCACCGACCTGATCGGTGCGCCGAAAGCGGTGGCGGCGGGTGCCGTGTTGCTGGCTGCCGCGTGCTTGGGCTTTGCCTTTGCCCCGGGCTTTGGCAGCGCGATGGTATTGTGCGGCCTTGTGCTGGGTTTTGGTTGGGGCGTGTTCTACACCCTGGGCCCGATCATCGTCGCCATGCTGATCGAGCCGGCGCGGCGGGTGAAGTATTTTGCCTTGCTCTCGGGCAGCATGATGACCGGGATCGGCACCGGCCCGCTGCTCGGCCGGGCGGCCGAGGCACTGGGTTACCCAGTGCAGGCGGCATTCGTGGCGGCGGCGCTGGCAAGCCTGTTGGGCGGCGTGCTGTTCCTGCTGATGGGGCCGCGGATGCAGCGGGCGAAAACCGCGGCGGTGGCCGTGTGCAAGATCACCCCGGCGGCTGCACGGGCAGTGCTTTGTTCCAGGGCGGCCTTTGCCATCCTCATGGTCGGCCTGGGGGGCGCGATCTTCGGTGGGCTGTCCAGTTTCCAAACCTCGTTTGCCAGCGCCCGGCACTTGGATTACTCGTTGTTCTTTCTCGGCTTCATGTCGGCTGCCATTTCCTGCCGGCTGCTGGTGGCGGGCTTTATCGTCAAGCGCGACCCGTACCGCATGGCCTGCCTGCTGACGGCCCTGATGGTGCTGTCGGTGCTGATGTTCCAGTACGGCGTCGATGGCACAGTGAGTTACCTGCTGGCGGCCGTGGTACTGGGCGTTGGCTATGGCCTGACCTACTCGGTGATCAACGGCCTGGCAGCCAATGAAGCACCGCCCGGGCTTACCGCCCAGTCGCTGCTGCTGTTCAGCCTGGCCTACTTCGTTGGCGTGTTCGGTTTCCCGCTTTTGGCGGGTAAGGTGATCGTCGAGGCGGGGATGCCTGCGCTGTTGCAGTGGCTGCTGGTGATTGCCGTGGTCAACTGGTCGATCACCGCTGGCCGCCTGCTGTGGCGAAGGCTGCAGGTTGTGGCCACGGCCTGATACGGTATCATCCGCGCCCGCAACCGGAGCCCGTCATGGCCAAAGACATCGAAAACCCCTGCGTCTCGCTCTGCCAGCTCAACAGCGAACTGTGCGTGAGCTGCGGGCGCACCCGTGAGGAAATCCGCAAATGGCGGGGCATGAAACGCCCGGAAAAGATGGCCACCGTGCAACGCGCCGCCACGCGGATGAAAGCCATCAACAAGAAAAACGCCAAGCGCCCGGCCGAAGCCTGAGGCGCGGCCCCAGGACATGCGCCTATCAGGGTTTGCCCCCCTCATTCGGGGAATCCACCCCCCAATTCGCTGAAATCTCCAGCTCAACCTACTGATATTCAACGCTTTCCCGCCATGGCACATACCTTGCTCCACCCCCACGCAGAGTTCCTGTGTCCCGGAGGTGCAGCATGTCGACCCCGTACAAAGCCCCCGTCCTGACTTCACTGCTGCTGGCCCTGCTTGGCTGGGAAGACACCAGCGAAGCCGCCGTGCAGTGCCAGCGCAACCTGGTGGCCAACGTGGTGGCGTTGGACCAGCCGCTGATGTTCAACCGGCTGGGGGCGCAAAACGCCAACGGCATGATCTTCGCCCTGCGCGAAGACGTGGTAGATGACCACCAGGTGCCCTTGAGCAAGGGCGGCGCCGCCGTGCCGGGCAAGGTCACCCTGCGCCCCGACAAGCGCCCGCGGCCCATCGTGCTGAGGGTGGCCGCCGGCGACTGCCTAACGGTCAACCTGACCAACCTGCTCGATTACCGGGCCAACCCCAACAAGCACGGCATCGAACCCGAAGGGCCGGAAGACGAAAACCAAGCTGAAAACGAAGGCGACGAAGGCTTCGTCGCTGACGAACAGGTGGCCGACCGCAGGGTCGGCTTCCAGGTCAACGGCCTGCAGGCGGTCAACAGCATTGGCGACATCGCCGCCAACACCGGGCGCAACGGCAACTTCCTGGTGGCCCCCGGCAACAGCCGCAGCCACACGCTGTTCGCCGAACGCGAAGGGGCTTTCGCCGCCACCAGCCAGGGCGCCACCTTCGGCGGCCAGGGCGGTGCCGGCAACGTGGCCAACGGCCTGTTCGGCCAGGTGGTGGTCGTGCCCAAAGGCGGGCGCACCTTCCGCAATACCCTCACCGAGGAAGAAATGCGCCTGGCCACCACCGGCCGCACGGCCACCGGCCAGCCGGTGATCGACTACCAGGCCCGCTACCCCCAGGCCGAGCCCTGGGTCAGCGAAGGCAAGGCCGGCAAGCCGATCATCGCCATGGTCGACGGCAATGAAATCCTCAACAGCGAAACCGACGCCATCGTCATGGGCCCCAACCCCGACGGCAGTTTTCCCAGGACTACCTACCCGCTGGAGAGCCTGGGCAAGCGCAACCCGGCGCTGCCCAACCGACTGGAGGCGTTTCGCGACTTCGCCTCGCAATTTGCCGACGAAGTGGCTGCCACCCAGGCCTTCCCCGGCTACTGGGCCGACCCGGTGATGGGCCATGTGCTGGAACCCACCCGCGATTCGTTCATGATCAACTACGGCTCGGGCGGCATGGGCGCGGAAGTGGTGGCCAACCGCCTGGGCGTGGGCCCCATGCACGACTGCCTGTCCTGCGCCTATGAAGAGTTCTTCCTGAGCTCGCACACGGTGGGCGACATCGGCACGCTGGTCGATGTACCGGCCAACGTCGGCCTGGAAAGCATTCGCCCAGGCCAGGTGCCCCCGGCCAGCGCGACCGGGGTCAAGGCCAGCATGGCGCTGTACCCGGCCGAGCCTGCCAACGTGCACCACAGCTACATTGGCGATTTCACCAAGTTCCGCAACACCCACAATGGCCATGAGCAGCACATCTTCCACCTGCATGGCCACCAGTGGCTGTTCAACCCCAACGACGACAACTCCGACTATATCGACGCCCAAGGCATCGGGCCGGGCATCGGCTACACCTACGAAATCGCCAACGGCGGCTCTGGCAACCGCAACCGTGTGGCGGGCGATGCCATCTACCACTGCCACTTCTACCCGCACTTCGCCCAGGGCATGTGGGCCATGTGGCGGGTGCACGACGTGTTCGAAGAGGGCACCCGGCTGGAAGTGAGCGGGCAGGGCGCCAATGGCTTCCACAGCACGCCATTCGCCTTGCGCAGCGGCAAGCCAGCCGCCGGCGCGCGGGCCTTGCCCGATGGCGAAATCGTCGCCGGCACGCCGATCCCGGCCATCGTGCCCTTGCCAGGCAAGGCCATGGCGCCAATGCCCGGCAAGGTGGTGGTGGTGCCCAAGCTTGCGGCCGAGCAGGTGGCCGCCAATGATGACGCCGCAGCAGCAGGCGATGACCACGAAGGCCCAGGGGCATCCATGCCCAAGGCCATCGGCTCGCTGGCGTTGGTCGACCGCAGCGAGGCCAACCGCAATGCCGACGGCAGCCTGAAAAACCCTGGCTACCCGTTCTGGATCGGCGGCATGGAAAGCAGTGTCGGCAACCGCCCGCCAACCCCGCCGCTGGACATGCTCGACCCAGCCCTGGCCCGGCAGCTCAAGGACAGCGGCAAGGCCCTGTGGGCCAACCTCGACCCCAACCAGGTCGATGGCTGGGACGGTGGCCTGGGCCGCCACGCCCTCGACGGTGTTTCCGCCGGTGGCGAAGCCGAAACCACCACCACCCGCCTGGACTTCTCCAAGGTGGTGCACAAGGCCAGGCCGCTGTACATGCCGGAGGAGGGTACCGACGTCGAGCAGGCGGCCATGCAGTTCCATGCCAAGGCCGAGCACCCAAGCTACGCCCTGATTCCCGGCAGCCCGCCGGTGGCCAAGGCGTTTCGCACCAACGGCGCGCTGCCCACCGCTGGCGCACCGTTCTACGAGCCGTGCATGGATGACCGTGGCAAGCGCCTTACGCAAACCTCGGGGGTGGGTGAGTTCTTCAGTGGCGAAAGCCTCACCGGCTTGAATTTCCGCGGCGCGTCCACTTTCACCGCCGACCGCCCGCGCATCTACAAAGGCGCCAACATCCAGTTCGACGCGGTGTTCAACAAAGTCGGCTACCACTTCCCGCAGGCGCGCATCCTTGCCCTGTGGGAAGACGCCTGGCCGGTCATTACCAAGCAGCGCCCACCCGAGCCGTTGGTGATGCGCATGAACACCTTCGATTGCACCATGTACACCCACACCAACCTGATCCCGTCGTTCTACGAAATGGACGACTACCAGGTGCGCACCCCCACCGACGTGATCGGCCAGCACATTCACCTGCCCAAGTGGGACCTGACCGCCGCCGACGGCTCGGCCAACGGCTGGAACTACGAGGACGGCATTCTTTCGCCCGGCAGCGTGGTCGAGCGCGTGCACGCCATCCGCAGTTTCAATGGCTGCACCGAGGGCGATGCCCGCGACGCCACGCCAGCCTGCCCGAAAGCCCGGCAGCATCCGTACTTCGGCCGCTTCGGGCGGGCCGACTGGCTCGGCGCGCGCACGGCCATGCAGCGCTGGTTCGCCGACCCGCTGGTCAACGTGCACAACGTCGACCGTGGCCTGGGCACCATCTTCACCCACGACCACCTCGGCCCATCCACCCACCAGCAACTCGGGCTGTATGCCACCGTGCTGGCCGAACCTGCTGGCTCCACCTGGCTCCACGCCGAAACCGGCGAAAAGCTGTACAACCCGGCCACGCGCCAGGACGGTGGCCCCACCTCGTGGCAAGCGGTGATCCAGACGGGCGACCATGACGGCGACGGCAAGAACGACAGCTACCGCGAGTTCTTCCTGGAGTACAGCGACTTCCAGCATGCCTATGAAGCCGGTGTATACGTGGGTGCCGGCCCCGATGGCGTGCCCAATGGCCAGGCCTACCCAGCCACCGCCGACAGCTTCCGCTTCGCCATCAACCCGCCTGTGCGGCAGAAGGCCGCCAACCTGTTGGAATCGGTGGTCGAGTCGCGTGGCGGGCTCAGCCCAGGCTGCCCAAGCCGGCCATGCCCGCAGGCGATCTCGGTGGATGACCCAGGCATGTTCGTGGTCAATTACCGCAACGAACCGCTGGGCCTGCGGGTGTTCGACCCGAACAAGGTCGGCCCCGATGGCAAGCGTGGCATGCAGGCCGACGGCCTTGCCGGCGACCTCGGTTACGCCCTGCACAGCCGCACCGACCGGGCCATTCCGGCGATGAACCTGGCGCCCTCGGCGATCACCTCGGCGGTCGGCCCCACCGGCGGCACCACGCTGTTCCCGCCCAACATCAACCAGGCCGGCAGCGAGCCGGGCGACCCGTTCACCCCCATGCTGCGCACCTACTCCGGCGACAACGTGCGCCTGCGCCTGCACGCCGGCGGCCATGAGGAGGAGCACAACGTCACCCTGCATGGCGTGAAATGGCTGCAGAACGGCTCGGGCTTCGGCAACAGCTCAAACTCAGGGTGGAAGGCGTCGCAGATGATCGGCATTTCCGAACAGATGGGCTTCATGGCCCCGGTGTCGATGATCTCCAGCTCCGCCGCCACCAACGGTGACTACCTGTACACCATGGACGCCGCCCTGGAAGGCTACTGGAACGGCATCTGGGGCGTGATGCGCAACTACACCGGGCAGCGCGGCGACCTGTTCCCGTTGCCGAACAACCCGCAACCGGTGGCCATGCGCAATACCGTCAACTTCGACGGCATCTGCCCGAAAACCACGGCCAACCCCAACGGCATCGGCACCCGTGCCACGGTCAAGCGCAGCTATGAGGTGGTGGCCGCGCTGGCCAACGACATTCTGGAAAACCGCCACGGCGTCAGCATCAACGACCCGTCGGGGGTAGGCCAGCATGTCGGCGGCCCGCTCAAGGCCGCAGGCGGCACCCTGGTGTTCAACAGCCGCAAAACCAGCATCCCGCAGGTAACGGTGGTGGACGAGGAGGACGGCACCACCTTCACCGTGGGTGGCCACAGCGCCCCGCTGCACGACCCTACTGCCGTGCTGTACGTGCGCAAGGCCGACCTCGACCCGGCCAGTGGCAAGCTCAAGGCCGGGGTGCCGGTGGAACCGCTGGTGCTGCGGGCCAATGCCGGTGACTGCATCAGCATCACCCTGGAAAACCGCCTGCCGCTGGTGATGCCCGACCTGCCCAGCACGGCGGTGATGCAGAACCTGGTCAAGCGCGACCGCTACGACAGCGAAGGCGCCACCGCCTTCAACAACAACCTGATGCGCCCCTCCAGCCACGTCGGCCTGCATGCGCAGTTGCTGGCCTATGACATCACCAAGTCCGACGGTGTGAACGTGGGTGCCAACCCCGTGCAAACCGTGCCGCCGCGGGTAGGCAACAGTGGCGCCTACCCGAGCCGGGTGTACCAGTACTACGCCGGCCACCTGGAACGGGAGGGCAAGCCAACCCTGCAACTGGGCCGCACGGTGGACAACATCAACACCACCGCCATCGAGTTCGGCGGCCTCAACCTGACCCCGGCGGATGTCATCAAGCAGCCGCAGAAGGGCCTGGTGGGCGGCATGAGCATCTTGCCGCAAACCGCCACCTGGACCGAAGACACGGCCATGCGCGCCCAGGCCACGGTCAAGGTCAGCGGCCAGCCCGACTACCGCGACCTGGTCACGGTGTGGCAGCGCTCGATGAACATGCGCTGGGCCGATGGCCGGCCGGTCGAAGGCATCGCCACGGAAGGCAACGGCGTGCCCGGCGATCCGAAGGACAACGGCAACATGGCCATGAACTACAAGACCGAGCCGCTGTGGCTGCGCTTCGGCCTGGCCCCGGATGCCCCGTTCGGCCATGCCGATGGCTTTGGCTTCGCCGACGTGCCCAACGCCCACATGGCCTACAGCAACGCCCTGGTTGGTGGCGACCCGCAAACCCCGGTGCTGTATGCAAGGCCGGGCCAGCCGGTGCGTAGCCATGTGCTGATGCCAAGCGGTGGCAGCCGCGGCATCACCTACCAGCTCGACGGGCACCTGTGGCCGCTGCACAACTACCAGGCCGAGAAGAACGATGTCGACGGCTACCCCATGGGCCTGCCGGGGATTGGTTCGGTGCGTTTCGGCTACAACCCGATGGCCATGTACATCGGCGCCCAGGAAAGCGTGCTGCCGGCCGCGCACTTCAGCTTCATGCTGCCCAGCGCCGGCGGGGCCAACGCGGTACCGGGGGATTACCTGTTCCGCGACTATGCGGCCTACGGGAACCTGGCGGGGCTGTGGGGGATTTTGCGGGTGACCAATGACCCACCGCCAGCGACGGCACCGGCACAGTAACCCAAGGGGCGCCCAGCGCCCCTTGTCTTTTTCCGCCGCGCCTGTATTGGCCCCTTCGCGGGCAAGCCCGCTCCCACAGGTAATGTGCAGGCCTGAAGCCCCCGATCCCCAGGTAGGAGCGGGCTTGCCCCGCGAAGAGGCCCGTACAGCCCACCCAAACCTCAGCCCCCGAATTCGGGGAATGCAGCCACTCGATCCTCCCCACTGTTTTCGGTTCCCTCCATAACTACCTGAAAAACAACAACTTACTTCCTGGCATACCACTTGCAAAAGCCTGTCACAGAATCCTGAGACCTGTGGAGGTGCTACATGGTCGTCCCATCCGTTCAACGCCCCGGCAAGAGGGTGCTGCCATGACTTTCGGACTTCGACCGGCCTACGCCGGCCTGCTGCTGAGCATGGCGCTCATCGGCCTGGGGGTTGCCTACGAAAAACTCTGGTGCGACCCGCGCGAGCTACTGCAGGAACCTGCCGACCCCCAGGCCCTGCACCGCCTGAGCCGCGACGGCGTGACCGTGGAATTCGAGGCACGGCCACTGGCCGGTGGCGAGCTGCGTGAAGGCGCGTTTGCCAATATCCGCTTCAAGGTCACCGACCAGGCCAGCGGCCAGCCCCTGTCGGGCATGGCCCCCGGCGCCTGGATCGACCCCGCCCAGTCAGCGCCGCTCGAAGGCGGCAACCGTGACCAGAGCTGCAAGGCGCGGGTGGCGCTGTTCCTGAAAAGCAGCATCGGCGCACGGCCCCTGCTGGACCTGAACAGCTACTTCCTGCTGGTGTTGAACAAGGACGCCAGCCTGACGGTGATCGACCCCACCGTGTCGGTGGGTGGCGTCACCAGCACCCTCACCAGCATCGACCTGCCGGGCCGGCCCATGGACTGGGCCGCCACCCGCGATGACAAGCAGGTGTTCGTCTCGGTCCCCGAGCGCGGCCAGGTGGCGGTGATCGACACCGAAACCTTCACCCGCGTGGCCAACCTTGAGGCCGGCGAGCTGCCCGTGCGCGTGGCCCTGCAGCCCGACCAACTGCGCCTGTGGGTGGGCAACAACAGCAGCGACCCGGCCAAGGGCGGGGTGACGGTGATCGACGTGCCCAGCCGCAGCACGCTGAAAAGCTTCGCCACCGGCTCCGGGCACCACGAGATCGCCTTTAGCGCCGACTCGCGCTATGCCTTCGTCAGCAACCGCGACGGCGGCACCCTGAGCATCATCGACATTCCCGAACTGCGCCTGGTGAAAACCCTGGAAGTGGGCCCACACCCACTGTCGGTGGCGTACTCGGCGTTGTCCCAGGCGGTGTACGTGGCCGATGGCGAGGCCGGCACGGTGCATGTGATTGATGCCCGCAGCCACCAGCTGCGCCACGTGGTGAAGGCCGAGCAAGGCCTGGGGCCGATGCGTTTCAGTGGCGATGGCCGCTATGGCATCGTGCTCAACACCCTGGACAACCAGGCCCTGGTGATCGACGCCAGCAGCGACACGTTGATTCACCGCATTGCCGTGGCCGCCGAGCCTTACCAGCTGACCTTCACCAAAGGCTACGCCTACGTTCGCGGCCTGGCCTCGGCCAAGGTCAGCATGATCAACCTGGGCAGCCTGGGGGAGGGGCGCACGCCCATCGTCCAAGGCTTCGAAGCCGGCCCCGCGGCGCCGCGCCAGGCCGGTGACCTGCCGTTGGCCCAGGGCCTGGCGGTGTCGCGCGACGACAACTCGGTGTTCGTGGTCAACCCGGTGGACAACACCACCTATTTCTATGCCGAAGGCATGAACGCGCCGATGTCCGGCTACAACAACCGTGGCCACCAGGCCCGTGCGACCCTGGTGGTGGACCGCAGCTTGCGCGAGCTGGCACCGGGGGTGTACGGCTCGACGGTGAAGATGCCCGCCGCCGGCACCTTCGACGTGGCGTTCCTGCTCAACCAGCCGCAGATCATCCACTGCTTCAGCACCGAGGTCGCCGCCGCCCCCACGCCAGCCCAGCGCCGGGTCGCCCATGCCGAGTTCATTGGCCTGGAACAGCCCCTGGCCCAGGACAGCGCCTTTACCGCCAAGGTGCGCATCGTCGGCGACGATGGCCGGCCGCGGTTGGGGCTGAACGACCTGAGCCTGCGCTACTTCCTGGCGCCCTCGTCGATGCCGCGCAACCTGCCGCTGACCGAGGTGGGCGAGGGCGTGTACCAGGCCGCCCTGGCGTTGCCCGAACCCGGTGCCTGGTACCTGCATGTGCAGTCGCCCTCGCTGGGGCGTACGTTCACCGAGGAAAACTACACCAGCCTGCGCGTCCTGCCAGCCGCCACGGCTACCGCTGCCCAGACCGACCTGAGGAATGTGCGATGAATGCCAAGCCTGCTTGCACACTGCTTGCCCTGAGCCTGGCCCTGGCCAGCCAGCTTGCCCTGGCCCACGCCGGCCATGACCACGGCGCCCCGGCCGCCGCACCGCCGGCGGCCCATCAGGAAAAGGCCAGCGTGCGCTTTGCCGACGTGTCGCTGCTCGACCAGGACGGCATGCCCGTGCGCCTGGAGCGCGACCTGGTGGGCGAGCACCTGGTGGTGATGGGCTTTATCTACACCAGTTGCACCACGGTGTGCCCGGTGGTGTCGTCGATCATGGGCAAGGTCCAGCAGCAGTTGGGTGGGCGTGTGGGCGAGGAGGTGCGGCTGGTGTCGATCAGCGTCGACCCGCAGCGCGACGATGCCAAGCGCCTGCAGCGCTACGCCAAGGCGTTCCAGCATGGCCCGGGTTGGAGCTGGCTGACCGGCTCGCCCTACGCCATCAGCGAAACCCTCAAGGGCCTGGGCAGCTTCAGCGCCGACCTTAGCCAGCACCCGCCGCTGATCCTGGTGGGGGACGGGCGCAGCGGCCACTGGACCCGCTACTACGGCTTCACCGACCCGGACGTGCTGGTGGGCGAGATCAACCGCCTGAGCGCCCGCCGGGTGCATGCCAAAGGCACCGCCATTGCCGAACACCACGGGGTGCAACCATGAGCAGCATGCCCCGCCACACCACCCTGCGCCTGAGCGACTGGCTGGCCCTGGTGGCCTGCCTGTGGATCCTCACCTCGGTGGCCTTCGCCCACGAAGGCCATGCACCGGCAGGGCCCAGCCCGCAACCGGCACCGCCGGCCATGGCCAGCGGCGGCGGCACCCGCGACGCCCAGGCCTGGTTCACCGACACCGTGCTCACCGACCAGAACGGCCGTGCGCTGCGCTTCTACAGTGACGTGCTCAAGGGCCAGGTGGTGATGCTCAACGTGATCTTCACCCACTGCACCGACGCCTGCCCGCTGATTACCCGCAAGCTGCGCGAGGTGCGCGATGCCATGGGGCCGGCGCTGGCCAGCCAGGTGAGGTTCGTGTCGATCAGCAGCGACCCGCTCAACGACACCCCGGCGGTGCTCAAGGCCTACGCCGAGAAACAGGGTGTAGACAGCGCCAACTGGCTGTTTCTCACCGGCGACAAGGCCAGCGTTGACCTGGTGCTGGGCCGTATCGGCCAGTTCCTGCCCAGCCCCGAGCAGCACTCCACCCAGTTGATTGCCGGCGACGTGGCGGGCAAGCGCTGGAGCAAGATCCGCCCGGATGCACCGCCTGCCGCCATCGCCCAGCGCCTGCAGTTGCTGGCCCAACCGTTGGCTGGGCGTTGAGCCATGGATATCAGGACCGGCCCTTTCGCGGGGCAAGCCCGCGCCTACAAGCACCGCCTTTCCCCTGTAGGAGCGGGCTTGCCCCGCGAAAGGGCCGGTACAGGCACTGCAACTGTGCTGCTCCTACTCCTGAGCTTCTACCTCCCCGGTTCAGCGTTTGCCCTTGATCTCACACCCAATGAACAAGCTGGCAAACGTTTGTACCGCGAAGGCCTGCCCAGCGCCGACGCCCAGCTCACCGCCCGCGTCGGCGCCAGCGACATCCGCGTTCCTGCCAGCGTGCTGCCCTGCGCCAGTTGCCACGGCACCGACGGCCGGGGCCGGCCCGAGGGCAGCGTGCGCCCGCCGAGCCTGGACTGGCAGCGCCTGGCCCAAGGCCCAGGCCCCCGTCAGGCCAACAGCCGCAGCTACCCAGCCTACGACGAGCGCACCCTGGCCCGCGCCATCGCCCAGGGCGTCGACCCTGCCGGCAACCGGCTGGACCCGGCCATGCCACGGTTCGAACTGACCCTGGCCGACCAGCGCAACCTCACCGCCTACCTCAAGCGCCTGGGCCAGGAACGCGACCCCGGCGTTGAAGACGATGTGCTGCGCCTGGGCACCCTGTTGCCGGCCAGTGGGCCGCTGGCCGAGGCAGGGCAGGTAGTACGTGCGGTGCTCGAAGATGGCATGGCCCAGCTCAACCAGCAGGGCGGCATCCATGGCCGGCGCCTGCAACTGGTGGTGGCCGACCCCGGCGCCGACCTTGCCAGCGCCGAGCGCGCCTTGCAGCGCCTGCTCGATGTGGACCAGGTGTTCAGCCTCGTCGCACCGCTGGCGCCGATGCTCGACCCACAGTTGCCCGCGTTGCTCGAACGCCACGGTGTGCCGCTGATCGGCAGCGCCCCCGGCAGCGGTGGCAGTTCACAGATTTTCGACCCATTGCCGGGTATTGCTAGCCAAATGCAAAGCCTGGCCAACCACGCCAGGGCCGCCCTGGGCCTCGGCCCAGACGGCTTGCGCGTGGTGTACGCGGGCAACGACCAGGCGCTGCTGGCCGAGCAGGTGCGCGAACAACTGCGCCAGGGCGGTTGGGCAGTGCCGGTGAGCGAGGCATTCAACGGGCAAGCCGTGGCGGGGCAGGGCATCGTCTTCCTTGGCCACGCCCAGGCCTTCGCCGAGCTGGCCGCCGTGCTGCAGGCCGAGGGGCGTGAACCTTACCTGATGGCGGCCTCAAGCCAGGTTGCCAGCGCTGTGGCGGGCCTGCCGGCGCAGTGGTCACGGCGGGTGTTGCTGGCTTACCCGTTCGTGCCCAGCGACTGGACCGAACACGGCCGGGCGGCGCTGGCCGCCGTGCAGCGCCGACAGGGCCTGGAGCCCCGCCATGCGGCGCTGCAGGTCAATACCTTGTGCGCCCTGCGCCTGCTGGGCGAGGCGCTGAAACAGATTGGCCGCGACGCCAGCCGCGAACAACTGGTGGCGGCCCTGGAGGGCCTGCACGGCGTCGAAACCGGCCTGACCCCGGCCCTGGGCTTCGGCCCCGGACGGCGCCAGGGCATGGCCGGCGCCCATGTGGTGGCAGTGACGCTGCCTGGGCCACGCTTCACCGCTGTCGCACCTTACCAGCCATTGCCGCTCAGCCCCTGAAGGAGGCCACCATGCGAACCCTGTTGCTGTGCCTGTTGCTGCTGGTGGCCAAGGCCAGCCTTGCCGATGTACCGGCGGCGCGGGTCAATGGCGTGGCCATCGGGGTAATGCGCCTGGAGCGCTATTTCACCGAATACCTGGAAACCCAGCACCGGGCGGTGGCCAGCATTCGCAACCCCGGCCTGTACAAGCGCCTGCGCCAACAGGCCCTGGACGAGCTGATCGACAAGGAATTGCTCTGGCAGGAAGCCCAGCGCCAGGGTATTGATGCCAGTGATGAGCAGGTATCAGCGCAGGTGGGGCAGGTAGAGGCGGCTTTCCCCAGCCCGGCGGTGTTCGAGCGGCACCTGGCTGAGGCAGGTTTCGACCGGGCGGGTTACGCTGAGTACACGCGCCGCGACATCGCCGCGCAGCAGGTTTACGCCCAACTGAGCGAGGTTGCCGCGCCCAGCGCAGCCGACGTTCAGGCCTTTTACGCCGCCAACCGGTTCACGTTGCAAGGAGCACTGAACCAAAGTGATAACCCTTCGGTCATACCCGAACAGGGCCTGGCATTGGCCAGGGCCGCGCTCATCGGGCAATTGCAGGCGCAGGCGCGCCAATCCGTGCGCCAACGTTTGCGCGATTCCGCTACAGTGGAACTCGCGCACTGACGGCCCGAAGCTGCGTTTCCCCAATACTGGGGAAGATCGGTTTGGCAATGTGCCATCACTTTCCCCGGATGTGGGGAAAGCCGCTGGCGCCTGCGCCCAGCGCAGTGGGGCAACCCAGCCAGATCAACGACTTACCGTGGTGCGACACGATTTTTTCACGCCTGGCACGAAGCCTGCTCAAGCCTTATCGAGGCCGCACTTCGCAGACCGGGAAACCGGGCAGTTCTTGGGAGTGGACCTTGGTGAACAGAGTATTGGTAGTCGATGACGAACAGACCCTTGCGCAGAACCTGCAAGCGTTCCTGCAGGTGCAAGGCCTGGATGTTCAAGTCGCCCACGACGGTGCCAGTGGTATCGAGCAGGCCTTGAGCCTGGCACCGCAAGTGATCGTGCTGGATTACCGCTTGCCCGACATGGAGGGGTTTCAGGTTCTGGAAACCGTGCGCAAGAACAGGCAGTGCCATTTCGTGCTGATCACCGCCCACCCGACCGCCGAGGTTCGTGAGCGGGCCGCCGACCTTGGCGTGACCCATGTCCTGTTCAAGCCGTTCCCGATGGTGGAACTGGCGCGCGTGGTCTTCGACCTGATGGGCATCGAGCGCCGGCACAGGGCCAATGAAGATCCAGCCGAAGGTTTCGTCGAACGACGCCAGAACAGGAACCAATCGTTCCCCCTGCAGTTGTACGACGGAAGCTGGGTGTTGGCCGACCGCCGCCGCAATGGCGCCAAGCCCCCCGAACCTGACGACGAACAACTGCTCACCGGGGAATAGCGGCGCCCGCTGCCCTGGCCCGACCAGCCTGCGACGCGCCCCTGAGCGGAGTCGCAGGCCATGTCCGATGTATTCGATGTAGGAGCGTATTTATCCGCGATGGGGCCTGCACAGGCCTCCCGGCAGCTTGCCTACCCCCGTGAACTCCTGGCCCAGGCCCGCCAGCAAGCCGGTGATGAACGCCTGCTCGACTGCCTGCAGCGCCTGGCCGGCGACACCCCGGCCAGCTTCACCCAGCGCCTGGCCACCACCCTGCATTACCCGGTAATGGCCAGCCAGGCCCTGCTGGCCAGCACCCCACGCTTCGACAAGGTCAGCCTGGCCCTGTGCCTGAAGCGTGAGTTCGCCCTTGTCGAACAGGACGGCGCGCTGCTCGGCGTGTTCGCCGACCCCTTCGACCCAGCCCGCCTGGCCTGGATCGACGATGTGCTGCAAGGCGCGCCGCTGTACCTGGCCCACGCCGCAGACCTGGCCACCTTTCTGGCCCGCCACGAAGAAAGCTTCCATGCCGTCGATGCCCTCGAACACGACGCCGAGGCCAGCAGCGAGCACGACCCGCTGCAGCGCCTGTCGCTGGCCAGCATCAGCGAAGACCAGAGCAAGGTGGTCAAGCTGGTCAACTCGACCCTGTACGACGCCCTCAAGCAGCACGCCAGCGACATCCACCTGGGCATGACCGGCCAAGGGCTGACCATCAAGTACCGCATCGACGGCGTGCTCAATGGCGCCGGCAAGGCCAGCGGCAGCGCCTTCGCCGACCAGGTGATCTCGCGCATCAAGGTCATGGCCGAACTGGACATCGGCGAAAAGCGCGTGCCCCAGGACGGCCGCTTCAAGGTTGCCGTCGGTGACCGCCAGATCGATTTTCGGGTGTCGATCATGCCCAGCATCTTCGGTGAAGACGCCGTGCTGCGGGTGCTCGACAAGCAAGACCTTTCCGACCGCGTCAGCGGCGTGCAGCTGCAGGCCCTGGGCTTCGCCGAACACACTCTGCAGGCCCTGCGCCGCCTGGCCGCCGAGCCCTACGGCATGATCCTGGTCACCGGCCCCACCGGCAGCGGCAAGACCACCACCCTGTACGCGATGCTCAGCGAGATCAACCACGGCGTGGACAAGATCATCACCATCGAAGACCCGGTCGAGTACCAGCTGCCCGGCGTGCTGCAGATTCCGGTGAACGAGAAGAAGGGCCTGACCTTCGCCCGTGGCCTGCGTTCGATCCTGCGCCACGACCCGGACAAGATCCTGGTCGGTGAGATCCGCGACCCCGACACCGCGCAAATCGCCGTGCAATCGGCCCTGACCGGCCACCTGGTGTTCACCACCATCCACGCCAACAACGTGTTCGACGTGATCGGCCGCTTCAGCCAGATGCAAGTCGACCCCTACAGCTTCGTTTCCGCGCTCAACGCCGTGCTGGCCCAGCGCCTGATCCGCCTGGCCTGCCCGCATTGCTGCACGCCTGGTGAGGCCGACGACGCCACCCTGGCCGCCTCGGGCCTGACCCGCGAAGCGGTGGCCGGCTGGCACTTCGTGCGTGCCCAGGGCTGCGGCCAGTGCCGTGGCAGTGGCTACCGCGGCCGCAGTGCGATTGCCGAGCTGCTGCACCTGGACGACGACCTGCGGCAGATGATCGTCGAACGCCGCCCCCTGTCGCAGATCAAGCAGCTGGCTTGCCAGCGTGGCCTGCGCCTGCTGCGCGCTTCGGCCCTGGACCTGGTCCGTGAGGGCCGCACCACCCTTGAGGAGATCAACCGTGTCACATTTATCGCTTGATCGCGGCGTTAGCCAATACAGTGCGGTGCTTGGCGCCGAGGGTGTCGGCCTTGGGGGCGGGCACGCCAACCAGCAGCAGTGGCTGGGCAGCCGCGCGTTCGCCTGCGACGCGGCGCAACCGGCCTGGGAAGCGGCCCTGCAGGCGTTGCACGCCTTGCTGGCCGAGCATGCGCTGAAGGGTGCCCAGCTGCGTGTGCTGCTGTCGGCGCGCTACAGCCGCTTCTGCCTGGTGCCGTGGAGTGATGCCATCAGCCACCCCCGTGAGCTGGATGCCTACGCCCGGGCCTGCTTCGAAAACCTCTACGGCCAGCCGCTGGACGACTGGCGCATCGTCCTCTCGCCCGAGCCTGCCGGCGCCGCGCGGATTGCCACGGCGCTGCCCGAGGCCCTGCTACAAGGCCTGCAGGCCCTGGGCCGGGAAAGTCGCCTGAGCCTGCACTCGGTGCAACCCTACCTGATGGCCGCCTACAACCGCTGCTCGGCGCAGCTGGGGCAGGGCGACTTCCTCTTCGTGTTGGCCGAACCGCGCCGCAGTGTGTTGCTGCTGGCCGCCGGCGGCGCCTGGCAACAGGTGCTGGCACAGGGCTGCGCCGACACCGACCAGGCCCTGCAGGCGCTGATCGAGCGCACCTGCGAGCTGTACGGCGAGCACGCCCCGCCGGTGTACCTGCATGCCCCAGGCCGTGGCGACGTGCCGCAACTGGCGGCGGTGCAGCTGTGCCAGCCGGCCGGCGACAGCGACCCGCTGTGCGCCATGTGGCGGGCGGTGGCCTGACATGCGCCGCCTGAACCTTGAATTTCAGCCCCGTCGCCGCCAGCCGCTGGCGTGGTCGCTGCTGGCCCTGGCCAGCGTCGCCGTCGCCGCGCTGGTGCTGGTTCAACAACACCTGCAGGCCGAACAGGTAGGCCTGGAAGCACAGCTGCACCAGCTGGAACTGCAACTGGGCCGCCGCCCGGCCACCGTGGCCCCGCAGAACAGCGCCGCCAGCCGCGAGCAGGCCGAGCGCCTGGCGCAGATGCGCAGCGTGTCGCAGCAGCTGCAACGGCCCTGGCAACAGCTGTTCGCCATGCTCGAAGCGCAGCCCCAGGAAGACGTGGCGTTGCTGACCCTGACCCCGGATGCACGCAAGGGCCAGGTGCGCATCAGCGCCGAGGCCCGCAGCCTGGAGGCGATGCTGCAGTACCACCAGCGCCTGGAGCGCAGCGCCGAGCTCAGCGATGTGTCGCTGCTCAACCACGAAGTGGTGGCCGGGCAGCCTGAGCACCCGGTGCGCTTCACCCTCACCGCCACCTGGGAGACCGGCCATGCGCGCCCCTGATGCTTTCAACCGCCTGATCCTGCAAGAGCACCTGCGCCGCATCGGCCCGGTGGGCCTGGGCGCCGCCGCCGTTGCCGTGCTGGCGTTGGGCGTCGCCCTGGGCGGTGTGCTGCCCCAGTGGCAGGCGCTGCGCGAACTGCAGGCCAGCGAAGCCGATGCCAGCGTGCAGGTGCAGCGGGTCAAGCGTGGCGAGCTGAAGATTCCGGTCAAGCCTGAACAACAGGCGCTGGACAGCCTGCGCGAACAACTGCCCGGCCAGCCCGAGGCGAGCGACCTGATCGAGCGCCTGTACCAGTTGGCCAGCGCCCAGCGCATCAGCCTGGCCCGCGGTGAGTACGCCCTGGGCATCGACCCCAAGACCCAGCTGGCGCGTTACCAGATCGTCTTGCCGGTGCGTGGCAGCTACCCGCAGATCCGCGGTTTCCTCAACGGCCTGATCGGGCAGTTGCCGACCCTGGTGCTCGAAGACCTCGAACTGCAGCGCAAACGCATTGCCGACACCGAACTCAATGGCCGGGTGCGGCTGACCCTTTACCTGTCGAGGTCGTGATGAACACTCAACGTGCCGTGATGTGGGCCGGGTTTCTTGGGGTTAGCGCCGCACTGGCGTGGGCGCCGGGGCATTGGTTCGAACAGCAGCAGGACAGTGCTGGCGCCATCGCAGGCAAGCCTGCTCCTACAGCGCCCACCCACCCTGTAGGAGCAGGCTTGCCTGCGATAAGGCCCGAACAAGCCTCCCGCGACCTGTTCCCCGCCCAGCAATGGACCAAGCCACAAGCCCTGGCCACGGTCACCGAACAACCGGTGGCCGCCGCCACTGTGGCACCGGCCGCGCCCACCGCCCCGGCGCTGCCGTTCGCATTCATCGGCCGCCTGGGTGATCGCGACGACCTGCAGGTGTTCCTGCAAAGCGGTGAAAAGCTCTACGTCGTGCGCCAGGGCGATGTGATCGACGACACCTACCGCCTCGACAGAGTCTCGGCCAACGAGCTGGACCTGGTTTACCTGCCTTTGCATCAGTCACAGACCTTGTCTGTAGGGAGTGCACCATGAACGCTTCGAAGAAGTGCAGGCCAGCGCCGTTCCTGTTGCTGGCGCTGTGTGTGGCGATTGCCGGCTGTGGCACCAGCGCCGTGCGCAAGGACAGCGACCAGCTCATCAAGGAAGGCCAGTACGAGGCCGGCATCGCCCGCCTGGAAGAGGCCCTGGCCGACAACCCTCGCGACACCGAGCTGAACATCGCCCTGGCCCATGGCCGGCAGGCGGCGGTGGAAGCGCTGATCGGCCATGCCGACGCCGACCGCATTCGCCACGACTTCGCCGGTGCACGCATGGGTTATGGCCGGGTGCTGACCATCGAGCCGAACAACCGCCGCGCCCAGGAAGGCATTCGCCAGCTGGAACTGATTCGCACCCTCGACGAGCGCGTGGCCCTGGGCCAGGCGGCGCTGCGCCAGGGCGACTTGTTCGGCGCCGAGCGCTACATGCGCGAAGTGCTGCGCCTGGACCCGCAGAACCAGAAAGGCGTCGCCTTGCGCACCGACATCGAGAACGTGCAGGCACGCACCGCGCAGCCGTACCCGCAACTGCGCAGCAAGCTGGAGCGCCCGGTGACCCTGGAATTTCGCGATGCAGCGCTGAAAACCATCTTCGAAGTGCTGTCGCAGGTGGCCGGGGTGAACTTCATCTTCGACCGCGACCTGCGCCCGGACACCAAGGCCACCATCTTCGTGCGCGACGTGCGTATCGAGGATGCCATCGCCCTGCTGCTGGAGCAGAACCAGTTGCGCCAGAAGACCGTCAACGACAACACCCTGATGATCTACCCCGATTCGCCGCAAAAGACCAAGGACTACCAGGAACTGGTCATGCGCACCTTCTACCTCACCAGCATCGATGCCAACACCGCGCTGAACATGGTCAAGACCATGCTCAAGACCCGCGATGTGTTCGTTGACGAACGCCTCAACACCCTGACCATGCGCGACACCCCCGACGCCGTGCGCATGGCCGAGAAGCTGCTGCAGTCCCAGGACCAGTCCAACCCGGAAGTGGTGCTGGAAGTTGAGGTGATGGAGGTGGCCACCTCGCGCATCCTCGACCTTGGCCTGCAATGGCCCAGCACCTTCGGCGTGCTGAGCAACGATGGCAGCCCGGTCAGCGTGCTCGACCAACTGCGCGGCATCAACGCCAGCCGCATCAGCATCGCTCCGGCGCCCCAGGCCAAGATCAACGCCCAGGACAAGGACATCAACACCCTGGCAAGCCCGGTGATTCGCGTCAGCAACCGCGAACAGGCGCGCATCCACATTGGCCAGCGGGTGCCGATCATCAGCGCCACCTCGGTGCCCTCGACCCAGGGGCCGGTGATCACCGAAAGCGTGACCTACCTGGATGTCGGCTTGAAGCTTGAAGTGCAGCCCACCGTGCACCTGAACAACGAGGTGGCGATCAAGATCGCGCTGGAGGTGAGCAACGCAACGCCGCTGGAAGCCACCCGCCAGGGCACCATCCCGGTTCAGGTCGACACCCGCAACGCACAAACCAGCCTGCGCCTGCACGACGGCGAAACCCAGGTGCTGGCAGGCCTGGTGCGCAACGACCACAACGCCAGCGGCAACAAGGTGCCCGGCCTTGGCGACATCCCAGGCTTGGGCCGGCTGTTCGGCAGCAACAAGGACGACATGAGCAAAAGCGAGCTGGTGCTGGCGATTACCCCGCGCATCGTGCGCAACCTGCCGTACCAAAGCCCGTCGGACATGGAGTTCGGCACCGGCACCGAGTCCAGCATGCAAGTGCGCCAGGCCACGCCGCTGCCGGCCCGCGAGGTGCCCGGCAACCTGCCCAGCGACGACCGCGAGCGTGCCCCGGTGGTCGACAGCCAGATGGCCAGCGTGCCGGTCACCGTGAGCCCACGGCCATGAAACGCCGCCAGCAGGGTTTCAGCCTCATCGAGGTGGTGCTGACCCTGGCCCTGCTCGGGCTGCTCGCCACCATGGCCGCACCTTTGACCGAAACCGTGGTGCGCCGGGGCAAGGAGCAACAGCTGCGCGAGGCGCTGTACCAGATCCGCGATGCCATCGATGCCTACAAGCGTGCCTTCGACGCCGGCTACATCGAGAAGCGCCTGGACGCCAGCGGCTACCCACCGAACCTGCAGGTGCTGGTTGACGGCGTGCGCGACGTGCGCAGCGCCAAGGGCGCGAAGTTCTACTTCCTGCGGCGCATTCCCCACGACCCGCTGCTGACGGCCAAGGGCGAGGACGGCGGTGGCTGGGGCCTGCGCAGCTATGACAGCAGCCCCGACAACCCGCGCGAAGGCGAGGACGTGTTCGATGTGTATTCCAAGGCCCGTGGCAAAGGCCTCAACGACATCCCCTACGGGCAATGGTGACGGCCATGAAACGCAGCAAAGGCTTCACCCTGATCGAACTGCTGGTGGTGCTGGCGATCATCGCCACGCTGATGACCATTGCCATGCCGCGCTACTTCAACAGCCTGGAAACCTCCCGCGAGGCGACCTTACGCCAGAGCCTGGCGGTGCTGCGCGAGGCGTTGGACCACTACTACGGCGACACCGGCCACTACCCCGATTCGCTCGACCAGCTGGTGGAGCAGCGCTACCTGCGCAATGCCCCGGTCGACCCGATCACCGAGCGCAGCGATGCCTGGCAGCTGGTGCCACCGCCGGAAGGCGTGGCCGGCGGCGTGGCCGATATCAAGAGCGGTGCCACTGGGAGGGCGCGTGATGGCAGCCTCTATGCAGAGTGGTAAGGCCAACGCCGGCTTCACCTACCTGGGCGTGCTGCTGCTGATTGCGGTCAGCAGCGTGGCCCTGGCGGCCACCGGAACGGTGTGGTCCAGCGTTGCCCAGCGCGAGCACGAGCGCCAGTTGCTGTGGGTGGGCGGCCAGTACGCCCAGGCCCTGCGCAGCTACTACCGGGCATCCCCAGGCCTTGCCCAGTACCCGCAAGACCTGGCCGACCTGCTGGACGACAACCGCTTCCCGCAAGCCAGGCACCACATTCGCAGGCTGTACCCAGACCCGATCACCAACAGTGACGAATGGGGCCTGCTGCGCTCGATCGATGGCCGCATCACCGGCGTGCACAGCCGCTCGCAGGCCGCGCCGTTCAAGCGCCACGGCTTCGACCCGCAGTTCTCCGGCTTCGAGGGCCTGGAACACTACAGCGACTGGCAGTTCGTCGCCGAGCAGGCCTTCAACGAAAGCGCAGGCGGCGCCCGCACCCATGCCGGCCCAGGGAGCACGCCATGAAACGCCTGTGCCTGCTCGGCCTGCTGCTGGCCGCCTGGTTGCCGCTGGCGGCCATGGCCGACGCCGAAGACGAGATGAAGGGCTTTATCGTCGACAACACCATCTCGCACATCGGCCACGACTTTTACTACTACTTCGCCGACCGCCTGCGCGCCACCAGCCGCCTGGATTTCAACCTGGTGGTGCGCGAGCGCCCGGATGCCCGCTGGGGCAGCCTGGTGACCGTGGAGTTCGACCGCGACGTGCTGTACCGCCGCTTCCTGCCGCCCAACGTCACCCAACTCAAAGAAGAGGCCGTTGCGGCCGCCGACCTGGTCAAGCAAGAGGTGATACAGCGCAAGCTGCAACGCCTGCTGCAGGACACCACTGATCTGGAGAGGGATGAGCTATGAGAACCTGCCTACCCCATTGCCTGGCCGCCTGCCTGCTGGCGGGCGCCTTTACCGCCCAGGCCACCGAGCTGGTCTACACCCCGGTCAACCCATCATTCGGCGGCAACCCGCTCAACGGCACCTGGCTGCTGAACAACGCCCAGGCGCAGAACGACTACGACGACCCCGACCTCAAGGACCGTACCTCGGCCTTCAGCGGCACCTCGGCCCTGGAGCGGTTCAGTAACCAGCTGGAGTCGCGGATGTTGTCGCAGCTGCTGGACAACATCAGCAATGGCCAGACCGGGAGCATGGCCACCGATACGTTCCTGATCGATGTGATCGACGATTCCGGCGCGCTGAGCATCAAGGTGACCGACCGCGCCTCGGGCGAGATCTCGGTTATCCAGGTCAATGGCCTGAACCCCTGAGAGGGACTGGTCGCTTCGTTGGGGAGAGAACACCATGAAACGTCTGCTGAGCGCTTTGCTGATTTTCGCCACCCTGCAGGGCTGCGGCCTGCGCGAGCCGATGCCGGCCGAGCAGGACTCGGAAACCCCGACCCTGACCCCGCGCGCCTCGACCTACTACGACCTGATCAACATGCCGCGCCCCAAAGGCCGGCTGATGGCCGTGGTGTATGGCTTCCGTGACCAGACCGGGCAATACAAGCCGACCCCGGCCAGTTCGTTCTCCACCAGCGTCACCCAGGGCGCGGCGAGCATGCTGATGGATGCCTTGAGTGCCAGTGGCTGGTTCGTGGTGCTCGAACGCGAAGGCCTGCAGAACCTGTTGACCGAACGCAAGATCATCCGCGCTTCGCAGAAAAAGCCCGACGTGGCCGAGAACATCGCCGCCGAGCTGCCGCCGCTACAGGCTGCCAACCTGATGCTTGAAGGGGGCATCATCGCCTACGACACCAACGTGCGCAGCGGCGGCGAGGGTGCACGCTACCTCGGCATCGACATCTCCCGCGAATACCGGGTGGACCAGGTGACGGTGAACCTGCGTGCGGTGGATGTGCGCACCGGGCAGGTGCTGGCCAACGTGATGACCAGCAAGACCATCTACTCGGTAGGGCGCAGCGCCGGGGTGTTCAAGTTCATCGAGTTCAAGAAGCTGCTGGAGGCGGAGGTGGGGTACACCACCAACGAGCCGGCGCAGCTGTGCGTGCTGTCGGCGATCGAGGCGGCGGTGGGGCACCTGCTGGCCCAAGGGATCGAGCGGCGGTTGTGGCAGGTGGCCGGGGATGCGGGGGAGGGCAAGGCCGTGGTGGACAAGCTCCTTAGCCAGAGCCAGCCGCAGTGATGGTTTCTGGTGCCTGGGTTGAGGGATGTGGCGCCTGTGAGATCGAGCGCCGCCCGCGCGGCGCATCTTCCACAGGACTCACTGGCCCGAAACAAACGTAGGAGCGACCGTAGGTCGCGATGCGCCGCGCGGGCGGCGCTCGATCTCATAGGCGCTGAGAATGCCAAGGCGAACACCTGCACGCCCCAACTCCATTCCTCGCTCCCGAATCCCCCTGATGAACCTTTCATGACAAAAGTTCGGTAGCCATTAGCCACCCCCGTCAATGCCATGAACACGGACGCAGCACCCGGGCAACCACCGGGGGCCGCCGTAGGAACAGGCGGGGGAATGGGGCGATGGGAACGATGGAACGCTACACGAAAGTCGGCATGCAGGAGCTCGACCAGCGCCTGTCGAAAATCGTCGAGGCCGCGCGCAAGCAGCCGGTTTCGGTGTACCGCTACGGTGCACCCTGGGTCTGGATCGTGTCCCAGGACGACTGGCAGGGCGCCTTGCACGAAGTGGCCAGCTGCGTGCCACCTGGGCACTCGCTGGCGGTGCTTCGCCCGCGTATCGAAGCCTTGCTCGACGCCGAGGGCGCCATGCTCGCACAGCTTGCCGACGAGCAAGGCATGAGCATCGCCCCCCACACCCTGATGCACGTGCTGCTGCTGCAGATCCTCTACTCGGTGCCCAGCGAAAAGCAGCTGTACGAGCAGCTCAACTACAACCTGCTGTTTCGCTGGTTCACGGGCCTTGAGCTGAAGTCGCGGGTGTGGAACTTCAGCCTGTTCAGCCACGACCTGGGGGTGCTGCTGGGCAGTGCCATGGCCGTGGCGCTGCTGCAGCGCATGGTCGACGAAGTGCTTGGCAGCAGTGTGCAGGCGATGCCCGAGTTCAGCCTCAACCTGGCCCTGCTCAACAGCTGGGTAGCCCGGCACAACGCAGTCGGCGCAGCCGAAAACCACTAGCAATCAGACGAATTCCTGGCTCTTAAGGGGGCGGTGTGGAGCACTTGTTCTTCAAACGATGCGGCGTGGGCGCAGGGGTACTGTTGTGCCTGCTGGCCGGCCAGGCGGCTGCCCAGGCAGCGGAGCCTGCGCCCGAGCGCCGGGTGGAAATCAGCGAGTACGTGGTGCGCGGCAACACCGTGCTCGACGCCCAGGCCATCGAGGAGGCGGTGTACCCGTTCCTTGGCCCCGACAAGACCCTGGCCGACCTTGAAGGTGCCCGCGAGGCCCTGCAGAAACGCTACCAGGACCAAGGCTACCAGTCGGTGTTCGTCGAGCTGCCCGAGCAGAAGGTCGAGGGCGGGGTGGTGTACCTGCAGGTGACCGAAACCAAGGTTGGCCGGGTGCGGGTAGTAGGCGCCAAGCATTATTCGCCGGTCGAGATCCGCGAGCAGGTGCCGGCGCTGGAGGAGGGCAAGGTGCCCGATTTCGCCCAGGTGCAAGACGAGTTGGCCACCCTCAACCGCACGCCCAACCGCCAGGTGATGCCCCTGGTGCGCGAAGGCCAGCGCCCGGGAACCATGGACGTCGACCTGCAGGTCGAGGACAAGCAGCCCTGGCAACTGAGCCTGGGCCTGAATAACGACCACAGCGCCGATACCGAAAAACTGCGTTCGGTGGTGAGCCTTGGCTACAACAACCTCTGGCAGGCTGGCCACAGCGCCTCGCTGACCTGGTTCACCGCGCCCCAGGACCGCAACAACGCCGAGGTCTGGTCCGGCTCCTACGCCGCCCCGCTGAACGAGCACTGGACCGTGCAGTTCTCCGGTTACCACTCCGACAGCAACGTCGCCACCGTCGGCGGCACCAACGTGCTGGGCAAGGGCCATTCCTATGGGGTGTCGGCCATCTACAACCTGCCGGGTGTCGGCGCCTGGGCCCACGCCTTGTCGCTGGGCATCGACTTCAAGGACTTCGACGAGCAGGTTCAGCTCGGCGACAGCAACGACACCGTGCCGCTCAAGTACGCACCGATCAGCCTCGGCTACAGCGGCTACCGCTTCACCGAACAGGACCAGCTGAGCCTGGGCCTGAACCTGGTCGCCGGCACCCGCAAGTTGTTCGGCTATGGCAGCGACGACGCCGACTTCGACTACAAGCGCTACCGCGCCGACCCCAGCTTCCTGGTGCTCAAGGGCGACGCCAGCTACACCTTCGACTTCGCCGGCAGTTGGCAGAGCGCCTCGAAGCTTGCGTTCCAGCTGGCTTCGGGCCCGCTGGTGTCCAACGAACAGTTCGCCGCAGGCGGCGCCACCTCGGTGCGCGGCTACCTGGCCGCCGAGCGCACCGGCGATGACGGCGTGCTGTTCTCCCAGGAACTGCGCACGCCGTCCCTGGGCCGCTATGTCGGCAACTACATCAACGACTGGCGGTTCTACCTGTTCGCCGAGGGCGCGCAACTGCGCCTGCAGGACGCCCTGCCCGAACAGGACGACAGCTACAGCCTGGCCAGTGTCGGCATCGGCACCCGCGCCACGCTCACCGACTGGCTGTCCGGTAGCGTCGACTGGGCGCTGCCGCTCAAGGATGGCCCCAACACCGACAAGAACGACTCGCGTGTGCACTTCAGCGTGCAGGCGACCTTTTAAGCCCCACCTGGCCCACCGGCCCCGACCTGGAGACTTTCCATGCAACGCCTTATCTTGACCCTGCTGCTGTGCCTGGGCTTCGCCCTGCCCGGCAGTGCCAGTGCCTGGTGGCAGGACGACTGGATGTACCGCAAGCAGATCGCCGTGGACACCACCCCGCAAGGCGCCAGCCTCACCCAGGCGCTGGGCCGCACCGCCTTGCTGGTGCGCCTGCACACCGGTAACTTCACCTTTGACGGGGTGAATGAAACTGGCGCCGACATCCGCTTCGTCAGCGCCGACGACAAGACCGTGCTCAACCACCATATCGAGCAGTTCGACCCGCTGATGGGCATGGCGCTGATCTGGGTCGACGTGCCGCGCATCGAGGCGGGCCAGCGCCAGGACCTGTGGATGTACTACGGCAACCCCAAGGCCCAGGCACCTGCCGGCCAGCCGAGCTTCGATGCCGACTACACCGCGCTGTACCATTTCGATGGCGCCGCCCCGCGTGACGCCAGCCCCTACGCTAACCAATTGCAAGGCCCGGCAGTGGGCGTCGACGGCGTGATTGGCCGTGGCATCCAGCTCGGCGGCCAGCCGCTGCAGCTGCCGGCCAGTGCTTCGCTGCAATGGCCAGCAGGCGGTGCGTTCACCTTCAGCACCTGGCTGCGCCAGGACCAGGCCGTGGGCGAGCAGTTGCTGCTGGCCCGCCGCGAAGCCGGCCAGAGCCTGCTGCTGGGCCTGGCCCAGGGTGTGCCGTTCATCGAAGTCGACGGCCAGCGCTCGGCCGCCAACCAGGCCGTGGTCGGCGGGCAGTGGCAGCACCTGGCCCTGGTGGGCGAGGGTGGCAACCTGACGCTGCTGCTGGAAGGCCAACCGGTGGCCCGCCTGGCCGCCAGCCTGCCGGCCTTCACGGGCGCCCTGGGCATCGCCGGCGACCTGCCGGTGGCCGAAGGCCAGGCGCCAAGCCAGTACGTGCCATTCGTGGGTGCCCTGGACGAGCTGCGCCTCTCCCGCGTGGCGCGCAGCCAGGCCAGCTTGCAGGCCGACGTGCTGGCCCAGGGCGCCGAGTCGCGCCTAGTGGCCTACGGCGTGGACGAGGAGCAGTCCGGCTTTGGTTTCGGCAGCCTCGGCTTCCTGCTCAAGGCAGTGCCGGTCGACGCCTGGGTGATCATCGCGGTGCTGGTGCTGATGATGGTGCAGTCGTGGGTCATCATGCTGCGCAAGCAACGCACCCTCAACCGCGTCACCGCTGCCAACGCCGAATTCCGCGAGCATTTCGCCACGGTGGGGACGCGCCTTGAACAGTTCGCCGACGACCGCGGGCTGCACGATGCGCTGGGCAACTCGCCGCTGTGGCGCCTGTACCTGGTGGCCGTGCAGGAAATTCGCACCCGCCGTGCCCAGGGTGCCGACACCAGCGCTGTGTCCGCGGCCACCATCGAAGCCATCCGCTGCTCCATGGACGGTGTGCGCACCCGCGAGAACCAGGCGCTGTCGTCGAAGCTTTCGACCCTGTCCAACGCCATCGCCGGTGGCCCGTACATCGGCCTGCTCGGCACCGTGCTCGGGATCATGGTGGTGTTCCTCGGCACCGCCATGGCCGGCGACGTCAACATCAACGCCATTGCCCCGGGCATGGCCGCCGCCTTGCTGGCCACGGCCATGGGCCTGTTCGTGGCGATTCCGGCACTGTTTGGCTACAACCGCCTGACCACCCGCAATCGCGAAGTCAGCGCCGACATGCGGGTGTTCGTCGACGAGTTCATCACCCGCCTGGCCGAGCTGCATGGTGAAGGCCAGGCCGGTGAAGCGGCGCGCCCGGCCGGGCGTACCGTCAACCCGTCGGTTCCGGCGTAAGGAGTGGGCCATGGCTTCCGTCAACAACGCCCATGACGACGACACCGACGCGGCGGTCGACAGCATCAATATCACGCCGCTGGTGGATGTGCTGATGGTGGTGCTGGTGATGTTCATCCTCACCGCCACCGCCCAGGTTTCCGGCATCCAGGTGCAGCTGCCCAAGGCCAGCGCCACGGTGTCGCTGGCCCAGCCCAAGACCAAGGCGATTTCGATCAACGACGCAGGCCAGGTATTTCTCGACGCCTACCCGGTGACCTTGCAGGAGCTTGAAGACCGCCTGCGCAGCGAGAAGGCGCGTAACCCGGACTTCCCGCTGATCGTGCGCGGTGACGCCGGTGTGCAGTACCAGAAGGTGGTCGAGGTGCTCGACCTGTTGCGCCGCCTTGAACTGGCCCAGGTCGGGCTGGTTACCGGCAAGCCGAACCAGGGGTGAGGGCCGCCATGCAACGCACAGCCAACACCCGCCGCCTGGTCACCTGGGCCGTGCTCGCCGTCGTTGGCGCGGGCCTGGCCTGGCTGCTCTGGCAGTGGGCCAACGACATGAGCGGCGTGCGCCGCGAGGCGCCGAAGATCCCCGCGATCATCCCGCTGCCGCCACCGCCGCCGCCGCCACCCCCGGAGCCGCCCAAGGAGCCCGAACCACCGGTCGAGCAGAAGATCGCCGAGCCGGAACCGGTGCCGGAGGCCGAGGAGGTCAAGCCCGCCGAGGACGCCCCGGACCCGGCCCAGGACCTGGCCAACCCGATGCAGATGGACGGTGATGCGCAAGCCGGTGGCGACGCCTTCAACGTCGGCTCCGGCAAGGGCAGCGGCATGGGTGGCGGCGGCGGTGGCCTGGGTAATGGCACCTACAGCCAGTACCTGGCCTACGCCTTCCAGCGCCTGCTGCGCGACAACCCGGAACTGCGCAACCTGGCGTTCAACCTGCAAGCCGAGATCTGGCTCAGCGCGGCGGGGGAAATCACCCGCGTGGAGCTGCTGCGGCCCAGTGGCGACCCCGAGGTAGACGGCCAGGTGCTGGCCGCGCTGCGCGCCGCCCCCGCACTCGACCAGCGCCCACCGGCCAGCCTGACCCTGCCGGTGAAAGTCGCCCTGCAAGGGCGCCGGCCATGAACAACGACGCACGACTGACCCACAGGAGTTGCAACCCATGAAGTGCCCAGTGAACCGATTGACCCTGGCGATAGGCCTGCTGGCCGCCGCCACCGCGGTCGGTCCGACTGTCGCCAGCGCTGCCCCGTCGGACAACGCGACCGTCAACCTGATCCGCCTGCTGGTGGAGCAGGGCGTGCTCAAGCAGGACAAGGCCGATGCGCTGATCGCCCAGGCCGAGCGCGAGGCCCGTGAAGTACGCGCCGCCAACAGCGCCGCGCCCATCGTCGCCCAGGCGCCGGCGGCTAACGGCGAGGTGCGCGTGCAGTACGTACCCGCCGTGGTTCGCCAGCAGATTCGCGACGAAATCAAGGCCGAGGTGATGAACACGGCCAAGCAGGAAAACTGGGCCGCGCCCAATACCTTCCCCGACTGGGCCTCGCGCATCAGCTTCGACGGCGACCTGCGCCTGCGCGGCGAGTCGCGCTACTACGCTGACAACAACAGCGACAGGATCACCGACTTTGCCAAGCTCAACGAAAAGGGGCCGTTCGACGTCAACCCCGACAGCAGTTCGGACCTGCCGCCGCTGCTCAACACCCGCGAGGACCGCACCAGCATCCTGCGCCTGCGCGCCCGCTTCGGCCTCAAGGCGCAGCTGGCCGAAGACTGGGTGGCTGGCATTCGCGTGGCCACCGGTTCCAACGACAACCCGGTGTCGACCACCCAGAACCTCGGCGGCGGCTTCGGCAAGAAAGACATCTGGCTCGACCAGGGGTACGTCAGCTGGACGCCCAGCGAGCGCCTGACCCTGACCGGCGGGCGGATCGCCAACCCGTTCATGTCCACCGACATCCTGTATTCCCACGACCTCAACTTCGACGGCCTGGCGGCGCTCTTCGACCAGCCGGTGAACCGCGCGGTCAGCGTGTTCGGGACCGTTGGCGCGTTCCCGGTGCAGTACAGCGACGATACCGCCACCAGCAACGGCTTCGACAAGGAAGGCAGCGAGAACAAGTGGCTGTATGGCGCCCAGGTGGGGGCCAAGTGGGCGATCAACGACCATCACCGGATCAAGGGCGCGGCGGCCTATTACCGCTTCGACGACATCGCCGGCGAGCGCTCCAGCACCTGTTCGCCATGGGATGGCGAGCCTGCCTGCGACACCGACGAAACCCGCCCGACCTTCATGCAGAAGGGCAACACCCTGTTCCAGCTGCGCAACAACACGCAAAACCCGGCCCTGGGCGACAACACCCCCGACCCGCAGTTCGTCGGCATCGCCTCGGAGTTCGAACTGCTGGACCTGAACCTGGTGTGGGACGCGGACCTGCCGGCCGACTTCAAGCTGCGCACCCAGGCCAACTACATCCACAACCTGGCCTACGACGAAGGCGACATGCGCAAGCGCTCGGCCGGCAAGTTTGTGAACAACGTCGACGAGAGCGGCAACCTCAAAAGTGGCGGCGACGCCTGGATGCTGCAGTTCACCCTGGGCAACGCCCTGGAAATGCGCAAGGCCGGCGACTGGAACCTGTTTGCCGGCTACAAGCGCATCGAGCCCGACGCCGTGCCTGATGGCTTCAACGATTCCAGCTTCCACCTCGGCGGCACCAACGCCAAGGGCTACATCCTCGGTGCCAACTACGGCCTGGCCGACAACGTCTACGCCACCGCGCGCTGGCTGAGCAGCGAGGCAGTGTACGGCGCGCCGTTCGACATCGACGTTCTCCAACTTGAAGTCAACACCCGGTTCTGACCATGACAACGGCCACTGTCACCCGATGAACCATTGCCAGAAGGGAGCATGCAGATGAACAAGCAAGCCTACCGCCGCTGTTGCACCTGGCTGCTGCTGGCCCTGGGCAGCAGCCTGGCGGCCTCGGCTTCGGCCGACACCCTGGAGGAGCGCCTGCGCGCCCAGTTGCGCAGCACCACCCAGCAACTGCAGGCGTTGCAGAGCGAACAGGCCCAGGCCAGCGCCGCCCGCCAGGCCGCCGAGCAGCAGCGTGACGCCGCCCAGGTGCAGGTCAAGCAGCTCACTGCTGAACTGGCCAAGGCCCGCGGCCAAAGCGAGCAACTGGCCGGCCAGCAGCAGGCCGTGCACAGCCAGGCCCAAGCCCTGGTGGCCAGCAGCAACGAGCAACTGGCCAAGTACAAGCAGGCCTACGACGAGCTGCTGGGCATGGCCCGGGCCAAGGAAAGCGAGCGCGCCACCCTGCAGGCCAACCTGGCCGAGCGCGACACCCAGGTGCAGCAATGCCAGGCGCGCAACCAGCAAATGTACGGCACGGCCAAGGAGCTGCTGGCCGCCTACGAGAAAATCGACATCGCCGATGTGGTGCAGATGCGCCAGCCGTTTGCCGGCGGCGCCCGGGTCAAGTTCGAGGAAATGGCCCAGGCCTACGGCGACAAACTCTACGAAAGCCAGTTCGACGCGCCCACCCAAGCCCGTCAGTGAACGTTTTTTACAAGGAAGGCAAGACATGAGCGACATGAACCTGATCGAAACCGTGAGCGCCGATTCCCTGACCACGCTGCTGCAGGACGCCGGTTGCCGGGTCAACCGCAGCGAACAGAACGCCGTGGTGCAACTGCTCAGCGCCAGCCAAGGCGTCGGCTATGCCGTGCGCTTCGGCAACCTGGCCGCAGGCACTGATAACGAATTCCTCGATTTCACCTTCAGCTGTGCGCTGCGCATCCAGGGCGAATTGCCTGAAGGCTTGGCCGAGCGCTGGAACGCCAGCCGCCGCTTCGCCCGGTTGTCGGTGCAGGGTGAATTCCTGGTGATGGAAATGGACGTGGTGGTGGCGGACGGCGTCAGCCACAAGCACCTGCTCGGCAGCCTGATGCTGTGGGACCGCCTGCTGCAGGAATTCATCGTCTACCTGCGCGACTACAGCCGTAACCTGGCGGCGCAGCAGGCCCAGGTAACTGCGGAAAGCGCCTCGTGACAGTGCGGCGCCTGTGGGCCGGCGCGGGTGCGCTGGCGCTGCTCGCAGTGGCAGTCGCCCTGGCCTTGCGCCCGGGCGAGGAGCCGGTGGCGGCGGTGCACCCGGCGCCATCCGCACTGGCCAGTGGGCAGGCGTTGGCACGCCTGGGTGACCAGCAGGTGGGCAGTGACGAACTCAAGGCGTTGCTCGCGCAACTGCCCGAGCAGGCCCGGGCCAACCTGCGCAGCGACCGCCAGGCACTAGAGGCGTGGATCCGCTCGCGCCTGGCCGAGAAGGCGCTGTTCCAGCAGGCCGAGGCCCAGGGCTGGTTGCAGCGGGCCGACATTCAGGGGCAGGTACGGGCGGCCACCGAACAGATCGTCCTGCGTGACTACCTGGCATCGGTCAGCAAGGTGCCGGATACCTACCCCAGCGACGCTGACCTGCAGCAGGCCTACGAGGCCGGCAAGGCTGCGTTGCAGGTGCCGGCGCGCTACCGCCTGAGCCAGATCTTCCTGCGCGTGGCCACCCCGGCCGACGACCTGGCCGTGCGCAAGCAGGCCGAGGCCCTGGCCAAACAGGCCCAGGCCGCCAACGCCGACTTCGCCGCCTTGGCCCGCGCCAACTCGCAGGATGCGGGCAGCGCGGCGCAGGGCGGTGATAGCGGCCTGCAACCGCTGGCCCAGTTGCTGCCGCAGGTGCGCGGCGTGGTGCCCAAGCTCAAGGTCGGTAGCGTCAGCGACCCGGTGCAGAGCGAAGCCGGCTACCACATCATCAAACTGCTGGAGCAGCAACCGGCCCGCGCGGCTACCCTCGAAGAGGTCGCCCCGCGCCTGCGCCAGGTGTTGCGTGCCCAGCGCCAGGAACAGGTGGCCAAGGCCTACGTCGAGGGCATGTTCGACACCGCGACCTTGAGCATCGATGGTGCGGCGTTGAACCAGGTGCTCGACAACAACCGCTGACAACTCAATAACAAGGACGACCGGGCCCGCCAGCCGGGCCCGTGGGAGGCGAGGGATGCCGATCGATCTTCAACGGGGCCAGCGCGCCCTGGATACCAGCTTGCCGGTCATCCGGTCCCAGGTACCGCTGGCGCTGGATGAACAGGCCCTGGAGTGCTTCGTGGTGACCGCCCGCTGTGGCTGCTTCATGCAGGCGGCGCGGCGGCTCAACCTCAAGACCGTGGCCCTGCGCAAGCGCCTGGCCGCGCTGGAGGCGAGGCTTGGCTACAGCCTGTTCGTCAATGTGCACAACAACCCGGTACTCAGCCAGCAGGGCCGGCGTTTGCTGTTGGTCCTGCAGGCGCGTGAAACCGGCGCCACCAGCGCGCAGCCGCGTGACGAAGCCCTGCCGGTACGCCTGGCAGTGGCGGCGCCACTGCTGCACGACCTGCTCGGGCGCAACCTGATCAACTTCGTTCGCCAGCACGCCGGCATGCGCCTGCAGGTGGCGAACCTGGAGGCGGGCGGGGAGGCTGACGTGACGTTGTGGTTGGGTGACCTGGCCACGCCCACCCGCCTGCACGCACCCGGTCAAGGCCAACCCCAAGCGCTGGGGACCTTGGATTATGTGGCGCATATCGCCAAGCGCTACGTGCGCGAAGCCAACCGGCCAACCTCCCTGGCCGACTTGCAGGACTACATGCTGGTGCATTGGCAGGGGGATGCGCAGGTGGCGGCGCTGGCGCCCTGGCATGCCGTGGTGCAGGCGCGCCAGGGCGGCGTGACGCTGATCGAGGACTACCCGATGTACAACCAGCTGATCAAGTGCAGCGCCTGCGTAGGGCTGTTGCCGCATTATGCCTCGCACCTGGACCGTGGCTTGCTGGCCTTGCCCGAGGTATTTCGCAAGCCGATGCGGCGACGGGTGTGGCTGGCGGTCAATGGCAAAGCCCAGGATGACCCGCTGGTGCAGGTGCTGGTGGGCGCGATCCGCGCGGCGTTCGATGAACGCCGGGAATGGTTCGAGGGTTGATCAGGCTCCACGGTACCTTGTAGGAGCGAGCGCAGCTCGCGATGCGCCGCCTAGCGGCGCGCTCCCCCAGCCCTGCGCAAGGTCAGGTTGATCCGCCGCTCCCCCATCCGCGGGTGTACCCCGGGCTTTACCGGCAATACCCCATGAAAGCGCAACCGGTCCTCACCCCCCCACACCAGCACATCCCCATGGCTCAAGGGTATCCGCTGGGTTCGGTCCGCACGCTGCAGGCCGCCAAACAGAAACACCGCCGGCAACCCCAGCGAAACCGAGACGATCGGCTGGGCGAAATCCTGTTCATCGCGGTCCTGGTGCAGGCTCAGGCGTGTGCCGGGCAGGTAATGGTTGACCAGGCAGGCATCGGGCACGAAGCCTTCGAACCCGGCCGCTGCCGCTGCGCGGGCGGCAAGGTCGAGCAGCACCTGTGGCAGTGCCGGCCAAGGCTTGCCGCTGAGCGGGTCGGTGGGGCTATAGCGATAACCTTTGGCATCACTCACCCAGCCCAGCGAACCACAGTTGGTCAAGGCCACCGCCATGTGCTGCCCGCCCGGTGTCTGCATGTGCCGAAACGGCGCGGCGCGCAGCACCGGGCGCAGGGCGTCGAGCAGCGGCTCGATGCCGGCCAGGGCGAAGCCGGGCAGCAGCACGGTGTGGCTGGCCAGGCGTTGTGGCTGCGGGCCGAACAGGTCGAGGTCGGACTGGATCATCGGGCGGTGGCGTGGGGTGGGTAGGCGGCCATTATAGCGCTGTCGGCATTGCTGGCACCCGTACAGTGATTCCCTCGCGAACGCTGATTCCCTCGCGCACGCTGCACCTGTAGGAGCGAGCGCAGCTCGCGATGGGCTGCAAAGCAGCCCGGCTTTATGAGCCGCGAAGCTGGAGCCCTGGGACCGCTGCGCGCTCCATCGCGAGCTACGCTCGCTCCTACCGGGGCGGGGGGCAGCAGCAGGCCAGGGCTACGATAGGTGCATCGCGTTGCATTCCCGGCAGAAAAAAAGGAACCGCGACGCCAGGGAGCGGAGGCGCCGCGGTTCAAGGGGGAGCCGTCAATGTTGGGTAGCGGTGGCCATGTTGCCGTTGCCCATCTGGCTAATGGTGGCGCTCTGGTTGGCGCCGCTCTGGTTGACGAAGGCCTGGTTGGCCGTACCGCCCTGGGTCACGTAGGCGACGTTGGCGCTGTCAGCCTGCTTGATCGTGGCGCTGTTGCCACTGCCATACAGCTGGTTCACATAGCTCTGGTTGGCATAGCCGGACTGGTCCAGGGTGATGGTGTTGCCGCTGCCGTTGGTCGAGCCATAGGCATAGTTGTCGGTGCCGCGCTGGTCGGCGACGAGGATGTTGTCGCTGCCGTTCTGCTCGAAATACAGCTCGTTGTTGTTGTCGGCCTGCTTGGTCTGCATCGAGTTGCCGCTGCCTTTCTGGTTCAGCGTGGCCACTTGGTAGGCGCCGTTCTGGGTCAGGTTGACACTGTTGGCCGTGCCGTTCTGATTGATCTTGGCGGTTTGGTTGTGGCCGAACTGCCCGCCCAGTTTCTCGCCCTTCCAGTTGCTGGCCAGCACCTTGTTGCCGGTACCCTTGGTGGTGACGGTCAGGCTCTGGTTGTCGCCTGTCTGGTAGGTGAAGCTCTGGTTGCTGGTGCCGTTCTGGTTGATCGTGGTCGTGGCGTTGTGCGTCTCGAACTGGTCCGACCAGCTGGCGTTGGACTTGCCCTGCTGGAACAGGTTGGCGACGTTGCCCTGGCCGAAGCTCTGGTCGATGTAGCCTTCGTTGAGCTGGCCGGTTTGGTTGACGGTGGCGTGGCTGCCAGCCTGGGTATCCTGCCAAACTTCCACCGAGTGGCCGGTGCCGTACTGGTCGATGGCGAGGGTGCCGCCACTGCCGTCGCGCTGGTCACCGTAGGCGAAGTTCTGCTTGCCCTGCTGGTAGATCTGGATGTAGCCGTCGTTGTGCAGCAGGTGCTCGGTGGCGGCGTAGTTGTCCTGGCCGTCCTGGTTGACCGTGCTGCGGTTGTTGCTGCCGCCGAACAACTGCTCGACGTAGGCCTCGTTGCGCTGCCCGCTCTGCTGGGTGGTGGCCTGGCTGGCGGTTTGGGTGTCCTGCCAGATGGTCGACTTGTTCTCGCTGCCATTTTGGTACTGGCTGGCCTGGTTGTTATCGCCCACCGACTGGCTGGCGAAGGCGTCGTTGTAGCTGCCCGCCGCCTGCTGGTTGATGTGGCTGGCGTTCTCGAACAGCTGCTCGGCGTAGCCTGCGTTGTACGAGCCGGTGGCGCTCTGGTTGATGTAGCTGGTGCTGGTGTCCTGCACCGCCAGGTGGTTATGGCCCTTGCCGGTCTGGGTTTGCGTGGCGGCGGCGAACGGGGCGACGGTTTGCTGCACCTCGGCAACGTTCTGGTTGCCGCTCTGCGACTGGTTCGAGGTGCTGTCGTCGGCCATGGCCTGGCCGGCCAGGGCCAGGACGATAGCGGCGCTTAGGGGAGCGAGCTTGAACATGGTGGTGCCTCCAGGTCTATCGGTATTGGGTGATCTGAACATGCTGGCCATTGCCGGCTTGGGTCACTGAACTGCTCAGGCCTGAGCCGGCCTGCTCGATACTGGCGCTGTTGCTGTTGCCGATCTGCTCGATGCTGGCACTGTTGCTGCTGCCGCTTTGGCGGATCGATGCGCTGTTGCCATTTCCCTGCTGGCGGATGCTGGCCATCAGGTCACTTCCCTCTTGAAGGATGTACGCCTCCTGCGCGCCCCCGGCCTGGACGATGCGGCCCAGCAGGGCCTGGCCGTTCTGGTCAAGGGCGGCGCGGTTGCCCGACCCTTGCTGTTCGATCACCGCCACCTGGCCGCTAGCTGCGGGCAGCAGGCGGATGATCGGCGGTTCGCCCAGGTCGCTGCCGGCGGCGAGGTCGGCGTTGTCCATCAGGTCGTCGGCCTGTGCCAGGCCGGTGAGGGCCAGGCACAGCAGCAGGGGGTACAGGCGTTTCATGGCGTTCTCCCGGGCCTACTGCACGGTTACGTTGACGGTGCGGGTGCTGCCTTGGCTGCTGGTCACCGTGGCCGTCGGGCTGGCCGTCGGTATCACCGTGGTGCTGTTGCTGACCGTCAGCCGCCAGCGGCCGGTCACCGGTACCGTGGTGGTGCCGAGGGTCTGCACGCCCGTGGTGGTGGTGACTTGCACGGTGATGGTGTTGCCGGTGGTCACCGACGAGGTGCCGCTGATGTCCCAGTTGTAACGGTTGTTGGAACGGGCCCGTACCGTGGCGGCGGTGACCGCGAAGGTTTCGGCTGCCGGGCGTGGCTGGACGTTGACCGTGACCGTGGCGGGGGTCGACACCGCGCCGAGCGAGTCGCGCGCCTGGTAGGTGAAGGTGGTGGTGAACGCCGTGGTCACGCTGGTGGGCGGGGTGTAGGTGACGGTACTGCCGTCGGTGCTCACCGTGCCGCGCCCGGCCGCCGGTTGGGTGATGGCCGCCACGGCCAGCGGCACGTTGCCTTCTGGGTCGGTGTCGTTGGCCAGCACGTTGATGGTCAATGGCACGCCCAGGGTGGTCACGGTTTCGGGGTTGGCGGTCGGTGGTCGGTTGGGTGCGACATTGATGGTGACGTTGGCCGGGGCCGACTTCAGGCCCTTGGCGTCAATCGCCCGGTAGGTGAAGGTGGCCACCAGCGGCTGGGTGGCCCCGGCCGGTGGGGTGTAGGTGACCGCGGTGGTGCCGTTGAGCACCACGCCGCCAAGGCCTGTACCCGGCTGGGTGAGGTCGGTGATGGTCAGCGGTAGGTTGCCGTCCGGGTCGCTGTCGTTTTGCAGCAGGTTCAGGGTCAGCGGCACGCCGACGCTGGTGCTGCCGACATCGGCCTGGGCCACGGGTGGCTGGTTGGCGGCCTCGACCGGCGCGCTGCCGACCACCACCACCGGTTCCACATCGCTGCCGCCGTGGGCGGACTTGACCGTGATGCTGGCCGGTGGCTGGGTCAGGTCGTTGATTACCAGGCTTTGCAGGGTGCCGGCCTTGGACAGGCGGCCGTAGCCCTGGGCGAGCAGGTCGGGAATCACCACCTCGTCGCTGGAGCGGGCCTCGATGGTCAGGCGTTTGGTTGCCCATTCATAGCGCGCGGTGCTGACCTTGACCACGTCGGACAGCTTGCTCGACAGGGCGGTGGGCCGGGTGTTGGCGGCGCTGCTGCTGGCGGTGACCACCACCACGGGGGGCGGCGCGGCCTGGCTCAGCTGCTGGCTGAAGAACAACCCGTTGTTGTCGGCTAGCAGGCTGAACTGGCAGGGCGAAGGCGGCGAGCCGACCAGCGCCAGGCCGTTGCGCAGGCACAGCGTGGCAGTGTTCGGCGCCTTGGCGAATACCTCTACGCGGGTACCGCTGCCGTTGCGTGAATAGGTGGCCCGCTCCAGGGTAACCGGGGTTTGCGCGCGTTGGTCGAGCACTTTGCCAGAGACGGTGAACAGGTTGGTTTCGATGCGCCCGGGCGGGCCGTCGATACGGATGAAGTTGGTATTGAATGGGCTGCCCACCACCGCTTCGGTGCGGTTCGGGTCGCCGACGAAGGTTTCGCTGGCGCCGGTGTCGGGGTTGACCTCCACATAGGGTGCGCCGACCCCGCGCAGGAACGGCCCGAGGGCACCGTTGAGAGCGCCGGTGAAGTTGCCCGGAGCGCCGATGCCGATGTCGCGGGTGATGTTGATCGCCCGCCGCCCGGGGGTGGTGACGTTGACCGTCTCCACGCCATAGGGGTGGGTGATGGTGTAGGTGCCGGGGCGCGGCACCGATACGCGGATACGGATGCGGGCGAAGCTCTGCTGGTCGCCGTCCACCGGGTTTTCCGAGGCAAAGGCCGCTTCCAGCCCGGCGACGTAGGCATCCAGCTCGTAGCCACTGTTGCCCACGGCGGGAATGGTGGCTTCGGCCAGGAACCAGAACATCTCCGGTGGCCAGTTGTCGGGGAACACCAGCGGCAGGGTGTCATCGAAGATGCCCGGCTCCGGCAGCAGTGTGCACATGTAGGCAGGGGCACCCGGTGCACCGGCCACCCGCGAGCTGACGGCGTGGGAGCCGCACAGCTCCAGCGACAGGCCGTCGCTGTCCTTGTACCACATGGGGAACCCCCCGGTGGCGAAGGTGTAGGGGCCTGGGTCGACATCCGACAGGGCGGCCCAGGCCGCACTGCTCAGGGTGAGGGAGAAACCGGCGGCGAACAGCGCACGGCGCGGCCAAGTGTTCATGCTGCCTCCTTGAAGGCTGAGCCTTTGTCTGTTCATGGCACCAGCACCACGTCTTCGCTGTCGCTGCCGCCATTGGCGCTGGTGACTTGCACCGTGGCCGGCGGAATGGGCGAGAGGGTGGTGCTCAGGGTTTTCAGTGCGCCGTTGCCGCTGAGGTTGCCGATCACCGCGCCGTTGCCGGTGCGGGCAGTCAGCGTGGGCGGGCTGGTTTCGTCACTGCTGCTGGCCACCAGGGTGAGGGTGCCGTTGGCCAGGCTGTACTCGGCCTTGGTGATGGTCACCAGGTCGACCAGAGGCAGGCTGGCGGTGGTGACGCTGCTGCTGGGGATGGCCACGCTGTTGTCGGCGCTGAGCAGCAGGCTGGTGGGCAGCGCCGGGTTGAGCGCCGACTGGGTGTACCAGGTGCCGGTGCCATTGGCTTCGGTGAGGGGCAGGTTGGGCGTTTGGCTGGTCAGGGTAACGGTGGCCGGGCGTGGCGGGGCGAGCACGAACACATCCTGCTGGGCGCGCAGGTCGCCGTTTTCGGTATGCCGTGAATAGGTGCTGCGCAGCGGCACCAGCGGGGTAGGCCGGACCACGTCGGAAAGCTTGCCGGAAACCGAGAACACCTCGGTGCGCAGGTCGATGCCGTTGGGGCCTTCGATGCGCACGAAGTTGGTGTTGAACGGGCTGCCGGTGACGCGCTCGTCCAGGTTGGGGTCGCCGATGAAGCGTTCGCTGCCCTCGGTGTAGGGGCCGTTGACGCTGCGCAGGAACGGCCCGACATCGCCCTTGAGGGCACCGCTGAAATCACCGGCACCGGCGATGCCGATGTCGCGGGTCATGTTGATGGCCCGGCGCCCGGCGGCGGGCACATCGAACACTTCCACGCCGTAGGGGTGGGTGATGACGTAGGTGCCGGCGGCCGGTACGTCGACACGAATGCGCACCCGGGCGAAGCTGACTTGGTCGCCATCCACCGGTTCATCGGCGCTGAAGGCGGCTTCGATGGCGCTGCCGTAGCTCAGGTTGATGCCGCGTGTGGCGTCGGCGATGGCGGCATCGGCGGTGAACCAGAAGGCCTCATCGGGGAAGTTGCCGGGGAAGGTGACCGGCTGGGTGTCGTCGAACACGCCGGGGGTGGGCAGCAGCGTGCACATGTAGGACGGTGTGCCAGGCACGCCGGGCACCCGCGAGCTGACCGCCTTGCTCAGGCACAGGTCGAGGGTGCGGCCATGGCTGTCCTGGTACCAGGCCGGGAATTTGCCGTTGTTGCTGGTGTAGGGGCCGGTGTCGACCGCGTACAGCGCAGCGTGGGCTGGGAGCTGGAGCAAACCGGCGAGCATCGCCAGCGCCAGCGGGTTGGGTTTCGGTCGGTGCATGAGTCGATTCCTCCTGCAAACGGGCCCATGGCTTGGGGCGTCTGGGAGGAGATCGGCAACAGCCGTGCCAAGTGCTCGGGTTGTGGCTGGAGGGCTTGTGGGGCAAGGGGTTTAGTGTTTGGGCCGAGGGTTTTTCGGGATTGGGGGTTGGGCGCGGTTCCCCAGGTTTGGGGGTGATGGGGTAGGTCGTTAGACATGTGGCGCCTGGGCGATCGAGCGCCGCCCATGCGGCGCATCGCGACCTACGGTCGCTCCTACGTCTGGGCCAGCATCACCAGGAATAATTGGCCCGAAACAAACGTAGGAGCGAGCGCAGCTCGCGAAGCGCCGCGCGGGCGGCGCTCGATCGCCCAGGCGCCCCCCCCAAGCCGAACACCTCGACGCCCAAACTTTTCTCCCGCACACTGCAAAAAAACAAGGCACAAGGCCCCCGCATGACCGGGCCACTGCTGGAGCGACCCATGGCGCGACAATTACCCATAACAACCGCCCAAGACCCGCTGCACGAATCCCGCCAGGCCCGCTTGCGCCTGGCCAGCGATGGCGAGCTGCCGCTGGGCATGCTGCGCGATGAAATCGACGCCTCCTGGCGCCGCAGCCTGGGCCACGGCCTGGACTGCCTGCAGGGCGAACAGGTTGGCCTGGGCCTGGAGCAGGGCCACGACCTGCGTACCTTGCTCGAACGCAACCGCCTGTTGCTGGACGCCGTCACCCCCGAACTGGACTACCTGGTTTCGCGCCAGGGCAAGGCCGGCATCGTCATCCTCGGCGACGCCCAGGCCAACGTGCTGGCCATCGAAGGCCAAACCCACGTGCTGCGCCGCGAAGGCCTGCGCGACCTGCACCCAGGCAGCTGCTGGAGCGAATCGCTGCGCGGCACCAACGCCATCGGCACCGCCGTGGTCGAAGGCCGCCCCACGCTGATCAACTGCGGCGAGCACTACCTCGACCGGCTCAGCCCCTTTTCCTGCACCTCGGTACCGCTGCGCGACCCCTGCGGCGAGGTGATCGGCGTGCTCGACATCACCCGCGAAGGCGTCATGGCCCAGCCCCAGGACAGCCTGTCGACCTTGATGCTGGCCGCCGGCAACATCGAAAGCCGGCTGTTCGGCCTGTGCCACCCGGCCCAGCTGGTGCTGGCCTTCCACAGCCGCCCGCAATACCTCAACAGTGCCTGGCATGGCCTGCTGGCGCTGAGCCTGGACGGTGAAGTGCTGGCCGCCAACGACAATGCCTGCCAGCTGCTGCAGGTGCCGCGCCAGGGCCTGATTGGCCGGCGCAGCAGCGACCTGCTTGGCGAACGCTCGCCCGCCTTTATCGCGCGCCTGTGGCAGGGCGGGGTAAGCAGCGTGCAAACCGCCAAGGGCGAGTTCTTCTTCCGCGCCCTGCAGCTGCCACGGCACAGCCCGGTCAGCGCCCAGCCGGCGCCGGCCAAGCCCGCCCAGGCCAAGGCGGCGCCGGAACTGGACGCTATGGCCGGTGGCGATACGCGCCTGGCGCGCAACCTGCGCATGGCCCGCCAGGGCCTGGGCAACGGCTTGCCGGTGTTGCTGCTGGGCGAAACCGGCACTGGCAAGGAGGTGGCTGCCCGCGCCTTGCACCAGGCCAGCCCACGGGCCGACAAGCCCTTTGTCGCGGTCAACTGCGCGGCCATCCCCGAAGGGCTGATCGAGTCGGAGCTGTTCGGTTACCGCGAAGGTGCCTTCACGGGCTCGCGCCGCGGCGGCATGGTTGGGCGGCTGATGCAGGCCCACGGCGGCACGCTGTTTCTCGATGAAATTGGCGACATGCCGCTGGCCTTGCAAGCGCGCCTGTTGCGCGTGCTGCAGGAGCGCCGGGTGGCACCGCTGGGCGCTGGTGAGGAGCAGGACATCGACGTGGCGCTGATCTGCGCCACCCACCGCGACCTCAAGCGCCTGGTGCAGGAACAGCGCTTTCGCGAAGACCTCTACTACCGGGTCAACGGCGTGTCGCTGCGCCTGCCTGCGCTGCGCGAGCGCGACGACCTGGCAAGCATCATCGAAGGCCTGCTGGACAAGGCCGGGGCCAAGGGCGTGCGCCTCGACCCGGCGCTGGCCGGTTTGCTCGAAGGCTTCGATTGGCCGGGCAATATCCGTCAGCTGGACATGGTGCTGCGCACGGCCCTGGCCATGCGCGAGGACGGCGAGCCGGTACTGGGCCTGGACCACCTGACCGATTGCCTGCTCGATGAACTGGCCAGTGGCGGCGCGCCTTCCGGCAGCCTGCGGGACAACGAACTGGAGCTGATGCGCGGCGCGCTGGCGCGGCACCAGGGCAATGTGTCGGCGGCTGCACAGGCGCTGTGCATCAGCCGGGCGACGCTGTACCGCAAGCTCAAGCAGTTGCGCAACTAACATGGGCGGCCTGTTCGCCCGGCTGGTGGAGTCCGGCAACCCCGTGCTCATGCGCCAGGCTCTGGCCTGGCTGTATGGTTTCGTGCGCCCCCAGCGGCGCGCCATCGGCGTGCTGCTGGGCCTGTCCCTGGGCGCCTCGCTGCTGGCCCTGGCACAACCCTGGCTGGTCAAGACACTGATCGACGAGGGCTTGCTGGCCAAGAACTACCGGACCCTCTGGCACATGGCCGCGATCATGATCGGCGCCGGCCTGCTCGGCACCGTGCTGGCCGGAGTCAACCGCTACCTGCACACGCGCCTGTCCGGGTGCATTCTGTTCGCCCTGCGCGACGACCTGTACCGGCACTTGCAGCAGCTCTCGCCGACCTTCTACGGGCGCCGGCGCACGGGGGACATCCTTTCGCGGCTGGACGGCGATGTGGCCGAGATCCAGCGCTTTGCCGTGGATTCGCTGTTCTCGGCCGTGTCGGCGGTGATCGGCCTGGTGGGGGCGGTGGCCTTGATGCTGATGCTGTCGTGGCAACTGTCACTGCTGCTGGCGTTGCTGGTGCCGGTGGAAGTGCTGTGGCTGCGCTGGATGCGGCGCAAGGTGGAGCGCGAGGTGCGCAGCCTGCGCGAGCGCTCGGCGGATGTGTCGTCGTTCCTGGTCGAGACGCTGCCGGCAATGAAGTTCATCCAGGCCGCTGGCCAGCAGGGCCGCGAGGCCGGGCGCCTGGACCAGCTCGGCCAGGGCTACATGCGCCAGTTGCTCAAGGTGCAGGTCACCGAATTCTTCACCCAGGCCATTCCCGGCACGCTGACATCCTGGTGCCGCGCCTGCGCGTTTCTGGTCGGCGGTTGGTGGGTGATCCAGGGCACCTGGCAACTCGGCGCGCTGATCGCCTTTTCCACCTACATGGGCATGGCCGTCGGCCCGGTACAGAGCCTGCTCGGGCTGTACGTGGCGGTGCAGCGCATGGCAGTGAGCCTGGGCCGGGTGATGGAACTCAAGCAGGAGCCGGTGGCAGTGCGTGAAGCGCAGGCGCCAAGGCCGATGCCCCAGGGGCCAGGCGAGCTGCGCCTGCAGGGCGTGCATTTTGCCCACGACGGGCGCCAGGGCGCGGTGCTGGCGGGGGTGGATGCCTGTATCGCCGGTGGGCTCAAGGTGGCCATCAGTGGGGCATCCGGGGTGGGCAAGTCGACCCTGATCGACCTGCTGCAACGCTTCTACGACCCCGACGCCGGGCGCATCCTGCTGGACGGCGCCGACCTGCGCGACCTGGGCCTGGCGGCCTTGCGCCAGCGCATTGCCGTGGTCAGCCAGGACATCGTGCTGTTTCGCGGCACCCTGGCGCAGAACCTGGCCTACGGTGCGCCCCATGCCAGCCGCGCCGACCTGGAACAAGTGGTGCGCCTGGCGCAGCTGGACAGCCTGGTGCAGAGCCTGCCGCTGGGCCTGGACGGTGTGCTCGGCGAGCGTGGCCAGCAGCTTTCCGGTGGCCAGCGGCAACGTATCGCCATCGCCCGGGCGGTGCTCCAGGCACCGGCCATTCTGGTGCTGGACGAAGCGACATCGGCGGTGGACGAAGCCACCGAGCGTGAAGTGATCGCCGCCATCGACGTGCTGTTTGCCGGGCGCACGCGCATCCTTATCAGCCATCGCGCCTCGACCCTGGCCGATGCCGACCTGCACTTGCACCTGCAAGGCGGGCAACTGCGGGCGCTGCCCCTGGAGGCCGCCAAGCATGACGGGTGAGGTGCGGGTGGGGGTGATCGACAGTGGCTGCCCGGCTGGGCAGGCACTGGTGGCCGGGCGGCGGTTCTGGCTGCAGGACGGCAGGCTTTGCGAAGGCCAACTGCAGCCGGACCCGCTGGGCCACGGCAGCGCGGTGGTGGCCAGCCTGCAACGGGAAGCGGCCGGGGTGCCGCTGTTGCTGGCCCAAGTGTTCAGCGACCAGTCCAGCACCAGCGCCCTGCAGGTGGCGGCGGGGTTGTTCTGGCTGGCGGAGCAGGGCGTGGCCTTGGTCAACCTCAGCCTGGGCCTGCAGCAAGACCGGCCTGTGTTGCGCCAGGCCTGTGCCGAAGTGCAGGCCGCCGGTGTCGTGCTCTGCGCCTCAAGCCCGGCCCAAGGCACTGCGGTGTACCCCGCGCGCTACCCGGGTGTGATCCGAATCACCGGCGATGCGCGCTGCGCACCGGGGCAGTGGTCTTGGTTGGGCAGTGCCCAGGCCGATTTCGGTGGCTATGTGGGCGCGCGTGGGCAGGCGGGTGCAAGCTTGGGCTGCGCGGCGGTGGCCGGGCGAATCGCCGCACTGATGCAGGCGCAGCCGGGGCTCGACCGCCAGCAGGTGTGTGCCTGGCTCAAGGCCCACGCCGCCTTCAGCGGCCCGGAGCGGCGGAGCATGCACGATGGCTGAACCGCGCATTCTGGTGCTGGGCGCAGGCCCCGCCGGCGCCGCCACGGCCATTGGCCTGCGGCGCTTGGGCTACCCGGTGACGGTGGTGTCTGACTGGCGGCGTTTCGCTGCCGTGGAAGGTATTTCCCAGCGGGTGCTGGAGGGGCTGCGCCATGCTGGGCTGGCGGGTGCCCTGGCCGAAGCGGCGGTGCCCGCCACCCGTCAGGTGCGCTGGAACGGCCAGCACATGCAGTTGAACCAGGAGTGTTTGCTGGACCGCCAGCGTTTCGACCTGGCCCTTCGCGACGACCTGCTGCGCGCAGGCGTGAGCGTGCTGCAAGGGCGGGTGCGTGAGGTGCTGCCGGGTTACGAAGTGCGGCTTGAGGACGGGCAGCGGTTGCACGGCGAATTTCTGGTCGAAGCCCGTGGCCGCCAGGCGCCGCTGGCCGGCGACCGTTTGCGCGGGCCGGAAACGGTCAGCCTGTTGAACCTGTGGCAGGGCGAGCCAGGGGCACCGGCCTCGGCGGTGCAAAGCCTGGAGGACGGCTGGGCGTGGATGGCGCGGCTGGCAGATGGGCGTTGCTACTGGCAGGTTACCCTCGATGCCCAGGGCTTACCGGGCAAGGCGGCGCTGCCTGATTACTGCGCCGCCCGGCGACGGGCTTCGGCGCTGGTGGCCGAGCTGTTCGGTAGGCGCGCCGCTGAACCGGCGCAGGTGCATGCCCGCAGCAGCACGGCGATTTTGGCGGGCGAGTGCGTGGGCGATGACTGGCTGCGGGTCGGGGATGCGGCAATGGCGGTTGACCCATTGTCGGGGAATGGGATTTTCCAGTCGCTGTCATCGGCGCTGCAGGCGCCGGTGGTGATCAATACCTTGCTGCGCCGGCCTGGGCATGCGGCCTTGGCCAAGCAGTTCCATCAGCAGCGGATCGAGCAGTTGTTCCTGCGCTTTGCCCGCATCGGGCGGGATTTCTATGGGCAGGAACTTGAGCGCGCGGGGCAGCCATTCTGGGCGCGCCGTCGGGCGTGGCCGGATGCGCAGCCGCTGCATCTGGCGGCGGACTGGGCGCAGGTGCAGGTGGCGCGGCGGCCGGTGTTGCGCGATGGTTGGGTGGATGAGGCCGAAGTGGTGGTGACGGCGGATCAGCCGTTGGGGGTGTGGCATGTGCAGGGGGTGGCGTTGGCGCCGGTGGTCAGCGAGTTGAAGGCGGGGCGGGGGGAAGGGCATGCCCTGCGAGGGTTGACGCAGGGGCAGCGGGGGATGGTGATGCGTTGGTTGGGTGAGCAGGGGTATCGTTGAGATCGCAGGGCCGTTTCACGGCCCATCGCGACCTGCGGTCGCTCCTACCCAGGCCCGAGTTCATCCTGGTAGGAGCGACCGCAGGTCGCGATAGGGCCGGCCCAGGCCAACCTCAGAGCTTGATCAACACCGATTTAAGCTCGGTGTAATGCTCGATCGCCGCCGCCCCCATTTCACGGCCAACCCCCGACATCTTGTACCCCCCGAACGGCAACGCCGGGTCCAGCGCGCTGTGGCAGTTGACCCACACCGAGCCCGACTTGATGCGTGGAATCATCCGGTGCACCGCTGCCAGGTCGTTGGACCAGATGCTTGCCCCCAGCCCGTAGGGGTTGTCGTTGGCCATGCCGATCACCTCGTCCAGGTCATCGAATGGCATGGCCACCAGCACCGGCCCGAAAATCTCTTCCTGCACCAGGCGGTGGCGCTGGTCGACATCGACGATCACCGTCGGCTTGACGAAATAGCCCGGCCCGAACCCTTCGCCGCCGCAGGCGATGGTCGCGCCCAGCTCACGGCCCAGGTTGATATAGCCGGTGACCCGGTCCTGCTGCTTGGCCGAGATCAGCGGGCCCATTTGCACCGCCGGGTCCAGGCCGCTGCCCAGCTTCATGCCGTTGGCGATGCCGGCGATGTCGGCCACCACGTTGTCGAAGTGCTTGCGGTGCACGTACAGGCGCGAGCCTGCGCAGCACACCTGGCCTTGGTTGAAGAAGATCGCGGTGGCGGCGCCGGCAGCGGCTTCCTGCAGGTTGGCATCGGGCATGACGATGGTGGGCGACTTGCCGCCCAGCTCCAGGGTGACGCGGGTCATGTTGTCCATGGCCGCCTTGCCGATCAGCTTGCCCACCTCGGTGGAGCCGGTGAAGGTCAGCTTGTCGACCCCCGGGTGACGGCTCAGCGCGGCGCCGGCGTTGAGCCCGGTGCCGGTGATGACGTTGAATACCCCAGCCGGGTAGCCGGCTTCGTCCACCAGTTCGGCCAGTTTCAGCGCGGTAAGCGGGGTTTCGTCGGCGGGCTTGAGCACCACGGTGCAGCCGGTGGCCAGCGCCGGGCCGAGTTTCCAGCAGGCCAGCAGCAGTGGGAAGTTCCAGGCAACGATGGCGCCCACCACACCCACCGCCTCGCGGCGCACGAAGCCGTGGAACTGGTCGTTGGGCATCAGCGGCATCGAGGCTTCCACCGTGCTGCCTTCGATCTTGGTGGCCCAGCCGGCCATGTAGCGCAGGAAATCGATGGCCAGCTGCACGTCCATCACCTGGGCCACGGCAGCGCTCTTGCCGTTGTTCAGGCATTCCAGCTCTGCCAGTTGCTGCGCGTCGCGCTCCATCAGGTCGGCCAGGCGCCACAGCAGGTTTTGCCGCTCACGCGGGCGCAGGCGGCTCCAGGGGGAATCGTCGAAGGCCTGGCGGGCAGCCTGCACGGCGCGGTCGACATCGGCCTGCTCGGCGGCCGGCACTTCACCGAGGATGGCGCCGGTGGCCGGGTTGCGGAACGCCAGGGTGCGGCCACTGGCGGCGTCCAGCCAGTCGGCGCCAATGCGCATTTTCAGCTTGCGGTCGAGGAAGGCGCGGGTGGCGGGCAGGATGGGCAGGTCGGAAAGCATGGGGCTGTGCCTCTTGTCATTGGATGTGGCGGGCACTGGCGCAATGCCCGTGCCAACCGTTGCCGGTAGCTGCAAGGCATTGAATGGGCTGGGGTTTGCTGTGTTGCAAGGTTGCCATTGCATGGGTGCGCTGTTGCACATTGAGACGGTGTGAGACGGTGGTGACACAGTGGCTTTGCGGGCCCTGTCTCAGGATGAAACACCCTGTCGCGAAATGGCACGTTCCCGCTACCCAGGCAAGTGCTCATCACAACCCACTGAAACGGCTAATGGCCTGAAATACAACGCTTTTGTCCCACCTGGCACAGTTTCTGTATCGCAACTGTCACCTGCACACCGGCTGTACCCAAGCGTGCAAACAATCATAAGAACAACAACCGTGGAGGTCTGACCTTGAAGACGACTCGACTCCGGCGGCATGCGGGCAAACTGGCGCTGGTCGCCGCCGCGCTGCTGGGCACCCAGGCCATGGCGGCCGAGCAGGGCCCGAGCCTGTTGCAAAACAAGTGCATGGGGTGCCATCTCCCCGAAGGCAACGATACCTACAGCCGTATCAGCCACCAGCGCAAAACCCCGGAAGGCTGGCTGATGAGCATCGCCCGCATGCAGGTCATGCATGGCCTTTCGATCAGCGACGACGACCGCCGCACCCTGGTCAAGTACCTGGCCGACCAGCAGGGCCTGGCGCCCAGCGAAACCGATGGCGTGCGCTACGCCATGGAACGCCGGTTGAACACCGTCGAGCATTTCGACACCCAGCTCAGCGAAACCTGCGGCCGCTGCCACTCCGGTGCCCGCGTCGCCCTGCAACGCCGCCCGGCCCAGGAATGGGAACACCTGGTCAACTTCCACCTCGGCCAGTGGCCGTCGCTGGAGTACCAGGCCCAGGCGCGCGACCGCGACTGGCTGGACATCGCCCTCAAGCAAGTGGTGCCGGAACTGGCCAGGCGCTTCCCACTGGACAGCCCAGCCTGGGCCGAGTGGCAGAAAGCCAAGCCCAAGGCCGATAGCCTGCCGGGGCAGTGGGCATTCAGCGGCCACATGCTGGCCAAGGGCGATGTGCGCGGGGTCATGAGTGTTACCGCCGCCGAAGGGGATACCTTCACGGTCGAGGTCAAAGGCAGCTATGCCGACGGCACGCCGTTCAACGGCACGGGCTCGGCCATCCTCTACAACGGTTATGAATGGCGCGGCAACGTCAAGGTTGGCGACAGCAACCTGCGCCAGGTGTTCGCCGCACTGGATGGCGAAATGAAAGGCCGCATGTTCGAAGCCGACCACGATGAGCGCGGCCTGGACTTCATCGCGGCCAAACAAGGCAGCGCGCGGCTGCTGGCGGTGCAACCGGGCTTTATCAAGGCCGGCGCTGAGAGCGAGATCACCCTGGTGGGCACCGACCTGTCCGGCACCCCGCAACTGGGTGCCGGGGTGCAGGTGACCGAGGTGCTGGAGCAAACCCCAACCCTGGTGCGGGTCAAGGCACGGGCTGCGGCCGATGCCACGCCAGGCCAGCGCGAGGTCACGGTCGGTACGCTCAAGGGCGCGACCCTCGCGGTGTACGACAAGGTCGAGCAGGTGAAGGTGGTGCCGGCGTTTTCCATCGCCCGCATCGGCGAGAACGGTGCCTCGGTGCCGAAGGTGCAGGGCCGCTTCGAGGCCGAGGCCTGGGGCAAGGACGCCAGCGGCCAGCCGCTGCGCATCGGCTACCTGCCGGCCAGCTGGAAGGTCGAGCCGTTCAACGAGCGCGCGGTGGAGGATGAAGACCTCAAGTTCGCCGGGCAGATGCAGGCCGACGGCGTGTTCGTGCCCGGTGGGGCCGGCCCGAACCCGGCGCGCAAGATGATGACCAACAACGCCGGCAACCTGAAGGTGGTCGCTACCCTGGCCGACGGCGGCCAAAGCGGCGAGGGCCACATGATCGTCACCGTCCAGCGCTGGAACAACCCGCCGCTGCCTTGACCGGCAGTGGGCAACGGTTTTCCAACGTATCGTTTATCGGGAGGTCGCCATGGGCGCGCTACTGAACCTGGTCGAACGCAACCTGCATGAAGTGCAGGTCGATGCCGACCGCATGCTGTTCCATATCCCCAGCAGTTCGCTGTTTACCGCCGACGCGGTGACCGGCGGCATCATCGACACCCTGCGCCAGCACGGCTGCTCGGCTGAAGAGCTGATGCAGCGCCTGGGCCAGCAATTTGCCGGGCAAGACATCGAAGATACCCTGCGCGAGCTGATCGCCCTGGAGCTGGTCAGCGACGGCTCGCCGCTGACCCCGGAGATCGCCCTCAAGCAGGTCGAGCGCACGGCGCTGAACACCGTGGTGCTCAACGTCAACACCGGCTGCAACCTCAGCTGCACCTACTGCTACAAGGAAGACCTGGACAAACCGTCGGCCGGCAGGAAGATGAGCACGGCCACCGCCGAGGCCTCGGTGGAGATGCTGCTCAAGGAATCGCCCGACGAGCAGCGCTACAGCGTGGTGTTCTTCGGCGGCGAACCGCTGTCCAACCGGCCGCTGATCGAGCACATGGTCGGCTACTGCGAGCGGCGTTTTGCCGAGGCCGGCAAGCAGGTGGAGTTCATCATGACCACCAACGCCACCTTGCTGACCGAGGAGATCGTCGACTGGCTCAACGCCCACCGCTTCGGCCTGTCGGTGAGCATCGACGGGCCCAAGACCGTGCACGACCGCAACCGCATCACCGTGGGCGGGCAGGGCACCTATGATGTGGTGCGGCGCAAGGCCGACATGCTGTTGTCGCGCTACGACAGCCGCCCGGTGGGCGCGCGGGTGACCCTGACCCGCGGCATCACCGATGTCGAAACCATCTGGAACCACCTGTTCAACGAGCTGGGTTTTGCCGAAGTCGGCTTTGCCCCGGTCACCTCGGGCGACCTAGCCGACTTCAACCTCACCGGTGACGAGCTGGTGCAGGTGTTCGCCAACATGAAGGCCCTGGGCCGGCGCTACCTGGAGGCGGCGCTGGAGCACCGCAACATCGGCTTTTCCAACCTGCACCAGCTGATTACCGATATCCACGAGGGCCACAAGAAGGCCCTGCCGTGCGGCGCCGGGCTGAAGATGCTGGCAGTGGACCACGAAGGCGAGCTGAACCTGTGCCACCGCTTCACCGGCTCCAGCCTGCCCACCTTCGGCAACGTGCACCAGGGGGTGAAGCAGGCGCAGCTCAACGACTTCCTGTCCCAGCGCCTGGACCGCAGCAACACCGGCTGCGAAAGCTGCCGCATCCGCAACCTGTGCTCGGGCGGCTGCTACCACGAAAGCTACGCGCGCTACGGCGACCCGCAGCACCCGACCTACCACTACTGCGAACTGATGCGCGACTGGGTGGACTTCGGCATCGAGGTCTACAGCCGCATCATGGCCGCCAACCCGGCCTTCATCGATCGCTACATCACCCCGCGCAAGGCACACTGACATGAAGCACTTGAAGCCCCTGAACAACAAGGCGCGCATCCTCGAACAGGCCGCCGCCGAAGAGCGCATCGAAGAAGTCATGGCCATGAGTGCAGTGGCCGGCTGCACCGCCACCACCGACCCGGGCTGGGAAGTGGACGCCTTTGGCGGGGTCAGCTCGCTGTGCCAGCCGATGGAGGCCGACCTGTATGGCTGCTCCGACCCTTGCTGGTGGCCGGCCCAGGTGCCGGACATGATGAGCACCTACCAGGACTGGAACGCCCAGGCCACCAATTCCCAGGACGACTGGCGCAACCTCGGCACCGTGTTCCCGAAAGACAAGTGACCGGGCAAACAAGAACGACAAGGGGAAACCGCATGAATGCTGGACGCTGCGCGCAACTTGCGCTGACCATCGCCGCCACGGCCTGCGCCGGGTTGGCCCAGGCCGACGACACCGGCCCTGAACTGCAAGCCGGCCACGAATACATGATCGTGACCAACTACCCGAACAACCTGCACGTGGTCGATGTGGCCAGCGATACGCTGTTCAAGAGCTGCGTGATGCCCGACCGCTTCGGCCCCGGCACCGCGATGATGGCGCCGGACCACCGCACCGCCTACGTGCTCAACAACCACTATGGCGATATCTACGGTATCGACCTGGATACCTGCAAAACCACCTTCCACGCCAACCTGTCCAGCGTGCCGGGCGAGATTGGCCGGTCGATGTACTCGTTCGCCATCAGCCCCGATGGCAAGGAAGTGTATGCCACGGTGAACCCCACCCAGCGGCTGAACGACCACTATGTGGTCAAGCCGCCGCGCCTGGAGGTGTTCAGTACCGCAGACGGCCTTGAGGCCAAGCCGGTGCGCACCTTCCCGATGCCGCGCCAGGTGTACCTGATGCGCGCCGCCGACGACGGCAGCCTGTTCGTGGCGGGGCCGGACATCTACAAGATGGACGTCAAGACCGGCAAGTACACGGTAGCCTTGCCGCTGCGCAACTGGCACCGCAAGGGCTACAGCGCCCCGGACGTGCTGTACTTCTGGCCACACCAGAGCCCGCGCCACGAATTCTCGATGCTGTACACCATCGCCAAGTTCAAGGATGGCAAACAAGACCCGGCCACCGCCGAGCCGCTGTATGGCTACCTGAGCGTCGACCTGAAGACCGGCAAGACCCACACCCAGGAATTTGCCGACCTGACCGAGCTGTATTTCACCGGCCTGCGTTCGCCCAAGGACCCGAACCAGATCTACGGCGTACTCAACCGCCTGGCCAAGTACGACATCAAGCAACGCAAGCTGATCAAGGCGGCGAACCTGGACCACACTTACTACTGTGTGACCTTCGATACCAAGGGCGACAAGCTGTACCTGGGCGGGACGTTCAATGATTTGGCGGTGTTCGACCCGCAGACCCTGGAGAAGGTTGGCAATATCAAGTTGCCTGGCGGGGATATGTCCACCACCACGCCGCAGGTGTTCATCCGTTAGTGCAGCGCTAGGCCCTTCGCGGGCAAGCCCGCTCCCACAGGAAACGCGCAACCTTTGTAGGAGCGGGCTTGCCCCGCGAAGAGGCCGGCACAGACAACACAAAAAACACAAGAGAACGCCCATGCCCCAGCCAAGCCACTCCCAGGGCAATCAAGACAAAGCCCTGCTCACCCAATGCATCGGCGACGCCTTCGACACCACCGTCGCCCGCTTCCCCACCCGCGAGGCGCTGGTGGTGCGCCACCAGGCCCTGCGCTACACCTGGCAGCAACTGGCCGAAGCCGTCGACCAGCACGCCCGCGCGCTGATGGCCCTGGGCGTGCAAGCCGGCGAGCGCCTGGGCATCTGGGCGCCCAACTGCGCCGAGTGGTGCATCACCCAGTTCGCCAGCGCCAAGGTGGGTGCGATTCTGGTCAACATCAACCCGGCCTACCGCGCCAGCGAGCTTGACTATGCCCTGGGCCAGGCCGGCTGCCGCTGGGTGATCTGCGCCGATGCCTTCAAAACCTCCGATTACCACGCCATGCTGCAAGGCCTGATCCCGGCCCTTGCCACCGCCCAGCCCGGCGCGCTGGCTTGCGAGCGCTTTCCCCAGCTGCGTGGGGTTATCAGCCTGGCAGCCACACCGCCCCCGGGCTTCCTGGCCTGGCACGACCTGCAGGCCCGCGCCGCGGCCGTCAGCCCGCAGGCCCTGGCCGAACGCCAGGCGCAGCTGCGCAGCGACGACCCGATCAACATCCAGTACACCTCCGGCACCACTGGCTTTCCCAAGGGCGCGACGCTCAGCCACGGCAATATCCTCAACAATGGCTACATGGTCGGCGAGAGCCTGGGCCTGACCGAGCACGATCGCCTGGTGGTGCCGGTGCCGCTGTACCACTGCTTTGGCATGGTCATGGCCAACCTCGGCTGCATGACCCACGGCAGCACGCTGATCTACCCCAACGACGCCTTCGACCCGCTGGCTACCCTGCGCGCCGTGGCCGAGGAAAAGGCCACGGCGTTGTACGGCGTGCCGACCATGTTCATTGCCCAGCTCGACCACCCTCAGCGCGGCGAATTCGACCTGTCGAGCCTGCGCACCGGCATCATGGCGGGCGCCACGTGCCCGATCGAAGTCATGCGCCGGGTGATGGGGGAAATGCACATGGCCGAAGTGCAGATCGCCTACGGCATGACCGAAACCAGCCCGGTGTCGCTGCAAACCGGCCCAGACGATGACCTGGAACGCCGGGTGACCAGTGTTGGCCGTACCCAGCCACGGCTGGAGAACAAGGTGGTCGACAGCGCTGGCAACACCGTGCCACGTGGCCAGATTGGCGAGCTGTGCACGCGCGGTTACAGCGTGATGCTCGGTTACTGGAACAACCCCAAGGCCACCGCCGAGAGCATCGACGGGGAGGGCTGGATGCACACCGGCGACCTGGCGGTGATGGATGAGCAGGGCTATGTGCGGATTGTCGGGCGCAGCAAGGACATGATCATTCGCGGCGGCGAGAACATCTACCCACGGGAGTTGGAGGAATTCTTCTTCAGCCACCCGGCGGTGGCCGATGTGCAGGTGATCGGTGTGCCGTGCAGCAAGTATGGCGAGGAGATCGTTGCCTGGATCAAGCTGCACCCTGGGCACCGTGCCACGGCCGAGGAGCTGCAGGCCTGGTGCAAGGCGAGGATCGCGCATTTCAAGGTGCCGCGGTATTTTCGGTTTGTCGATGAGTTTCCCATGACGGTGACCGGCAAGGTGCAGAAGTTTCGGATGCGTGAGATCAGTATCGAGGAGCTGGCGGCGGGGTGATGTGTTGTTTGTACCGGCCTCTTCGCGGGGCAAGCCCGCTCCTACAACGACCGCGCGTTACCTTGTAGGAGCGGGCTTGCCCCGCGAAGAGGCCGGCACAGCGAATAAAACACTCAGCCGTTTAACAAATCCGGGCTGTTGAAATTGCTCAACCGCCTATCCCCCTCGGAACACTCCAACGCCCCCACCGCCTCACGCAACAGGGCCTTCTGCAAACTCCGCTCACCCGCCGCCCAAGCCTGCTCCAGCACCGGCAGCACCCTGCGCGGCAGCACACTGAACATCGGCTGCCAGAACCCACCCTGGCGCACCATCGCAGCGCTGCCTGCCGCCACCGCCACCTGCCGCAAGGCGTCGACCAGTGCCCGGTCCACCAACGGCGCATCGCACGCCAGCAACACCACCCAGTCATGCCTGGCCACCTGCAAGCCAGCAATCACCCCGGCCAGCGGCCCGGGGTAGTCCGCTTCGGCATCGCCCACCAGCTGGTCGGCATAGGCCGCGTACGCCCCTTGGTTGCGGTTGCAGGAAATCACCAGGTCGTCGCTCAGCGGCCGAACCGCGCGCTGCACATGCGCCACCAAGGGTTCGCCGCGCCACGCGACCAGGCCCTTGTCGCGCCCACCCATGCGCTGGCCACGGCCACCGGCGAGGATCAGGACAGAGCAAGGGGGCAGGGTAGCAGGCATGAAAAAGGGCTCCGGGCAGTCAATGCCCGGAACCCTCTCATTCAATGCCTGGCTTGTCCAGTCAGGCTTCGGCAGGCGCAGCCTTGGCCCGGCCACGCCCGGCCAGGCGCATCACCACCACGAAGAACACCGGCACGAACACCACTGCCAGGGTGGCGCTGAGCATGCCGCCGATCACCCCCGTGCCGATGGCCTGCTGGCTAGCCGAGCTGGCGCCGGTGGCGATGGCCAGGGGCACCACGCCAAGAATGAAGGCCAGCGAGGTCATCACGATCGGCCGCAGGCGCAGGCGGGCGGCCTGCACGGCGGCGTCGGTGGCGTCCACGCCTTGGTCGACCAGGTGCTTGGCGAACTCGATGATCAGGATGGCGTTCTTCGCCGACAGGCCGATGAGGGTAATCAGGCCCACTTTGAAGAACACATCGTTGGGCATGCCGCGCAGGGTCACCGCCAGCACTGCGCCCAGCACGCCCAGCGGCACCACCAACAGCACGGCGGTGGGGATCGACCAGCTTTCGTACAAGGCTGCCAGGCACAGGAACACCACCAGCAACGACAGGGCCATCAGCAAGGGGGCCTGGCTGCCGGACAAGCGCTCCTGCAGCGACAGGCCGGTCCACTCCAGGCCCGTGCCGGCCGGCAGCTGGGCCACCAGGTGCTCGATTTCGGCCATGGCCTCGCCCGAACTGTAGCCTGCAGCCGGCTCACCGGAAATCGACACCGCCGGGTAGCCGTTGTAGCGGGTCAGCTGTACCGGGCCGCTGACCCACTTGGCCTGCACGAACGCGCCCAGGGGCACCATCTTGCCGCTGCTGTTGCGCACATGGATCTTCAGCAGGTCTTCCACCTGCGCGCGCTGATCGCCTTCGGCCTGCACCACCACCCGCTGCATGCGGCCCTGGTTGGGGAAGTCGTTGACATAGCTGGAACCCACCGCCACATCCAGCACCGAGCCGATGTCGGCAAACGACACGCCCAGGGCGTTGGCCTGGCGGCGGTCGATTTCCAGCTGCACCTGGGGGCTTTCGGCCAGCGACGACTCGCGCACGTTGGTCAGCACCTTGCTTTTGCGTGCACCGGCCAACAGTTGGTCACGCGCAGCCATCAGGGCTTCATGGCCCATGCCGGCGCGGTCCTGCAGGCGAAACTCGAAGCCGGTCGACTCGCCCAGGCCATCGATTGGCGGCGGCAGCACGGAGTAGGCCACGGCATCCTTGAGCTGGGTAAAGGCCAGCGTGGCGCGGTCGGCGATCGACTGGGCGCTGTCATCGCTGCCGCGTGCGGACCAGTCCTTGAGCGTGGTGAAGGCCAGTGCGGCGTTCTGGCCGCTGCCGGAGAAACTGAAGCCCAGGATCATCGTGGTGTTGCCCACGCCGGGCTCTTGGGCGTTGTGCGCCTCGATCTGTGCGGCCACCTGTTCGGTGCGCATGCGGCTGGCGCCCGGCGGCAACTGGATGTCGGTGATGGTGTAGCCCTGGTCTTCGGTGGGCAGGAACGCCGTCGGCAGCTGGCTGAAGCCATAGCCGAGCAGCGCCAGCAGCAGGCCGTACAGCAGCAGGTAGCGGCCACTGCGCTTGAGTGCCGACAGCACCCAGTGCTGGTAGCCGTTGCTCATGGCCTCGAAGCGGCGGTTGAACCAGCCGAAGAAGCCCTTGCGCGCATGGTGCTCACCCTTGGCCAGCGGCTTGAGCAGGGTGGCGCACAGCGCCGGGGTGAGGCTCAGGGCGAGGAACGCCGAGAACAGGATCGACACCGCCATCGACAGCGAGAACTGCTGGTAGATCACCCCCACCGAGCCCTTCATGAAGGCCATTGGCAGGAACACCGCCACCAGCACCAGGGTGATGCCGATGATCGCGCCGCTGATCTGGCCCATGGCCTTGCGCGTGGCCTCCCTGGGCGGAAGGCCGTCTTCGGCCATGATCCGCTCCACGTTCTCCACCACCACGATGGCATCGTCGACCAGGATGCCGATGGCCAGCACCATGCCGAACAGGGTCAGCACGTTGACCGAGAAGCCCAGGGCCAGCATCACGGCGAAGGTGCCCATCAGCGCCACCGGCACCACCAGGGTAGGAATCAAGGTGTAGCGCAGGTTCTGCAGGAACAGGAACATCACCGCGAACACCAGCAGCATCGCTTCGAACAGGGTACTGACCACCTGCTGGATCGACACCTTGACGAACGGCGAGGTGTCGTAGGGGATATCGTACTGGACACCTTCGGGGAAGTAGCGCGACAGCTCGTGCATTTTCGCCCGCACCAGGGTGGCGGTTTCCATGGCGTTGGCGCCGGGGGCCAGCTGCACGCTGAAGGCGGTGGCCGGCTTGCCGTTCAGGCGCGTGCCGTACTGGTATTCCTGGGCGCCGATTTCCACCCGGGCGACGTCGCCGACGGTTACGCTGGAGCCGTCGGGGTTGGCGCGCAGGACGATGGCGGCGAATTCCTCGGGGGTGCTCAGCTGGCCCTTGACCACCACGTTGGCGGTGATTTCCTGGGAACCGCGGGCGGGCAGGTCGCCAATGCTGCCGGGGGCGACCTGGGCGTTCTGCGCGGCGATGGCGTCGCTGACGTCATTGGGCGTGAGGTTGAAACCGATCAGCTTGCGCGGGTCGATCCAGATGCGCATGGCGCGCTCGGAGCCATACAACTGGGCCTTGCCCACGCCCTTGAGGCGGCGGATTTCGTTCATCACGTTGCGCGCGAGGATGTCCGACAGCGCGGTTTCATCGAGGTTGCCGTCGGTGGAGGTGAGCGTGCCGAGCAGCAGAAAGCCGGTGGACACCTTTTCCACCTGCAAACCTTGCTGGGTCACCTGGCGCGGCAGGCGCGACTCCACCACCTTGAGGCGGTTCTGCACGTCGACCTGGGCCAGGTCCGGGTGGGTGCCGGGCTCGAAGGTGGCGGTGATGGTGGCGCTGCCCAGGCTGCTCTGGGACGAGAAGTACAGCAGCTTGTCGGCGCCGTTGAGCTCTTGCTCGATCAGGCTGACCACGCTCTCGTCGAGGGTCGCCGCCGAAGCGCCGGGGTACACGGCGTAGATTTCCACCTGGGGCGGTGCCACGTTGGGGTACTGGGCCACCGGCAGCTGGGGGATGGCCAGGGCGCCGGCGAGCAGGATGAACAGCGCGATCACCCAGGCGAACACCGGGCGGTCGATGAAGAACTGCGGCATGGGTCAGGCCCTCACTGGCCGGTGTGCTGAACGATGGGCGCGGTGGCGGCGTCGACCTGAACCTGGTCGCCAGCCTTGACATGCTGCAGGCCTTCGACCACCACACGCTCGCCGGCAGCCAGGCCTTCGCTGACCACCCAGCGGTCGCCCTGGGCACTGCCCAGCACCACTTGGCGTTCGGTGATACGGGCCTGGTCGTCGACCACCAGCACCTTCGGCACCCCGGCACTGTCGCGCAGGATGGCCCGCTGCGGCACGCTCAGGCCCTTGGGCTGCACGGCCTGTTCCAGGCGCACGCGCACGTAGCTGCCGGGCAGCAGGTCGAGGTCGGGGTTGGGGAACTCGCTGCGCAGGGTGATCTGGTTGGTGCTGGGGTCGACGCTGATGTCGGAGAACAGCAGCTTGCCGGGCAGCGGGTAGGCACTGCCATCGTCCTGAATCAGCGTGGCACGGGCCTGGCCGTCGCCCACCTGCTGCAACTCGCCGGCACGCAAGGCGCGGCGCAGGGCGTTGAGCTCGCGGGTGGACTGGGTGACGTCGGCGTGGATCGGGTTGAGTTGCTGGATGGTCGCCAGTGGCGTGGTTTCATTCTGCCCAACCAGTGCTCCTTCGGTGACCTGTGCCCGGCCGATGCGCCCGGCAATCGGCGCGGTGACCGTGGCATAGCCCAGGTTCAGGCGCGCGCGCTCCAGTGCCGCGCGGGCCTCGGCGACGGCAGCGTCGGCCTGGAGGAAGGCGGCGCGGGCATTGTCGTATTCCTGGCGGCTGACGGCCTTGTCGTCGACCAACTGGCGGTAGCGCTGCTCCTGCAGGCGCGCCTGGTACAGGGTGGCCTCGGCCTTGGCCAGGGTGGCGCGGGCGCTGTCGTGGTCGGCCTTGAACGGGGCCGGGTCGATCAGGAACAGCACATCGCCCTGCTTGACGTCGCTGCCTTCACGGTACACCCGCTTGAGCACCACACCGGCGACCCGTGCGCGGACTTCGGCGGTGCGCGGGGCGAGCAGCCGGCCGCTGAGCTCGGTGCTGATGGCCAGCGGCTGCAGTTGCAGGGTTTCGACGCGCACCTGGGGGGTGGGTTGTTGGTCGTCCTGTTCGCTGGCGTCGTTGCAGCCGGCCAGGGTCAGGGACAACAGCGCCAGAAGCGCCACGGGGCGCAGGCGCGGGGAAAGGATGGTAGGCATGCGGATCTTCCGATGATGAGCCGGCATATCCTAAGGTGACGGCGATTAGCTGGCTGTTAACAGCTGTTGGGCGTGTGTGAAAAAGTGTTAAGAAGAGGCCTGGCGCTTGGTAGGGTTCTATATTCTGCATGAACCTGTTCCGGCCTTTTCCATTTGCCTGTAAACCCTATGCCCAACATTCTCCTGGTCGAAGACGACAGCGCCCTGTCCGAGCTGATCGCCAGCTACCTGCAACGCAACGAATTCCACGTCCGGGTCATCGCCCGGGGCGACCATGTGCTCGCGGCCTTCACCCAGGAAAAGCCCGACCTGGTCATCCTCGACCTGATGCTGCCCGGCATCGATGGCCTGCAACTGTGCCGCCTGCTGCGCCAGGCCTCGCAAAGCCTGCCGATCCTGATGCTGACCGCCCGCGACGACAGCCACGACCAGGTGCTGGGCCTGGAAATGGGCGCCGACGACTACGTGACCAAACCCTGCGAACCCCGTGTGCTGCTGGCCCGGGTGCGCACCTTGCTGCGCCGCAGCAGCGTGCATGAACCCCGGCTGGACAGCCACCAGATCCTGATTGGCGGCTTGCGCATCGACCTGGCCGAACGCCTGGTCAGCTGGCGTGGCGAGGAAGTGGAGCTGTCCAGCGGCGAATACAACCTGCTGGTGGTACTGGCGCGCAACGCAGGCGTGGTGCTAAGCCGCGACCGCATCCTGCAGCAGCTGCGCGGCATCGAGTTCAATGGCACCGACCGTTCGGTGGACGTGGCCATTTCCAAGCTGCGCCGCAAGTTCGACGACAGCGCCGGCGAGGCGCGCAAGATCAAGACCGTGTGGGGCAAGGGTTACCTGTTCAGCCGCGTCGAGTGGGAGTGCTGACCGAGCATGCTGAAAATCCTGGTGCGCCTGTACCTGGTGATCATCGTCGCCTATGCCGGGGCCTTGCTGTTCATTCCCGACACCATTGTCGGCCTGTTCCACGACCGCTTCATGGCCTACAACCTCGACCAGGCCAAGGGCGTGCAGTCGCTGATCGTTCGCCAGTTCCGGCAAACCCCGCAGGCGCAGTGGCCCGCAGTGGAGCAGGACCTGGCCAAGGTCTTCGCGCCGTTGGAAGTCAAGCTGCTGCGTACCGCTCAGGCCGGGTTGAGCCCACAGGAACAGGCGCGCCTGGAGCATGGCCTGTACGCGGTGCGCATCGGCGACTGGGGCTACTACGAAACGGTGCTGGCGCCGCTGGGCGAGGGCTGGCTGGTGAGCCTGCATTCCCCGCCAGACCCGCTGGACATCAATGTGCTGTCGTGGGGCGTTACCGTGTTGATCGGTGCAGCCATGCTCGGCTGCCTGCTGCTGTGGGTATGGCCGCACTGGCGCGACCTGGAGCGGCTGAAGGAAACCGCCAGGCGCCTGGGCCAGGGGCAGATGGCCGAGCGTACGCACATTTCGGCGCATTCCAACATTGGCGAGCTGGCCGGGGTGTTCGACACCATGGCCAGCGACCTGGAGCGCCACGTCAACCAGCAGCGCGAACTGCTCAACGCCGTTTCCCATGAACTGCGCACGCCGCTTACCCGGCTGGATTTCGGCCTGGTGCTGCTGTTCGACGAAGTGCCGCCCACCAGCCGCAAGCGCTTGCTGGAACTGGTGGGGCATGTGCGCGAGCTGGACGAACTGGTGCTTGAACTGCTGTCGTACAGCCGGCTGTACAACGCCGACCAGGCGCGGGAGCGGGTCGAGGTGTCGTTGCTGGAGCTGGTCGACAGCGTGCTGGGCGGTTTTGCCGAGGAGCTCGATACCCGGGGTATCCAATGGGAAGTGCGGGCCGAAGGCAACCTGCCGCGCTTCGTCCTCGACCCGCGCTTGACCGCCCGGGCGGTGCAGAACCTGGTGCGCAATGCCATGCGCTACTGTGACCAGAGCCTGTTGTTGCGCTTGCGCCTTGAACAGGACGGCGCTTGCCTGTTGACGGTGGAGGATGACGGCATTGGTATTCCGGTGCAGGAGCGGGAGCGGATTTTCCAGCCGTTTTACCGCTTGGACCGTAGCCGCGACCGCAATACCGGCGGGTTCGGGCTGGGGCTTGCGATCAGCCGGCGGGCGATCGAGGGGCAGGGTGGGACCTTGACCGTGGCGCAATCGGCATTGGGTGGGGCACAGTTCAGGATTCGGTTGCCTGCCGGTGGGTAGGTTGGCAGGCCCGGCCCCTTCGCTGTAGGAGCGGGCTTGCCCCGCGAAAGGGCCGGGCCTGCTAACTGCTTTCTGCAAGGCTAGCCGTCCACAACACAACCCGGTCCTTGCCACTGTGCTTGGCCTCATAAAGCGCCTGGTCCGCCCGCACCAGTGCCATGCTCAGGCTGTCACCGGCCTGCACCCGCGCCAAGCCGATGCTGATGGTGACCGGCGGCACCCCCAGGTCCTCGCGCACCTGTTGGCACAGCGCCGCCACCCGTTGTTCGGCCGTGCCCTCGTCCAGCCCCTGGAAAAAGATCGCGAATTCCTCGCCGCCCAACCGGGCGAATTCGTACCCGGCCACCACCGCCTTGATATTCACCGCTACGCGCTTGAGCACTTCATCGCCCACGTCATGCCCGAACTGGTCGTTGACCCGCTTGAAGTTGTCGATGTCGACCATCGCCAGAAACTGGCCCGAGGACGCCAGGCGAAGCTGGCGCTCAGCCTTGGCCATGAACGAGCGGCGGTTGGGGATTTCGGTGAGGGCGTCGACATAGGCCTGCTCCAGCAGCACCTTGGACAGGTAGAAGTTGTGCAGCTTGGCCTGGCGCATCTGCAGGTAGCTGTAGATCACCAGGGCGCTGAGGAACAGGGCGTAGCTGAACAGCATGGCGCCTTCGAGCTCATCGGGTTCGATGCGGGTGTGAAAGAAGGGGTTGAGCACCGCCCAGGCAATGGCCATGGCGCAGAAGAACGACCAGCGCCGCACCGGCAGCACCGACACCGCGTAGAGCACGGTCGACACCCCCAGCACCAGCCACACTGGGCGCAGGGTGACCGGGATGCCTTCGATCACCAGGCGCATGCCCAAGGTGATGACGGCCACGAACAGCAGGTTGAGCACGTCGAAGTGGTGGCTGCGGCGGGTGAAGTGCAGCACCACGGTGAGGCAGCCGAGCAGGGCGATGAACAGGTAGGACAGCCAGGTGAAGCCTTGGCCGCCAAGGAAGCTGACGATCAGGTCGAAGACCAGCCAGATCAGGGTGCTGACGCAGAATACCAGCTTGCAGAACGGGCGCATTGCGTCGAATTCGTGCTGGCGAAACTCGGCGCGCAGGGCGGCGGGGGCGACCTGTTGGCGGATGTGGTCCTCGATGGTTTTGAACATTGGTGGGCTCCTTGAGAGCGGCTTGGGCAGGGCCGGCCTCTTCGCGGGGCAAGCCCGCTCCTACAAGGACCGCACAACACCGGGGGCCCTGTAGGAGCGAAAGGGCCGGAACAGGCTAGCTCAATTCAGTGGCAACAACCCCCGGGCCCAAGGCCGGTAACGCAAGGCAAACACCGCTTCGGCATGGCACCCCGCAGCGAGCTTCGGTTCCGCGGGCTCGGCCCGAAACGCCTGCTCCGGCGCGCTCACCTGGCGAAACGCCTCGCGTACCACGCCCACCCGGCACGGCAGCGCCTGCTCATAGCCCTGGCGCACCAGCGCCGGCAAGCGCCCCGTCCCGGCGCCGTCCTGCCACCACACCCTCAAGCCCAGCCCGGCCAGTTGGTCCAGCCAGGCGCCATTGACCCGCGGCGCCAGTTTCCCTGCACTGAACGCACTGAGGTGTAGCGGCTTGTCCAGTTGCCGGTTGAACGCCTGTAATTGGCTGAACAGTGCTTGGCGGCGGTCGCTGTCACGAAAATGCAGGTCATCCAGCTCCATCGGCAAGTACCACCCTGCCACCGGCAACCGCCACTGCTCACGCACCTGTCGGTACTGCCCGAGCGAGCGCCCCAACTGTGATTTCCAGTAGCTGCCCAGGCCGTCAGCGTCGAGCTCGCCAATGCGCTGGTAATAGGCCGGGTCCATGTACAGCCCAAGCACCAGTTCCAGGCCTTGGGCGTGGGCTTGGCGCAGGCTGTTGGCCAGCCACCCTTGGGCGCCGCCAAAGTCGCTGTCGCCGTAGGCGCTCCATTGCACGATCAACGTGGCAACGCCTTGCGCCCTGGTCGCGCGCCACAGTTGCTGCCACTGTGCTGGGGTGACGGCAGCGTCGGCATTGAGCGGCTGGTAGAACAGGCGTTGATCGGCCATGGCCGGCAGGCACAGGGCAAGCATGCAAATGGCCAGCAAGGTACGCATCAGAAGGTCATCTCCACGCCAACCAGCACGCCATTGGCCTGCTCGTAAAGGTTGCCACCCAGTGACTGCTGGTACTCGGCGCGTACTTTCAACGAACCGCGGTAGGCGTTGTAGCGGTCGTCATCGAACCACCATTGCCAGCGCATGCCCACTCCGGTGCGGGCGTCCTGGCGCCAATCGTTGCTTGGGTCCTGGCTTGCGAATTCGAGGAAGCCGTAGGGCATGATCGTCTGCGGCGACTGGGTGGGCAGCTTCCAGGCGTGGCCCTGCTGGTAGCGCGACAGCCAGGCGTGGTCGCCGGCGCGGGTCCACCAGGCGGCGTCGAGGTACAGGAAGCGTTCGTTCCAGTCATCTTCGTCGACCCGCCAGTCGTTGCGCCAACGGCCCTGGTCGAGGAACGAGGCGGTGGCGCGCAACAGCAGGTCGTTGCTCGATTCGGCGTGATGGCGCAGGTCGCCCCAGTTGCCGCCGACCTTGGCCGGGCTCAGCAGCTCGCCCAGGCTCAGGCCATTGTAGTGGGTGTCGTCGATTTGCCGCTGGTGGTACAGCTCGGCGTACAGGTTGAGGTTGGCCTGGCCGAACGGCTTGTAGCGCAGCCCCACGCCGGTGCCCATGCTCTGGGCATACTCGCTGCGGCCCTGGCCACCGAACAATACCCGACCGTAGACCGACAAGGTGCTGCCATTGCGGCTGGGTTCTTCCCCCAGGGCGTGGTCCCACATCGCCAGTTGCACGTTTTGCGATTGCGCCCGGCGGGATGCTCCGCTGCGCTGGCCGTTGTCGAGGAACTTGTCGTTGGTCGAGGTGCCGGCCGGTGACCAAGTGCTGGCCAAGGTGACCGTGTCGCGCCGTGACAAGGCTTCGTGGGCGCGGCGCTGGCGGTACTTGCGCGCCTCCAGGCTGCCGTATTCGTCGTCGCCGTCGACCAGGTCCTGCTCCACGTCCAGTACCCGGCGCAGCTCGCGGCGGGCAGCGGCGCTTTGCTCGGTTTCGTCGTAGCGCAGGGCGAGGGTTTCACCGAGCCGGTAGTCCTCGGGGAAGTCGTGGGTCGCGCGTTCCAAGTAGGGGATCGACTGGCGGCGTTCGGCCACGTCCTGTGAGCCGGCCAGGCGCATGCCATAGTCGGCGCGGTAGCGTGGCTGGTCGGGGGCCAGGCGCACGGCGTCTGCCAACCAGGCCGTGCTTTGCTCGCTGTCGCCGGCCAGCTGTGCGGTGCTGGCGGCGGCGTAGTAGTGCTCGGCACGCGGGTTGTGGGCCAGGGCCTGGCGCTGGAGACCCAGGGCCGCCTGCAGGTCGCCCTGGCGCTGGGCAATGGCGGCGCCCAGTGCCCAGTCGTCGGCACTGCGGTGCGCAGCAGCATCCCAGTAGCGGCGGGCCGCCTGGGCATCGCCGGCGTTGAGTGCGCCGCGTGCGGCGGTCAGGCGGGCGTTGTCGGTCCAGGCGCTGTCGGGCAGGTTGCGCCAGATCGGCAAGGCCGTTTCGGAATCGCCGGCGGCCTCCAGGGCATAGGCCAGGGGCAGACGGTTATCGCGGTCGCCCAGGCGTTCGGCGGCTTGGTAGTAGACCACGGCCTCGCCAGGCTGGTCGGGCATGGCGCAGCGGCCCAGGGCGCGGTACTGGCCGGCTTCGCTGGGGGATGCCGGTATCGCCTTGCGCACCGCATCGCACTGGCCGTTTTCGGCCAGGCGGGCTAGCAGTTGCGCGCGGGTGGCGCTGTTGACGCGCGGGATCAGGGCAAGCATGCGGCGGCTGTCCAATGGGCCGTCGTTGCGTGCATAACTATCACCCAGGCGTTGCAACAGCGAGGGTGTCAGGCGGCCTTGGCGGCGCTCGAAGGCCTGCTCCAGCAACGCGCGGGCGCGCTCGCCCTGGCCCTGCTGCACCAGCAGGTAGGTGGCCTGTTCCAGTGCCGCCAGGTCACCGCTCTGGCGATAGCGCTGTTGCCATTCGCTGGCCGTGCGTGGCTGGGGCGGCTGCACCGGGTCGCCGTACAGGCGCTGTTGGAGCACCGCGTAGGCACGGGGGTCGGCAGTGGCAGGGCAGCCCTTGAACTGCTCCCGGGCGACCTCGGGGTCATGGCGCGACAGCCAGTCGACGGTTTCCAGGCAGGGGCGCTGCAGTTCATTGCTCAGGCGTCGCACCAGCGACGCATCGTCGCCTTCACGGGCCAGTTCCCACAGTTGCTGGCGCTGCTCGGGCTGTTGCAACTGCTCGGTGGGCAGGGTTTGCAACCAGCGCTGGGCCTGTTGGTTATGGCCCATGGCAATGGCCCGGTTGGCCATGGCCAGGCGCGTCTGGTTGGCCACTTCGGGGGAGGGGGCGCTCGGCAGCAGCCTGCTCAGGCCTTTCTCATCCAGTTGTTGCACGTAGGCATTGGCCAGCCGTTGCCAGTCCTGCGGCGGCAACTGGCCTTGCTCGGCCAAGGGTTGCAACTGTTCGATGGTTTCCTTCCAGTTGCGCAACTGCTCGGCAAAGCTGGCCCGGGCCAGGCGCAGCACCTGGCCGTCGTCCCGTGGCGGCAAGTGGTTGAGCCAGGCCAGCGCCTTGCCGGCGCCGCCGAACTTGGCAAGGCTCAGGCTGTAGGCCTGCCACAGGCGAATGCGCTGCATGCTGCCTGAGCTGGCCAACCAGGCCTCCACCTGGCTGGCGGCAGGAGGGTCCTGCTCGATCCAGGTCAGGCGCAACTCCAGCAGGGCATCGGCATATTCCGGGCCATCGCCGAGCTGTTCGGCCAGTGCCTGGGCTTCCTGGTAGCGGCGCTGGTGGGCCAGGGCCTCGACCAACAGGGCGCGGGCTTCATCGTTGTTGGGCACGCGACCGAGCACATGGCGGGTCAGGCGTTCGACTTCCGCCCAGTTGTTCTGCTTCGCCTCGCGGTAGCTGCGTTCCATGAACGGGTAGCTGGTGAAGCGCTGGAAATCGGTCATCGGCGCCGCCAGCGCCGTCGAGCACAGCAACAAGCCGGGCAGGATCAGGGACAAGCGCGCTTTCATGCCACCTCCCGGGTCAGGTCATAGGCGGCCTGCTGCTCGCTGGCCTGTTCTTCCAGGGCCTGCTGCAGCACCTCTTCGGTGATGATGCCGCGGGCGATCAGGTGGTCGCCGAGGCTGTGGCGCTCGGGGTCGAAGTCGATCAGCGCCTGGTTGAACAAGGTGACCGGCACCATGCCGCGCACCTGCAGCAGGGCGCCGAGCATCACCTGGTGCTTACTGACCCGTTCGAGCAGGTCGGCGTCGTCCTGGTGGCGTTCCAGCACGGCCAGCATGTCGCGGGTTTCGTCCTTCTGCCAGGGGCTTGGGTAGTGGTGGCGCAGGCCGAGGGTGACCCGGCCCTGGGGTGCCAGGCGGCAACGGACCGGGCGCTTGAGCTGGCGGCTGATGACCCCCAGCGACACCTGGCTGACCGGGCTTTCGCTGGCCAGGATCAACGTGTCGCCGTCTTCCTCCACGGGCAGCACGCCATAGTGGGTGGCCAGGCGCCGGGGCAGCTTGGCGATCAGCTGCGGGTCGAGCTTGAACGGGTTGAGCGGCGCCCATGGCAGGTCCAGTTGTTCGGCCAGGGTCTGCACCAGTTGCTCGCTGGTCAGCCAGCCGCGCAGCAGCAGCTCACGGCCCAGGCGGCGGCGTACCGGGCTGGTGATCGCCTGCTCCAGTTGCGCCTCGGTGATGTAGCCTTTTTCCACCAGGCGATGGCCCAGCGGCGTGCGTGCGGGGGAGGTTAATGCCGGGAATTCGTGGGTGGTCTTGTCCCAGGCCACCCGCCGCGAATCGCCCATCTCCATCACCTGGCGCAGGGCGCGCAGGTTGGCGAAGAAGTTGACGAAGTTGCTCCACATCATGCGCGGCGCCGACAGCAGGCCTTCGAAGATGCCGTAGTAGCGGGTCACGAACCAGCCGCGCTGGAACAAACGGTTGGCCAGCATCAGGCCGTTGAGCCAGAGCAGTGCGCTGAGCAGCCGGCTGTCGCTGAGAATCGACATGAAACGCCACGACTCGGGGGCGATCACCGTCACCAGCCACATGGCCAGCAGCACCAGCAGCAACAGGTTGACCAAGAAGCTGAGCAGGTAGGCGAACAACCCGCGGCGGTCACGCCAGAGGAAGTAATTGAGCGCGCCGGTGCGGCTCCAACCCAGGTTGCTGGTGCCTTGGAAGACGATACCCACGATCCATCGCGACTTCTGCCGAATGGCGTGCTGCCAGTCACGCGGGAAGTGCTCGCGCACGCAGATCACCTGGGCGAAGGCGCGGCTCATGCCGGGGCGCCATTCGTGCTTGAGGGCCAGGGCTGGGTCGGTGATGGAATAGCGGGCGAAGATGCACTTCATGCCTTTTTGCTTCAAGCGAAAACCGATGTCGTAGTCCTCGGTAAGGCTCTGCACGTCAAAGGCGATGCCGTCGCCGTCTTCGAGCAGGGCGCTGATGGCGCGGCGGCTGAAGCAGGTGCCGACGCCGGCGCTGGGCACCTGGCCGGTCAGCGCCTCGCGCACGATGACGTCCTTGCCATGGTTTTCGGCGAACTCGTCCACATAGTGGCCGGCCGTGAAGCCCTTCCATTCCGGGGCGTAGGGGTACACCGGGATCTGGATCATGTCCTTGTTCGGCAGCAGGTAATTGAACAGGCGCAGTTCCATGGGCGAGATGACGTCTTCGGCGTCGTGCAGGATGAAACCTGCGAACTCGATGCGGGCATCCTCCTGAAAGCGCAGGATGGCGTCGATGATGTTGTTCAGGCAGTCGGCTTTGCTGGTCGGGCCTGGGCGGGCGCACACCACCTTGTGCACATTGGGGTAGTGCAGGCACACGGCGTCGACGTCAGCCTGGGTTTGCGGATCGTTGGGGTAGGTGCCGACGAAGATCTGGTAGTTCTCGTAGTCGATGGTCGAGGCCGCCAGGCGGGCCATTTCGCCAACCACGCCCACTTCGTTCCAGGCCGGCACCATGATCGCCAGCGGTTTTTCCGGCACCTCGAACAGGCGTTTCTCATCGGCCCGTTGGTACTTGTCGTAGATGCGAAAACGCCGGTAGAGCTTGCGCGTCCAGTAGCACAGGTCGATGAACAGGTCGTCCAGGCCGAGCAGGAACATCAGGCTGGCGAGCACGATCGCCAGGATTTTCAGGCCGAACAGCACATAGGTCAGGAAGTCGATGAAGGCCAGGCTCATGCGTCGTCTCGCAGGGCGGCGCGTTCCTCGAACCAGCGGCTCAGGCGTTGGGCAATGCGCTGGCTGGCGGTGCCGTCGCCGAACGGCGTGTACACCTGGGCCATGCGCGCGTAGGCAACCGGGTCATCGAGCAGGCGGCTGGTTTCCTCGACGATGGTTTCGGTCTGGGTGCCCACCAGCTTGACCGTGCCGCCCTTGAGCACCGATGGCCGTTCGGTGACCGTGCGCAGCACCAGCACCGGCTTGCCCAAGGCGGGAGCTTCTTCCTGTACGCCGCCTGAGTCGGTGAGAATGACATGGGCGCGGTTCATCAGCCAGACGAAGTGCGGGTAGTCCTGGGGGGCGACCAGGTAGATGTTGGTGCGGTTCGACAGCACCCCGTACACGGCCTTCTGCACCTGTGGGTTGAGGTGCACCGGGTAGACGAACTGCACGTCGGGGTAGCGCTCGGCGAGCTGCGCCAGGGCCTGGCAGATGCGCTCGAAGCCTGGGCCGAAGTTTTCCCGGCGGTGGCCGGTGACCAGCACCATGCGCCGGTTTTCGCGCAGCACGTTCAGTGGCGAGTCGGCGGCCGGCTGCCACTGCCGTTCGGCCAGGTGGTCGCGCATCCACAGCAGGGCATCGATCACCGTGTTGCCGGTGACTTCGATATGCTCGGGCGGCACGCCTTCGCGGATCAGGTTGGCGTCGGAGCCGCGGGTGGGGGTGAAGTGCAAGTCGGCCAGCACCCCGGTCAGGCGCCGGTTGGCCTCCTCGGGCCAGGGCTGCTGGAGGTTGCCGGTGCGTAGGCCGGCTTCGACATGGCCGATGGGAATGTGCCGGTGGAAGGCGGCCAGGCTGGCGATGAAGCTGGTGGTGGTGTCGCCGTGGACCAGCACGATATCCGGTTTGATTTGGTCGTAGGCCTGGTCGAGGGTGTTCAGCAGGTCGCGGGCCAGGCCGTTGAGGGTCTGGTTCTGGGTCATCACCTTGAGGTCCTGGTCGACCTCCAGGCCAAAAGCGGTAAGCACCTGCCCGAGCATTTCGCGGTGCTGGCCGGTGGAGCAGATATGCAGGTTGATACCGGGCCAGGCGCGCAACACGCGGGCCAGCGGGGCCATCTTGATTGCTTCGGGGCGAGTGCCGAATACCATCATGACGCAGTACGCCATCGTCTTGTTCCTCGTTCGATTCCCTGGACGAAGTGCTGCTACGTGTCACCGCTTGCGAGTGAATAGATACAAGCAGCCGGAGGCGGAGTTGTCCAATACGCGGCGGGGGGTGGCCAGCGGCTATTACGCGGCAGCGCTGCGCTGGGCGGCCAGGGGGAGTGGTTGTTGCGGAAACGATTATGCTAGGCGATCTTGATTGAACGGTCAGTCAATAATGTATTTCTTACTTTTTCTTGTAGGACACTTCCTGTAAGTTGATAGGCCATTTTTCCAGGGAGCTGAACATGCAAGGCAAGGCCCGCAAGATCGTCCAGGCCATTCTCTACGAAGCCATCGCCGTGGCCTGCGTGGCGCCGGCGCTGGAGCTGGCGTTCGGTGCCGGCATGGCCCAATCGACGGTGCTGTCGGTGCTGATGTCGGGCATCGCCATGAGCTGGAACATGGCCTACAACTGGGCCTTCGAGCGCTGGGAGGCGCGCCAGCGCCAGCGCGAGCGCACGCTGCTGCGGCGCATGCTGCATGCCCTGGGCTTCGAAGGGGGGCTGGTGCTGATCTTGTTGCCGCTGGTGGCTTACTGGCTGGGTGTCAGCCTGTGGGCGGCGCTGCTCACCAACTTGGCGTTGTTCGTGTTCTTCTTCGTCTACGCCTTCGTGTTCCAGTGGGGCTTCGACAAGGTGTTCGACGTGCCGCTGTCGGCGCAGCAAGCCAAGTGTTGACTTGGCCAGGCGAGGCGGGATAAGTTCCTACCCCATGAATACCTTCCTGCACGTGAACGCCATTATTATTACCGCCATTATCAGCTTGGCGGGCTAGCGCGTACGTGCACTGAACCCGCCCTGGAGGCGGGTTTCTTCTCTCTGACTCCTGGGCAATACGAAAAAAAGCCAAGGAGTTGCACCCGATGACCAGCCTCAACGTCAGCCCACGTTCGCCGTCCACCCCCCAGCAATTGCTGACCGAACAGGTGCGCCGCATTCTCAGCGCGCCGGTCTACGACCTGGCCATCGAAACGCCCCTGCAAGCGGCACCTGCGCTCTCGGCCAGCCTGGGCAACCACGTGCTGCTCAAGCGCGAAGACCTGCAGCCAACCTTCTCGTTCAAGATTCGCGGCGCCTACACCCGGCTGTCGCGCCTGACTAAGGCCCAGCGCGATCGCGGGGTAATCACCGCCTCGGCCGGCAACCACGCCCAGGGCGTGGCCCTGGCGGCTTCGCACCTGGGCATGAAGGCAACCATCGTCATGCCTACCACCACCCCGTCGCTGAAGGTGGAAGGGGTGCGCTCGCGGGGCGGGCATGTGGTGCTGCACGGCGAAAGCTTCCCCCATGCCCTGGCCCATGCCTTGAAGCTGGCCGACAGCGAGGGCGCGACCTTCGTGCCGCCGTTCGATGACCCGGACGTGATCGCCGGGCAGGGCACCGTTGGCATGGAGATCCTGCGCCAGCAGCCTGGCGCGCTGGACGCGATCTTCGTGCCGGTGGGTGGCGGTGGGCTGGTGGCGGGCATTGCCGCCTACGTGAAGTACCTGCGCCCGGAGGTGAAGGTGATCGGCGTCGAGCCGGAAGACTCCAACTGCCTGCAGGCCGCCATGGCCGCGGGTGAGCGGGTGGTCCTGCCGCAGGTGGGCACCTTTGCCGATGGTGTGGCTGTGGCGCAGGTCGGTGCCCACTGTTTCGAATTGTGCCGCCATTTCGTCGATGAGGTGGTCACGGTCAGCAGCGATGAGCTGTGCGCCGCGATCAAGGACATCTATGACGACACCCGCTCGATCACCGAGCCGTCCGGTGCCTTGGCCGTGGCCGGGATCAAGAAGTACGTGGCCCGCGAGGGCGTGCAGGGCCAGACGCTGGTGGCCATCGACTCGGGCGCCAACGTCAATTTCGACCGCCTGCGCCATGTGGCCGAGCGCGCTGAACTGGGTGAGCAGCGCGAAGCGATCATCGCCGTGACCATCCCCGAGCAGCCGGGCAGCTTCCGTGCCTTCTGCCAGGCGCTGGGCAAGCGGCAGATCACCGAGTTCAACTACCGTTACTACCCGGGCAAGGAAGCCCGGTTGTTCGTTGGCGTGCAGACCCACCCGCTGCACGACCCCCGCGAACAGCTGCTGGCCAACCTGCGCGAGCAGGGCTACAACGTGCTCGACCTGACCGATAACGAGCTGGCCAAGCTGCACGTGCGCCATACCGTGGGTGGGCATGCCGCGCCGGGGGCTGATGAGCGGGTGCTGCGTTTCGAGTTCCCCGAGCGCCCGGGTGCGTTGCTGGGCTTCCTTGAGCGGTTGGGCAAGCGCTGGAATATCAGTTTGTTCCACTACCGCAACCATGGTGCGGCTGAGGCACGGGTGTTTGCGGCACTGGAGGTGCCGGCCGACGAGCAGGCCAGCCTGCCCCAGGCGCTGGATGAAATGGGCTATCGCTACTGGAACGAAACCGCCAATCCGGCTTATCAGCTGTTCCTTGGCTGATTTTCGTGACAGCCAGGCCGCTGGGTAGGAGCGAGCGCTAGCTCGCGATGCGATCTGGCAGGCGCAACCTACGTCAAGGTAGTGCACCGCCTTTGGCACCGCATCGCGAGCTGCGCTCGCTCCTACCAGGGCCAGTACCCGCCTGTGCAGCCGGGCCGCTGGGTAGGAGCGAGCGCTAGCTCGCGATGCGATCTGGCAGGCGCAACCTGCCTCAAGGTAGTGCACCGCCTTTGGCACCGCATCGCGAGCTGCGCTCGCTCCTACCAAAGCTAGTACCCGCCTGTGCAGCCGGGCCGCTGGGTAGGAGCGAGCGCTAGCTCGCGATGCGATCTAGCAGGCGCAACCTGCCTCAAGGTAGTGCACCGCCTTTGGCACCGCATCGCGAGCTACGCTCGCTCCTACCAAGGCCAGTACCCGCCTGTGCAGCTGGGCCGCTGGGTAGGAGCGAGCGCTAGCTCGCGATGCGATCTGGCAGACGCAACCTGCCTCAAGGTAGCGATCCGCCTTTGGCACCGCATCGCGAGCTACGCTCGCTCCTACCAAGGCCAGTACCCGCCTGTGCAGTCGGGCCGCTGGGTAGGAGCGAGCGCTAGCTCGCGATGCGATCTAGCAAGCCAACCCTAGCGCTCGCGCATGAAGAACCCGGCCACGAACTTGCGGAACGTCTCCAGGCTCTTGAAGTCGGCGTACCGTTTGAAGTTCTCGGCATCCGGCTCTGGCCCGATGGGTTGCTCCAGCAACGACACCGACAGCACGCGGTCCTGGTCCGAGGTCAGCACCAGCTCATCCATCACCTGCCCACCGATCACCGGCCTGCGCATCTGCACCTTCACGCCCTTGCTGGCCATCCAGTCGATCAGCGACACCAACGCCTTCAGCGGCTCGCGCTCTTCATCGCGGTACACCGGGAACAGGTGCGCCCGCGACAGCACTGGCACGCTGGCCACGTGGATCAATTCATAGAAATGGCTGCCGGCCGTCGCCGGGGAATACAGGGCCAGTGCCAGCAGCGGCCCAGATGCGCGGCTGCCGCCCCAGTACAGGTGATGCCCCTGGAAGTCGAAGCCATCTTCGCTGCGGTTGTTGAACAGCTTGCGGCCCTTGATCTGGTCGACGCAGTCGAGCATCAGCCCATGCCGGCGATGGTTGCCGAACACCGTGGCTTCGCGCAGGCGGGCCTTGAGCATCATCATGTGCTTCATGTCCAGGCGCGTTTCCAGGTAGTTGCTGGCCGGCACCCGCTCAAGCAGCGGGTAGCGGCTGGCAACGCTGCGCAGTTCGGCGAACTGGCCGGTCAGGTCCTTTTTCAGGTGCGTGGCATAGAGGTTCAGGCCGCTGGTTTCAACCCACGTCAGCAGCAACGACAGCAGGCGCTGCTGCTCACGGCGTTCACTGCCCTCGGCGCCGCTGCCGGCGGTGTCGCTGGCCTTGCGATAGTCGCCAATCAGCCGCAGCGGTGTATCCGGGGCCAGCCAGGCGGCGGGTGGGGCCGGGTCGTGCGGCTGCTCGCTGGCCTCGCGCTCGTCCTTGGTGAACGGGCAGCCGGGGGCATGCTCGGCGGTTCCGGGGTTGTTCTTGAGAAACAGGGTGCCGGTGCTGCCATTCAAGGTGACATTGAGCACTGGCAAGGCATCTTTGCGGCAATCGCAGGCCAACCACTGATTGGCGCTGCGCACCTTCATCAGCAACTGGTTGGCCTGCAACAGGCGAGGGCCGGCGAGGTTGCCGGTGGCAAACCCGACCAGCAGTTCCTCTTCGGCCGGGGTAAGGCTGCGCACCTGCGCGGCGGTTTTGTCGATGATACGCATGAAGCAGCTCCAAGCTACGAGCCCCAAGCTTCAAGCAAACGCGCCGCGCTTTCAACTCACCGCTTACCCGGCGCTGAACATCTTGGCGGCGCGGGCGCGGATTTCCTCGGGGGTCAGGTCTTCCTTGTGGGTGGAAACGAACCAGATATTGCCGAACGGGTCCTTGAGGGTGCCGCTGCGGTCGCCATAGAACTGGTCGGTCACCGGGTGCAGCGCGGTGGCGCCGGCCGCCAGGGCCTGGGCGTAGACCTTGTCGCAGTCCTCTACATACAAATGCAGGCCAACGCCAGCACCGGGCAGCTTCTGGCTGGCGGTCAGGCCACCTTCGCGGTCGCACGGGTCGCCCAGCATCAGCGAGGAGTCACCAATGCGCAGTTCGGCGTGGCCAACGGTGCCGTCCGGGCCTTCCAGGCGGAACATTTCCGTGGCGCCAAAGGCTTGCTGGTAGAACGCGATGGCCTTGGCGGCGTTGTTGATGGCCAGGTACGGGGTAATGCTGTGCTGGCCATCGGGAATGGGTTTGGCAGCCATGTTCGACGCTCCTGTGGGTGGGGCGCCGGTTGGCGCCCTGTTGCTTAGAGTCGTTCACGGCGATGGAAAATCGACGTGCCTGCTAGAACGATTTCCTATAAGCGCGGCCCTTAGAAGATGTAGTCGGTGGTCAGGAAGCTGGATTGGCGATTGCGAATGATCTCGCTGATCAGTGCCTTGTTGGCTTCCTGGAAACGGGTGGCGACCAAGGTGCGGATGGAGAACACGCGCAAGGCGTCATGCACCGACAGGGTGCCTTCGGCGCTGTTCTTGCGGCCGTTGAACGGGTAGGTGTCCGGCCCGCGTTGGCACTGGGCGTTGAGGTTGATGCGCCCGACCTGGTTGGCGAAGGTGTCCACCAGCTGGCCGATGGTCGCCGGGTCGTTGCCGAACAGGCTCAGTTGCTGGCCATAGTCGGAGTCGAGCACGTAGTCGATCACCGTTTGCAGGTCGCGGTAGGGCACCACCGGCACCAGCGGGCCGAATTGCTCTTCGTGGTACACACGCATGTCGCGGTTAACCGGGTAGAGCAGGGCTGGGTAGAAGAACGAGCCACGGCTGCTGCCGCCGCCTTCGTTGAGCACCCGTGCGCCCTTGGCCGCGGCATCGGCCACCAGGCCGTCGAGGTAGGCGAGCTTGCCCGGTTCCGGCAGTGGGGTCAGGGCCACGCCTGGCTCCCAGGGCATGCCGGGCTTGAGCGCGGCGAGCTTGCGCTGGAACTTGTCGAGGAACGGCTCGACCACATCCTCGTGGACGAACAGGATCTTCAGCGCGGTGCAACGCTGGCCGTTGAACGACAGGGCGCCGGTGATGGCTTCTTCCACGGCATTGTCCAGGTCCACCTGGGGCAGCACGATACCCGGGTTCTTGGCATCCAGGCCCAGGGCCGCGCGCAGGCGGTGCGGGCGTGGGTGGAGCTTCTTCAGGTCGGCGGCCGCCTTGTGGGTGCCGATGAAGGCGAACACATCGATATTGCCGCTGGCCATCAGTGCGCTGACGGTTTCGCGGCCACGGCCGTAGATGACGTTGATCACCCCCGGCGGGAAACTGTCACGGAACGCTTCGAGCAGCGGGCGAATCAGCAGCACGCCGAACTTGGCCGGCTTGAACACCACGGTGTTGCCCATGATCAGCGCCGGAATCAGCGTGGTGAAGGTTTCGTTCAGGGGGTAGTTGTAGGGCCCCATGCACAGCGCCACGCCCAGTGGCGCGCGGCGGATCTGGCCGAGGGTGCCTTGTTCGAGCTCGAAGCGGCTGGAGCGGCGGTCGAGGTCTTTGAGGGCATTGATGGTATCGACGATGTAGTCGCAGGTGCGGTCGAATTCCTTCTCCGAATCCTTGAGGTTCTTGCCGATTTCCCACATCAGCAGCTTGACCACGGCCGTGCGTTGCTCACGCATGCGGGCGAGGAAGGTTTCCACATGCTGGATGCGCTCGGCCACGCGCATGTTCGGCCAGGCGCCGCGGCCCTTGTCGTAGGCCTGCACCGCTGCGTCCAGGGCGGTGAGCGCGGTGCCTGCGTCGAGCAATGGCGCGCTGCCAAGAATCACCTGGCACTCGCCATCGGCCTCCTTGAGCCATACCGGGCTGCGCACTGTGGCCAGCGGGCCGTCCCAGTGCCGCAGCTCGCCGTTGACGAGGTAGTCGCGCTGCTCCAGCGGCGCGCCCAGGCGCCAGTTCTCGGGAATGTCTTCGGCCTTGGGAAACAGCGAATCGAGCAGGGCATCCATGGGTACTGCACCTCACAGGTCTGGTTAGGTGAAACGCTTCAGCGTCGAGCATGCGCCTGGCAAAAGAAAAACACCAGTCTGGCTCAATATTGCCTACGCTGCGCCGATACAGAATCAATCGCACTCGCCTGCAGGCCTATGACCCCCACAAATTCCCAGCTACCCGTTGAGCAGACCCCGGCCCCCGGCTCGCTGCGCCAGACCCTATACCGCTTGCTGCCGGTAGGTTTTGCCGTGGCCGGCATCGCCACCTCGGTGGCGCTGGGGCATATGGATGTGCAGCGCCAGAATGCGGCGCAGGCGTTGAGCCTGTTCGATTCGCCGGTGTTCTGGTTCGGCCTGAGCTGCACCGGCCTGTTCAGCCTGTTCACGGCGCAGATCAACCGCAAGCAGCGCCAGCTGCACCAGCGCAACCAGGAACTGCGCCGTTCCCAGCAGCAACTGGAGCGCCTGGCCCACTACGACACCATCACCGGCTTGCCCAACCGGGTGCTGTTCCAGCAGCAATTGGCCGAGGCCAGCGCCAAGGGCCATGGCCTGGCCGTGCTGTTGCTGGACATCGACGGCTTCAAGCAGGTCAATGACAGCCTGGGCCATGCCATGGGCGACCTGTTGCTGCAGCAGGCCACCGCGCGCTTCCTGCAGGAGCTGGACAGCGCCGACCGGGTGTGCCGCCTGGGTGGCGATGAGTTCGTGTTCATGCTCCAAGGCACCCAGGGCCAGGTCAGCCACCAGGTGCGGCACCTGTTGCGCTGCCTGCAGCGGCCATTCGACCTCAATGGCAATGCCGCGCTGGTGACCGGTAGCATTGGCCTGGCCTGGTGCCCGCAACATGGCGAGGACGTTGGCAGCCTGCTGCGCCATGCCGACACGGCGATGTACGCGGCCAAGGAGGGCGGGCGCAACGCCTGGCGCCCCTACCACCCGGACATGACCGCACGCCTGCACCAGCGCCTGGAGCTTGAGCGCAACCTGCGCCGGGCCTTGCAGGACAACGAGTTCGAGCTGTGGTACCAGCCCAAGGTCGACCTGTTCAGCGGCCAGCTGGAAGGTGTCGAGGCGCTGCTGCGCTGGCGCGACCCGGAACATGGCCTGATTCCGCCGGGCGAGTTCATTCCACTGGCCGAGCGCAGCGGCCTGATCATTCCCCTGGGCGAGCGGATTCTGGAACTCGCCTGCGCGCAACTGGCTGCCTGGCACGCCGCCGATTGCTTGCCAGGGCCGCTGGCGGTCAACGTGGCGGCGCTGCAGATCGAGCGCAGCGACTTCGTTTCGAGCCTGGCCATGGCCTTGGAGCGTCACGGCCTGGCGCCCAACCTGCTGGAAGTGGAAATCACCGAAAGCCTGCTGATGGAAAGCCAGCAACAGGCCTGCGCGGCCCTGGCGCAATTGCAGGCCATGGGCGTGGCCACGGCGGTGGACGACTTCGGCACCGGCTATTCGTCGCTGGCGTACCTGCGTGCCTTGCCGATCGACCACTTGAAGATCGACCGCGCCTTCATCAAGGACCTGCCCGACGACGATGACGCCGTGGCGATCGCCCGGGCGATCATCGACCTGGGCCATGCCTTGGGCTACCGCATCACCGCCGAGGGCATCGAAACCCAGGAACAGTACGACTTCCTGCGCAATGCCGGCTGCGACCAGGGGCAGGGCTACCTGCTCGGGCGGCCGATGCCGGCGGCCGAGTTGCAGGGCTGGATTGCGCGTAACCCGCTCAGGGTACGGTTGCCGGGCTAGGGGCCGTGAAGGTCATGTTGCATTCAATGGCGATATAGAAAAAGCAATACACAACTATGTCGATAGATGGATAAATTGGCGCCATTAATTAAACTTGGATGCTGTCAAATTGCCGCTTGCCAATGCCAGCGCTTGCATCTTAAATTGTTTCTGAATGTGAATTTTGGCTTAAGCGTTGATTCGATGAATATTAACGCTTTATGCGTGCACTTGCAGTTTCATCATGTTCTTTCCCGATCAACCCCGTTGGTACATCAAAGGACGTTGAAAAGACATGAAAGCGAACCTGGCGGCCGTGGCGCGGCAATTCATCTCGCCTTCGATGCGGTACGAACTGCGTAATGTAACGGACAAGTTACGCCTGATGCTCGGCCGCGCCTGCTTCTGGCGCTGGGAAGTGGCGCGCTTTCGCCTGGAGCAGCAGGGCCGTTACGAATTTCTCTATATCGGCCGCAAGCAACAACGCGAAGTGGCCAGCCTGCTGTTGGGCGGCAAGGACGTATCGGTGGTGGAGGTGGCCCCTGGCGCTACCCGCGACCAGGTGGTGCTGGTGAGCGAGTTGCCCACCGCCGGTGCCCTGTCGGTGCCGCATTTTGTCAGCGCCGTGGTGCCGCTGGGGCGGCCACTGGACGAGATTATCGCCCGCTACGACAGCGAGCTGCGCCGCAGCATTCGCAAGAACCGGGCGGCGTACCAGATGCGCCAGGCGCTGACGGACGCAGAGATCGCCATGGCCGACCGCGACCTGCTGCGCCCCTACGCCACGGCGCGCCAGGGCGACAAGGCCGCGCAGTTTTCCACCGAAGGCGTGTTTCGCCTTGCCAAGGGCGTTGGTCGGCTCGACCTGATTACCCTCAACGACGAGGTGGTGGCCTGCCACCTGGGGTGCGAGGTGATCCGTGGCGGCAAGCGTTACTGGAGCACCCTGCGTTTCGGCTATTGCGAGGCCGTGTTCTCGGACCCGAAAAAGCTCCGTGAAGTCAATTCCATGACCACGTTCATGACCCTGGAGTGGGCCCTGGCCAATGGCTTCGACTACCACGATATCGGCCTGTGCGTGGCGCGCCCGGATGACGGGCTGCTGCGCTGGAAGCGCCGGCGTGGCGGCGATGTGGACACCTTGAACAACCATGCCTGCCTGTTCGTGCGCCTGCCGCGCACCGGGGCGGCGGAATTTCTCTGGGAGACGCCGCTGTTCGCCATGGAGGGCAGCAAGGTCACGTTGCACCTGGGCTTGCCCGACACCGCCAGCGACGATGAAATTGCCAGCCGTTACCAGGAAATGGTCTTCGGCGGCCTGCACAAGATCTACCTCTACAGCGCCAAGCGCGCGGGCGAAGCCTTCGTGCAAACCCTGCGCAGCCGCTATGCGGGGTTTCCCAGCACGCCGATCCTCGAACATGTCGCCTGCCGCTGAGCGGCAACCATCCGAACCTGTATTGACCTGGCCTTCAGCGGAGGGCACGCAATGGGTACTGAGGCTTTGCAATTTGGCACCCCAGCCGCGATCGAGCGGCCGCGCTGGACACTGGCAGCCTACCGCAACATGGTCAGGAAGCACCTGGGCCATCGGGCCGAACTGGAACTCAAGAGCCTGGCGCACAAGACCTGGGACATTGCCCCGGCCGAGCAGGGCGGGGTAACGCCGCCGGCGATCTACCTGCCTGGGCAGATGGAGCGGGTGACGGGCTGGCAGGAAGGGCTGTTCTTCCCCTACGTTTACCCAGGCCCAACCATGCAGGGCGGGCTACCCGTCGAGCATGGGCCGACCCGAGCTTTTCTGCTGAAGGATGTCTGGTTGATCGAGGGCGCCTTGTATAAAGGCAATGCCAGCCAGTGGCTGTCGCTGCGCCACGCCACCTTTCCGCCGCTGCGGGTTGAGCATGAGATCGAGCGGGCGGCGGTTTATTGTTCGCACAATGGCAACCGCTGGTTCGGCACCTGGATGATGGAAGACTGCCCGACCTATGCGCTGGCTTGCAACGAAGGCACACCGGTGACCACTGCGCCCTCGGCCCGCCACCCGCTGTTCGGCCAGGCGCCGGCCTATGAGGCCTGGCTGGGCATGCAGCCGCTGCGCCTGCGCACCGCATTCTTCCGCGAGCTGGTGCTGTTCGACGACATGAGCAACAACCGCAACCGCTACCAACGCTATCGCGACATGGGCAACAAATTGCTGGCCCACGTGGCCCATGCACCGCACCCTGGCGTTTTCATCCTGCGCGGCAGTGACGGCGAGCGGCGCATGCTGCGCAACGAACTGGCGTTGGCCGAGCACCTGCGCGTCAGCCGTGGCTTTCGGGTGATCGACCCGATGCGCATGAGCGTGTCCGAGATCGTCACGGCATGCGCCGGCGCCCGGGTGGTCATGGGGGTGGAAGGCAGCCAGCTGGTGCACGGCGTCAATGTTCTGCAACCGGGGGGCACGGTGTTCGCCTTGCAGCCGCCAAACCGCTTTGTCAGCTACTACAAGTTCCTCACCGACCGTGATGGCCAGCAGTTCGCCTTTGTGGTTGGCACGCCGGATGGCGAGGGTTACACCATCGACATCGACGAAGTCGAGCGTACCCTTGACCTGCTGCCGGCCTGACGCCGTTATTTCATGGCTGCAACACGATTGGCGGCGCATGCCTTGACGGGGGGCACCCTCGCAAGCGCCGCCAGCAGCATCCCTTCCTGTTTTTCTCCTAAGTTGAAACCCGCATGCTAGAGGGCTCGCGCCAAACGTCGAAAGCCCGGTTAGCGCGACAATATCGGGCGGCGGGTTCTTGACGCATTGGCGAGATCTCCATTGATTTTTATTATGGTGTCGGATCATTGACGTAGTGTCACTCTGCCCATAAGCTCAAATCAGCAAACAGCAAATCTTTTGACACACCCCCTAATCGTTAACTTTCCTCTTTGCAGGAGGGGATCATGCGCTCAACGCTCTTCATCAAATCGATTTTTCTGTTGGTGTTGTTGAGTGGTGCTGCACGTGCTGCAGACTCTTATATGAGTCAGACCAATATCGTGCCCTTGGCCACGGCGGGCTGGTTGTTTGCATTTGCTGTAATCGGGTTTGTCGCCGTTGCCAATAGAAAGAAAATTTAATTTCCCCCTGAAGTTATCGCGATGCCAATGGCTTGACGCTGAATAATGGGCATTTGCGTTTTTCCCGCCCACCAGTGCTTGTCAATTTTACAACCGTTGCTATATTCCACAGACCAGCGCCCGGTGGGCGCGAATCGGCAGCAGCAGGTGTGCTGGCATCGCGGTAACAGGGCCCCTGGGACGATCGGGGCCCATGCAGCGCAAACGCCGCTGCAACGTAGAGCGAGAGGTTTGCGGTTGTACTCATTCAGTGCTCTTCACCTGGGCCGCCCGGCCGGAGGGACCCCTCATGAAACGTTTGCCGATGTCCGTCCTCTGCGTACTGTTCGCCTGGTGCGGTGCTGCCGCCGCTGACCCGGCCACGTCCTCTTATTTACTCAGCCCCGGCGACAAGCTGATGGTTTCGGTGTGGCAGGAAGATACCCTGCGCCAGGAAACCGTCGTACTGCCCGATGGCAGCATCACCTTCCCCTTGGCCGGCCGCGTCGATGTGGCAGGCCTGGACGCCACCGCCGCGGCGAAAAAAGTCGAGACGGCGCTCAAACCTTACCTTGCCCAGCCCAATGTCAGCGTGGTGGTGACCAGCACCGCCGGCAACCTGGTGTACGTGCAGGGCAAGGTGCTCAAGCCCGGCCCGGTGCCGATGGCCGGCCCCACGGCCGTGCTGCAGGCCTTGAGCATGTCGGGTGGAATGGACAAATTCGCCGATGAAAGTGCCATCAAGGTGATTCGTGGGCAAAAAGTGATGCCGGTGCGATACAAGGATCTGGTTTCCGGGCGTGACATGTCCACCAACTTCCAACTTCAGGCTGGCGATACGCTGGTCGTACCTTGAACTTGCAATCAACTAAGAACGACTTGTGCCTATTAATAAAACGACGAGTGTTGTTACGGCAATCATGATGATGCCGTTCTCCGGGGCGGTCAGTGCCGCCAATTGGCAGTCTTCCGTCGTGGCCCCCACGACGGTCGAGTACGACAGCAACCCATTGCTCCTGACGTCCAAGGAGAAAGGTGTTATGCGTACCATCATTGCGCCCGACTACAACCTGATCGGCCAGTTCGATCAAGACCAGCTGCGTTTGGGCATGGGGCTGCGGGTATTGCATTCCTCCGACCGTTCAGTGGTGGGCAACCGCGAAGACCCCAACCTCAGCCTGGGCTGGCAGCGGACCACGGAAACCGGCGGTTTTGGCCTGCTGGCGCAGTATGTGGAAAGCTCGACCTTGTCGGGCGCGGTGCAGCAGACCGGTGTGGTGACCAGCGTCGACGGCACCCAGAAGATGTCGACCCTGACCGGCAACTGGAGCAGTGCGATCAGCGAGCGCAGTACCCTGGCCAACCAGTTGCGCTACAACCACGCTCGCTACGACACCGCCACGCTGACCGGTTACGACGAGTATGCCAACGACTTCACCTGGACCTACGCCTGGAGCGAGCGCACCGACATCATCACAGGCTTCGAGGCCCGGCGTTACGAGCCACAGATCACCAGCACCACCACCGCCATTGCCACCAACAGCTACATTCCCAGTATCGGCTTGAAGCATCAGTTCACCGACCAGCTGGAAGGCAAGGTGCATATTGGCGTGAACAAGACCAGCGGCTCGGGCGGTGGCCAGCGTGGCGAGGGTGGGGCGTCGTTGTTCTACCGCGGTGAACGCGCCGAGGCCAACCTGAACGCCGAGCGCAGTACGGTGGCCAGTGCCGAGGGCGGTTTTGCCCAGCTGGACATGGTCAGCGGCGCCTGGAGCTACAGGCTCACCGAGCTGAACCGGGTGGGTGTCGAGGCGTCCTGGCAGGACAGCAAGGGCCAGACGCCAAACACCCTGTACACCTATGGCGTATGGGCCAGCCGCGAATTTTCGCCCGCCTGGGACTTGCGCCTTTCGTTGCAGTACAAGGAGCGTCAGCAAAAAGGCTTGCCCGATGCTGAGGCCACGATTGCTGGTTTGACACTGACGTACCGATACCCCGACATCTGATCATCGGACTGGTGGCCACTATGAAAGCTGAGTACGAGCTGTCGCTGAAGGATTACGTCGCCATCATCAAGGGCCGCGCGCTGCTACTGGCAGTGGTGATCGTGGTGGTGCTGGCGGCGACCATCGGGGTTGCGATCAGTGTGCCACCCATCTACCAGGCCACCGGGACCATTCTGGTGGAGTCCCAGCAGATTTCCCCGGACCTGGTTTCCGAAGGCAACACCACCTATGCCGACGAGCGCATCGAGGTGATCCGCCAGCGGGTGATGACCCGCGAGAACCTGCTGCGGATCATCGATAAATACGGGTTGTTCGCCGACAAGGGCGGGCGCCTGAGCGAAACCGACAAGATCGACCAGATGCGCAATGCCATCGTGGTCAACACCCTCAGCACCTTCATCAAGGGCCGCGGCGAGGCGACCGTGGCCTTCACGGTTTCCTATGAGGACAAGCGGGCGGACGTGGCCAAGGAAGTGGCAGACGAACTGGTGGGCCTGTTCCTCAACGAGAACGTCAAGCAGCGTACCGAACGCGCCACCGAAACCACCGAATTCCTCACCCAGGAGGCCGACAAGCTGGGCGCCGAACTGGCCACGCTGGAAAACCAGCTGGCTGACTTCAAGCAGGCCCACGCCAACGCCCTGCCGGAAAACCAGCAGCTGCGCATGAGCATGCTGTCGCGTGCCGAGCTTGATTTCCGCGAAGTCGACCGGGACTACAAGGCGGCCCAGGAAGAGTTGCGTTACCTGGACCTGGAGCTGTCGGCGGCCAATTCCGGTGCCTCGACCCAGGCGGCCAACGGCAAGGCAGTGGCGCCCGACCCGCAGGACCTGCCCAGCCTCAAGGCCGAGTACGCGCGCCTGCTGACCAAGTACACCGAAGCCCACCCTGACGTGGTGGCGATCAAGCGCAAGATCCAGGTACTGCAAGCCTCGGGCGAGAAGGGCATCGCCGCCGCTGCATCGATGAACCTGGATGCGGCCCGGGTACGCACCAAAATGGCCGCCACCCAATCGAACATTGCTTCGCTGGCTGAGCAGAAGCGCGAGATTTCCCAGAAAATTTCCGCCTACGAGGCCGACATTCTCGAGGCGCCGCAAGTGGAACGTGGGCTGGTATCGCTGCTGCGCGACCATGACAACGCCAAGAAGAAGTACGAGGAAATTCGCGCCAAGGAAATGAACGCGAAGATCACCGAAAGCTTGGAACAGGAAAACAAGGCCGAGCGCTTCGTGCTGCTGGAGCCGCCGCTGATGCCGGAAAAACCGGTCAAGCCCAACCGCAAGAAAATCGTCGCCGTGGGCGTGGTGCTGGCACCGGCGGCCGGGGCAGGGCTGGTGATGCTGCTGGAGATGCTGAACCAGCGCATTCGCGGTGTGGGTGCGCTGGAGAGCGTGCTGGGCAAGCGGGTGCTGGTAGCGGTGCCGTACATCGCCACCCAGGCTGACCAGGCGCGGCGGCGCAGATGGCTGATGCTGCTGGCAGGTGCCGTGGTGCTGGGCCTGCTGGTGTTGCTGGTCCTGGTCCACCTGTTCTACATGCCGTTGGACCTTTTGCTGTACAAGGCCATGGCGCGGTTTGCATAGGGAGCGCAGTAATGGACAGACATCCGCAGTCTTCAGGCAAGAACATTCATCAGGTTTCGCCTTCGACCACGCCGGCCGCCCCCCTGCAGGACAAGCCCGAGGCCTTGGGCCAGTTCGACTACGTGCAAACCAAGGTGGTGCCGCTGCGTGCGGAGCACCTGGAGCGTAACCGCATCGTCTCGTTCAACAAGAACTCGAACATGAACGGCCCGATCGACCTGCTGCGCACCCAGGTGCTGCAGGCCATGGAAGAGAATGGCTGGCGCACGTTGGCCATTACCTCGCCCACGCCCGAGGCCGGCAAGACGGTGCTGGCGGTCAACCTGGCAATGAGTATTGCCCACCACACCACCAAGACCGCCTTGCTGGCGGATTTCGACCTGCGCCGGCCGCGGGTGGGCGCCACCTTGGGTTTGCCGATGGACAAGGCGCTCAACGAGCTGCTGAGCGAAAAGGCGTGGCTGGAGGAGGTGCTGGTGAACCCGACCTTGCCGCGCTTCGTGGTGCTGCCGACACGCGAGCCGATTCCGATGTCGACCGAGGTGCTGTCCTCGCCCAAGGTCAGTCACCTGATCACGGAGCTGCGCGACCGTTATGATTCGCGGATCTGCATCTTCGACCTGCCACCGCTGTTGAGCTCGGACGATGCGATCACGGTGTTGCCGAAGTTCGATTGTGTGTTGTTGGTGGTGGCCAATGGGGTGAACAGCAAGAAGGACATCGAGGATTGCCTGTACCACCTGGCAGGGGCGAACTTGATTGGCGCCGTGCTGAACAAGGCCGACGAGCAGCCGCGCACCTATTATTGACTGCGCGTTGCCTGTGCCGGCCCTTCGCGAGCTGCGCTCGCTCCTACCAGGATTTGTGCAAGCCCGGTAGGAGATCCTGTGTAGGAGCGGGCTTGCCCCGCGAAGCAGGCACCGCGATGCATGGCACCGGCTTTGCCGGTGTTCGCGGGGCAAGCCCGCTCCTACAGGGGATTGCGGCGCATCTGCTGGCACTGTTACCGGCGCGACAGCGCTGCCCGCGATGAGGCCAGCCGCGGTAAGGTAAGTGTTACAGCAAGTACACGTAACTTGAATCCCGCCCCCGAGCCCGGTAGTCTCTGCCCGCTGCTGTCAATCCAGCAGCCGGGTTTGGTCACCCGCAATCATCGAGGCGCACAAGCGTCCGCTCTGCAAGTTCAGTCGGCATTTTCATGCCCGGCTGGCGTGTTTTATGGCGGCTGTGCGTGGGGCGCACTCGTGCGCGCCGGTTTCCTTGATTCCCGGTTGACCAACCCGCGTACAGTCGCCACCCATTCGTTTGGTCACGTTGTGTGGCGGCTCCATTGAATCAAGGAGCGACACAATGACAAAAGGCTTACCCGACCCGCCCATCCGCGCCACCACGGCGTCTTGCGATTTTGGCCACTGTGAATGCAGTCACCCCTCGCTGTTCTCCGTACGTTCGGGCGTAGACCTGGAAGATGCGCTGGTGCACCTGTCGACGCTGCTCAAAGGTGCATTTGCCACCAACCTCAAGGCGATGGAATCAGCTACTGGTACCTGCCGGGACTTGTTGCTGGCCAATGATCATGGGCTGGATTCGGCCAAATCGGTGGTCGAAGCGTTGCTCGATGGTGTGGAATTACAACAGCTGGCGCGGCCGATGCGGGCGGGTTGATGGGGTGGTGCATATGACGCTGTAGGAGATAACCCAGCCCTGCGGGTTGCGCTGTCGCGCAGGGAACATTGCCAGCAGCCGCGCCGCAATCCCCTGTGGGAGCGGGCTTGCCCGCGAAGAAAGCGACGCTGTGGATGGCACCGGCTTCGCCGGTGTTCGCGGGGCAAGCCCGCTCCTACAGGGGGGGGGTAGTTTTGTGTAGACCTGGTAGGAGCGAGCGCAGCTCGCGATGCGCCGCAACGCGGCGCCTGTTGTTCACTTCCAGGGGTACTTCAATTCCCACTGCCAGGCATGGCGCACAATCTCCTCCAGGGCACTGAACGCAGGCTGCCAGCCAAGCACACTCTGCGCCTTGCCAGCATCGGCCACCAGCCGCGGTGGGGAGTGCGTTGCCTGTGCCGGCCCTTCGCGAGCTGCGCTCGCTCCTACCAGGATTTGTGCAGGCCCGGTAGGAGATCCTGTGTAGGAGCGGGCTTGCCCCGCGAAGCAGGCACCGCGATGCATGGCACCGGCTTCGCCGGTGTTCGCGGGGCAAGCCCGCTCCTACGGGGGATTGCGGCGCATCCGCTGGCGATGTTCTCTTCGCGACAGCGCAGCCCGCGATGAGGCCAGCCGCGGTAAGGTAAGTGTTACAGCAAGTACACGTAACTTGAATCCCGCCCCCGAGCCCGGTAGTCTCTGCCCGCTGCTGTCAATCCAGCAGCCGGGTTTGGTAGCCCGCGATCAATCAAGGCGCATCAGCGCCCCCATTGCGATACGTCGGCGCTTTTTTGTGGCCGCTGTTTCGTTTTATGGCGGCTGTGCGTAGGGCGCCCTCGTGCGCGCCGGTTTCCTTGATTCCCGGTCTACCAACCTGCGTACAGCCGTCACCCATTCGTTTGGTAGCGATCTGTGGCGGCTCCATTGAATCAAGGAGCGACACAATGACAAAAGGCTTACCCGACCCGCCCATCCGCGCCACCACGGCGTCTTGCGATTTCGGCCACTGTGAATGCAGTCACCCCTCGCTGTTCTCCGTACGTTCGGGCGTAGACCTGGAAGATGCACTGGTGCACCTGTCGACGCTGCTCAAAGGTGCATTTGCCACCAACCTCAAGGCGATGGAATCAGCTACTGGTACCTGCCGGGACTTGCTGCTGGCCAATGATCATGGGCTGGATTCGGCCAAAGCGGTGGTCGAAGCGTTGCTCGATGGTGTGGAATTACAACAGCTGGCGCGGCCGATGCGGGCGGGTTGATGGGGTGGTGCATATGACGCTGTAGGAGCGGCGGTGCGGCGACCCGACTTGCCCCGCGAAGCAGGCACCGCGGTGCATGGCACCGGCTTCGCCGGTGTTCGCGGGGCAAGCCCGCTCCTACAGGGGTGGTTGGTTTTGTGTAGGCCTGGTAGGAGCGAGCGCAGCTCGCGATGCGCCGCAACGCGGCGCCTGTTGTTCACTTCCAGGGGTACTTCAATTCCCACTGCCAGGCATGGCGCACAATCTCCTCCAGGGCACTGAACGCTGGCTGCCAGCCGAGCACACTCTGCGCCTTGCCAGCATCGGCCACCAGCCGCGGTGGGTCGCCAGCACGGCGGGGGGCCTCGATCACCTTGATCGGCCGCCCGGTCACCGCCCGCGCCGTGTCGATCACCGCCTGCACCGAAAACCCCACCCCGTTGCCCAGGTTGAATGCAGTACTGTCGCCGCCGCCCTGCAGGTACGCCACGGCCAGGGCATGGGCCGAGGCCAGGTCCTCGACGTGCACGTAATCGCGAATGCAGCTGCCATCGGGCGTGTCGTAGTCGTGGCCAAACACCGTGACCGCCTCGCGGCGCCCGGAAGCGGCCTGCAGGATCAACGGAATCAGGTGGGTTTCCGGCTCGTGGCACTCGCCCAGCTGGCCCTGCGGGTCGGCACCGGCGGCATTGAAGTAGCGCAGGCAGACCGACTTCAAGCCATAGGCCCGGTCATAGTCTTCGAGGATCTGCTCGACCATCCACTTGCTGCGCCCGTAAGGGTTGATCGGCGCCTTGGCATGCTGCTCATCGATGGGCGTGTACTGCGGGTTGCCGTACACCGCGGCGCTGGAAGAAAAAATCAGATGCCCGATACCGGCGCGAACCATGGCATCGAGCAGGCTGAGCGTGGCCGTGACGTTGTTGCGGTAATACTTGGCAGGGGCGAGCACCGATTCGCCCACCTGGATGTACGATGCGAAATGAAACACGGCATCGAAGGCATAGTCGCTGAACAAGGCGTCCAGCGCGCGGCTGTCGGCGATGTCCAGCGCTACCCGTTCAACCCCAGGGGTTGCCGGGTCGACGTCCGCCACCACCACCTCATGGCCGGCCTGCAGCAGGTACTTGACCATGTGCGAACCGATATAACCTGCACCCCCGACAACCAAATACTTCATCCAATCCTCCTGGAACAGACGTAGCGTCGAATGCCCTGCGATACAGGCTGACTTGACTCTAGATGGCTATTTCAGGAACAGCCAGTTGGCCATGTGCTGGCCGTCGAAGGTAATCAGGTAGTGGCCATCCTTGTACGCCGCCGGTAACGTGCTTTCCTTGCCTTCGGCGCTGCGGCTGTACAGTTTCAGCCCCGCCGGCGCTGCGATGCTCAGGCTGCCCTGCAACGGCTCCACATGAAACGGCGTAACGTCCTCGGGCCTGGGCACGGCGCGGCTGCCGAGGGAAATCAGCAGGTGGCGCGACTGGCCGAGCGGCTTGGCCTCAAGGCTTTGCACCACGACACTGGCATAGGGCGTTTGCAACTGCACCTCGATGGCGGCCAGCTTCACCGGGTGCCCACCCAGCCAACCGGTGGCGGCCTGGGTCAGCGGGGTGTCGAGGGTGTACAGGCCCTGTTGCCAATTGCGCCGGATCTCGCCGGTATCGGTGACCGATTCACTGGCAGTGGCCTCCAGCAGCGCCTGGTCCGGGTCGCTGAGCAGCTGGGCATCCTGGGGCACCACGGCGGGCTGCAGCCAAGGCAGCTCTGGGGTCTGCGGCATGGCAACCTGCAGGCGGCCTTTTTCCATGGCGGTGCGCAGCATCACCGAGTTGGCCGGGGTAATGGCCTTGCCGAACAGCTGCGCGGGGGTTGGTGCGAACACGTAGCGGGTTTTCGCCAGGTGCACGTCCTCGCGGCGGTAGAGCAGGGCGGCGGCGGGCATCGTGGCCATCATGGCCGGGTCGTTGTAGGCATTCCAATTGTCGGCGCGGCGCCAGCCTTCAAGGAACGCCTGCTGGCTGTAGGCATACTGCATGACCGCCGCCCAGCCCTGGTGGCTGGCCGTGGCCGCCACGTACAGCGGCAGGGAGTGGCGGTCGGGCAGGGGGAACGGCTCGGCGTTCCACTCGGTCACCGTCATCGGCAAGCCCACCACCTGGGCTGCACCCAGCCAGTGCACCATGCCATCGCTGGTCAGCGGGTTCTTTTCCAGCTGGCCGATGCCGCCGTAGCTGTGGGCGTCGACCAGGTTGCCGGTGGTCAGCGCCGGCAGGGCGGCCAGGCCGTTGCCCCCCCAGGTGCTGGTGGTGACGATCGGCACCTTGACCCCAAGCCCGCGCAGATGCTCGATCATGTCGACATTGAAGCGGTGCTCCAGGTCGTTGAGAAACAGCTTGCCGGGGCCCGGCTCCCAGGCCCGCCAGGTCTTGTCTGCGGGCAGCTGGCTGCGTGCAGCGAAGGCCTTGGCCTGGTCCATGTACAGGCGGGTGTGCAGCGGCACGCCCTTGTCCGGTAGCAGGGCGTTGCCGAAGTGCTGGGTAACGTCGTTCTCATTGGTGATCAGCACGGCGGCGATGGCCGGGTCGTCCTTGTAGGCTAGGCCGGTGAAGCTGTTCACGTGGGTCAGGTACTGCTCGGCAAAGCGCTTCATTGCCTGTTGCACCGTCACGTTGACGTAGGCATAGCCCTTGATGCCGGCGTACTGCTCGCCCTTGGCCAGTTCGTCGAAGGCGTAGATGTCATCGCCGGCGGTGACCACCCGCTCCACGTGCATGTCGAGCCACACATAGATGCCTTCATCCTTGAGGCACTTGATCCACCAGTCGAGCTTCTTCAGCGCCTCGGCGCTCAATTCCCGGGTGTTGTGCAGGCTTTTGGGCTCGCCAAACACGTTCGGGCTGACCCAGGGCGAGTCGTGGTGGTGCAGCCGCACCAGGTTGAACCCCAGTGCCGACAGGCGCTTGGCTTGCAGCTTCACTTCTTCGTCAGGGGTGGTGAACAGCGCATAGGCCGCAAGGTTGGTGCCCCAGAAGCGTACCGGGGTGTTGTCGGCAAACTGCAACTGCTCGCCTACGGCCTTCACGAAGCCGCGCTTGCCGGCTGGCTTCTCCCCGGCATTGAGGAACGACAGGTCCACCGGCGAGGTGCGCCAAGGCAGTTGGTCGTCTGGCCAGGTGGCGGGGTCGGCCAGGCCGAAGCGTTCGCTGGGCGTGGGGGCAAGTTCGATATCGCCGGTTACGTTCAGGGTGGCCTTGATCCGCTGCTGGCCTGCACGAATCGGGTCGGTATAGAAGAAGGCGCGCACCTCGGAGGTGTCGCCGCGCTCGAAGTACACCTTCGCCAGCCCCGGCTCGAAGCGCATTTCCAGGTGCCTTGGCCCATTGCCCCAGGCCCAGCCACGGTTCCCAGGCAGCAGTGTGGGTTCGCCCATGTCCTTGAACAGCGATGGGTCGAAGGTGAACACCATCCCACCGCCCATCACCCCGCTTTTATCGCGGTGGGCATCCAGGTCGAAGTCCCAGCTCAAGGTCTGTGCCTGGGGCTTGGCGATGGTGGCCGTGAGGTCGAACTCCAGCTGCGGGTTCTTGCCCTTGAGGCTGTACTGGAAGGGCCCATCGACCTTGAATTCGGTGCCCATGCCGGTCCAGCTCCAGTCACTGCCCCAGAAGTCGAAGCGCGCCACCATGGCCGGGCCGCCGCCACGGGTGACGCTGGGCAGGCCGTTGCGTTCGTCAACGCTGGCGGTCCATGGCGTGGCCCAGGCGGCCAGCGGCAGCAGCAGGGCAAGCAGTACCGAGGCGCGCATCCTCGGGCGCAGCGAGGCGACAGTCATGGCGGTTACCTGGGTTGAAGGGCGGGGCTGGCGAGGGCCGCGGCTTCGCTGTTGCGCAGGCGGCGCACCAGCTGCATGTAGGCCATGCCCAGGCCGCCGACCGAGTAATACACCACCGGAATCACCGTGATGCTGCTGACCGTGAAGATGATCACCATGATGCCCAGCAGCGTGGCCAGCAGCGCCCGGCCAAGCCTTCGGTGTTCGTCATCCTTGTCGGGGAAGGCGCGCATCGCCTTGTGGATGCCGAGCATGATGCTGAAGAAGAAACCCACGAACAGCCCCAGGCCGACCAGGCCAAAGCGCAAGGCCAGGCTGATGTAGCTGTTGACGATGTCGATGATGCCTTCGCCCTGGATCATCGCCTGCATTTCCGGGGTATTGCGAAAATCGAACGAGCCGAAGAACGGGTAGCGCTGGATGACGATCCACGAGTTGTCCAGCAGGCGCTCGCGGTAGGTGATGTTCTCCTTGTCGACGTTGCCGACGTATGGCAGCAGGTCGATGACTTTTTCGCCCCCCGGCACCACCGCCAGCAACGGTAACGCCAGCAGGCCGGCGCAGGCCAGCAGGCTCAGGCGCTTGACCGCGCCCTTGCCGGTGGCGATGAACACCGCGATGATCACCCCGGTGCCAATCCAGGGGCCGCGCGACAGTGGCACCACCAGGCCAGCGGCCAGCAGCAGGGCACCCATGTAGCGCTGCAGCTTGCTGCGCACATAACCCTGGACGAACAGGAAAAAGCCGATCGCCACGCTGATCACATAGGCCAGGGCGATGGCCTGGCCCGTGGTGGCGCTGGCCCGCAGCGAGCCGCCGCGGCTGAGGTAGCTGGACATGCTCCAGTCAATGCCTAGCGCTGCGATCAGGCCGTTGTACAGCAGCCAGTGGCGGGCGAATTCGGCCATGGCGATGATCGACAGCAAGAAGGCCGCGATGACGAAGGCGAGCAATGCCGCCTTGAAGTCTTGCACGGTCTTCAGGGCGCGGCTGGCGACGTAATACGGCAGCACCACGTCGATGTACAGCGACACGGCCTGGCGCAGGGTGTCGGTGAGCGTGGTTTCACGCAGGTACAGCAAGGTCATCAGCACCACGCCGCCCAGCAACCACTTGTCGGGGCCGGTACGCCCCAGGCGCACTGTGTCGCCTTGCTTGCTCAGGGCCAGCGCGGCAGGCAGCAGCACGCACAGGGTGAGGATGCGGATATGGTTGACTTCGATCAGGTAGTTGATCACCCCGAACCCTGGAATCTGCACCATCGCCGGCGGAATGGCGAACACCAGCATGAAGAACAGCGCCATGACGTTGTGCTCGCGGCGCCCGGCCAGGAACAGGGTGATCGTCGCTGCAGCGGCATACACCCAGAAGCTGAAGGAAAAGAACGCCACCAGGGTAACCAGGAACCACAGGTTGCGCCGGCGCTTGAAGTCGCGGTCGGGAATCAGGTCGGCGGCCGGCTTGCGGGCGAGCACGAACACCACGCAGGCGAGGAACAGAATGACGATCAACGCACGAAATTGTTCAGGCATGGGCTCTGGGCACCTATCCCTCGGTGGACGACGGCTAGCGGCATGGCTAATTGAAACTATAGTGACTTCTAGCCATTTCAGTCAGAGATCGTAGCGATGCCGTCGATTGATGTGTCAGCAGCTGGAAGTCTGCGCAAGCGCGCGCTGGGCGCCGGGGCATGGAACCTGGTGTCGCTGCTGGCCTCGCAGGTGATGCGCCTGGGCGGCAACCTGATCATGGCCCGTTTGCTGTTACCGGAAATGTTCGGGGTGATGGTCATTGCCACCACCGCCTCGGTGCTGCTGCAGCTGCTGTCGGATGTGGGCCTGCGGCAGAACATCATCCAGAGCCCGCGTGGCGACGACCCGCTGTTCCTCAATACCGCCTGGACCGTGCAGATCGTGCGCGGTTTGCTGCTGTTCGGCGTCACCTTGCTGCTGGCGCTGGGCGCCTGGCTGTCGCAATTGGCCAACCTGTGGCCGGCCGGCTCCACCTATGCCGCGCCCGAACTGCCCCTGGTACTGGCGATTACCGGCCTGCAGGCGGTGATCTGGGGGTTTGGCTCAACCAAGATGGATGTGGCCGTGCGCACCTTCCAGCAGAAACGGGTGGTGCTGGTAGACCTGGCCTCGCAAGTTGCCGGTTTGCTGGTGATGCTGGTCGTCGGTTGGCTGACCCGCTCGATCTGGTCGCTGGTGGCCGCGAGCCTGGTGGCCGCGCTGGTGGGGACGGTATTGGGCCACACCGCGCTGCAAGGGCCGAGCAATCGCTTGCAGTGGGACCGTAGCGCGCTGGACGAGCTGGTCAGTTTTGGCCGCTGGATCCTGTTGTCGTCGATTGTTGGCGTACTGGCCATGTATGGCGACCGCATCTGGTTCGGCGCCAGCATGTCGGTGGCAGAACTTGGGGTGTACTCGATTGCCGTGTTGATTCTGGGTTCAATCCAGACCGGGCTGATGAAGCTGTTTGGCGCCGTGGCCCTGCCGGCGTTCAGCGAGGCCACCCGGGAAGGCGACCACGACCGCCTGCGTACCCTGTACGACCGCTTCAAGCTGCTGGTCGACGTGGTGACGCTGTTCATCTGCGGGGGCTTCCTGACCGCAAGCCCGCTGCTGATCAGCTGGATGTACGACGCCCGCTATGCCGAGGCCGGGCCGATGCTGGCAATTCTTTCGCTGTCGTTCCTCACCTTGCGCTATACCTTGACCCATCAGGTGTGGATTGCCCTGGGCCATACCAAGTACCAGGCCATGGACAACATCATCCGCCTGGTGTCCCTGTGGGTGGCGCTGCCGCTGTTGCTGGCGATTGGCGGGCCGCACCTGGCGATCTGGGGGGTCGCCTTGCACCCGTTGCCTACCTTGGTGCTGATCGTCTACGTCAACCGCAAGCTGGGCCTGCTCAACCTCAAGCGCGAGCTGCTGGTGTTGCCGATGGTGGCCGTCGGTGCGCTGTGCGGCCAGTTGCTGACCTGGTTTTTCCATTGGCTGTGAAATGATCGTGGCATGCCGTGCGGCAAGGTGATGGGCAGGGTAGCGCATCGCGGATAAGTGGCTAGGATTCTTAGAAAATCGGCAGGGAACTGGGACCATGGGGAAGCTTACGTTCTTTACGCCGCTTTTGGATCGCCGGGGCTTTCTGCGTAACTGTGTGCTGCTGGGCGCGGGCAGCGCCCTGTTCGGCACCGCCGTGCAGGTGCCACGCAAGGCGGCGGTGCCTGAGGGCTTCGTGGTAATCAATGGCTGGGTAATACCCTCCCGGCATTTACGGAACGGCCAGGCATGATCAAGGATTATCAGGCGCAGAAAACGCTGCGCGATGCCTATGATTTCTGCATTGTCGGCGCAGGGCCGGCCGGTATCACGCTGGGTTTGCGCCTGGCGGCAGCCGGCTGGAGCGTGGCCCTGGTCGAAGGCGGTGGCACCACCTTCGAGCCTCGTTCCCAAGACTTGTACAAAACCAACTCCTCGGGGCTGGAGCTGTATGCCGAGGAAACCCGCCTGCGCTACCTGGGCGGCACCTCCAACCACTGGGCGGGCCGCTGCCGGCCATTCACCGCCTCGGACTTCGCCGTGCAACCGCCGGTGGGCATGCCGGGCTGGCCGATTCCCTATTCGGAAATAGAACCCTACCTGCCGGCGGCCATGGCCATCGTCGACCTGCCCCTGAACGGTGAATTTCGCGCAGTGAACGCGACCCTGGACGGCGGCGACTTCGATGCCGACCATTTTCTGCTGAGCCCGCCCACACGCTTTGCCCAGAAGTATGCCGATGCCCTCGACCACACCGCCGGGCTGGAGGTGTTCATCAACTGCAACTGCATCGACCTGGAGTTCGACAAGGCCTCGGGCAGCCTCAAGGCCATCAAGGTGACGGACTACGACAAGCACCATCAACGGCTGCAGGCGAAGAACTTCATCCTCGCCACCGGTTCGATCGAAAATGCCCGCCAGCTGCTCAACAGCCAGTCGTTGCGCGAGGCGGGCGTCATCAGCCCCGACGGCCTGGTGGGCCGCTGCTTCATGGAACACCTGAACGTCGAGATGGGCACCTTCATCCTCAAGGGCGAGCAGTACAGCGAACCGCACCAGTACTACACCACCGATGCCTTCGTCGCCGAGTACCACGCCGGCAAGGGCAACGTCACCATGACCATCCTCGACCAGGTGGTGACCTACGGCCGCACGGCCGAGGTGAAGCACTTTCTGGAAAACCTCGCCTGCGAATGGGGCGTGGCCAGCAAGATCGAGTTCGTGGCCAAGTTCAGCTGCCCCGGCGACGGCGTGATCAGCACCATGATCGAGCAGTTTCCCGACCCGCAAAGCCATATCACCTTGCTGGCGGAAAAGGATGCGCTGGGCCTGCCCAAGGTCAATGTCAACTGGGTGGTCAACGAGGCCGACCGCCACACCATCAAGTGCATCGGTGCCGAGCTTGCCAAGCAGTTCGCCGAGGCCGACCTGGGCTTCGTCAAGCTCAACGACTTCGTCTACGACAGCAGCGTGCCGCTGAAAGTCTCGCCACACGCGCACCACATGGGCACCACGCGCATGGCCGCCTCACCGGACTTCGGCGTGGTGGACACCGACTGCAAGGTGTTCGGCACCCAGAACCTGTACGTCGCCGGCAGCAGTATCTTCGCCACCGGCGGTGCCTCCAACCCGACCATGCCGTTGTTGCAGTTCGCCCTGCGGCTGGCCGACCACCTGGATCAGAAGATGAAGGCGGGCAGCAGCAAGGTGGCATGAAGCGGCAAGGGGTTGAGCGTGAACCGGCCAAGCACCTAGAAGAACGACGCCAGTTCGCCTCAGGGACAGTCCAGGAAGGCTCTATTCGCGAGGCAAGCAGTATGTATGGATGGCTAAGGAGCGCAATCACCCACTACGTCAACGCGACCGGGCGCGGCAGCGCGATGTACAAGAAGCTGTGCAACCCGACGGCGCGTGAATGGGGCCTGTACTTGTCGCGCTGGGGCAAGTTTCACTCGGTGGGCAGCAACGTGCACATCAACCCAGGCTGCTGCATCACCGACCCGGAGCTGCTGCGCATCGGCAGCTGCGTGGGGCTGTCGGACTGCACCTTGATCGGCCATGACGCGGTGGTGGCGCTGATCGAGGTGCGCTACGGCAAGCACCTGGATTCGGTGGGCTTCATCGATATCCGCGACAACTGCTTCATTGGCCACGGCGCCATCGTCATGCCGCGGGTCACCATCGGCCCGGATGCCGTGGTGGCCGCTGGCGCCGTGGTGACCAAGGACGTGCCGCCGGGCACGGTGGTGGGCGGTAACCCGGCCAAGGTCATCTGCACCACCGAGCAATTGATCGAGCGGGTCGAGCAGCGCTGCAACGCCTACCCGTGGATCGACTTGGTCAAGCAGCGCAAGGGGGCCTACGACGCGGCGCTGGAACCCACGCTCACGGCCGTGCGCCAGCAGTATTTCTTCGGGGATGGCAACCATGGATAGCAAACCGGTCGATGTGATGGTGGTCAACTTCAACACCGCCGCACTGCTGCAGCCGATGTTCGATGCCTTGCGCCGGGCCGACAGCGAGCGGCTGGCCAGCTACCTGGTGGTGGACAACGCCTCGGTGGACGACTCGGTGGCACGCATGGCCACGGTGTGCCCCGAGGCGCTGTTGCTGAGCAACAAGCACAACGTTGGGTTCGGCCGGGCCAACAACCAGTTGCTCGCCCACCTGCAGGGCCGCTACGCCTTGCTGCTCAACACCGACGCCTTCGTTGCCAGCGATTCACTGGAAAAGACCATCGCCTACATGGACGCCCACCCCGAGTGCGGTGTGCTGGGCGTGCGCCTGGAAGGGCGCGAGGGCGACCTGCAGCCGTCCTGCCGCTATTTCCCCACACCCCTCAACACTTTCGTGGCCCGCACCGGCCTTGCGCGGTTCTTCCCGGGCTTGCAGATGGTCGATGAGATGAACTGGGACCACGGCTCGGTGCGCGAATGCGACTGGCTGCCGGGGTGTTTCTACCTGGTACGCCGCGAAGTGCTGGAGCGGGTGGGGCTGTTCGACCCGCGCTACTTCCTCTATTACGAGGAAGTGGACCACTGCAAGCGGGTCAAGGAAGCGGGCTGGAAGGTGGTGTTCTACCCGCACACCACCGTGGTGCACATCGGCGGCGAAAGCTCCAAGTCAGTGGCCGAACTGGAGGCGGCCAGCCGGCAGATCTCCACCTACCAGATCGAAAGCGAACTGCTCTATTTTCGCAAGCATCACGGCGTGGCAGGGCTGGCCTGGCACATGTGCCTGGTGTGCCTGGGCGACCTGATCCTGGCGCTCAAGGCCTTGCTCAAGGGCCGTGGCCGCGAGGCGATCAAGGCCTGCTGGCGGCATGCCAGCACTACTTGGTCAATACTGTTCAAGACCCGTTATGCAACCCAACCCACGCGGTAGGTGAAGCCATGTTCGAGAACATCCGCGCAGACCTGCGCGCATACGGTGGTGACTGGGGTGCCCAAGGCTTCTGGGTGATGCTGGTGTACCGCTTTGGCCGCTGGCGCTACGGCGTGCGCCCGGCGCTGCTGCGCAAGGTGTTTTCCTTCGTTTACAAGGTGCTGTTCAAGTTCGTGCAGATCATCACTGGTATCGAGCTGCCCTGCGAGGTGGTGGTGGGGCGCAACTTCGTCATCGACCACTTCGGCGGCATCGTCATCAGCGGCTATGCCCGCTTTGGCGATGATTGCCGTATCCGCAATGGCGTGGTGATCGGCCTTAAGAATGTCAGCGAACCGATTGCGCCGGTGATTGGCGACAACGTCGACATCGGCGCCGGGGCCAAGGTGCTGGGCAATATTCGTATCGGCAACAACGTGGTGATCGGCTCCAATGCCGTGGTGCTGATCGACGTGCCAGACAACTGCCTGGCAGTGGGGGTGCCGGCCACCATCAAGCAACGGGCACCACGCGACACCGCGTGCGCAGCCCAAGGTGTCGAGTGAGGCCCATGATGAACGGCATCGGCGTGGTGGTGATCGGCCGCAACGAAGGCCTGCGCCTGGAGCGTTGCCTGGCATCGCTTGCCGGCAGTGCCCAGCAGATCGTCTACGTCGATTCGGGCTCCACCGACGGTTCGGTGCACAAGGCACAGGGCCTGGGTATCGAAGTCGTGGCGCTGGACATGGCCCAGCCGTTCACCGCGGCGCGGGCGCGCAACGAGGGCTTTGCCCGTTTGTTGCAGTTGGCGCCGACGCTGCAATACGTGCAATTCGTCGACGGCGATTGCGAAGTGGTGGCCGGCTGGCTGGCGCGGGGGCAGGCGTTTCTTGACCAGCACCCGGACGTGGCCGTGGTGTGCGGGCGGCGCCGCGAGCGCTTTCCAGAACGTTCGGTGTACAACCTGCTGTGCGACCTGGAGTGGGACACACCGGTGGGGCAGGCCAAGGCCTGCGGAGGGGATGCACTGATGCGCGTCGAGGCCTTCCAGGGGGTGTCCGGTTTCCGCCCAGGGTTGATCGCCGGCGAAGAGCCGGAGCTGTGCGTGCGCCTGCGTGCGCGCGGCTGGAAGATCTGGCGGCTGGGCGAGGAGATGACCTTGCACGACGCCGCCATGACCCGTTTCAGCCAGTGGTGGCGGCGCAGTGTGCGCGGTGGCTACGCCTTTGCCGAAGGCGCCTACCTGCATGGCGACCCACCCGAACGGCACTGGCGGCGCGAATCGCGCAGGGCCTGGCTGTGGGGGTTGGCGTTGCCCGTGGCGATCCTGCTGGCCTGCACCGTGTTCGACGGCTGGGGGCTGTTGTTGTTGCTGGTGTACCCGCTGCAAGCGGTGCGCCTGGCCAGGCGTGGCGACCGCTCCGCGCGCGAGAACTGGTTGCAGGGCATTTTCCTGGTGCTGTCGAAGTTTCCCGAGATGGTCGGGCAGGTCAAATTCGCGCTGGACAGGTTCACTGCCAGCAAGACTGCATTGATCGAGTACAAGTGACATGTCGATGAGCTTCCGATCGTTGGCCCGTAGCTTGCTCAGCTTGCAGCCGGGGTACTCGCTGCGGGCACTGAACAACCTGCGCAAATTGCTGGTGATGGTGGTCAGGCACTGGCCGGCGCTGCAGCGGTTTTTGCAGCGCATGTCGCGCTCGCTGGGCGACGATGGCTTCGCCGCGCTTGGCTACGACTGCATTGGCGTGGTGCAGTGGCCCTACATCTGCAAGCAGTGGGACGCGCCGGTGCGCCTGGACGTGCTGGCCACCCATTACGAAGTGGTGGCCGCGCAGTTCCCCGCACTGGTGCTGCTGGGGCGCGAGGACAGCCGCACCCTGTGTGACCTGTCGGCCTACTCGGCAGGCTGCACCCTGGTGCTGGACCGGCCGATCTGGTTCAAGCGCGAAGGTGAGCTGGTGTTGAACCTGTTCCAGGGCGAGCTGCGCGTGGCCTCGGTGGCATTCACCTTGGGCCGCATGGCAGGCGAGCTGTGCCTGTACGTGGGCGCGGTGCAAGGCATTCACAAGGGCGTGGACAGCGAGACATCGCTGAACATCTACCGTGACCTGACCAAGGACTTCGAAGGGCTGCGCCCGCGCAGCCTGGTGATCGAGGCGTTGAAGTTCCTGGCGCGCAGCCTGGGCGCCGGGCGCATCTACGCGGTGGCCGACGACAACCGGCACCACCGCCACCCGTATTTCGGCGCCGACAAGGCCCAGGCCCTGGCCGCCAACTATGACGTGATCTGGAGTGAAAGCGGGGCAGAGCCGTCGGAGCTTGAGGGCTTCTTCCGCATCCCCCTGGCCGCCACCCAGCGTGCGGTCGAGGACATCGCGCCGAAGAAACGGGCGATGTATCGCCGCCGCCAGGCCATGCTCGACGACTTGTTCGCGCAGCTGGCCGTGGCCTTGCCGCTAAGCGGGCGCGAGCATCAGGTGCAAGCGCACCGTGCGCGCCTGGGCAGCGCCATGCTGATCCGCCAGCCGGCGCTGGCCACTTCGAAGTCGGCGGCCCTGCACGCCAAGCTTGCCGGGGTGTTGCGTCAGCTGTTGACCGAGCCGCGGGCAGACCAGCGGTTCAGGGCCTACCTGCGCAAGGCCGGGTTGTACCCGACCCTGAAAAAGGCCTGCCGCGAACTGCTCAAGCATGGCCCTGGGCTGTTCCTCAAGCCTGGCGACAGCAAGCGCAAAAGCTTGCCACTGATAAGCCCCGGGGTGCCGGCCAGCGAGGTGTTTCCCCGTGAGGTGCTGTTGATTGGCGAATTCGACCCCGCACAGCCCCTGGATGGGCGCCTGGGCTGGCTGCAGCAGCAGGTGTGCGCGCTGGGCTACGGGTGCCAGGTAGTCGACTGGCGCGAGCACAGTGCGTGCCTGAGTGCCTTGCAGGTGTGCGGCACGCTGATACTGCACCGGGTGCCGGGTGTTGCCAGGGTGGTGCAGCTGGTGGAGGAGGCCAGGCGGCTGAAGGTGACCTCGTTCTGGGATTGCGACGAACTGGTGTTCGACCCGCAGGCCTACCGGCAACGCGACGACATGAGCGAGCTGGGTGACGACGCCGTGCTGGCGGTGATGATGGCCGTGGCCCAGTACCAGCTGGCGATGCTGTCGTGCGAGCGTGCGATCGCGTCCACGCCCAACTTGGCCATGGCCATGAGCGACCTGGGCACGGCGCATGTCTGCGTGGTGGGCAGCCAGGCAGACGGTGACGCCCAGGCCCGCGAACAGCTTGGCAAGGTGCTGCCGGCCTTGAGCATCGAGCGTGGGCGACGGGTATTGGCGGCCAATATTTTCTTCGCCCCGCGCAGTTTCGGTGGCGCAACCGTGGTGGCCGAGCAGATGGCGCGGCTGGTGGTGGCGGCGTCGCCGTTCCAGCAGTTCATTCTCACCTCGCTGCCGCAAGCCGATGCCGAGCCCTACAGCCTGTACCGTTATGAAGCCCATGGCGCGGTGGTGCTGGGCATGGGCTTGCCAGACCAGCGCTCGGCCCAGGAGGACTTCGACAACCCGGCCACAGTGGCAGTGTTCGACGCCGTGCTGGCGCGCGTGGCGCCAGACCTTGTGCACCTGCACTCGATTCAGGGCCTGGGCGTACAGCTGGCCGAACGCTGCCGGCAGGCGCAGATACCCTTCGTGGTGACCCTGCACGACACCTGGTGGGTGTGCGGGCGCCAGTTCATGATCGACCGAGATGGCCACTACTGCGGGCAGACCACCGTCGACCTGCAGGTGTGCGCCCAGTGCGTCGATGACCCGGCGCTGAACACCTATCGCCAGGCGCTCTTGGCCAACACCCTGGAGCAGGCCAGCCTGCTGCTGGCACCCAGTGCGTTCTGCCGCAACCTGTACATCGCCAATGGCTTCGAGGCCGCCAGGATTCGCGTCAACCGCAACGGCATCCTGCCGCCTGCCGCGGGCTATCACCGCCACCCTGGCAAGACCCTGCGCTTTGGCTTCGTGGGCGGCAATGCCGCGATCAAGGGCATCGACGTGATCGCCCGGGCATTTGCCTCGCTGGCCCGCTCGGACTACGAGCTGAAGGTGGTCGACAACCTGCTGCACCTGGGGTTTCGCTCGTTCAACCGGCACAGCCTGAAAATCCCCGGTACGGTGAGCATTGTGCCGGGCTATACCCAGGCGAACATCGACGAGTTCTTCGCCGGCATCGATGTGTTGCTGTTCCCCACCCAGTCGAAGGAAACCTTTGGCCTTGCGGTGCGCGAGGCACTGGTACGCGACGTCTGGGTCATCAGCACCCACGCTGGCGGCACGGTCGAGGACATCGTCGATGGGGTGAACGGCACGCTGATTCCCTTGAGTGCAGACGAAGCCTACCTGCGCGAGGCGCTGCTGGACATTCTCGAACACCCGGCGCGCTACCAGCAGCACCGCAACAGCTTCAAGCAAGGCATCACCTTGTGCAGTGACCAGGCCCTGGAGTTGCTGGGGATCTATGAGGAGGTGCTTGGCACAACGACGCCCAATGCCCCTGCAATTCATGCCCTTTCGCAAGAGGGCCCAGCGCCCTGTTCGCGGGCCAACTCGATGCCACAGGTGGGTGACTGACCCTGTGCAGGCGGATTGAGCCGCGAACAGGCCGCCAGGCCCTCTCTCAAGCAAGCTTTGAATGGATTTCCAATGCGCATTGCTTACTTCATCAATCAGTACCCGAAAGTCAGCCACAGCTTCATCCGCCGCGAAATACTCGCCCTGGAACGCCAGGGCGTGGTGGTGCAACGCATCGCCTTGCGCGGCTGGGACGGCGAGTTGCAGGACAGCGAAGACCTTGCCGAGCGCGACAAGACCCAATACGTGCTGCAAGCCGGCATCAAGGGCCTGCTCACGCCGCTGTGGCAGCTGCTGCGCGCCCAGCCCCGGCGCTTTGGCGCGGCCTTGTGGCTGGCCATGCGCCTGGGCCTGCGGGCCGACCGGCCGTTGCCGTACCACCTGGTCTACCTGGCCGAGGCGTGCCAGGTGGTGCAGTGGTTGCAGGCGTTTGGCGCCGAACACGTGCATGCCCATTTCGGCACCAATTCCGCCGAGGTGGTGATGCTGGCCAACGCCCTGGGTGGCCCGGCCTTCAGCTTTACCGTGCATGGGCCTGAGGAGTTCGACAAGCCGCAATTCCTGCAGGTGGGCGAGAAGGTGCGGCGGGCCGCGTTCGTCGCGGCGGTAAGCTCCTACGGGCGCAGCCAGCTGTACCGCTGGGTGGACCACGAGCATTGGCCCAAGGTCAAGGTCGTGCATTGCGGCCTGGAGCGGGCCTTCCATGAGATCCCGGCGGTTGCCATTCCCTCGGCGCCACGGCTGGTGTGCGTGGGCAGGTTGTGCGAGCAGAAGGGCCAGTTGCTGCTGCTGGAGGCGGCGCGCAGGCTGGCCGTGCAAGGCATTGCCTTCGAGCTGGTGCTGGCCGGCGACGGCGAGATGCGCCCGCAGATCGAGGCCTTGGTCAGCCGCCATGGGCTGCAGGCCCAGGTGCGCATCACCGGCTGGATCAGCAGCGCCCAGGTGCGCGAGGAAATACTCGCGGCCCGCGCGCTGGTGCTGCCGAGCTTCGCTGAAGGCTTGCCGGTGGTGATCATGGAGGCCATGGCCCTGCGCCGCCCGGTATTGACCACCTATGTGGCGGGCATTCCCGAGCTGGTGCGGCCGAGCGAAAACGGCTGGCTGTTCCCCGCCGGAGCGGTGGACGAGCTGGCGGCCGCCATGGCCGACTGCCTGGCGCAGCCGCTGGAGGTGCTGCAACGCATGGGCGAGGCGGCCCGCCAGCGGGTGCTGGAACGCCACGATATCGACACCGAAGCGGCCAAGCTGGCGCGCTACTTCGAGGCTTGCGCATGATTACGCTCCTGGCTTGGCTATTGACCGCGCTGGCCCTGCTGATGCTGGTGCCGGTGCTGGTGCTGTTCACCGAGGTGCTGCTGGCCTGCCTGGCCGCACGCCCCTTGCCTGTGCCGCGTGGGCCACGCCCGCGCCTGGCGGTGCTGGTGCCGGCGCACAATGAAGCGACGGTGCTCGGCGCGACGCTGGCCAGCATCCAGGAGCAATTGGGGGAGGGCGACCAACTGCTTGTGGTGGCCGACAACTGCAGCGACGACACCGCTGCCCTGGCCCGCGCGGCGGGCGCCCAGGTCACCGAACGCCAGCACGCTGAACTGCGCGGCAAGGGCTATGCGTTGGACCATGGCGTTCGGCACCTGGCCGCTTCACCGCCGCAGGTGGTGGTTATCATCGATGCCGATTGCAAGCTTACCGCAGGCTCGCTCGATCACCTGGCGCACCTGTGCGTTGCCACCGCGCGCCCGGTGCAGGCCCTGGACCTGATGCGTGCGCCAGCCGGCGCCGGGCTGAAAATCCAGGTGGCCGAGTTTGCCTGGCGCATGAAGAACCTGGTGCGGCCACGGGGTATGGCGCGCGCCGGGTTGCCCTGCCAGCTGATGGGGACGGGCATGGCGTTTCGCTGGGAAGAGCTGGCCACGGCCAACCTGGCCACCGGGCACCTGGCCGAAGACCTCAAGCTGGGCCTGGAGTTCTGCCGCCAAGGCAAGCCGCCACTGTTCTGCCCAGAGGCTGAGGTGACCAGCCTGTTTCCGCTTAACCCCGAAGGCCTGAGCAACCAGCGCACCCGATGGGAACATGGCCACCTGGGGGTGCTGGTCAGCGACGGGCCGAAACTGCTCGGCAGTGCCCTGGCGCGGCGCCAGCTGCCGCTGCTGGCCATGGCGCTCGATTTGCTGGTGCCACCGCTGGCGCTGCTGACCCTGGCGCTGTCGGCGCTGTTCGTGGTGGCCTGGCTGGCCGGCCTGTGGCTGGGTGTGTGGGGCGCGGCGGTGCTGGCCAGTATTGGCATGGCCTTGCTGGTGGCTGCGGTGCTGCTGGCCTGGGGGCGTTTCTCCCGGGAAGTGATCCCGTTCTCGGTGCTGATCTATGCACCGTTGTATGCGGCCAAGAAAATTCCCCTGTACCTGGGCTTCCTGATCCGCCGCCAGGTGCAGTGGGTGCGTTCCAAGCGGGATGACCAATGATGGCAGAGCAAACCTGGCAGGCCCGCTGGCACAGCGTGATCGGCAACATGCATGTGGTCAGTGACCCGGCCGAGGAGCAGCGCCTGCTGGCGCTGCTCGGCGCGCCCAAGCAAGCGACGGTGCTGGCGTTCGTCAATGCCCATGGCTTCAACATGGCCACCGGGCATGCGGCCTTCAGCCATACCCTGGCAAACGCCGACTTGCTGCTGCGCGATGGTTCGGGGGTGGCGATTCTGTGTCGGCGCCTGGGGCTCGACCCAGGGCTGAACATGAACGGCACCGATTTCATTCCGCGCCTGCTGGCAGCCTACAAAGGCCGGCGCGTGGCGTTCTGGGGCACACGCGAGCCGGTGCTTGGCGAAGCTGCCCGGCGTTGCGAGGCGCTGTACGGTGTTGCGCCGGTGTCGGTGCACGACGGCTTTGCCGAGGTTGACCGCTACGTGGCGCTGGCCCAGGCCGTACAACCGGAACTGATCGTGCTGGGCATGGGCATGCCCAAGCAGGAAGCCGTGGCCGCGCGGCTGCAGGCAACGACCGGGCCGTGCCTGATCGTCTGCGGTGGGGCGGTGCTGGATTTTCTCGGCGGCAAAGTGAGCCGGGCGCCGCGCTGGCTACGGCGCCTGGGCGGCGAATGGGCCTACCGCTTGTTGAAGGAGCCGCGGCGGTTGTTCATGCGTTATGTGGTGGGCAACCCGCTGTTTCTGCTGCGCACCTGGCGACTGGGACGCGCCGCTGGCCAAACCGCCAGTAATACGTCGCAGGGCGGGCGACAGAAACAGCGGCAGCGCTAAATTACGCCGCCGTGCTGACTCATGGCTGCTACAGTGATATCAACGCCGCGAGGGCATGAACAGGCCCGGGCCTTGTTGAGCTTAGTGTGAAAAGTGTGTGAGTTAATTGTTCCAGCCAGGTGAAAAACAATTGCTGCGCTAACTTTGATGAGGCCTGACAATGGTGTTCGAACCCAGAAGCAGTCGTTCCTTACTTCAGCGCCGGAGCAGCGTCAGCAACGCCATCCAGGCCGGCCTCGACGGCATCGCGGTGACCGGTGTGGCCTGGTACCTGATCTACGACCAGATCGGCTACATCACCTCCGACTACGTCATCATGCTGCTGCTGTTGATCGGCGCCCTGGCGGTGATCTACGACCATTACGCGATCTACCGGACCAACGTGGGGCTCTCGATCAAGGCGTTCCGGCTGTTCAAGGCGTGGTCGGCGACGTTCTGCTTCCTGGTGGTGCTGGCGTTCCTGACCAAGCAGAGCGAAACCTATTCGCGGATGGTGGTCGGGCAGTTATTTATATTTGGTTACATTGCCCAGTTGTTTCTGCACTTCGCCGTGCGTGAAGTACAGAAGCGTTTTACCGCCCATGCCCGGCTGGACAATGCGCTGATTATCGGGGAAGGCGACCTGGCCAACTTTCTGTATCAGAAGATCAGTAATAACCCGTGGTTTGGCGAGCGCGTAGTCGGTTGTGTCAGCCTCGATGAAGTTCCCGGTTCGGAACAGGAAAGTGCAGACGGTAAAACGCATTTGGCCATATTGGGTTCTATTAAGAAGTTGGACGAAATTGTCGCGCAACATGCCATTCGCACGGTCTACCTGGTGACCCCACTGGGCGGCTCTGAGCTGATCAACGATGTCTACCTGAAGCTGCTCGACAAGTGCATTGCGGTGAACTGGGTGCCGGACATCTTCTCGCTGCGCCTGATCAACCACAGTGTGCGGGAAATTGCCGGGATTCCGGTACTGACCCTGTCGGAAACGCCGCTGACCGGCATGAGCCTGTTCCTCAAGAACCTCGAAGACCGGGTGCTGGCGGCGCTGATCGTATTGTGCGCGTCACCGGTGTTGCTGGCCGTTGCCCTGGCCATCAAGCTCGACAGCCCGGGGCCAGTGTTCTTTCGCCAGGAGCGTACTGGCTGGACGGGCGAATCGTTCCGCATCTGGAAGTTCAGAAGCATGCATGTTCATCAGCCGGAAAACGGCGTGGTCAAGCAGGCCGAGAAGAACGACCCGCGCTTGACCAAGGTTGGCGCCTTCATTCGCCGCACCAGCCTGGATGAACTGCCGCAGCTGTTCAATGTGCTGACCGGGGAAATGTCCCTGGTCGGCCCACGCCCGCATGCACTGCAACATGACTCGTTGTACTCCCAGGACATCGTCGAGTACTTCGCCCGCCACAACATCAAGCCGGGCATGACCGGCCTTGCCCAGGTGCGCGGGTTCAGGGGTGAAACCAAGTCGGTTGCGCAGATGATCCAGCGGGTCGATTCGGACATCGAGTACATCAACAACTGGTCGTTGTGGCTCGACTTCGTGATCCTGGTGCGAACGCTCAATGCCTTTACCGGCAAGCAGGCTTATTGAAGCTAGGCCTGCGTGCAGCATGATGCCTGGCGCAGGGGTATACTCGGGGCCCGTTTCACTGTAATCCGAGTATTCCGATGGGTCTTTCCGTTACCGCCACACCCGAACCGCGCCGCCTCGGCGCGCCGTTGATCGCCCTGGCCCTGTTGCTGGCCGGGGCCTGGTTCCTCAACCTCAATGCCGGCTTCAAGCAGATGTTGCTGCTGATCGTCGGCGCCGCCCTGGGCCTGACCCTGTACCACGCCGCCTTCGGCTTTACCTCGGCCTGGCGTGTGTTCATCAACGAACGCCGGGGCGCGGGCCTGCGCGCGCAGATGGTCATGCTGACCCTGGCCGTGCTGCTGTTCTTCCCGGCGTTGTCGGCGGGCAGCCTGTTCGGCACGCCGGTCACCGGGCTGGTCGCACCTGCCGGTGTGTCGGTGGTGTTCGGCGCCTTCATCTTCGGCATTGGCATGCAACTGGGCGGCGGCTGCGCGTCGGGCACGCTGTTCACGGTGGGTGGCGGTAATGCGCGGATGCTGGTGACCTTGCTGTTCTTCATCATTGGCTCGGTGACGGCCACCCATCACGCCGACTGGTGGTTTGCCTTGCCGTCGTTCCCGGCGACGTCGATCGTCCAGGCCTGGGGCGTGGCCCCGGCGTTGCTGGCGAGCGTTGCGCTGTTCGCGGTCATCGCCTGGGCCAGCGTGGTGCTGGAAAAGCGCCGCCATGGCACCCTGGAGGCTCCCGTGAGCAGCGAGCACCAAGGCCTGCGCCGTTTCCTGCGTGGCCCGTGGCCGCTGCTGTGGGGCGCCATTGCCCTGGCCCTGCTGAACTACGCCACCTTGGCCCTGGCGGGGCGCCCGTGGGGCATCACCTCGGCATTTGCCCTGTGGGGAGCCAAGACCCTGGCCAGCTTCGGCGTGGACGTGGGCAGCTGGGTGTTCTGGCAAGCCCCGGCCAACGCCAAGGCCCTGGCCGCTCCGCTGTGGCAGGACATTACCACGGTGATGGACCTGGGCATCGTTCTCGGTGCGTTGCTGGCAGCGGGCCTGGCCGGGCGCTTCGCACCCAGCCTGAAAATTCCGCTGCCGTCGCTGATTGCCGCGGTGATCGGTGGTCTGCTGCTGGGGTATGGCTCGCGCCTGGCCTACGGTTGCAACATCGGCGCCTACTTCAGCGGCATCGCCTCGGGCAGCCTGCATGGCTGGCTGTGGCTGGTGGCGGCGTATGGCGGCAACCTGATCGGCGTGCGCCTGCGCCCGCTGTTCTTTGCCGGTGAACGCCGGGCTGCGACGCTCAGCGGCTGCTGACAGCCGGGTGGCTTGAGCTGGGAGAAAGCTCAAGTGATATCTTAAATAAGTTAGATCACATATGTGATCTAACTTATTGTTCTGTATGGATTATTTTTTCGCAATGGCATGCTGAACGCACTGCTCGTAGTACGTCTGCTTGATCGCCGCAGGCTGCAGCCGCGAGCGGCTGTTGTAGGTTTGCTCGGTGATGCCGAAGGCGGTCATGCGCATCCACGGCTTGGGGAAGCGCCGCACTTGCAGCTTCTTGCGGGTGGCGTACAGGGTGACCCCGGAAAGCTTGGCGTGCTGGGCCTCGGCGGCGATCTGCGAGCCCCAGCCACAGACGTTGCGGTCGTTCTGGTCCAGTGCCCGAGCCTGGGCGGCGAAGGCGACGGTGGCAAGCAGGCAGCCGGCCATCGCTGCTAGAAATGTTCGCATGTTGCTGTCCTAAGCATCTGAAGATGAACGAAGTTTGCCCGCGCTTCGCAGGCCTGGGGGCCAGTATCTTGCTGGCATTGTTACCCCGAGCGATAACGCAACCTTGGTAGGAGCGAGCGTAGCTCGCGATGCGATCTCACAGACGGGCCCATACCTCAAGGCATGTGGCGCCTGGTAGATCGCATCGCGAGCTACGCTCGCTCCTACCACCGTTTTCGGGTCAGGCGGGGGCTTTGTCCCGGCGCATCTGGGTTACCAGGGTGAAGCGGTCATCCGGGTGCACCGTCTCGGACACGGCCATCAACTCGCCGCTGTCGTCGCGGTAATGACGCAGAATCTTCAACCCAGGCGAACCTGCCTCGGCCTTCAACACACGCGCCAACTCCACCGGCAGCAACACCGCCCGTACCTGCTGGTCGACCACGGCAATGGCGCGCCCGTAATGCTGCTCGATCAGGCTGGCGATCAATTGGCCCGGCTGCGCGCGGGCGAGGTCGATGACCTCGGCGTAGTCACGCTGGGCGTAGACATCCGTCCAGCACAGCGGGGCGGCATTGTGCTGGCGGTCGACCCGGATGCTCGACACGCAGAAGTAATGCTCGCCCGGCACCAGCCCCAGGCGCGCCGCCTCGCCCAGGTCGGCCACGAAATGGCGCACGTCCTGAATTTCCCGCTGCTGGGTTTCCGCCAGGTGGGCAAGGTCCGCCACCGTTGCCAGCGACTGGGAGTAGCCACCCCGTGGGCTGCTGGCCTCGACCCGCGTACCGACCCGCTTGCGGCGTGACACCAGGCCCTGGTTGAGCAGCTGGTTGATGGCCGCCCGCACCGTGTGGCGGCTCACGTCGTACAAATCGCACAGCTCGAACTCGGTAGGCAGCAGGCTGCCCACGGGGTAACGGCCACTGGCGATGCCTTCCATCAAGTCCTTGGCCACCACGGCGTATCGCGTTTCGTTCATGCCTTCGGTCTGTCCCGTCAAATGCACCGGTTGACAGTGTATCAGCGCTGGGGCAAGAATTATGTACGGACATATAAAATATGTACGCTCAATAACAACATTTCAGGATGGCCGCCCATGTCCACCACCGTTTTCGACTCCACCCTGTTCCGCGACATGTTCGGCACCGCCGAAATGCGTGCGGTGTTCTCTGACCAGGCGCTGATCGAGCGCTATATCGAAGTTGAAGTGGCCCTGGCCAGGGCCGAGGCCCGCTGCGGGGTGATTCCGGCCGAGGCTGCGGCGCAGATTGCCGAGCTGTCGCGCTACGACGCGCTGGACCTGGCGCTGATGCAGCACGAAACCGAGATCGTCGGCTACCCGATCCTGCCGCTGGTCGAGCAGCTGTCCAAGCTGTGCGGCGAGGCTGGCCGCTACGTGCACTGGGGGGCTACCACCCAGGACATCATGGACACCGCCGTGGTGCTGCAGGTGCGCGCCGCCCTGGCCATCGTCGAGCGCGACGTGCAGGCCGTGCGTGGCCTGCTGGCCGAACTGGCGCAGCGCTACCGCGACACGCCGATGGCCGGCCGTACCCACCTGCAGCACGCGCTGCCAATCACCTTCGGCTACAAGTGCGCGGTGTGGCTGAGCATGTTCGACCGCCACGCCGAGCGCCTGGTCGAGTTGCGCCCGCGGGTGGAAGTGGGGCAGTTCGCCGGGGCCGCCGGCACCCTGGCATCACTGGGTGACAAGGGCCTGGAGGTGCAGGCGGCGTTGATGGCCGAACTGGGCCTGGGCGTACCCCAGGCGACCTGGCACGTGGCCCGTGACGGCCTGGCCGAAACCCTGAATTTCCTGGGTCTGGTCAGCGCCTCGCTGGGCAAGGTGGCGCTGGACATCATGATGATGATGACCAGCGAGCTGGGCGAAGCCTACGAGCCATTCGTCAAGGGCCGTGGTGCCAGCAGCACCATGCCGCAGAAGCGCAACCCGATCTCCTGCGAGCTGATGTATGCCGCTGCCAAGGGCGTGCGCCAGCAAGCCGGGCTGATGCTCGATGCGATGATCCAGGACTTCGAGCGCTCCACTGGCCCCTGGCAGGCAGAGTGGATCGCCATTCCCGAGGCCTTCGCCCTCACTGCCGCCTCGCTGGGCCAGGCGCGCTTCATGCTCGCCGGGCTGGACGTGCGCACCGAGCGCATGCGCAAGAACCTCGACATGACCCAGGGCCTGATCGTTGCCGAGGCGGTGATGATGGGCCTGGCACCGGCCTTGGGCCGTCAGGTGGCCCACGACGTGGTTTACGCCGCCTGCCGCGTGGCCAACGACCAGGGCATCAGCCTGCTCGAAGCGCTGCAGGCCCAGGGTGAAGCCACCGCAAGCCTGGACCTGGCCACCCTCCAGGGGTTGTGCGACCCGGCCAACTACCTGGGCATGGCGCCGCAGATGGTCGACCTGGCCCTGGCCCGCCCGGGCGCCGTCGCCCGCTGATGTGCACCGCGGCCCGGCGAATGGCCGGGCCACGGCGTGTTTTTCTACAAGAACAATGAGAATGCAGCCATGTCTTCCACGTTGAAAAAACCGCTCTACAAGGACCTGACCTTCCAGGTTGTGGCGGCGATGCTGCTGGGCATCGCCTTTGGTTTCATCGCCCCCGAGCTCGCTGCCACGTTCAAGGTGCTCGGGGATATCTTTCTCAAGCTGATCAAGACGGCCGTTGCGCCGCTGGTGTTCTTCACCGTGGTGCACGGCATTGCCTCGGCCGGTGACATCAAGCGGGTGGGCAAGGTTGGTTGGCGTGCCCTGGTGTACTTCGAGGTGCTGTCGACCCTGGCCCTGGCCATTGGCCTGCTGTGGGGCAACCTGATCGGCATCGGCTCGGGCATGCACGGTGCCCACGCCAGCAGCGCCGCCTCGGCAGCGGCATCGGCTGCGGTTGCCAAGGGCCATGCGCCGACGTCGACCATGGACTTCATCTACGGCATCTTCCCGGACAATTTCGTCGGCGCCTTCGCGGGTGGCCAGCTGTTGCAGGTGCTGGTGATTGCCGTGCTGTTCGGCTTCGCCTTGCTGGCGTTGAAGCAGGAACGCCGGGAGGTGATCGAGGACGGCCTCAACCGTGTTTCGGAATGCTTCTTCGAGTTCATCAACCTGATCATGAAGTTCGCCCCGCTGGGCGCCTTCGGTTCGGTGGCCTATGCCGTGGGCAGCAACGGCTCGGCGGTGCTGATGTCGCTGGCCAACCTGGTGCTGATGTTCTACGTGGCGGTGGCGTTCTTCCTGTTCGTGGTGCTGGGCGCGGTGTGCCGCCTGTCGGGCTTCAGCTTCCTGCGCTTTCTGGCGTACATCAAGGACGAGATATTCATCGTGCTGGGCACGGCGTCGTCGGAAAGCGCCTTGCCGCGCCTGCTGCAGAAGCTGGAGCGGTTCGGCTGCTCGAAGCAGAGCGTGGGGCTGGTGCTGCCAACCGGTTATGCCTTCAACCTCGATGGCACGTCGCTGTACATGTCGCTGAGTGTGCTGTTCATTGCCAATGCCTACGGCGTGCCGTTGGGTTGGGAGCAGCAGTTGGGCATCCTGGCCATCATGCTGGTGACTTCCAAGGGCGCTGCGGCGGTGTCGGGCGGCAGTTTCGTGGTGTTCGCCGCCACCGTCACGGCCATTGGCGTGCTGCCGGTGGAGGGCCTGGCATTGCTGTTTGGCGTGTACCGGTTCATGTCCATGGCCATGGCTGCGTGCAACACCATCGGCAACAGCGTGGCCACTGTGGTGGTGGCCAAGTGGGCAGGGGAGTTCACCGAGCAGCATGCACGTGACGAATACGCCCGGGTGCTGGGGCGTGCGCCGACGGCGGCTTTGTAATAAATAGCGCGCCGGGTGTATGTGATCGTACAACTGCTTGCGCTATCATGACGGCTGTCTTTCAAGGTGAAACACAGGGCATGACAGAGCAGCAGGTACAGGCAAAGACCCGGCGCAAGCCACGCAGTCTGGCCCAGGAACTGGTCACGGTATTGACCGAGCGGATTCGCAGCGGCCAGCTCAAGCGCGGCGACAAACTGCCGACCGAGTCGCAGATCATGGCCGAGGAGGGCGTCAGCCGCACCGTGGTGCGTGAGGCGATCTCGCGGCTGCAGGCTGCCGGGCAGGTCGAGACGCGCCATGGCATCGGCACCTTCGTGCTCGACGCCCCGGCAACCGGGGGGTTCCGTATCGACCCGGCCACGGTGGTGACGCTGCGCGAAGTGCTGGCGGTGCTGGAGCTGCGCATTGCCTTGGAGATCGAGTCGGCAGGCCTTGCCGCGCAGCGGCGCAGTGACGAGGAGCTGGCGGGCATGCGTGCCGCGCTCGATGAGCTCAACGAAGGGGCCGCCCATGCCCTGGATGCGGTGTCGGCGGATTTTCAGTTCCACCTGCGCATCGCCCAGGCCAGCGGCAACCATTACTTCGCCGATATCATCAACCACCTGGGCACCAGCATCATTCCGCGTACCCGGTTGAATTCGGCGCGCCTGGCCCATGATGACCAGGCGCATTACATGAGCCGGCTGATGCACGAGCACGAGGCCATCTACGAAGCCATTGCCCGGCGCGACAGCGAAGGGGCGAAGATGGCCATGCGCATGCACCTGAGCAACAGCCGCGAGCGTCTGCGCCAGGCCCATGAAGAGGCCGAGGCGCTGGGGGCCTGAGGCCTGTGTAGGCAGGGCTGGCCCTTTACCGTTTCACCCGTTGCCGATGGCCTGGTAGGAGCGAGCGTAGCTCGCGATGGGCTGCAAGGCAGCCCCAGCATCATGTGCCGCGAAGCTGAAACCCCTGGGTCCGCTGCGCGGCCCTTCGCGAGCTACGCTCGCTCCTACCAGGTTGGTGTAACCGCCGTAGGCACAAGCTGCACCAAAGAAAAGCCCCGCAGATGCGGGGCTTTGTTGTTTCAGGGCAATCAGACCGTCCCTTCGCTCCACTGCCCGTTGACCAGGCGGCGCAGGCCCAGTGGGTTGCTGTCACGCAGTGCCTCGGGCAACAGCGCCTGCGGGTAGTTCTGGTAGCACACCGGGCGCAGGAAACGGTCGATGGCCAGGGTGCCGACCGAGGTGCCACGGGCATCGGAGGTGGCTGGATACGGCCCGCCGTGAACCATGGCGTCACACACTTCCACACCGGTCGGGTAGCCATTGACCAGAATCCGGCCGACTTTCTCTTCCAGCAACGGCACCAGCCAGGCGAAGGCCTGGAAGTCCTCTGGCTCGCCAATCAGCGTGGCCGTCAGCTGGCCGCGCAGGCCGAGCAGGGCGGCGCGCAGTTGTGCGGTGTCTGCCACTTCCACGGCAACGGTAGTCGGGCCGAACACTTCTTCCTGCAACAGCGGGTCGGCGTCTACCAGCAGCCGGGCGTCGGCCTTGAACAGCTGGGCGCGGGCCTGGCTGCCTTGCTGGGCCTGGCCGGCCAGGTGCTCGATGCCCGCATGGGCGTGCAGGTGCTCAAGCCCACCCACGTAGCTGCGCAGGCCGCCCGCGTTGAGCAGGGTTTGGCCGGCTTGCTGGTCCAGGTGCTGGCCGAGGTCGGCGAGCAGTTGGCTGAACGATGCTGACTGCAGGCCGATGACCAGGCCCGGGTTGGTACAGAATTGCCCGGCACCCAGGCACACGGAACCGGCCAGTTCGCGGGCAATGGCTTCGCCACGCTTGGCCAGGGCGCCCGGCAGGATGATTACCGGGTTGATGCTGGACATCTCGGCGAACACCGGGATCGGCTGTGGCCGCTCGGCGGCCATGCGGCACAGGGCGTCGCCGCCCTTGAGCGAACCGGTGAAGCCAACGGCCTGGATGGCCGGGTGCTTGACCAGCGGCTCGCCCACGCCACCGCCGAACACCATGTTGAACACGCCCTTGGGCATGCCGGTGCGCTCGGCAGCGCGAACGATGGCGCAACCGACCAGGTCGGCGGTGGCCATGTGGCCGCTGTGCGCCTTGAACACCACCGGGCAGCCAGCGGCCAGGGCGGCAGCGGTGTCGCCACCGGCGGTGGAGAAGGCCAGCGGGAAATTGCTGGCGCCGAACACGGCCACCGGGCCAACGCCGATGCGCATCTGGCGCAGGTCGACGCGCGGCAGCGGCTGGCGTTCGGGCAGGGCCAGGTCGATGCGTGCGCCGAGGAAGTCACCCCGGCGCAGCACCTGGGCGAACAGGCGCATCTGGCCGCTGGTGCGGCCACGCTCGCCCTGGATGCGTGCGGCGGGCAGGGCGGTTTCACGGCAGACGATGGCGACGAAGGCGTCGTCCAGTTCGTCCAGTTCGGCGGCAATGGCGTCGAGGAATTCGGCGCGCCGCGCCGGGGCCAGTTGGCGGAACTCGGCGAAGGCGGCGGCGGCGGCCTTGGCGGCCTGGTCCACTTCGGCCTCGGTGGCCTGGGCGAAGCTGTAGGGCAGGGCCTCGCCGGTGCTGGCGTCCAGGCTCTGCAGGCGCTGTGGGCCGGCGGCGCTGCGCTGGCCGGCGATGAAGTTGTGGCCGAGGATCTCAGGCATGGGGTGCTCCTGTAGAGAGGGGTGAATAAAAAAGTGATCCGGCCGGCTCGATTGGCCCCTGTAGGAGCGGCCTTGTGCCGCGAAGCAGGCGACGCGGTGCATGGCACCGGCTTTGCCGGTGTTCGCGGGCAAGCCCGCTCCTACAGGGAGTTGCCATGGGCGTGAAGATCGAGCTGGCCTTGGTCATCAGGTAATCGGTGCCGGGTTGAACAGGGTGATGTCGTTGTGCAGGCGGTGCCGTTCGGCCCAGGTCTGCTTGCGGCCGCTGGCCACGTCCAGGTAGTAGTGGAACAGCTCCCAGCCCAGCTCCTCGATGCTCGAACGGCCACTGGCGATGCGCCCGGCGTCGATGTCGATCAGGTCGGGCCAGCGCTGGGCCAGTTCGCTGCGGGTGCACACCTTGACCACCGGGGCCATGGCCAGGCCATAGGGGGTGCCGCGGCCAGTGGTGAACACATGCAGGTTCATGCCGGCGGCCAGTTGCAGCGTGCCGCAGACGAAGTCGCTGGCCGGGGTGGCGCAGAAGATCAGGCCCTTGCGGTCGACCCGCTCGCCAGGCCCGAGCACGCCCTGGATGGCGCCACTGCCGGACTTGACGATCGAGCCCAGGGACTTCTCGACGATATTGGACAACCCGCCTTTCTTGTTGCCAGGCGTGGTGTTGGCGCTACGGTCGGCGGCGCCTTGCTGCAGGTAGCGGTCGTACCAGTCCATCTCGCGCACCAGGGCGCCTGCCACGTCCTGGTTTTCGGCGCGGGAGGTGAGCATGTAGATGGCGTCGCGCACCTCGGTCACTTCCGAGAACAACACGGTGGCGCCGGCGCGCACCAGCAGGTCGGCGGCATAGCCCAGCGCCGGGTTGGCGGTGATGCCGGAGAAGGCGTCGCTGCCACCGCACTGCATGCCCAGGATCAGTTCGCTGGCCGGCACCGTTTCGCGGCGGCGCTGGTTGAGTTTCTTCAGGCGTGTATCGGCCAGGCCCATGATCTGCTCGATCATTTCGGCAAAGCCCAGGCTTGCGTCCTGCAGGCGGTACAGCCAGGGTTCGCTGAGGTCCACCGAGGGGTCGCCTTCGTGCATCACCTGGCCGGCCTGGAGTTTTTCGCAGCCCAGGCTGATCACCAGCGCTTCGCCACCGAGGTTCGGGTTGCGCGCCAGGTTGCGTACGGTACGGATCGGGATATAGGCGTCACGGGCGTTGATCGCCACGCCGCAACCGTAGCTGTGGGTGAGGGCGACCACGTCGTCGACGTTGGGGTATTGGGGCAGCAGTTCGCTGCGGATGCGCTTGACCGCATGCTCCAGCACGCCGGTTACGCATTGCACGGTGGTGGTGATGCCAAGGATGTTGCGCGTGCCGACGGTGCCATCGGCGTTGCGGTAGCCTTCGAAGGTGAAGCCCTCCAGCGGCGGCAGGGGGGCTGGCACTGCGTCGCAGCGTGGCAGGCTGTCCAGCTCCGGGGCGGCTGGCATGGCCAGTTGGGTTTCCTGCACCCAGCTGCCCTGGCGCAGGTTTTCGAGTGCGTAACCGATGATCTGCCCATAGCGGCGCACGGGCTCGCCCTTGGCAATCGCAACGGTGGCCACCTTGTGGCTTTGCGGCACGCCTTCGACCAAGGTCAGGCCGTCGGCGAAGCGGGCGCCTTCGCCCAGGCCGCCGTCGTTGACCACCACCACGACATTGTCGTCATCGTGCAGGCGGACGTAGCGGGGCGAGTCGGAATGTTCGATCAACTGCATGGTTTGGCCCTACTTGTCAGGTTCTCAGGCTTTTTGTACATCCGCCCGCGCAGGCTGTGGCCCGCGCGGGCGTGTTCACTCAGTGGCGCGAGCTGGCCAGTTCGCCTGGGGCGACGGGCTCAGCCTGTGGCTTGGGGGCGTCTTCGAGCAGCTCGATTCGCTTGATCGGGCCGACGATCACCAGGTAGCTGAACACCGCCACCAAGGCGTTGGCGCCCACGTACACCAGGGCCCACTTGAACGAGCCGGTGGCGCTGATGATGTAGCCGATGACGATGGGCGTGGTGATCGAGGCGATGTTGCCGAAGGTGTTGAACAGGCCGCCCGACAGCCCGGCGATCTGCTTGGGCGAGGTGTCTGCCACCACCGCCCAGCCCAGCGCGCCGATGCCTTTGCCGAAGAAGGCCAGGGTCATGAAGCCGACCACCATCCATTCGGCATCCACGTAGTTGCAGAAGACCATGGTGGTCGACAGCAACAGGCCGCAGACGATCGGCAGCTTGCGCGAGAAGGTCAGCGAGTTGCCACGGCGCAGCAGCCAGTCCGAGATCACCCCGCCCAGCACGCCACCGATGAAGCCGCACACCGCCGGCAGCGAGGCGATGAAGCCTGCCTTGAGGATGGTCATGCCGCGCTCCTGCACCAGGTACACCGGGAACCAGGTGAGGAAGAAGTAGGTGATGGCGTTGATGCAATACTGGCCCAGGTACACGCCCAGGAGCATGCGGCTGGTCAGCAGTTGCTTGATGTAGCCCCATTTCGGGCCGTCGTTGCCGCGTTTCTGGTCCATGTCGACCAGGCCGCCGTTCTGCTCGATGTGGTCGAGTTCGCTTTGGCTGATGCGCGGGTGTTGGCGCGGGTTGTAGATGGTCTTGAGCCACACCATGGAGAACACGATCCCCAGGCCACCCATCACCACGAACACGTGTTCCCAGCCGAAGCTGAACACGATCCAGCCCATGATCGGGGCGAACAGGGCGGTGGCAAAGTATTGCGCCGAGTTGAAGATCGCCGAGGCAGTGCCGCGCTCCTGGGTTGGGAACCAGGCTGCAACCACACGGGCGTTGCCCGGGAACGACGGGGCTTCGGCGAACCCGACCAGAAAGCGCAGGGTGAACAGGGTGACCACGGCCCAGGCCACTGGCAGGCCGCCGACAAAGCCCTGCAGCAGGGTGAACAGTGACCAGGTGAAGATGCTGAAGGCGTAGACGTTCTTCGAACCGAAGCGGTCCAGCAACCAGCCGCCGGGAATTTGCCCGGCCACGTAAGCCCATCCGAAGGCGGAGAAGATATAACCGAGGGTAACGGCGTCTATGCCGAGGTCTTTCTGCAGGCTGGAGCCTGCGATGGCGATGGTGGCTCGGTCTGCGTAGTTGATCGTGGTCACCAGGAACAGCATGAACAGGATCAGGTAGCGCACATGCGTCTTTTTAGTCGCTTGCATGCTGGTAATACTCCCACTAGTTATTTTTGTGCGGGCTCACGAGTTGTAGCCGGAGTGGGGCAGGCCCACTCCGGAGGCGGCATTGGCAGGCCGCGGGGTGCGCTTATTGCGGGCCCATCTTGTCCATCAGGGCGGCGAGCATTTCATATTCTTCGGCGGTGAGGTCGGTCAGCGGCGTGCGAACCGGGCCTGCATCGTAACCGGCAATCTTGGCGCCGGCCTTGACGATGCTCACGGCGTAGCCTGCCTTGCGGTTGCGGATGTCCAGGTACGGCAGGAAGAAATCGTCGATCAGCTTGGCCACGGTGGCGTGATCGTCGCGGGCGATGGCGTGGTAGAAGTCCATCGCGGTCTTGGGAATGAAGTTGAACACCGCCGAGGAGTACACCGGCACACCGAGGGCCTTGTAAGCGGCAGCATACACCTCGGCGGTCGGCAGGCCACCCAGGTAGCTGAAACGGTCACCCAGGCGGCGACGGATCGACACCATCAGTTCGATGTCGCCCAGGCCGTCCTTGTAGCCGATCAGGTTCGGGCAGCGTTCGGCCAGTTGTTCGAGCAGGTTGGCGTTCAGGCGGCAGACGTTGCGGTTGTACACCACTACGCCGATTTTCACCGATTTGCACACGGCTTCGACGTGGGCGGCAACGCCGTCCTGGCTGGCTTCGGTCAGGTAGTGTGGCAGCAGCAGCAGGCCCTTGGCCCCCAGGCGCTCGGCTTCTTGCGCGTATTCGATGGCCTGGCGAGTGGAGCCGCCCACGCCGGCGAGGATCGGAACCGACTTGGCGCAGGTGTCGACGGCGGTCTTGATTACCTGGCTGTACTCGCTGGCGGCCAGGGAGAAGAACTCACCGGTGCCACCGGCGGCGAACAGCGCGCTGGCGCCGTAGGGGGCCAGCCATTCCAGGCGCTTGATGTAGCCGGCCTGGTGGAAGTCGCCCTGGGCGTTGAAGTCGGTGACCGGGAAAGACAGCAGGCCGTGGGAGAGGATGGATTTCAGTTCTTGTGGAGTCATTGTTGTTGGCATCCTGTGGCGCTTGGGGTGAAGGGTGTTGCTCTGTGTTGGAGGTAAGTTATCGTACAACCTGCTCGATGGCTAGTCCCCCTTGGCAGAAAATTTTTGTGTGGGTGTCTGGGTGGGCGGGTGATCGGTTTGAGTTTTGCGGTGGTGCGGATATCGAGCGCCGCCCGCGCGGCGCATCGCGACCTACGGTCGCGCCTACGTTTGTTTCCGGCAGGAATAATTGGCCCGAAAAAAACGTAGGAGCGAGCGCAGCTCGCGAAGCGCCGCGCGGGCGGCGCTCGATCTCGCAGGCGCAGAAAATCCCACGACAACCACCTGAGCAGTCATCGTATCTCTAACAAGGGGAAATAAAAAAACGATCGCGGAGACAGGCACAAGCCCGCCGCCCGCTTCCACGGGAGGTGTTCTGGGACCAGCAGAGGGTGACCGGGAAAACGGGGGCGGCCTTGCGCCGCCCCGCGATCAAAACTAACGAAGCTGAAACCGGGCGATCAGGCTGCCTGTTGGCGCTTGATCTGGGCTTTGCGCACCTGGGCGCGGCAGGCGTCGCCGAAGGCCTGGAACATCTTGATCGAGTCCGGGTTCTTCGCCGCTTGCCATTCCGGGTGCCACTGCACGGCAAACAGGAACGGCGAAATGCTTGGCGCATGAATCGCCTCGACCAGGCCGTCCTCGGCATGGGCGATTGGCTCGATGCCGGCGCCCAGGTTACGCAGGCCCTGGCCATGCAGCGAGTTGACGCGAATTTCGTCGGTGCCCAGGGTGTCGCGCAGCCAGCTGCCCGGCTTGATCTTCACGCCATGCACCTGCGCGTACTGCACCTCAACCGGATCTTCCGGGTTTTCCCGGTGGTCGTTGAAGCCTGGCTCGGCATACACCTTCTGGTAGATATCACCGCCCAGGGCCACGTTGATTTCCTGCATGCCGCGGCAGATGCCGAAGATCGGCAGGCCACGCTTGATCGCCGCCTTGACCAGCGGAATGTCGAACAGGTCGCGGTTCTGGTCCTGGCCCTTGCCGGGGGTTTGATTCTCCTGGCCGTACAGGGCCGGGTCGATGTTGCTGCCAGCGCCGGTCAGGTACACGCCGTCGGCCATGTCCAGGTAGGTGTCCAGGTCGTCGATGCCACAGCAGGTGGGCACCAGAACCGGCACGCAATCGGCGAAGTCGACCAGCGGAGTGATGTATTTGTGGGTCATGACCTGGTAGTCATGGCCTTTGCGCTCTTGGCTGCCCATGGTCATCAGGACGACGGGTTTGCGCAGGGAAGGTTGCTTGTTGCCAATGTTGCTGTTGGACATATGTCACCTTATGACAGGGCTCTGCCTGTCGTTGTTGTGCAGGTGCACGGCCTTGGCCTCGATGTGCTACCTGAAGTCCCGAGCACTGCCGGCTCGTCAGTGGGCGATGCCGGTCGGGGCTTGTGGATAGCTTGCCAGAGCCGTTCGATATGTCAAACGAGCAAAAACGCCTCCGGGCGCCTAAATACGGGGCTTAAACCCTTGCGAGCCTCAGCCGGCAAGGGTTTGGCAGGGGGCTTGGTCAATAATATTTAACGATGCAAGCGGCTCATTGCAGCCGCGCAATGATCGGGCAGCCCTTGCTGGGCAGGCCAGGTCATGCAAAGGTTTGCTTGCCTCACCTGTCGCCAGTCCAATTCCAATAAAGGAGCTACAGATGTCTGCATCGTCTTCCGGCCCGTCCTTGCGCATGCCCCTGGCTGAGTTGCAAGGGTTGTTGCAGGCCATTTTCCAGCGCCACGGCTGCAGCGAGGCGGTGGCCGCGGTGCTGGCCGACAACTGCGCCAGCGCCCAGCGCGATGGCGCCCACAGCCACGGGGTGTTTCGCATGCCCGGCTACGTGTCGACCCTGGCCAGCGGCTGGGTCGATGGCCGCGCTGTACCCCAGGTGAGCGATGTGGCGCCGGGGTTCGTGCGTGTGGATGCACGCGGCGGCTTTGCCCAGCCGGCGCTGGCGGCGGCGCGCGCCTTGCTGGTGGAAAAAGCCCGCAACGCCGGCATCGCTGTGCTGGCGATTCACAACTCGCACCATTTCGCCGCGCTGTGGCCGGATGTCGAGCCGTTCGCCGAGCAGGGGCTGGTGGCCCTGAGCGTGGTCAACAGCATGACCTGCGTGGTGCCCCACGGTGCACGCAAGCCGCTGTTCGGCACCAACCCGATTGCCTTTGCCGCGCCGTGCGCGGGGCATGAGCCGCTCGTCTTCGACATGGCCACCAGCGCCATGGCCCACGGCGATGTGCAGATTGCGGCGCGCGAGGGCCAGCAACTGCCCGCAGGCATGGGCGTGGATGCCGATGGGCAACCCACCACCGACCCCAAGGCCATTCTGGAAGGCGGCGCATTGTTGCCGTTTGGCGAGCACAAGGGCTCGGCGCTGTCGATGATGGTCGAGCTGCTGGCGGCGGCGCTGACCGGCGGGCATTTCTCCTGGGAATTCGACTGGTCGGGGCATCCCGGGGCGAAGACGCCGTGGACCGGGCAGCTGATTATCGTCATCGACCCGAGCAAGGCCGAAGGGGATCGGTTTGCCCAGCGCAGCCGGGAGCTGGTTGAGCAGATGCAGGCGGCGGGGCTGTCGCGGATGCCAGGAGAACGGCGCTATCGTGAGCGTGAAGTGGCGGGGCGCGAGGGGGTGGCGGTGAGTGAAGGGGAGTTGCAAGGGTTGCGGGCGTTGCTTGGCTGAACGGGCCCACTAATTGAAATGATATTTCTGTAGGAGCGGGCTTGACCCGCGAAGCAGGCACCGCGATGCATGGCACCGGCTCTGCCGGTGTTCGCGGGGCAAGCCCGCTCCTACAAGAGGATCGCCGCGTGCAATGTTGCATAGACAACCTTGCACTTATGTGATGTTCCTCGGGCGCAACTGCGGGTATCCTCGGGGCAGCCTTTCCGAACTGTCCTGATCCAAGGAGCTGCACGCTGTGTTCAAACATGTCGATGCCTATGCCGGCGACCCGATCCTCTCGTTGATGGAAACCTTCAAGGCCGACCCGCGCGCCAACAAGGTCAACCTGAGTATTGGCCTGTATTACGATGAGGCTGGCGTGGTGCCGCAGTTGGCGGCGGTGGATGCGGTGGAAAAACGCATCGCCGGCCAAGCCCACGAAGCCTCGCTGTACCTGCCCATGGAAGGCCTGGCCAGCTACCGCCAGGCCATCCAGGCGCTGCTGTTCGGCAATGACCACCCGGCCGTGACCGGCAAGCGCGTGGCCACCGTGCAGACCGTTGGCGGCTCCGGCGCGCTGAAGGTGGGTGCCGATTTCCTCAAGCGTTACTTCCCGCAGTCGGAAGTCTGGGTCAGCAACCCGACCTGGGACAACCACCGCGCGATCTTCGAAGGTGCCGGGTTCAAGGTGCACAACTACCCGTACTTCGACCAGGCCAGCCGTGGCGTCGACTTTGCCGGCATGCTGCAAGCCCTGCAGGGCCTGCCGGCCAACAGCATCGTGCTGCTGCACCCGTGCTGCCATAACCCCACCGGTGCCGACCTGGAACCGCAGCAGTGGCAGCAAGTGGTGGAAGTGGTCAAGGCGCGCCAGCTGATTCCGTTCCTCGACATCGCCTACCAGGGCTTCGGCGAAGGCCTGGTCGAAGACGCCTATGCCATTCGCGAAATGGCCCGTGCCGGCGTGCCGTGCCTGGTCAGCAACTCGTTCTCCAAGATCTTCTCGCTGTACGGCGAGCGGGTAGGAGGCCTGTCGGTGGTCTGCGACGACGAAGCCACCACCCAGAGCGTGCTCGGCCAGCTCAAGGCGACCGTGCGCCGCAACTACTCCAGCCCGCCCAACTTCGGTGCCCAACTGGTTGCCGGCGTGCTCGGCGATGCGGCCCTGAACGCCCAGTGGGCGGCGGAAGTGGAAGTGATGCGCAAGCGTATCCTCGACATGCGCCAGGCGCTGGTCGACGCCCTGGCGGTGCTGCTGCCGGGCCAGGACTTCCAGTTCTTCCTGCGCCAGCGCGGCATGTTCAGCTACACCGGGTTCAGCGTCGAGCAGGTGCGTCGCCTGCGTGACGAGTTCGGCGTTTACCTGATCGACAGCGGCCGGGTGTGCATGTCGGGCCTGCGCCCTGACAACCTCAAGCAGGTCGCCGAAGCGTTCGCCGCTGTTCAACGATAACCCAGGCGCCATGTGTAGGAGCGGGCTTGCCCCGCGAAGCAGGCGCCTCGGTGCCTGACACGGGCTTGGCCCGTGTTCGCGGGGCAAGCCCGCTCCTACGCAATTGGGCCCAGGCACAACCTGCTTGTAAAGACAAGTGCAACCGCCCCTCGGATTGGGGCTTCGCAAGTGCAACCTTTCCGTGCACAATCGCGCCCCTCTTTTCCGGTTGAGTTGGGCGAGCGCACTGTTTCGCCATTCTCAGCCTGTTGCAGTCTTGCGAGTGGAGCTTCACCCGGAATGAATGAGCAGGCCCCAAGCGTTGAACAACGCTTTGCAGAATCGACCCCCGCCACCCTCGGCAGCTGGTCGCGTCACGACACTACCTGGATGCTGGGCCTGTTTGGCACAGCCATTGGCGCCGGAACCCTGTTCCTGCCGATCAACGCCGGCCTCGGCGGCTTCTGGCCGCTGCTTATCCTGGCGGCGCTGGCCTTCCCCATGACCTACTTCTCCCACCGTGCACTGACCCGTTTCGTGCTGTCCGGGCGCAGCGGTGGCGACATCACCCAAGTGGTCGAGGAGCATTTCGGCATCAAGGCCGGTGCGCTGATCACGGTGCTGTACTTCTTCGCCATCTTCCCGATCCTGCTGATCTACAGCGTGGCACTGACCAACACCGTCAGCAGCTTCATGGAGCACCAGTTGCACATGGCGCCACCGCCACGGGCGATCCTGTCGTTCGTGCTGATCCTCGGCCTGCTGGCGATCGTGCGCTGCGGCGAGCAAGCCACGGTCAAGGTGATGAGCCTGCTGGTCTACCCGTTCATCGTTGCCCTGGCGCTGCTGGGCCTGTACCTGGTGCCGCACTGGACCGGCGGCATCCTCGACAGCGCCGCCCAGGTGCCGTCGGGCTCGGCCTTCCTGCATACCCTGTGGCTGGCGATTCCGGTGATGGTGTTCTCGTTCAACCATTCGCCGATCATCTCGGCCTTCGCGGTGGACCAGAAGCGCAGCTACGGCGAGCACGCCGACCAGCGCAGCGGCCAGATCCTGCGCCGTGCCCACCTGCTGATGGTGGTGATGGTGCTGTTCTTCGTGTTCAGCTGCGTACTGACCCTCGACAGCGCCCAACTGGCGGAAGCCAAGGCGCAGAACCTGTCGATCCTGTCGTACCTGGCCAACCACTTCAGCAACCCGACCATCGCCTTCGCCGCACCGTTGATCGCGTTCGTGGCCATTGCCAAGTCGTTCCTGGGCCACTACATCGGCGCCAGCGAAGGCCTCAAGGGCATCATCGCCAAGACCGGCGCGCGCCCGGGCGCCAAGGCCTTGGACCGTGTGGTTGCCGCGCTGATGCTGGTGGTGTGCTGGGTGGTTGCCACGCTCAACCCAAGCATCCTGGGCATGATCGAGTCGCTGGGCGGCCCGATTCTCGCCGTGCTGCTGTTCCTGATGCCGATGTACGCCATTCGTCGCGTGCCGTCGATGCGCAAGTACAGCGGTGCGCTGTCCAATGTGTTCGTGGTCGTGATCGGCGTCGTGGCGCTGACCTCGGTGGTGTACGGCCTGATCCCGTGATACACCGCGCCAGATGAGCAATGTCCGGGTCGGCTGTCGCCACCCGGACATTTTTTTGTCCACAATAATTGTCCGGCAATAAAACAATTTCACGTTTGCTTATAGGCACTTGCGCTGCTTCATGCTTAACTCAGGGTCCTTTTCAAACCCCGCATAAGGATTTCCGCCATGGCTCAAGTGACTCTCAAAGGCAACCCGGTACAGGTCAAGGGCGAGCTGCCGAAGGCTGGCGCCCAGGCACCTGCTTTCTCCCTGGTAGCCGGCGACCTGGCCGACACCACGCTGGAAAGCTTCGCTGGCAAGCGCAAGGTGCTGAACATCTTCCCAAGCGTTGACACCCCAACCTGCGCCACCTCCGTGCGCAAGTTCAACGCCCAGGCCAACGACGTGGCCAACACCGTGGTGCTGTGCATCTCGGCCGACCTGCCGTTCGCCCAGGCGCGCTTCTGCGGTGCTGAAGGCCTGGAGAACGTGAAGAACCTGTCGACCCTGCGCGGTGCCGAGTTCCTGCAGAACTACGGCGTTGCCATTGCCGACGGCCCGCTGGCTGGCCTGGCTGCCCGTGCCGTGGTGGTGCTGGACGAGAACGACAAGGTGCTGCACAGCGAACTGGTTGGCGAAATCGCCCACGAGCCGAACTACGAGGCAGCCCTGGCGGTGCTGAAGTAAGGATTGCATCGGGGCCGGTTGATTGGCTTCAGCCTGTGCCCGCGAAGAGGCCGGTGCAGGTCAAGGAACTCGTCAGCTCACTATCGCTCCAAGCAACACCCTGTAACGGCCCGGAACCTTTTCCGGGCCGTTTTCATTTAAAGTTCAGCGTCTTGGCAACGTCAGGCAAAGGTAAACCTCTGGTAAAGGGACTTTGCTATAACGGTGCCAGTGCTTATCGTTCACATCCCCCAGCCGCCATTTCTGAACAAGGTTCGTTCAACCCATGCAAGTGTCCAATTCCCGATCCCCTCGTCGCTGGCTCGTCGGCCTGCTGATCCTGCTTCTGGTGGCGTTGCTCGCCTGGTGGTTGTGGCCCGCAGCAACAGCGCCCGAGCACAAGGCCGCCGGTGGCGGGCGTGGCGGCAAGGGCGCAGGCATGGGCATGGGCGGGCGCCCGGGCTTTGGCGGCTCCACGGACCCGGTGCCGGTGCGTGTGGAACCTGTGAAAGTGGGTGACTTCCCGCTTTACTACAAGGCCCTGGGTACGGTCACCGCCACCAATACGGTCAACGTGCGTAGCCGCGTGGCCGGTGAGCTGGTCAAGATCCACTTCAAGGAAGGCCAGCAGGTCAAGGCCGGCGACCTGCTCGCCGAAATCGACCCGCGTTCCTACCGTATCGCCCTGCAGCAGGCCGAAGGCACGCTGGCGCAGAACCAGGCGCAGCTGAAGAACGCCCAAGTCGACCTGGCGCGCTATAAAGGCCTGTTCGCCCAGGACAGCATCGCCAAGCAGACCCTCGACACCGCCGAAGCCCAGGTAGGGCAGTTCCAGGGGCTGGTCAAGACCAACCAGGCGCAGGTCAACGATGCCCGCCTGAACCTCGATTTCACCCAGATCCGCGCGCCCATCAGCGGCCGTGTGGGCCTGCGCCAGCTCGACCTGGGCAACCTGGTGGCAGCCAACGACACCACCGCGCTGGTGATAATCACCCAGACCGAGCCGATCAACGTGGCCTTCACCTTGCCGGAAACCGAGCTGAGCACCGTGCTTGAGCGCTACCGCAGCGGCGCCAGCCTGCCGGTCGAAGCCTGGGACCGCAGTGACAGCAAGCTGCAGGCCAGCGGCGTGCTGGGCAGCATCGACAACCAGATCGACACCACCACCGGCACCCTGAAGTTCAAGGGCCGCTTCGAGAACAAGGACCTGGCCCTGTTCCCCAACCAGTTCGTCAACGTGCGCCTGCTGGCCGACACCCTCAAGCAAGTGGTGCTGGCCCCGGCGGCGGCCGTACAGTTCGGCAACGACGGCACCTTCGCCTATGTGGTGAACGCGCAGAACACCGTCAACGTTCGCAAGCTCAAGGTCGGCGCCAGCGACGGCCAGAACAGCGTGATCCTCGACGGCCTCAAGGCCGGCGACCGCCTGGTGCTCGAAGGCACCGACCGCCTGCGCGAAGGCACCAAGGTCGAAGTGGTCGAAGACAGCTCGCAGGTGCCCACCACCCCTGGCCAGCACTTGCAGGGCCAGGACGCCAAGGGCTCGGCCCAGGCCGATGAGCGGCCTTCGGCTAAAGCGGCAGCCAAGGCGGGCGCATGAACCTGTCCCGCCTGTTCATCCTGCGCCCGGTCGCCACCACGCTGACCATGCTGGCCATCGTCCTGGCCGGCCTGATCGCCTACAAGCTGCTGCCGGTGTCGGCCTTGCCCCAGGTCGACTACCCGACCATCCGGGTCATGACCCTGTACCCCGGCGCCAGCCCACAGGTGATGACCAGCGCCGTCACCGCCCCGCTGGAGCGCCAGTTCGGCCAGATGCCGGGCCTGGAGCAGATGGCTTCGACCAGCTCCGGCGGCGCCTCGGTGCTGACCCTGCGCTTCAGCCTGGACATGAACATGGACGTTGCCGAGCAGCAGGTGCAGGCGGCCATCAACGCCGCCAGCAACTTGCTGCCCAGCGACCTGCCGGCGCCGCCGGTGTACAACAAGGTCAACCCGGCCGACACCCCGGTGCTGACCCTGGCGATTTCCAGCAAGACCATGCCGCTGCCCAAGCTCAACGACCTGGTCGACACGCGCGTGGCGCAGAAGCTTGCGCAGATCAGCGGCGTGGGCATGGTCAGCATTGCCGGTGGCCAGCGCCAGGCGGTGCGGATCAAGGTCAATGTCGATGCCCTGGCGGCCAATGGCCTGAACCTTGACGACGTGCGCACCCTGATCGGCGCTTCCAACGTCAACCAGCCCAAGGGCAACTTCGACGGCCCGACCCGGGTGTCGATGCTCGATGCCAATGACCAGCTGCGGTCCCCCGAAGAGTACGCCAACCTGATCCTGGCCTACACCAACGGTGCGCCCCTGCGCCTGAAGGATGTGGCCGAGATCGTCGATGGCGCCGAGAACGAGCGCCTGGCGGCCTGGGCCAACCAGAACCAGGCAGTACTGTTGAATATCCAGCGCCAGCCCGGTGCCAACGTGATCGAGGTGGTCGACCGCATCAAGCAGCTGCTGCCGTCGATCACCGACAACCTGCCGGCAGGCCTTGACGTGTCGGTGCTCACCGACCGCACCCAGACCATTCGCGCGGCGGTCAAGGATGTCCAGCATGAACTGCTGATCGCCATCGTGCTGGTGGTGATGGTCACCTTCGTATTCCTGCGCCGCTTCAGCGCTACCCTGATTCCGTCGATTGCCGTGCCGCTGTCACTGATCGGCACCTTCGGCGTGATGTACCTGGCCGGTTTCTCGATCAACAACCTGACCCTGATGGCGCTGACCATCGCCACCGGCTTCGTGGTCGACGACGCCATCGTCATGCTGGAGAACATCTCGCGGCACATCGAGGAGGGCGAGACGCCGATGCAGGCCGCGCTCAAGGGCGCCCGGCAGATCGGCTTCACCCTGATCTCGCTGACCTTCTCGCTGATCGCGGTACTGATCCCGCTGCTGTTCATGGCCGATGTGGTCGGGCGCCTGTTCCGCGAGTTCGCCATCACCTTGGCGGTGGCGATCCTGATTTCCCTGGTGGTGTCGCTGACCCTGACGCCGATGATGTGCGCGCGCCTGCTCAAGCGCGAGCCCGAGGCCCACGAGCAGGGCCGCTTCTACCGCGCCAGCGGTGCCTGGATCGACTGGCTGATCGAACACTATGGCCGCGGCCTGCAGTGGGTGCTCCGGCACCAGCCGCTGACCCTGCTGGTGGCCGTGGCCAGCCTGGCGCTGACCGTGGTGCTGTACATGGCGGTGCCCAAAGGCTTCTTCCCGGTGCAGGACACCGGGGTGATCCAGGGCATTTCCGAGGCCCCGCAGTCGACCTCGTTCGCCGCCATGAGCGAGCGCCAGCAGGCGCTGAGCCAGCTGATTCTCAAGGACCCGGCGGTGCAGAGCCTGTCGTCGTACATTGGCGTGGACGGCGATAACGCCACGCTCAACAGCGGCCGTTTGCTGATAAACCTCAAGCCACACGGCGAACGCGACGTCACCGCCAGCGAAGTCATCAGCCGCCTGCAGCCGCAGCTCGATAAACTGGTGGGCATCCGCCTGTACATGCAGCCGGTGCAGGACCTGAGCATCGAGGACCGGGTCAGCCGCACCCAATACCAGTTCAGCCTGTCGTCGCCCGACGCCGACCTGCTGGCGCAATGGAGTGGCACGCTGGTGCGGGCCCTGCAGGCGCGCCCCGAACTGCAGGATGTGGCCAGTGACCTGCAGGACAAAGGCCTGCAGGTGTACCTGGTGATCGATCGCGACATGGCCAGCCGCCTGGGCATCAGCGTGTCGCAGATCACCAACGCCCTGTACGACGCCTTCGGCCAGCGGCAGATTTCCACCATCTATACCCAGGCCAGCCAATACCGCGTGGTGCTGCAGGCGCGGGATGCCGCGGTGATTGGCCCGGCGGCGCTGGAGTCAATCCACGTCAAGGCCACCGACGGCAGCCAGGTGCGCTTGTCGGCGCTGGCGCGCATCGAGCAGCGCCAGGCCCAGTTGGCCATCTCCCATATCGGCCAGTTCCCGGCAGTGACCCTGTCGTTCAACCTGGCCCATGGCGCCTCCCTGGGCGAGGCGGTGAAGGTGATCGAACAGGTGCAGCAGGACATCGGCATGCCGTTGGGCGTGCAAACCCGCTTCCAGGGTGCGGCCGACGCCTTCCAGGCGTCGCTGTCGAGCACCTTGCTGCTGATTCTTGCCGCCGTGGTGACCATGTACATCGTGCTGGGTGTGCTCTACGAGAGCTACATTCACCCGGTGACCATCCTCTCGACCCTGCCGTCGGCGGCGGTCGGCGCCTTGCTGGCGCTGATCCTCAGCGGCAACGACCTGGGCATGATCGCGATCATCGGCATCATCCTGCTGATCGGCATCGTCAAGAAGAACGCGATCATGATGATCGACTTCGCCCTGGAAGCCGAGCGCCACCAAGGCATGAGCCCGCGCGAGGCCATCTACCAGGCGGCGTTGCTGCGCTTCCGGCCAATCCTGATGACCACCCTGGCCGCGCTGTTCGGCGCCGTGCCGCTGATGCTTGCCACCGGTTCCGGTGCCGAGTTGCGCCAGCCACTGGGCCTGGTGATGGTCGGTGGGCTGCTGGTGAGCCAGGTGCTGACGCTGTTCACCACGCCGGTCATCTACCTGTACTTCGACCGCTTGAGCCGCCGCTGGCGCCCGGCCACTGACGCACGGCAGGCCGAGGCATGAACCTGTCCGCACCGTTCATTCGCCGCCCGGTGGCGACCATGCTGCTGAGCCTGGCGATCATGTTGCTGGGTGGGGTCAGCTTCGGCCTGCTGCCGGTGTCGCCGCTGCCGCAAATGGACTTCCCGGTGATCGTGGTGTCGGCCAACCTGTCCGGGGCAAGCCCCGAGGTCATGGCCGCTACCGTGGCCACGCCGCTGGAGCGCAAGCTGGGCAGCATCGCTGGCGTCACTACCCTGACCAGCAGTTCCAACCAGGGCTCGACCCGGGTGGTGATCGGCTTCGAGATGGGGCGCGACATCGACGGCGCCGCGCGCGAGGTGCAGGCGGCGATCAACGCCACCCGCAACCTGCTGCCCAGCGGCATGCGCAGCATGCCCACCTACCGCAAGATCAACCCGGCGCAGGCACCGATCATGGTGCTGTCTTTGACCTCCGACGTGCTGCAGAAAGGCCAGCTCTACGACCTGGCCGACACCATCCTGTCGCAGAGCCTGGCCCAGGTCAGCGGGGTAGGGGAAGTGCAGATCGGTGGCAGTTCGCTGCCAGCGGTGCGCATCGCGGTGGAGCCGCAGTTGCTCAACCAGTACGGTGTGTCGCTGGACGATGTGCGCACCGCGGTGGCCAACGCCAACCAGCGCCGGCCCATGGGCTTCGTCGAGGACGCCGAACGCAACTGGCAGGTACGGGCCAACGACCAGCTGGAAAAAGCCAAGGACTACCAGCCGATCGTGATCCGCCAGGAAAACGGCACCATCCTGCGCCTGTCGGACGTTGCAACCATCACCGATGGCGTGGAGAACCGCTACAACAGCGGCTTCTTCAACGACCAGAATGCCGTGTTGCTGGTGGTCAACCGGCAAACCGGCGCCAACATCATCGAAACCGTCGACCAGATCAAGGCGCAATTGCCGGCCCTGGAGTCGCTGCTGCCGGCCAATGTGCAATTGAACGTGGCCATGGACCGTTCGCCGGTGATCAAGGCCACCCTCAAGGAGGCCGAGCACACCCTGCTGATCGCCGTGGGGCTGGTGATCCTGGTGGTCTACCTGTTCCTGGGCAGCCTGCGCGCCTCGCTGATCCCCAGCCTGGCGGTGCCGGTGTCGCTGGTGGGCACCTTTGCGGTGATGTACCTGTGCGGCTTCTCGCTGAACAACCTGTCGCTGATGGCGCTGATCCTGGCCACGGGGCTGGTGGTGGACGATGCCATCGTGGTGCTTGAAAACATCTCGCGGCATATCGAGGATGGCCAGCCGCCCATGCGCGCAGCCTTCCTGGGGGCCAAGGAGGTCGGCTTCACCCTGCTGTCGATGAACGTTTCGCTGGTGGCGGTGTTCGTCTCGATCCTGTTCATGGGCGGCATCGTGCGCAACCTGTTCCAGGAGTTCTCGATCACCCTGGCGGCGGCGATCATCGTCTCCCTGGTGGTGTCGCTGACCCTCACGCCCATGCTCTGCGCGCGTTGGCTGCAGCCACACCGTGCCGAGCCGTCGCGCCTGCAGCGCTGGAGCGACAGGCAGCACCAGCGCCTGGTCAATGCCTATGACCGCAGCCTGGGCTGGGCCTTGCGTCATCGGCGCCTGACCCTGGTCAGCCTGCTGGCGACCATTGCCTTGAACATTGCCCTGTACGTGCTGGTGCCCAAGACCCTGATGCCGCAGCAGGACACCGGCCAGTTGATGGGCTTTATCCGCGGCGACGATGGCTTGTCGTTCGGCGTGATGCAGCCGAAGATGGACATCTACCGCCGTGCCTTGCTCGCCGACCCAGCGGTGCAGAGCGTGGCGGGCTTCATCGGCGGCAACAGCGGCACCAACAACGCCATGGTGCTGGTACGCCTGAAGCCGATCAGCGAGCGCAAGCTCGATGCGCAGAAAGTGATCGAGCGCCTGCGCAAGGAAATGCCCAAGGTCCCTGGCGGCAGGCTGTTCCTGCAGGCCGACCAGGACCTGCAGCTGGGCGGCGGTGGCCGCGACCAGACCTCTTCGCAATACCTGTACACCCTGCAGAGCGGTGACCTGGCGGCCTTGCGCCAGTGGTTCCCGAAAGTGGTGGCGGCCATGCGTGCGCTGCCCGAGCTGACGGCCATCGACGCCCGCGACGGCTCCGGCACCCAGCAGGTGACCCTGGTGGTCGACCGCGACCAGGCCAAGCGCCTGGGCATCGACATGGACATGGTCACGGCGGTGCTCAACAACGCCTACAGCCAGCGGCAGATCTCGACCATCTACGACAGCCTCAACCAGTACCAGGTAGTGCTGGAAATCAACCCGAAATACGCCTGGGACCCCAGCACCCTGGAGCAGGTGCAGGTGATTACCAGTGACGGTGCGCGGGTGCCGCTGTCGACCATCGCCCATTACGAGAACAGCCTGGCCAACGACCGCGTCAGCCATGAAGGCCAATTCGCTTCCGAGGACATCGCCTTCGATGTTGCCGAAGGCTACAGCCCTGACCAGGCCATGGCCGCGGTGGAGCGCGAAGTCGCCAAGCTCGGCCTGCCCGAGGAAGTGATCGCCAAGCTGGGCGGCACCGCCAGTGCCTTCGCCAAGACCCAGGAAGGCCAGCCGTTCATGATTCTCGGCGCGCTGGTGCTGGTGTACCTGGTGCTGGGTATTCTGTACGAAAGCTACATTCACCCCCTGACCATCCTCTCGACCTTGCCGTCGGCCGGGGTCGGCGCGTTGCTGGCGCTGTACGCCACGGGCGGTGAGTTCAGCCTGATTTCGCTGCTGGGGCTGTTCCTGCTGATTGGTGTGGTGAAGAAGAACGCGATCCTGATGATCGACCTGGCGCTGCAGTTGGAGCGTCACCAGGGGCTGACCCCGGAGGAGTCGATTCGCCGAGCCTGCCTGCTGCGCCTGCGGCCGATCCTGATGACCACGCTGGCCGCCATGCTCGGTGCCTTGCCGCTGCTGATCAGCAGCGCCGAGGGGGCGGAAATGCGCCGGCCGTTGGGCATTACCATTATTGGCGGCCTGGTGTTCAGCCAGGTCCTGACCCTTTACACGACGCCGGTGGTGTACCTGTACCTCGACCGCCTGCGCCATCGATTCAACCGTTGGCGCGGTGTGCGCACCGACGCCGCCCTGGAAACCCCGCTATGACCTTTGCCCAGACTCCACTTCACCGTGCCTTGCAGCAGCTGACCCGCGGGCGTGGCTCGCGCCTGGTCGGTGCCGGGCTGTGCGCGGTGATGCTCAGCGCCTGTACCCTGAGCCCGGACTACCACCGGCCTGAGTTGAGCAGCCCGGCGCAGTTCAAGCAGGCCGAAGGCTGGACCCAGGCCAACCCGTCCGACGCCATCGCCCGTGGCGCCTGGTGGGAAATCTATGGGGACAGCGAGCTCAATGCGCTGGTCGAGCAGCTTAACCGCAGCAACCAGACCGTCGCCCAGTCCGAAGCCCAGTACCGCCAGGCCCAGGCGCTGGTGCGCAGCAGCCGCGCTTCGCTGTTTCCAAGCCTGGACCTGACCACCAGCAGGAACCGTTCGGCGCAGGGAACCGGCAGCTCCAGTTCCAGCCTGTCGAACAACAGCAGCGGTATCCGCGACACCTATAACGCCCAGCTTGGCGTGAGTTGGGAAATCGACCTGTGGGGCAAGTTGCGCGAAGCCATGAACGCCAACCAGGCCAGCGCCGAGGCAAGCTTTGCCGACCTGGCCGCGATTCGCCTGAGCCAACAGTCGGAATTGGTGCAGAACTACCTGCAGCTGCGGGTTATCGATGAACAGAAGCGCCTGCTGGAACGCACCGTGGCCACCTACGAGCGTTCGCTGCAGATGAACCAGAACCAGTACCAGGCCGGGGTGGCTGGCCCGGATGCGGTGGCCCAGGCACGCACCCAGCTCAAAAGCACCCAGGCCGACCTGATCGACCTGGCCTGGCAGCGGGCGCAATTCGAGAACGCCATTGCGGTGTTGTTGGGCAAGGCGCCGGCCGAGTTCTCCCTGGCCGACAGCAAGCAGGTGCCGGCGCTGCCGCAGGTGCCGGTGATGCTGCCCTCGCAACTGCTTGAGCGGCGCCCCGACATCGCCTCGGCCGAGCGCAACGTGATGGCTGCCAACGCCAATATCGGTGTGGCCCGCGCCGCCTATTTCCCGGATTTGAGCCTGAGCATGAACGGCGGCTATTCCAGCAGCAGTTTCAGCAACTGGATCGAGTTGCCCAACCGCTATTGGTCGGTGGGGCCGCAACTGGCGCTGACCTTGTTCGATGCCGGCAAGCGCAGCGCCGAGGTGGACCGTACCCGGGCGGTGTATGACCAGACGGTGGCGAAGTACCGCCAGACCGTGCTGGACGGTTTCAAGGAAGTGGAGAACTACCTGGTGCAACTGAAGGTGTACGGCGACGAAGCGGTGGTGCGCCAGGAAGCGCTGGACGCTGCGCGGGACTCGTTGCGCCTGACCGAGAACCAGTACCGGGCAGGGCTGATCGGCTACCTCGATGTGGTGAACGTGCAAACCACGGCGCTTAGCAATGAGCGCAGCGTGTTGAACCTGCTGCAAGGGCGCCTGGTGGCCAGCGTGCAGCTGATTGCCGCCCTGGGCGGTGGTTGGCAGGCCGAGCAGGCGTTTGCCCAGCAAGAGTGACAGCCGCAGCGCACACGCTGCACCCGTAGGAGCGAGCGCAGCTCGCGATGGGCTGCAAAGCAGCCCCGGCGTTATCAGCCGCGAAGCTGAAACCTGGGGCCGCGGCGCGCCCCATCGCGAGCTTTGCTCGCTCCTACCAACTCGGTGTCGTTCTGCTGTCAGGCGACAAGTGGCAATGTGCCGCCATTCGCCGCTGCACGGGCTCTAGCCCAAGCGCCACAGCGCCCAGGTACACCGGTTGGATCCATTCCCATTCGCAGAAACCCCGTGCGTTTCGCCAAAGCTTGAGTACAATCGTCAGTTTTTCCTGGGCCCCCTGTCCCGATGTTGGAACTGCCAATGCTGACCGGTAGCTACTCTTCCTCGCTGGTGTTGATCTCACTGTGTGTGGCCATCCTGGCGTCCTATACCGCCCTGGATCTCACGGGCCGCATCGCCACGGCGAAGGGACGCGCCGTGTACCTATGGATGGGCGGCGGCGCGCTGGCCATGGGGATTGGCGTCTGGTCGATGCATTTCATCGGCATGCTCGCCTTCAGCCTGCCCATCAGCCTGGGCTACGACATCGGCCTGACGGCGTTTTCGTTGCTGATCGCCGTCTTGTCCTCAGGCTTTGCCCTCTGGTTGGTCAGCCAGCCGAGCCTGCCCAGCCTGCAACTGGGCCTGGGCGCGTTGATCATGGGCGCAGGCATTGCCTGTATGCACTACACCGGCATGGCCGCCATGCGCATGCTGCCTGGCATCGACTACGACCCCACCCTGTTCGGTGCCTCGCTGGCCATAGCGGTTGGGGCTTCGGCCGCTGCCTTGTGGATCGCCTTCCGCCTGCGCCAGCATACGCCTTACGTGCGGCAGATCCGCGGCCTGGCGGCGATGTTGATGGGGGTTGCCATCGTCGGCATGCACTACACCGGCATGGCCGCGGCGAATTTCCCCGAAGGCAGCTTCTGCGGCGCGCTGGCCGGCGGCGTGCAAGGCGAGGGCCTGGTCTACCTGGTGCTGATCACCACCCTGGCGGTGTTGGCGGTGGCGCTGCTGACCTCGGTGCTGGATGCACGCCTGGAGGCGCGCACCGCCGAGCTTGCCCATTCGCTGACCCTGGCCAACCAGGAACTGACCCAATTGGCCCTGCACGACACCCTCACCGGGTTGCCCAACCGTACGTTGCTGTCCGACCGGATCGACCAGGCCATTGGCAAGGTGGCGGAGCAGGGTGGCTGTTTTGCCCTGATGTTCATCGACCTGGATGGCTTCAAGCCGGTCAACGATGCCTTCGGCCACCATGTCGGCGACCTGCTGCTCAAGGCCGTGGCGGCGCGCCTGCGGGGCCACCTGCACAGCCAGGATACCCTGGCGCGCATCGGCGGCGATGAGTTCGTGCTGCTGGTGGAGTTGCAGGAACCGGACGATGCCATGGATGTGGCGGTCAAGCAGGTGAACCTGGTGTCGCGTACCTTCCGCGTTGCCGAGCACGACCTGCAGCTGACCGCGAGCCTGGGCATCGTCCTGTACCCCGGTAATGGCCAGGACCAGCTTGAGTTGCTGCGCAATGCCGACGCCGCCATGTACCACGCCAAGAGCGCGGGCAAGAACGGCTACAGCTTCTTCGACGCCTCGATGAACAGCAACGCGCGCCAGCAACTGCAACTGCTGCAGGACTTGCGCCAGGCCCTGGAGCACAAGCAGTTCCGCTTGCACTACCAGCCCAAGTTCGACGCCCAGGCCTGCCAGCCAATCGGTGCCGAGGCCTTGCTGCGCTGGGAGCACCCCCAGCATGGGTTGCTGTTGCCCGACCGTTTCATCGGCCTTGCGGAAAAGACCGGCCTGATCATCCCGATTGGTGAGTGGGTACTGGATGAAGCCTGCCGGCAGATGCGCCAGTGGGTGGACCAAGGCCACGCCGAATGGCGCATGGCGGTTAACCTGTCGGCCATCCAGTTCTGCCATGCCAGCCTGGTCGACAGCGTTGCCCGCGCCCTTGCCGATAACGGCCTGCCGGCCAACCGGCTGACCCTGGAAATTACCGAAACCACTGCCATGCATGACGCCGATGCCAGCCTGATGGTGCTGCAGCGTTTGTCCGACATGGGTGTGGACCTGTCGATCGATGATTTTGGCACCGGGTATTCGAGCCTGATGTACCTCAAGCGCCTGCCGGCCAACGAGCTGAAGATCGACCGCGGCTTCGTGCGCGACCTGGAGCAGGACAGCGACGATGCGGCGATCGTTTCGGCGATTGTCGCCCTAGGCCAGGCGCTGGGCCTGCGAATTGTTGCCGAAGGGGTGGAAACCGACCGCCAGCAGGCATTTCTGACACGGCTGGGCTGCGATTCGCTACAAGGCTACTTGCTTGGGCAGCCGGTACCTGCGGAGGCGTTCATGGCTAATTTGCAGGCGTTGCGCGTGCAAAGCGAGTCGGCTGTCTAGCCTGCATCGCGCAGGCTGAAGGCCGGGGCGAAGGTTTCCATTTCGGCCTCGACGGCTTCGATGATGCGTTCCACATCCGCCGCGGCCATGATCGCCGTGCAGGGAATGCCGGCAATGGCCAGCAGGGTTTCACCGGTGGCCCGGTCGAACAGGCGTGCGACCATGCTGCGCGGCGCATCCATGCTGGCTTCGAAACCCAGCGGGTGGAAATGCCAGCGCATCACCTGGCAGGCGTTGGGGAACGTCAGTTTGTTCATGCCAGCCTCCTTGCCCGTCCTGGGCAGGGTGATCGGGGCCACAGCGCGGCACCGGGATAGTAAACATAGCACTCGGCGCCGTTGAGAATGATGGGCGAATAAGACAAATGTACTAATGCATGACGGTGTTCACAGGCTTGTCATGCAAGGCGCTTGGGCGGCATGTGCGCAGGCAAACGTTTTCCATGGTGGTTACCGGCGGAAAAGGTGCTTAGCTGGCTATCTGATCGCAAGCGGGCGGGTTGGGCTGTTTCGGACGAACGGCTAGAGCGTGCGCAAGGCGCCAAAATTCCCTGTAGGAGCGGGCTTGCCCCGCGAACACCGGCGAAGCCGGTGCCATGCACCGCGGTGCCTGTTTCGCGGGGCAAGCCCGCTCCTACAAGGGGTTGAGGCGCCCAACCGCTCACCCCAACAACCCAGCCGCAATATTGATGGTAAACCCCAGAATCGCTGTATTGAACACGAACCCCACCAACGAATGGGCCAACACCACCCGGCGCATGCCACGCCCACCCACGCCGATGTCGGACGTTTGCACGGCAACGCTGATGGTGAACGAGAAGTAGTGGAAATCCCAATAATCAGGGTTGCGTTCACCGTCGGCGAAGCGCAGTGCCGGCTCATGGCGGTCGCCGGTATAGAACAGCCGGGCGTAATGCAGGCTGAAGATGCAGCCGATCAGCAACCATGAGCCGGCGACCGTCAACCCGGTATACAGGTAGTGCAGCGCCAGCGCACCACCCTGCAGGCCGCGGCTGGACACCAACTGCAAGGTGACGGCGGCAAGGCTGGCGATGGCAGCGATGCACACGGTGAACAACACCAACCCCGCGTTCTCGTCCTCGACCCGGGCCACCTTGCGCACGGTTTCCGGGCTCGCCCGGCAGGTCAACCACAGTACCAGCAACAAATAGAGCCAGACGCCGACGTTCCAGCCACTCAGCACACGCTGCACGGTGTCGTCGGCGGGTATCAACCAGGCGCCGATCACGCCGGCGAGGGCGGCAATGCTCAGGCGGGGGTGGGTACGGGTGAGGCGATGAAGAACCATAGGGGCTCGCTGGCGTTTGCTTGGCTTGAACTCTAGACCACAGATCGCCCAGGCAGTGCGGGTTCGATCAACCGCCGCGCTTTGCGGTACCATTGCGCGCAGTCGTTTCGCTTCAGGATTCACGTTTTGTCCGATCTTTCGCACAGCCCCTTGCTGCAATACCTCGCCCGCCTGGCCCCCTCCAGCCAGCAAACCATGCGCTACGTGCTCCAGGACGCCGCCGACCGGCTCGGCTTCGTCGAATGCAACCTGGCCGATATGCCCTGGCACCTGCTGGAACCCGGCCACCTGATCGGCCTGGTGGCAGCCTTGCGCACCGATGGCTATGCGCCCAACAGCTCGTCGTTGTATGTCAATGCGGTGCGCGGGGTGATGAACGAAGCCTGGCGCATGGGCCTGATCGACCACGAGCGCCTGTTGCGCATCCGCGAGGTCAAGCCGGCCAGCGGTAGCCGCCTGCCGCCTGGGCGCAACCTGCGCCGTAGCCTGATTCGCGAGCTGATGGACGTCTGCGCGGCCGACCCAAGGCCCCAGGGCGTTCGCGATGCGGCGATCATCGCGTTGCTGTATGGCACCGGCATGCGCAAGTCCGAATCGGTGGACATCGACCTGAGCCAAGTGGATTTCCAGGCCCGTAGCCTGCAGGTTACCGGCAAGGGCAACCGGCAGTTGATCAAGTACGCGCCGCCCTGGGCCTTCGACAAGCTGCAAGCCTGGCTCGACCTGCGCCGCCAGGACCTGCCCGAAGGCGCATCGGACGACCCGTTCCTGTTCAACCGGATCCGCCGTGGCAGCCACATCACCCGCGCGCGCATCACCAAGCATGCGATCTACTACATCGCCCGCCAGCGCGGGGCGCAGGTGGGGGTGAAAATCATGCCCCACGATTTTCGCCGGGCGTTCATCACCCGGGTGATCGAGGAGCACGACCTGTCGATTGCACAGAAACTGGCCCACCATGCCAATATCCAGACCACGGCCAGCTATGACCGGCGCGATGACAATGAGCGGCGGCGGGCGGTGGACCGCTTCGACTATTGAGCTTACGGCCACAGGCTAGTGGATGCTCGACGCCAGCTCGAAGATCGGCATGTACATCAAAATCACGATAAAGCCGATCAGCAAGCCAATGAAGGTCATCAGCAGGGGTTCGAACAGCTTGACGAACCACTCTACCCAGCGGCCGATTTCCTGGTCGTGGAAATCCGCGCAGCGCTCAAGCATCTCGCCCAGGTTCCCCGACTGCTCGCCGGCGCGCAGCAGCCGTAGCGACACCGGGGTCACCAATTGCCCCTGTTCCAACGCATCGGACAACGAGAGCCCTTCGCCCACCCGCCGGCTGGCCTGCTCCAGGCCCTGGGCCGAGGTGCTGCCGAGCAGGCCGCGGGCCATGCCCATGGCGGTGAGGATCGGAATGCCGCCCTGCAGCAGGATGCCCAGGGAGCGGTAGAAGCGTGCCAGCTCATACATCACCAGCCGCTGGTGCAGGGCCGGCAGGCGCCGCAACTGGCGCGAGCCAAAGCGCCGCAGTTGGGGGTTGCGCCGCAACACCACCAAGGCGCCAATGCCGCCTGCCGTGGCCAGGGCCAGGGGTAGCTGTTGGGCATGCAGGAACAGGCCGATATCCATCAAAACCCGCGACAGCCAGGGCAGTTCGCTGCCCATGCCCTCGAACACCAGGCTGAAGCGCGGCACCACGTAGCCCAGCAGAAACAGCACCACGCCGCCGCCTACCAGCAACAGCAGCAGGGGGTAGACCGAGGCGCCCAGCAGTTTCTGCCGCACCAGGTCCAGGCGCTGGCGGTAGCCGATGTAGCGGGCCAGGGCATCGCCCAGCGCGCCGGTGCGCTCGCTCGATTGCACCAGCGCCACATACAAGGGGGGAAATACCCGTGGCTGCTGGGCCAATGCCTGCGACAGCGAACGGCCTTCGTACAGCTGGCGCACCAGCTCGCTCAGTACCTTGCGCGGCGTGCCCAGGGGGGCCTTTTCCGCCAGGCTTTCCAGCGCGTCGATCAAAGGCAGGCCGGCGCGCAGCAAGGTGGTCAGTTCCTGGCTGAACAGCACCAGGTCGAACACCGTTGCCCGGCGCCAGGCCAATGCCCGCCAGTTGCGGCCCTGGCCGCGCACGCTGACCACCCGCAAGCCCTGGTCCTGGGCCTGGCGGCGGGCCTGCTCGGCGTCTTCAGCGTCGATCTGGATCTGCACCACGCCCTGTCTGCCCAGGGCCTTGAGGCTATAGCGCATGGTCGTTCTCCTTATTGCCAGCTGGTGATTTCGGCGTTTTCGCCTTCGCCGCCGGGTTGGCCATCCTTGCCCAGCGACAGCAAGTCGTACTCGCCGCCGTTCTCGCCGGGTTGCCGGTAGATGTACGGGCGGCCCCAAGGGTCCTGGGGCACCGCCTTCTGCAGGTACGGCCCGGTCCAGCGTGGCTCGCCACTGGGGGCGGCCACCAGGGCCTGCAGGCCTTGCTCACTGTTGGGGTAATGCCCCACTTCCAGGCGGTACAGGTCCAGGGCCTTGCCCAGGCCCTCGATCTGCGCCCGCGCCACCTTGGCTTCGGAACGGCCGAGCTGGCTGAAGTACTTGGGGGCGACGATGCCGGCCAACAGGCCGAGCACCACCAGCACCACCAGAAGTTCGAGCAGGGTAAAGCCGCGTTGGGGGTTGGGTTTGCGCTGCATGGTGTAGACCTCCGCTGCTGGGGACAGGCTTTTCACAGCCCCATGCAACAGCCGTGCACGTCTGCCTCGGGGCCTTGCGCCATGCGCCATGGCAAGCGGCACAGTGCTTGCGGTGTATCAGCAAAGCCCGGGTTTTCCGGGGCATTTCCCCCACAACGGGGGCACGGCGGGGAGGCGACCGACATGCGCGCGATGATCCTGGTGATGCTGTGGCTGGCGGCGGCAAGCGCCCAGGCCGATGTGTACATTTCCATCGATGCCAAGGGCGGCTACGTACTGAGCAACGTTCACCGGCCGGGGCGCCATTACGACCGGGTAATCAGCGAACCTGTGGCCCAGGCCGGCCCCCGCGATGCGCAGCTGATCACCGGCCGGCCCTATGCCGACCTGGTGGCGGCGGCGGCACGTGCGCACAATGTGCCCCAGGCGCTGTTGCATGCGTTGATCAAGGCTGAGTCCGGCTACAACCCCAAGGCCCGCTCACGGGCCGGCGCCGTGGGCCTGATGCAACTGATGCCCGACACGGCCCGGGAAATGGGCGTGGAGGATATCCTCGACCCCGAGGACAACGTGCAGGGCGGTGCGCGCTACCTCAAGCGCATGCTGACCTTGTTCGACAATGACATTACCCTGGCCGTGGCCGCCTACAACGCAGGCCCCGACGCGGTGCTGCGCCGCGGCGCGGTGCCGCCGTTCGCCGAAACCCGGCGCTACGTGCCGGCGGTGTTGCGCGAGTACCGCAAGCTGCAGGGGCTGGCCGACGATTCACCGCTGTAACCGGGGAGGGCTGCATAAAGCGCGCATTTCGTCCTGAACCACGCGGGGTTTCCCCAGCACTGGGCTATAACCTTCAACAGGTGCCCAGCCGTGGAGTCCGACATGGACATCGCCCCCCGTCACGCCATGCCAGCGCCGCCTGCCGGCAGCGAGGCCAGCGCCGCGCGCAAGCCATTCGACCTGCTGCGCTGGTACGCCTGGGTCAGCCTGGCATTCATCCTGTCGGTGGCGGCAGGGCTGGGGCTGATCTCCAGCCGCTTCATCATCGATGAGAGCATCGAGCGCGACGCCTTGCTCACGGCGCAGTTCATCACCTCGATTGCCGATGCCGAGGTGCGCCATGTGTCGATCCCCAATATACGCACCATGGGCGAACTGCTCGACCCGCGCACCGACCATGTGGCCATGCCGGGTGTCGACCCCCAGGCGCGGCGCAAGGCCCGTGGCGAGTTCCTGGACCATATCGCCCATCTGCCCGACATGCTGCTGGTGAACATCTATGCCCCGGACCGCACGGTGATCTGGTCGAGCAACCCGGCGTTGATGGGCAAGCTGATCGAAGGCGACGAGGACCTGGACCGGGCCTTCGAGTATCGCCTGCGGGTGTCGGCGAGCTACCACTCTGTCGAGCAGGCGCGCAGCGAGCAGAAGTTCATCACGCCCCCCGAGCAATTGTTCATCGAAAACTACATACCGCTGCTCGATGCCGACGCCGACGAGGTCATGGCCATGGTGGAGATCTACAAGGAGCCCCACGACCTGATCGTGCGTATCGAGCATGGCCTGATCCTGCTTTGGGTGGCCATCGCCGTTGGTGCTGCGCTGGTGTATGTCGGCCTGTACACCATCATGCGCCGGGCCGTGCGGTTGATGGCGGTGCAACAGAAACGCTTGATCGGCAGTGAAACCTATGTGGCCCTGGGCGAGGTGTCGTCGGCCGTGGCCCACAGCCTGCGCAACCCGCTGGCCAGCATTCGCTCCAGCGCAGAGCTGGCCCAGGCCTTCGACGAGGGCCCGGCGCAACGCAACATCAACGAAATCATCAGCCAGGTCGACCGCATGTCGCAGTGGATTCGCCAGCTGTTGCAGTCGCTGCGCCCGCTCAATGACGAGACGGTGCCGGTGGAGTTGTCCCAGGCCCTGCAGGAAAGCCTGCAGGCCTTCGCCGTGCCGTTGGCCCGTGCGGGTGTGGCCCTGGATGTTCCCGCGTTGCCGGCGGTTCAGGTGCTGGCCCAGCCGGCGTTGCTCGCGCAGGTGTTCAGCAGCTTGATCGACAACGCGCTGGAGTCGATGGGCGAGGGCGGGCGGCTGAAGGTGGAGCTGGTGAAGCGCGACCGGCGCAGCGTTACCCTGCGCCTGTCCGACAGCGGCAAGGGCATGAGCGAGCAGCAGCAACGCATGGCCTTCAGGCCATTTTTCAGTACCAAGCAGGGCGGCCTGGGTGTGGGGCTGGTGCTGGTGCGGCGGATCATGGAGCGCTTCGGCGGCTCGGTCAGGTTGAGCAGCAGCCAGGGGCACGGCACTCGGGTATCGCTGACCTTTCGCTTGGCGAATACAGGATAATTTGCATCAAGTATTTCTTGTAAATAACTGATAAATAAAGGTTTATGGTTTTTGGGTGAAAAATACCCAAATGTGGGGAATTTTCATGATAAGGAATCTAGGATGTAGTCGTAATACATTGATATTTATGGATATTTAAATTTTGTTTACCGTTGGCTGATTTTTTGCTTTTACCCATGTGCGACACACGGCCGTTACGTCAGTCAGGGACAGCGCCACCCTATCGCTACCAGTCGTAGTAGTGAGTGGGGGCCTTCTGAATAACATCCCCAAGCGGGAGCCATGCGATGCAGATGCTGGGAAACGACCTTCCAGGCAAAACGGCAAGCCTGCCTGCCAGTGGCCTTGCCGCGCCGTTTCAGCCGTTCAACCTGCTGCGCTGGTTTTCGCTGATCAGCCTGCTGATCATCACGGCGGTGGCCGGTGGCCTGGGCTATGTTTCCACCCGTTTCGTCGTGCGCGACAGCGTGCAGCGCGACGCCATGCTCACCGCCCAGTTCATCCAGGCCATGGCCCAGGCCGAGGTGCGCCACTCGCAGTTGCCGCCAGGCACTACCATGGGCGAGCTGATCGACGCGCGCTTCGACCAGCAGCACTTGCAGTTCAGCCCGGCCTTGGCCGAGTCGACACGGGAGGAATTCCTCGACCATGTCGCGCACCTGCCCGACGCCTTGCTGGCCAATGTCTATGCCAGGGACCGCAGTATCGTCTGGTCGACCAACCCGTCACTGGTGGGCAAGCGCATCAGCGATGACGATGACCTGGAGCACGCCTTCCGCTCGCGCAAGTCGGTTTCCGCCAGTTACCACAAGCCTGAGGAAGACCGCGAGGAGCAGCAGTTCGAGCGTGAGCCGCGCCACCTGTTCATCGAGAACTACATTCCGCTGTTCGACAGCCAGGGCGAGCAGGTGCTGGCCATGGTCGAGATCTATAAAGAGCCCCAGGACCTGATTCGCCGCATCCAGCGCGGCTATGTGCTGATCTGGGCCTCGTCCCTGGTGGGCGGGGCGCTGATCTACTTCGGCCTGTTCTGGATCGTGCGCCGGGCATCGCTGATGCTGCAGCACCAGCAGGAGCGGTTGGTCGCCAGCGAAACCTATGTGGCGCTGGGGGAAATGTCCTCGGCGGTGGCCCACAGCCTGCGCAACCCGCTGGCCAACATTCGCTCCAGCGCCGAGCTGGCGCAGGAAATCGCCAGCCCGCTGGCGCAGAAGAACATCACCGACATCATCAGCCAGGTCGACCGCATGTCGCGCTGGGTGCGCGAGCTGCTGGTGTCGCTGCGCCCGACCAGCGACAACCCCGAAGTGGTGGACCTGGTGGCGGCCATCGAAGACACCTACCTGGCGTTCGCCCAGCAGATCGAGCGCAATGGCGTGCGGTTTGCCTTCGAAGGGCCGCAGGTGCAATGGGTGGCCAGCCAGTCGCTGCAGCTTACGCAGATTCTCAACAGCTTGTTCTCCAACGCCCTGGAAGCCATGCCCAAGGGCGGCGAGCTGCGTGCCCAGGTGACTGTGCAGGACGGTGGGCGCGCGCAGCTGCTGTTGAGCGACACCGGCAAGGGCATGACCCAGCAACAGGAGCGGATGGTGTTCAAGCCGTTCTTCACCACCAAGCAGGGCGGCCTGGGCGTGGGCCTTGCCCTGGTCAAACGCATCATGGAACGTTTCGGCGGCTCGGTCAGCCTGAGCAGCCGTGAAGAGGAAGGAACCCGCGTCAGCCTCACTTTCAATATTGCAGCGGGAGGGGACCATGGACCACAGCATTCTGGTCGTTGAGGACGATGAGGTTCTCGGCGAGAACATTCGCACCTACCTGAGCCTCAAGGGCTACGAAGTGGTGCTCTGCGACACCGCGGAACTTGCCTTGGAGCAGATCAAGCGGGCGCAGCCCGACGCGGTGCTCACCGACAACTCGCTGCCCGGCATGAGCGGCCATGACCTGCTGCGTACACTGGTGGCGCAGGCGCCGGAGTTGAAGGTGATCATGATGACCGGCTACGGCAACGTCGAGGATGCCGTGCAGGCCATGAAGGAGGGCGCCTTTCACTACCTGACCAAGCCGGTGGTGCTGGCCGAGCTCAAGCTGACCCTGGACAAAGCGCTGGCCACCGAGCGCATGGAACGGACCTTGTCGTTCTACCAGGAGCGCGAGGCGCAGAAGTCGGGCTTGCAGGCGTTGATTGGCGAGTCGCCGGCGATGGTCAGTCTCAAGCACACCCTGCGGCAGGTGCTCGACGCCGAGCGGCGCATGGCCAGCGACGACTTGCCGCCGGTGCTGGTGGAGGGTGAAACCGGCACCGGCAAGGAGCTGGTCGCCCGGGCCCTGCATTTCGATGGCTCGCGCGCCAAGGGGCCGTTCATCGAGTTCAACTGTGCGTCGATCCCGGCCAACCTGCTGGAAGCCGAGCTGTTCGGCCATGAGAAGGGCGCCTTTACCGATGCCAAGGAGCGTCGCGTCGGGCTGGTGGAGGCGGCCGATGGTGGCACCTTGTTCCTCGATGAAATCGGCGAGATGGACCTGGTGCTCCAGGCCAAGCTGCTCAAGTTGCTGGAAGACCGCAGCATTCGCCGGATTGGTGCGGTGAAGGAGCGCAAGGTCGACCTGCGGGTCATCAGTGCCACCAACTGCAACCTGGAGCAGATGGTGCAGCAGGGCAAGTTTCGCCGCGACTTGTTCTTCCGCCTGCGCATCATTGCCCTGAAGGTGCCGCGCCTGCATGCGCGTGGGCAGGATGTGCTGTTGCTGGCCCGGCATTTCCTGGCCCACCACGGGCGCCGTTACGGCAAGCCGAACTTGCGCTTCAGTGCCGAGGCCGAAGCGCTGATGCTCAGTTACACCTGGCCCGGCAATGTGCGTGAACTGCGCAACATGCTGGAGCAAACGGTGCTGTTGGCGCCCAACGAGGTGGTGCAGGCGCACCAGCTCAACCTGTGCATGACGCTGGTTGACGAGCCGCTGGCGCAGCCCACGGCGACCGTGTACGAGATGCCCCGCTACGAGCCGCAAGCGTGCACCAGCTTGCCGGACATGGAGCGGGACCTGGTGTGCAAGACCCTGGACCGCACCGACTGGAACGTGACCAAGTCGGCACGGATTTTGGGGCTTTCGCGGGATATGCTGCGTTACCGGATTGAAAAGCTCGGGTTGAGCCGGCCCGACAAGCGGCAGTGGTGAATGCCTGGGCAGCAACCAACCCCGCCCCGCTAGGACATTGCCCAGCCCTGCGGGTCGCGCAATCCCCCGGTAGGAGCGAGCGTAGCTCGCGATGGGCTGCAGAGCAGCCCCGGCGGTAAGCGCCGCGAAGCTGAGACGTTGGGGCCGCTGCGCGCCCCATCGCGAGCTGCGCTCGCTCCTACAGGGAATTCGCGATGCAGTTAGGCTGGCGCGGCGAGGGGGTAGGCTATCAGCGCTGTGTGTCGCCGCTACCCTGACGGCCCATGCCCTCCGAGCCGCTGCCATCCATTCCCGGCAGGTCGCGGTCATCGTTCAGCTTGGCCGGCGGATTCCACCCTGTATGCGCGGGTCGGTGTCCCGTGGCATGGGCTTTTCGATCGGGTTCAGGGTGCTGTCGACCCCAGGCTGTGGCGCCGGGTTGTGGGGGTCGTCGGGGTAGACAGCGCACGCCAGGCCAACGCCGCCCGGTAGGAGCGAGCGTAGCTCGCGATGGGCTGCAGAGCAGCCCCGGCGGTAAGCGCCGCGAAGCTGAGACGTTGGGGCCGCTGCGCGCCCCATCGCGAGCTGCGCTCGCTCCTACAGGGAATTCG